>JBGCGG010000078.1:0-120564 GCA_045110585.1 Phormidesmis sp. | reverse complement strand
TTAAAGGCTTCTGTAGAGCCAATCTGCACAGGACGAGAAGACTGAATCACCTGCTGAAACCCTTCCACTAAGGCAGGATTCGCCTCCAAATTTAAAAGATGGCGACGGAGATGATCGCGAAAGAGTCCGCTTTCAGTAGGCGCTTCGCTTAAAAGCTGGCTGAGGGTAATGCGGCCTCGCTTAAGCTGATAAAGCACAGTGCGCAGTAAATAAGGATGACCGCCCACCAGCGCAATCAACAGTTGCTGTTGGTCTGCGGTAAAAGCAAGCTGATGGCGGGCAATCAGCGTTTCTACTTCGGGCGCATTGAGTTCACGCAGTTCAACAGGTAAGCCCACATTAAACGGGGATCGGTTGATATCTAGCGGAATATAAACTTCTTTAGAGTGAACAATAATGAGGTGGAGCTTACGCCAAACAGGATGGCTTTTACCTTCTTCATGCCACACCCGCAGCATGCCAAAAAAGTCTTTAGCGATCGCCTCATGCTCAAACACCACATCCACATCATCCAGCCCCAGCACTAAAGGCCGATCCAGCTCGGCCAGCAAATACTTTTCAAAGTATCGCTGGGCGCTGCGCACAATGCCCCTCGCCCCTTTCCAATAGTCAGCCAAACGATCTTCTCTATCCAAATCTTCTGTCACGCTGGCACAGAACCACTGCAAAAATTCATCTAGGCTGTTCAGGCTTTGGCTGTCAGCAGCTTGAAAGCTGAGGCGCACGGTTTGCAGCCCCTGAGCCTTTGCATGGTTAAGGGTGCGAACCAACAGAGAGGTTTTGCCCATTTGCTTAGGTGCTTTGATGCGAATCAAAGACCCAAGGCGCGTCACCGTTTCATAGCAGTCCGTTTCAATGGGCGATCGCTCAATATAAAAGTGCGAGTCCAATGGCACCAAGCCTTCCGGTTCTTCCATAACAAGGGGAAGCTCAGCATCAACAGATACTGGCGGTAGATCAGGAGTTGGCGGCTCAGGAGTTGGCGGCTCAGAAATTGGCGGCTCAGAAATTGGCGGTGTCGCGTCTGCATCTGCATCTGCATCTGCATCTGCACTAGCGGCATCACTCACGGTCGCCACGGGAGACTTCACTAACAGAATAGGGGTAGAGACTTCATCAATGCCTTTGAGGGCGATCGCGCTACGCCCAAACTCATACGCTTCGGGGATCGGGCGATGGTAGCCAATCGCATCATAAAAGCCAACCGAAAATTCAATCGCTGCGCGATCGCCAATGGCCGCTCGCATACCCACCACATAGTTAACATGCGTCACAATCGCGGTGGCTTGCACCTCGGAATAACAAGCATTTAGCAACACACAATTAACACTAGGAAACAGACCAAACAGATCCGCCAGCGCAGCCCCTCGAATCGGCTGAACCTCACCCGCATCATCTTCAAAAATCAGCCCCTGCTCGCCTTCTCCATGCCCAGAAAAATGCACAATTTGAGGCTGATGCTTAAGCAGCGCGCGGCGCAAATCCTGCGCCCGAACAGCCCACTCAGAGACAATATTAAATCGTTCATGCCCAGCCGAAAGTGCCAGCCCCTGCTTAATGTCCCGGACTTCGTTAGGCAGCCGCAACCGAGTCGTCCCCGAGGGATTAGCGGTCAGCAGCAATATTGTTGTCCGAGCCGCCGTTGTTCCCAGCGTTGCAGATTGCACCAAAGTATAAAAAGCTACTCACAAACGATAAGAAAAGCGATAAGGTCAGCCCTATTGCTTAGTATTCAATATATCAAATTTATTTTTTGCGTTGATAGATTTTTCAAGGTGTTCTGCGCAAACGCTCTCCCTATCGAAAGATGTTATCGCCAGAAAAATCATAGCGGCTGATACCGCCAAAACGACGCATGAATAATAGGCTAACCCCAGAACAAATCACCCCAAAACGAGCGTCCGATTCCTAGCGCAGAATTCTTATGAAATGCTCAGACTCAGCCTTATCATAATCGCTAAAATTACAAGTAAAAGCAGCTAAGGTGAAAGAAGCGCAGCTAGATTAGAAAACGGCATTCGCGAACGTTGTTTTTGACGTGAGCTTAAGATGTTTTCGGCTAAACACAGTCTGCTGCTGAACATGCAACAAAATGCAACAAAGATTCACTTAAAACGTTGAGGATTCTATCCATGAAAGAACAATCGAAAAAAGGAACACCCGCTAACCCAGACAGCCTAGCGCCAAACGCAGAGGCCGTATCCGAAAAGTTGCAAGATGAGCAGCTTACAGAGGTCTCCGGAGGGACAACCACAAACAGCAATGACCGCCTCGCCAATCTCGAAACGCGAACCATCGTTCAAACAGATAAAGGCGCAGAGCCTGGCCAGCCCAGCGGCGAACGCCCTTTCAATGCTGGCTAATCATCCACCAGTGAACGAGCAACCCAGTTGCCAACTAACACCGCATTCACCCATGCCGGAATCCAATCCGCTGAGATTTCTTGTGATTGATGATCACGAAGCTATCTTAATGGGCACGGTTCCGGCATTGCAGCGAGCCTATCCACAGGCCGCAATTGCCACTGCCAAAGATTTCAAAACAGCGCAGCAAGCCATCAGACGGCATCCCCCCGATTTAGTGATTGTGGATTTGAGCTTGCCAGAGGTGCCGAACGGCCCTGCCAAGGCAGAGGTAGGCATGCGATTGCTAGACCACTTAATTGGCAGCGAGCTGGCCCCAAACATTATGGTGCTCAGCACAAATATCAAGCCGCTAGTGCGTTTGAAGCCGGTTATCAATGCCTACGGCGGCGGCTTTGTCGCCATGGATAAATCTTCGCCCATCGAAGATATGCTGCGCTCTGTAGAGCTGGCTATGCGAGGATCAACGCATTTGCCGCCTGCGCTGAGAAAGCGGCCTGAGTTTGATCGTAAGTGGCTAATGGTACTAAAGCTAAAGTATCAGGAAGGATTCTCTGATAAGGCGATCGCCAAAGAAATGGGCATTAGCGATCGCACCGTTCGCAACTATTGGGTTCGCATTCAAGATGCGCTAGGCGTATTCGAGAGTCCTAGCCTAGACTTACGAATTCAAATTCAGACCGCTGCACGGCAAGCCGGACTCATTAGCTTGGAATAGACCGCCTAAAGCGGATACGTTAATAGAGGCTTGGCTCAAACAATTGACTCCTAACGATTGACTCCTTTTGAACAACTCAGGTACTCATGTTGAAACGGTCATGGCGCACCTTTAAATCAAGTTTTTCTGAATGGAGAGACGTGATTTTACCTGGGGCCTTAGTGGTGGCCTTAGTGTGCTTAGTGCGTTTGAGCGGATTGTTGCAGTTGCAAGAATGGATAGCACTCGATACATTTGCCCGTAGCTGCCCGCCGCACATCGCAACAGATCGCATCGCAGTGGTGAGCATTAGTGAAACAGACTACCGAGAAATTGGAGAATTCCCGCCATCGGCAGCAACCATTTCCCAAGCACTCACCAAACTTCAACAGTATCAGCCCCGCGTTATCGGGCTAGATATTTTTAAAGATTTTCCCACCATCACCAGCGAACAACCCCTAAAAGCCACCATTCAGTCCATGCCTAACTTAGTCGTGGCAGAAATGGCCTTTAACCCCAAAGAGAGCATGAATGTGCGTCCACCATCAGGGCTAACCGCAGACCAAGTAGGCTTCGTAGATTTGGTTGCAGATACAGATGGTGAACTACGACGCACCGTATTAGCAGCAGCCGGAGAAAATGGAGAATTAAAATATTCTCTCGCCTTGCAGCTAGCCCGAAAATATTTAGAGAAAGAAGGCTTTGCCTTTTACCCAGGCATTAAGCCAACCGATCCCATCCAATTTGAAGGGCATACACTGCCACAGTTTTTTCCCAATACAGGCGGCTATGTACGCGCACCAGTCAACAACAATCAGGCACTGATTCACTTCTGCGCACTACAAAAGCCCCATGAAACAGTTGCACTACGAGATGTGTTAGCCGGAAACGTAGAAGCAGAAAAGTTTCGTGATGCGATTGTGCTCATTGGAAATGTGACCTCTAGTGTGCACGATACGTTTATTACCTCAGCGGTGAGAGAAACGTTATATTCTCGTCAGCTATTGGGTGATATTTCGGCCGCAACCGTAAGAAATTTGGCCGCCACCAAACTGATCTACGGCGTAGAAATTCATGCCCTCACCGTTAAGCAACTGCTGAGTTCAGTCATTGACAGCCCTTGCTTTTTGAGGTCGTTACCAGATTTTGGAGAGTATTACTGGATAGGAATTTGGGGCCTAATAGGCATGACCCTCAGCGTATTGTTGCAGTCAGCATGGAAAAGTGTGGTGAGCTTGGTAATAGCCGCATTCGTGCTGGTGGGGCTGTGCTACTGGCTCTTGATCAAGAACTGGTGGTTACCGGTGGTACCCGCTGGGCTATCGCTGTGGGGCGCAGGGCTAGTTACCGCCTTTTTTGATTGGGATATGCGCGTTGAATTAATGCAGCGGAAGGCCGCTGTGGAGCGTACGTACCAGGCCATTCATAATGGCCCTTTACAGCGGTTAGCAGCCACCTTACGCAGCTTAGATAATCTCTCAACGCCTCAGGTTCGGAACCAGCTGCAAGCCTTTAACGATGAGATTCGAATGATTTTTGATCGGATGCGGCAAGACGCTGAAACCCATAGCGACAAACTGTATCTTGCCAACAATAAGGTGCTGAATTTACAAATGCCGCTGTCTGAGCTGCTGTACAGCGTCTACGAAAATACCATTGACCAATCTCTGCCAGGGTTTACATCGGTGCACATGTTTCTCTCCCCAGATCTCACCTGTTTAGCCCACGGGCGCTTTAGCCTAGAGCAAAAACGAGGCTTTTGCATTTTTCTACAAGAAGCACTCACGAACATTGGCAAATACGCCGTTGGCACCACAATGGTGGATGTAACCTGTACGGTAGAAGCCGGATGGTATCGGCTTAGGATTGTAGATAATGGCCTTGGCCCTGTAGAAAAGACCATGCAAGAGAACCCAGTAACCGGTGAAGGAACAAGACAGGCAATGGCCTTGGCCCAACGTATGAAAGGACAGTTTAGGAGAGTGCCCAGAGCACTAGAAGAACAAGGCACACCAGGCATTGTGTGCGAGATTATGTGGCCGAAACGGCACAAAATGTCTGCTTCTAAGAACAGTTTAAGGTAGCTTTCCAAATTCGGAAATAAGGCTTCCGGCAAAACTCATGACTTCTCGGCCATTTGGCTGCATGATGTCTGTATTCTCAGCAGTATGCTCGTTTTTTCGTAGTGGCTGAGGGCACATGACTTTGTTGATATGGGAATTGAACAATCTGGCTGGCGACAGCTACTCATTGACCAAAAAGAGAGACTTTTAGAGTCCCAGCCGACTGATCTGGCATCTGAGAGTAGGGCTAATCAGTTGCGCCAACAGTTGAGTTATTTTCTGGTGGTTGATGACCATGATGTTGTTTTAGAAGGGCTGCTGCCTAAATTAAACAAGGCATATCCCAACGTTATGCTGTTAGCCGCGCAAGACGTTGAAACCGCGCAACAGCAGCTAGCTGAGGTGGAAACGACCAGCGGGGTCGTCTCTTTGGCGATGGTCGATTTAGATTTGCCAGAGAAATTAGGAGAAACGGCAAACTGTCAGGCGGGCATTCAGCTGCTGCGTTACCTAATGCGCTCTGAACAGGTCACCAACATTTTAACGATGGGTGCCAATATTAAACCTCTAATCAGAATCTCGTCTGAAATTTATAGCTATCCAGCAGGCTTTACGGCCATTCATAAAGCAGAACCTGTCTACAGCATTTTAAGAATGGCCGACCTAGCGCTGCGAGGGTCTATTTATCTACCGCCAGATGTGCGATCGCTCTCTGGGTTTAAACCACAATGGCTAACCCTGCTGTCTTTAAAATTTAAATCCGGGCTTTCAGATCAAGAAATTGCTAATAGGATGGGCGTCAGCACGCGCACGACCCGTAACTATTGGCTCGGCATTCAAGATTTTTTAGGGGTTTACAACCAATCAGAAAAAGACCTGCGGGTACAGGTAGAACATGCCGCGAGAAAAGTCGGATTAATTGATTAAAAACCACATTGCTGAGGAAAAAGCATATTTCTTCGAGTAAAGTCCATATTTCATCCAAAACATCACCATATCGGAGCATTTTTAGATAAAAACAAGTCCCTAAACGCTGCTGACCCAGACACTGCTGATCCTAAAACTGCTGACCCTAAAACTGCTGAATAATCCAGATCATTACGGTTCAATCTGACCAAGCCATCCACGACGCCCGAAAAGATGCCAGGAGGAAGATAAGCCCATGAAGCGACTTCAGCATGTCATGATCATCTCAAACAAAATGGAGATGGCTGAAACGTTACAGCTCTCTCTCTCTGCGGAAGGGTTTCAGGTCAGTGTTATTCACGATGGGCTGCGGGGGTTGCTGGCCATTAAACGCGTGTTGCCCGATTTAGCGATTGTAAGCTGGGCACCGCCCCGGTTAAGCGGCTTAGAACTCTGCCATCGTTTGCGATCTGAACGGCACACATCGCCCATTATTTTGCTGACTGAAGGAGACAATGCCAGAGACAGAATTGCGGGGCTAGAAGCAGGTGCCAGCGACTGCTTATCTTTTCCGATAGAGAAAGAAGAATTGATTGCTCGGATTCGAGCAAACTTAGTCAACCGGAAGCAACCCGAAAACAAAAATCCACACCTAAAATGTGTCGATATTATGCTGAACCTTGAAACCAGAGAAGTTTTTCGAGGCGATCGCTTCATTCGACTCACGGCCAAAGAGTTTGATCTTCTCAAATATCTCATGAGCAACTATTTTCGAGTGCTCACCCGCGCTCAAATTTTGGACAACGTGTGGGGCTACGCCTATTCAGGCAACTCCAATATCGTTGAAGTATATGTTCGCTACTTACGCAATAAGCTCAACAACGACAACGAACCCAACCTCATCCAAACCATTCGCAGCGTGGGCTACATCCTACGCG
The DNA here is from genome assembly GCA_045110585.1 of Phormidesmis sp. Lineage (GTDB taxonomy): Bacteria > Cyanobacteriota > Cyanobacteriia > Phormidesmidales > Phormidesmidaceae > Phormidesmis. The sequence goes on along the minus strand of JBGCGG010000078.1, from coordinate 113,597 downwards.
AACCCGACGGCCGAGATCAGTCATCAAAATAGGTCATGCCTTTTTAATGTCGATGCCTCTTAACCTAAAAGCCTTTGGCGCTAAGTATTGGCGCTAAGCGTCACTCGGCACATATGGCTGAGATTGTTCTTCAGGGGTCAGCTCACTCGCCACCACATCTTGTCTCAGCACTTTGCCATTCGGCCCCACAATCAACCGAGGCAGCATGCTCGGATCCACCACCTCTAACGTATTCATGTTGTAGGTGGTGTACACAGTACTGCCATCGCTGAGAAAAATATCCATAACAGTCAGCGTTTGAAAAGGCGCGTTGGCCGCAGTTAAAAGAGACTTAGGGCCACTGCCCAAAGCGCCGCAGTGTAGCGCATTCAGCGTGCCATTTGCATCCATAGACTTGCCAGGGAAGTAGGCATGGTGGTGGCCGCTAATGTAGGTATGCACATTGTGACGAACCAGTAAGTCTCTCAGCTCATCAGCTTGATTAAGGTATTCGCCAGGGCGATCGCGCCGCTGCGACACCGCATACATCGGCAAATGACCCATCACAATCCGTAGCTTCGCACTCTGCGCTTCGGGGCTTGCCAGTGCCCGCTCAGCCCAAGCCACCTGCGCAGCCGGAACATTAGCAGAAGAAGCATCCCACGTCAGATAAAAAATATCGTTTTGCTTAAAGCTGTAGTAAAAAGGAAAGCCATCCGCTTCTACAAACGTCAGGTCAGTATCAGACTGATGCCCATTCCAATACTTCTCCGTTTCATTGCGATCCAGCACATAAATAAACTCCCCCGCTTGCTGAGAGCTAGAGCCATCGTGATTGCCAATCGTAATAGCAAAGGGCAGCCCCGCCGCCCTAATCCGAGAGAGAATTTTTTCATCGAAAGCACTCCACATCGCTTCCACTTCACTTTCAGATAGATTCAGGCTCTGGCCCGCCACCATATCACCTGCACACAGCACCATATCTGGCTGCCAGCCAGGAAGGTAGTCTATGCCTTTAATCACTTCAGGGCGATAGTGGGTAGATCCATACGCGCTATTAAGATCGCTAATCACCGCCAGACGAATATCGCCACGCTTAGGCGCATAAAGGCCACTAGGGCCAACGCTTTGACCAGACTGAGCGCTCGATGTAGAGACACTCAATGTAGAGGCGTTTTGTGTAGATGCACTCGATGTAGAGGCACTTGATGTAAATGAATGTTGTGCGGTCGCTTGTGACCCTGATTTGGTGCAGGCTAGCGCAGTTGTAGCCCCGCTCAGCGTAAGCCCACTAAGGAAAATAAAGCGGCGGCGATTAAGTGACATAGCAATGGAAAGTGACTGCGTGGATCGCTTCTTAGTATGCCACTATTCACTCTGCTGTGATGGCGGCTGTAATGACACCGCAGGCCAGCCGAGGGCCGCCACCACCCAAGGGCGCAGGATCATCAGAGAAGTTATCACCATGCATGTGCACCATCAGACTACGATTCGCTAGAGTGGCCACCGTGAGGCGCGGGGCAAGTATAGGCGTATTGGCATTGCCTTCCGCATCTACATATAAAGGAGGCAAATCACCCAGGTGTCCATCGCCATAAGGCCCTTCATGAACGCCGGTTTCTTCTGGATCAAAGTGACCGCCCGCAGCCAGGCCAGGCACCATATTGCCTTCTTTCTCAGCCGGGCCACAGGCCGGGTTCGTATGGATATGGAAGCCATGAATCCCAGGGGATAGATTGACTAGCGCGGGTGTCAGAATCAGCCCGTACTCAGAGTCTTGTAGGGTAACGGTACCAACGGCATCACCTAGCCCTTCGGCATCTGTGAAAGTTAATTCAACGGTTTGACTAACGTACGGGGAGGCGGGAGCTTCCGGCATTTCAGTCTGGGCAAGGCCAGACTGGGTGTGGCTTAGCGCGATCGCACCCGCAAGCCCCAAAAGACTCAATGCAACGCCCTTCTGCAAAGCTTTCTTCAAATCAGTGATTAGCACAATAAAACTCTCCTAAGGAATATGAAATACAGTAACCAGAATAAGAACGGCTAAATGTGGGTTATGCTACAGCACTTTAATGAGTACAAGATGAAAACGTGATGACCGCGCAGATAGATGCAGCCTAAGCTAGCCATATATACTAAATCTGGACTGCTTAGATTTACCTTTTTAGGACTGCTTTTTAGGAATATTGATATGGCTCAATTAGACTCGGATAAACAAGACATTTATGATGTTGTTATTGTCGGGGGCGGCGTGTGCGGAACGGCGCTACTGTACAGCCTGAGCCACTATACAACCGTGGGCAAAGTTGCCCTCATTGAAAAAAATGAAGGGGTGGCCTTAGTCAATTCTAAACAGACCAGCAATAGCCAAACCCTGCACTTTGGCGATATTGAAACAAACTACAGCTTAGAAAAAGCAACGAAGGTCAATCGGGCCGCTTCTATGGTGAAGCGCTACGTATTAGAACATGATCCTCAGCAGGAAATATATACGCTGTATCACAAAATGGTGATGGCTGTAGGTGCCAAAGAAATTGATTTTTTGAAAGCGCGGTATGAGACGTTCAAGGGATTATTTCCCACGCTGAAAGTCATTGACCGTAAGCAGATTTCAGAAATAGAACCCAAAGTGGTAGAAGGGCGATCGCCCGAAGAAAACATCGTGGCCCTGTCCACACCAGAAGGCTACACCATCGACTATCAAAAATTAGCCGAGTCCTTCGTTGCAAAATCAAAACAAGTAGCAGATAAACAAATCGATCTTCTCTTCGGCACCAAAGTCTCTTCCATAGAAGAAATTGACGGACGCTTTGTGATTACCGCCAATGGCAAAACCATCACAGCCCAAACGGTCGCTGTCACCAGCGGCGCACACAGCCTGCTATTTGCCAAATCATTAGGCTACGGCACAGACTACGCGCTGCTCAGTGCCGCAGGCAGCTTTTACATCGCGCCCTCCCTGCTAAAGGGCAAAGTATATATGGTGCAAATGGCCAAGCTACCCTTTGCCGCCATTCACGGCGACCCGGAAGTGCACGACGCCAGCAAAACGCGATTTGGCCCCACAGCGAAAGTATTGCCCATGCTAGAGCGACACAACTACAGCACCATATTCGAATACTTCAAAACGGCAGGCTTAAGCTGGAACGCAATGATGAGCTTTATCACCATCTTGAGCGACTTCACTATTACCTGGTACATGATTCAGAACTTTGTGTACGATCTGCCACTCATTGGTAAGTTCTTATTTATTAAAAAAGTGCGCAAAATTGTCCCTTCCATTAAATTTAGTGAGCTTCAGTTTGCCAAAGGCTATGGCGGCATTAGGCCACAGATCGTGAACTTAGAAAAACGGAAATTAGAGATGGGAGAAGCCAAGATCTTGGGCCGGAATGCTATTTTCAACATTACGCCATCTCCCGGCGCTTCAACTTGTTTAAAAACCGCCGAAGACGACACGCAGCGCTTAATTGATTTTCTCGGTGAAGGGTTTACCTTTAACCGAGAAAAATTCATTCAAGATCTGGGCTAAGCTGCAAAAATATTACTGCTTACAGCATCTGATAATCGTTCGGGTTTGAGGTTAATGCTAAAAGCAGCACTTCTCAAGGCAGCACCACAACTAGGCGCGCAGCTGTGTCATCACATACTTCACAGCTGCCGAAAGCGTCTCATTAGCAGCCTCATTAGAAAGAGATTGAATCATCTGTTCACCGTCTTGAAGCAAAAGCTGTTTGAACTGAAGATCGTTGTCAGCTTCAGCAAGTAAAACCTGTTGAATTAAGTCTTGCTGTACATCAGCTGTAGCGGCAATATTGCGGTCACTCAATAGAGCCAGTAAGCGCTGTAGTGTGGAAGCTGACTCACTCGGCTGCGTTACCAAATTACGCACACACTCAGCTGCTTCTCGGTATTCAATTGCACCAGAGCCAGCGAGGTTAGTAATGTTGCTGCCAGAGATGAAAAAGTTGTTGCCAAATGACCGTTGACTATAGTTGTTCAGTGCTTCAGATTGCTGGCTCAGTGCTTTCGTTTGGCCATCCATAATGCCAAGCAACTGATTAATTTGCTGATCTTTCGCTTCTAGTAAGCCTCGCAGGTCATCATAAGTCTCTTGCACCTGCCGCTCTACCTTCTGTCTGGAAACCCCTTCTCCGTGGGTTACTTTAACCACCCAATAATTCCCTCGCTGCTCAACACCTTTAAGTTCCAGCCCCAGGCCGTCATCTTCAATCTGAAACTTTTCAAACGCAAAGCTGAGCGCTCGCCAGTCTACTTGATCTTTAAAGATTAGTTCAACAGCGTTAGTTAATTTTTGGAATAGAGTTTGGAACTCACCCGGCTCAAAATTACGAGAGGCTGGATAGCGATCGCTGGGAGCGCCCTGTTCATATTCTCGATACACATAATCACAAACAATGTTGTCAAAGCAGGTCTGCTGATTAAAGCTCCAGTCCTTAATACAGGCACCTGTCAAATTCGCACCTCTAAGATCAGCATCTGTCAAAATTGTCCGTAGCAGAACGCTGTCTCGCAGATCCGCATTGCTCAAATCAGCGCCCTCTAAGTTGGCCTCAGCAAGCTGAAAGTTGCGTAAATCAGCTCCTTTCAGATACGCACCTCTTAAGTTGAGCTTACTAAAATCAGCATCGTTGCTGTAACCGTTGACTAAAAGACTCCTAACCTTTTGATTGTCTAAATCGAGATATGTGTTATCTACTCTGGCATTTTCTAAACCTTTCACACCTCTAAAACAAGTGCGATAAAAATTTTTGGCTCGCAAATCTGTGTTCTCAAGAATGGCACCTGTAAAGTCAAGATTCCTTAAATCCAGATCCTTAAAAGACGTTCCCCCTACCGCAGCCCAAAACACCGCTTGTGGCATCAGCCATCGAAATCTATTCTCCTGATTCAAGGCTTTCCGTGCAATAACAACAGCTGTAATATAGATGCTGAAAAACACCATTACTGAAAAGGGAAAGTTGCCTTGAGTTCCTGTTGTCATTACAGTCAACCAAACTAGTCCAGTTCCTAACGAAACTGATAAAAGTAAGATCAAGAAACTAACATTTGAATTGTGTACCAAGAATGTAAAAGCTACGCACTGTGCAATAGCAAGAATCCCTAAAAAAGATAAAACTTCTCCAATTGAGAACCCAAGAACAAAAGAAACAATATCAAATCCTTTATCAAGTGTCCTAGGCAGATAAATCATCCAGCTGACTAGGAAAGCTGAAAGCAAGGAAAAGACGTAAGTTTTAGAGAAGCCAAAGGCTACATTTACAAACAATAATGATAAATGAGCAAGGAAAACGAAAGCAGCCGCAAACAGTGAAAAGCGGCCAGACATAACGCAAATTTGTGGTAAAACTGTCGCTGAAAGTATTGCAACGACCGAAGATAGCGTCACGGTACAAACAGCAACAAGCACCAGAGCAAGTTTCCACGTGACACTATGTCCTGCTCTCGTTCCGTGGAGAGTGACAAAACGATCATGCTGGTCGTCAAAGCGTTGGCTTCTGATATCAAGAGACATACGCCTACGTTAACGATCGTTGGACTTACACCCTTTAGCATTAGGAAATAGTTCGCAATACCAGTCCGGCGGATCGCCATTGGGGGGCACAGGCTTCGACTTTAAAGTCATGACTAGCAAATCAGAGGAAGAGGTTTGCAATGTCTCTGACAGTTTTTCTAATTCATCAAAACTCTTGTGTATGGCTTGCTCAAAAGTTTCAATGGCCTCCATAGAAGGCGCTGCATCCTCACTTATCTGTTGAGAATCTATTTTTTCCTTAAGAAGCTTTTGAACTTGGGACATATTCATAACAACTCAGCTCTGGCAGATAGCAAATACAGAGTTAACGTCAGCGAATGCATCTTAATACGCTGATACTTAAGCATATACTACCTTACGAACCTTACCGAGAGATAAATTCTTAAATTGTTGTTATTATCAGTTTCCTTTCTGGATAACAGCAGCAAAGTTTAAATGAATCCTTATTGTGAGATAGATAGTCTCATGTTTTAAAACTTCTATGACCCAAGCGAGGGTAGAAACAGTTCTTAAGACTGGGAATTATCACCTGAGCTTGTGAATGTTTCTGCTCACATACTTAAGAGATGAGAGTAGGTGTTAAATATTCTGGAGTGCCTAACATCTGAATAGACACGCAGCCTTCCTGATAAGCTCTTTGCAAAGATTCACCTGCGCCTAAGGCATCGTAGAAACCAATGGAAAATTCAATGGCTGCGCGATCGCCTATCGCCTGATTCATCCCTATCACGTAGGGAATATGCTGCGCGATCGCCTTCGCCTGCCGCTCTGAATAACACGCATTAAGAATCACACATTCTACCGAATCATTAAATAGCTCAAACAGCGCAGCCAATGCTTCTGTAGTGACTAACTTGGGCTGCCCTGAAACATCTTCTAAAATCAACCCTTCTTCCAAAGGAAGCTGATGACCAACAACCGTAATTTTCCGAGTGGCTTCAGCCGTTGTTACAGTTGTGGCTTGCCCCATACCATGCCCTGAAAAATGAACAATTTGAGGATGATTATCCAGCAAAGCTCGCTGCAAATCTCTTGAACGGACAGCCCACTGCTGTTTAAGCTCAAAGCGATCGCGATACTTTGAACGCTGCAATCCAGCTTCAATCTCACGAATTTCTTCATCTAAACGCAATCGATCCGTCGAGAGGGGATTCGCTGCCAGAAAGAGAATTTTCTTGCGCAGGGCAGCTGACTCAGCCTGCGCCTGAGATGACGCATTGTAATAAATATCGCCAGACCCCGTTATGTTCGTAGCGGTACTATTCGAAATATTGAAAATATTTTCAGCTGATTCTGACATAGGTTTGCGCACACCTGAAACGATGGTAGGGTCGTAGAACAGCAATATCTCAAGCGTATAAGTTAGCCCCTATCTCTAGCCCGCTGAAGCATCGTTCTACTATCTTCAGCCGCTTCTTCTAGTTGTTCAGAGCTTTCAGATTCTTCTGGCGCTTCTAGTTCCGATTCTAAAGGTTGTTGTTCAGTAAGTTCAGGCGCTTCGCTGTCTATCTCTTCGCTGTCCATTTCTTCACCGTCAGATGTTTCGCTGTCAGATGTTTCACTGTCAAAGGCTTCACGATCGGCCTCCTCCACGGCTTCTTCTAAAGGTTCAACAGCTTCTTTGCCAATCTCGCAACAGCTTAAGAGAGGTTCGGCGGCAAGTTCAGAGAGATTAAAATCGGTGAGCAGCGTTGACCAGTCTTGAGTAAGCGCTTCGTTCTGAGGGTTTTCAAGCCGCAAATCAGCCAGTTCGCTAAGGGTATCTTGCAAGAAACCGTAGTTAGCGTATAGGGCCGCGCGATTGCGATCGCTCACTGCTGCAAAAGTCTGATTGAGAGCAGAGTCCAGCATCCTCCGCTCAATCCATCCACTCAGTACCGCCTGAGCATTGTCTGAGCACTTAAGCACTAAAGACCACTGAAACGAATCGCCAACCGTCAGATTAGTTGAAAGCGGAATACCGATAATGCCAGCGCTGTCTGTTTGACCCGAGAGTCGGGCTTCGTAGAGAGGCGCACTCAAGCTATTTTTAATAGTGAAGGTGGCCTCGGTTTCTGCATTAATGGGAGTCGGTGAGTAAACCCACAAAGTGGGCTGAGCTTGGCTGGTGCGAGTACTTAACGAAGCTTGGGTTTGAGGATTGGTATAAGCAATCGCGCTTAACGGCCCTGCGTCGCACCCGCCTTCCACACTGCCCATCCGTCCCTGATTCACGCTCTGCGTTGGGTTGAACTGAATCGGCAACGCAGGCAACTCACCCTGTGCAGCGACAGAAAAAGGCACTGCGAAAGGCATTATCAGAGCAGGCGCTATAGCAAGGCGGAGTAAGGAGGCTTTCATAAGGGCATAAGGGCTTTACGAGGCGACCAACGTAACAATCAAGTGTAGTCCAACAGGCAGTCGTCAAGGACAGTAGTCCAGCAGGCACAGATCATCAGCAATCAGACAATAATCAAGTCATCAGCAATCAGGTCATCAGCAATCAGGTCATCAGCAATCAGGTCATCAGCAATCAGAACAAGCAGCTAAACAAAATACGAAGCGAAAGCATATAGATGCATAGATTCTGCTGAGTATAGCCCAGCTTGTGATCTAAATCATAGAATCGAACATACGCTTAAACATAGCCCCTAAATCTCAAACATTTCTTCAAACAGCGCCTCTCCTTTACGAATCTGAACGCTAAAAGATTCTCCTGGCTCGCCAACAACTTGTAGCTGAATGTAGTTATCGATCGCTCTGGACGTAGCGTTTCGCACCAAGTTATTACCATCATCAAAAATAGAAAGAGAAATGCCCTCTGGCAAACGAGATTCGTCGCCTAGTGGGTGCACCTGCAAAATAATATCAATGCACTCTGCTGAAGCTGGACTCAGCTGAATAATCAGCGCAATTTGAATAGATTGGCCCAGCGGTAGGCCCGCTTCTGCTAAATTAATCGCTTTAGCCCGCCTAATATCTTGACCACTCTCAGGCGTGCGAGCCGCACCTGCACTCCGAAAGGCAAAACCCATTTGCGACGGGTTAATCAGTTCGTCTACGGTTTGCCAACCGTTGGTCACCACGCCTTCAAACCATTGGCTCATGCGAGTCGTTGCTGTAGTAATCGCAGCTTGAATACCATCTACTAAGGGCGCTGCCACAGCATCTGTTGCAGGGACCATTTCTGTCGCTGTTTTAAGTGTATAAATATGGTCGAGAAGCGTTTCAATAGGAGAAAATTGGGTGATCGGCATGCCTTCTTCCAGTAGGGCATCTTCATTCATCATGGCGTCTTCTATGGCGGGCATAAACCCCATCAAAGTCGCTTGGCTTTCAGCCACATCCACAACAACCGCAATATAGCCCGCCCGTTCACTCCAATCTTCTGGCGGCACATAGCAAGCTTCATCGCCCGGCATCATCGCCCGACAAGCCAACGCTCCGACCCCCGGCACCCTCAAATCACTGGCATCGACCATCATTTGCATCATTGGATTCCAGCTATCGCTAGTGGCCACATCGGTGGCAATGCCCATCATTTGTAAATACGCATTTACCGCGCACACTGCTAGCGTATTGCGCTCAATCTGCGGCACTTTTTCAGCAAATGGACACTGCTGCGTAAAGCGCTGTGCCATCTGTTGATGTTCTAACGTAATGGGCAGCGCGATCGCGCCGGGATGCTCCGTATGCTGAGATTGTTCAATGACCATGTGTTCTGCGTCTAACTCCTGAAAATGATTTAATGTCTGAGCATTTGTGGGGGTGAGTGGTTGAGATCGTTTGTAATGGAAATAGCCTGCTACAAATGGCCTTTAGAAATGGCCTTTAGAAATAACCTTTAGAAATAACCTTGAGACTGGCCATATTCCCTGAGTTTTGTGCGACATTGGCGCTGATAAAAGCTGCTGAGGGTGCCCACCGAAACCCCATAGTCTTCAGCTAACGCTTTCCAAGATGTCTCAGGCGGCAATCGCTTCAAAATCAAGACTTTAGCAGTAATTTCTGGATGCTTACTAATATGCATCTCATCTAGCTCGGCGCTACCTTCAGCCCATTGCCTCACTTGTTCCAACCAGGGGGGAATATCTGGCGGAGCAGGCAACCGATCAATCGGATCTAAAAGGCCATCAGGGGTAGAAATGGCCGTTTGAGAAACCGTGGTAGCGCGGGTGCGATTTTCTGCAATCTGGAAATCATGCAGGCGGTGCTTGAGATAGGCATTGAGCCAGGTGACGGGGTTTGCCACCGTTGGGTCATAGGCTCTACCGGTCGTGGCTTCGCAAAGGTTACGACAAAAGTAAATCCAAGTTTGCTGCAAAGCATCGGGATAGTAAGCGGCGGCAGTGCGCCAGAGTTGGGGCGTCATCAGCCTAATGAGCTGAGTGAGTCCGCGTTGCCGCTGTGGGCTGCCTTTAGGGTGTTGACAGGTCTTTTCAATCAGTTGCTTAAGCTGGGAGCTGTCCCCGGTGCCGTCCATATGCCGATGTTTACTTTCTAGGGTGTAAATAGGTGCCTCCTTGTGAACTGTACTGACCTATCGGGGGCAAATTCAAAAATTCTGCAAAACAATTCAGTTTTTTTTAGATTTTGTCAGGAATCCTTTCAAGTTTTGCTGATATGAAAAGCTAACTGTCACCGTGACGCCGTTTGGACGCCGTTTGGACGCCGTTTGATAGTTAGGCCCGCATCAGAAAAATGACCCTTGCGGGTACTGCTGAAGAAAAGGACAAAGCGTCACAGTATGACTGTAAAACAACCACAGACAAGCCCAATACAGACAAGCCCAATACAGACGAACCCGACATAGGCAAGCCCAATATAGGCAAGCCCACAGCTACTCAGTCATCTACAGAGAGGAAAATACGATGCGTTTTTATGAGTTGTCTTCAGAAGACACCAATCAAAAAGTTCTGGAGCGCATGGCCCTACAGAACAAACTGCGAATATATATAGAACAGCTCATTGAAGCGTCAAAAGCTCATAAAAGCCCAAGAGATTTAGGGCGACTCTATTACAATATTGCATCTATTTATAGTGTGCTAGATCGCCGTATCGAGGCAGAAGCCAACTTCAGAGCAGCGGCATATTCTTTCCGCTCGGGCTGTGAAGCAGAAAAAAAGGCGCAGGCATGGCTACAAACCGCAGAGCTACGACTATCTCTTTTCCGTTTAGATGCACAAACTGCCTTTGAGCAAGCGGTTCAAGCAGCTGAAGCCAATCCTTTTTTACAGGCGCAGGCTTTGCACGGCATCGGTCGCTTAAAGCAAAGACTATTGGACTTGCCAGGGGCGCTAAAAGCCTACGAATCAGCGTTGAGTTGTGTCAGCATCAGTGACATTCCAGACGAAATCACCCTGCGAAACTACATTTTAGAAGGCATCGCATCTGTAAAGCTAGAGCCTTTGTTGAAACGAGCAACAGCGCTGACAGATCGAACTAATCAGGACGCTGAAGCGCCAAACACACCGCCTGAAGATGAAATTCGCACGATTCCTTATCAACTGCCTCCCTCTCAAATAAGGAGTAGCGAGAATCAGTCATTTTGGCCCTTCTGGCCCTTCAAAAAGTAAGCAGTCAATAAAGTAAGCAGTCAATACAGAACAATCAGCGCTTAAAAACGCTATGTAAAGGATGCTAAGCACAATGAGCATGGTCGCATGGATGCCATTTTCTCTTTTAGGACTTGCCCTATCGGCACCACTGCAGTCTGCGACGGTTCAGCCGTTAAATGCCGCTATTCAGGCGAGATTAGCCCAAAACAATGTTCAAGAGAGTCTTACTCAAGACAATAATCAAGGGTCTGTTTCATCAGAAATTCCTTTGCTATTAGAAGCAGGAAATCAGGCTTACGAAGAGGGCGACACTGTCGCAGCGGCAAGGTACTATCAGCGTGTAATAGCACTGATAGAAAAACAAGAAGCGGCTGAGCAAACGGTCGATCTCAATCAGAAAGGAGAAGCTCTTTATTGGTTGAGTGTTGTTCATTTTTATGATCAAGATTACGAAGCTGCGCACCCTTTATTAGAAGCAGTGCTCGCACTCTACGAGACAATTTCTGTAGAAGATGAGCGGGCCTATGCAGACATCAGGATGCATGTGAACTACATGCTAAGTGCGATCGCTAAAAGCACAGGCGGTTATGCAACGGCCTTGGCCTATACGCAGTCAGCGCTATCGCTTGCCCAAGCGAATAATCGCCCGGAAGCGGCGGCGGGGTTTCATCATGATATTGGTGTGCTTGAAGCTGACATAGGCCGATACGAAAACGCGCAAACGAGTTTAAAAGAAGCGATCGCACTTAGCAGCCAATTTGGAATACAGGGTTTAGAAGGCAGTGCAGCAGCAATTATGGGCTGGATGCAGGAGCAGCAGGAGAATCTTGAAACAGCCGCTATCTACTATCAAAGGGCGATCGCTCTTTTTTCAGATCTTCGCCATCAAGGCATCTCAGAACAACAATCTGAAGCGCAGCTCAACAATATTGTTAGCCGAGAAATTCGCACGCATAATAACTTGGGCATCGTGAGATTAAAGCAAGGAAACACGGTAGCTTCACGGCAGTCTTTAGATCAAGGTATTAAACTGCTGAGCCAGCAGGATAGCCTGGTAGAACGGGCTTTGCTCCTAGATAGTATGGGGTCTTTGCTTAAAGCAGAAGGTGAAATAGAACAAGCCTGGTCACATTATTTACAGGCGTGGCAACTGAGTCATCGCAACAGCGATAACACAGGAGAAATTGCCCTATGGTTGAACTTGGGCGGCTTGATGGAGACTCAGCAAGAACCAGAACTTGCAATCTTTTTCTATAAGCAGGCGATCGCCCAAATAGAGCGCACCCGCACCGATTTACGCAAGCTTTCCCAAGCCGTTCAGCAGCGCTATACCGACAGCGTAGAAAGCGCCTACCGAACCCTCGCTGATTTGCTCATCCAACAGGGCCGTGAAGCAGAAGCGCTACAGGTATTAGAGCTACTAAAGCTACAGGAAATAAAAGCCTACTTACATAATGAAAGAGAAGGCCGCACCGCTGGCGCACAGCAGTTCAACACGCCCGCTGAAGCCGACCTACTTCAGGTTTTTACCACGCTACCAGTTGAGACATCGCTAGCAGAGTTTATTGCACATCCGGCTGTAATTCTCCTCAAGCACCCTGCTGGAACCAATCAAACCCAGCAAGAAACCTTTAGCCTACAGGCCGTTGAGGCTTTGAAAAAAGCAATCTCCCAACAGCCTACCAACACCGTCGCCCTCTATCCTTTGATCCTAGAAGATCACCTTGAAATTCTTTTGCTCACCCCTACTGGCACGGTAGAACAGTTCACAACCCAAGTCTCTCAAACCCAGCTTCAAACCACCATTAACGAACTGCAACGCGCCTTGCAAAACAAAGCCATTGATGCCAAACCAGCGGCGCAACAGCTCCACCGGTGGCTAATTCAACCACTCAGTGAAGTATTAACCACCCAGCAAATCGACAATATCATCTACTTGCCCGATGGCGTTTTACGCTACGTGCCCCTAGCAGCCTTTCATGATGGTCGTCACTGGCTGGTCGAAAATTATCAGTCTCACACCATTACTGCGGCCACCATTGACGATCTCACCGCTGATCATAAAATGCCGCCGGGTGTGATGGCAGGCGCTTTCACAGACAGCACGGTTGTGCACCGCGTAGACGTTGGCACACGATCTTTTGCTTACACGGGCCTCAGTGCGGCACAACAAGAAGTCGATAATTTGCTACAGGCACTACCCAATTCAGACGTGCTGCTAAATCAGGACTTCAACCCAGATAGCTTGCTAAAAGGAGTAGGCGATCGCCCCATTCTTCACCTTGCCACCCATGCCCAGTTTCTCCCTGGCGAACCGGAAGACTCCTTCATTTTGTTTGGTGATGGCCGTACAGTCACGCTGCGTGGGCTCCAGCAGTGGCAATTGCCCAATGTGGATTTGGTGGTGCTCAGCGCTTGCCAAACCGCGAGCAGCACAGATGGCGATGGCAAAGAAATTTTGGGCTTGGGCTACCAAATTCAAGCCACCGGTGCAAAAGCCGCGATCGCTTCCCTTTGGTCCGTCGATGACACCGCCACCGCCGCCCTAATGAGCCAGTTTTACAAGCACCTCAGCACCGGCAAAACCAAAGCCGCCGCCCTGCACGCCGCCCAAACCGATCTGATTAAATCACAGCTATTCAACAATCCTTACGATTGGGCCGCGTTCATTTTGATGGGGAATGGTCAGTAGCCGCATAAACGGTGGCCGAATGGCTCTTAGTGGTGCGATCGTTAGCAGAATCGCCAGCAGGATGACCCGAGGAATGGTCAGCAGACTGACCAGAAGGCGTCCCCTCAGAAGCATCACAGCCCGCCGCATCAAGTTGGTACAGTGCCAAAGGCATCCCACCGTAGTAGCGAGTCGTCAGCCCCTCATTCCGCATTCCCAAGCGCTCCATCACCGCAACCGAACGCGTATTTTCTGGCGCACTCACCGCCAGCAGCGTTGGCAACTTCAAATCTTCAAAAGCATGCTGACAAACCCGGCGAGCCGCTTCCGTAGCATAGCCAAACCCCCAGCTTGCAGGGCGAAAGTGCCAGCCAATTTCAATATAGTTAGTCGCCATCCCATCTAAATATTCAATCTCAACGTCTTCGTCACTCGGCTCTTGACGTAGCGCCGCCCAAGAATCCATCGTTGGCTTTGTATTCTGCAAATCAGGGAGCTTAACCAGCATCACACTCCCAATCACGCGACCAATATCTTTTTGCTCTACTGCCCAGCTCCCCACAATGTTATCTGTCCGAGGATCTGCATAGCGTTGCAGACGCCCCTGAACCTGGCGAATAGACAAATCTCGACTGCCACCATCTATCCACGCCATTACCTGCCTATCGCCATAGATATCCAAGGCGTGGCGAGCATCTAAAGCTGGCTTCCAGGGGCGTATGAGCAACCGCTGGGTTTCAAACTGCATGGGTAACGTAAAAAATCAGGCAAGCAATATCAGATCAGAATAGTCATCATAGAGGCACAGCAAAGCTACCCTCTAGCTTACCCCTGTTTTAGGAAGTGTTCATCTGACTCACCGCGCGGAATATGCCACTTCTGTACTCGGACTTGATAGAATCACTGAGGCCCATGAACTTTACGGCATAACCACCGACCCTCTACAGGAGATTACCTATGGCTCTTTCTGCAGGCATTACTGCCCCTAATTTCACCGCTACAGATGATTCGGGCAATAGCGTTACGCTATCTGATTTTGAAGGCAAAACAGTTGTTCTCTATTTTTACCCCAAAGATGATACGCCCGGCTGCACCAAGCAAGCTTGCAGCTTCCGCGATTCCTACGCTGACTATGAAGGCAAAGACCTTGTTGTTTTAGGCGTTAGCCACGACGACGAAGGCTCTCACCAAGCTTTTAAAGAGAAGTTTAGCTTGCCCTTCCCACTCATCGTAGATACCGATGCCACCATTTCCCAAGCCTACGAAGTTGAAGGTGGCGGCTACTCCAAGCGCGTAACCTTTGTCATTGATGGAAAAGGCGTGATTCAAAAGGTATACGAGACTATCAATACCGAAACGCATGCAACAGATATCTTGGCTGATCTGGGTCTCTAAAAAGCAAGAGTTCCATAGCAAGAGTTCCATTGCTTGACCATTGATTGACCATTGCTTGACTGCTCGTTGCCCTTCCCCCAACCCTCTCTCAGTGAGAGAGGGTTGGGGGAAGGGTTAAGAAGAGGGTGACGGAGTAGCGTGAAATAACCGTATTATTAAATCCTCGCGCCTAAGCCTAGAGTCTCTAGATAAGATCCTTGGTCTAACTGGGGTCTCTAATTTATAAAACCTGTTTATAGAACCTGTTTATAGAACCTGAAATTTCAGCGCCTTATTTTCTCGCAATTAATGACTTGAGATGACAAAAACGGTATTGGTAATAGGGGGCAATGGTCGGATTGGACGCAGCGCAGCAACGGATATTGTCACCTACACCGATGCCGAAGTAACGGTTACAGGCAGACAAGCAACGTCTGCATTTGAGCTATCTGAACAACAACATTATTTGCCTTTGGATTTGGCAGATAAAGCAGCAGTCGAAAAGGCGATCGCCCAGCATGACCTCATCATTCACTGCGCTGGCCCTTTTCGCAGCCGCAACCATCACGTACTAGAAAGCTGCATTGCCCAAGGCAAGCCCTACTTAGATGTTGCAGATAGCCCAGACTACGTAAACAAAGCCCTCAAATACCGTCAAGCTGCACAAGAGGCTGGCGTTACAGCCGTGATTAGCACCGGCATTTTTCCAGGCATTTCAGGAAGCATGGTGCGCCAAGGCATTGAATGGTTTAAATCAGCCGAAGGCAACGCTGAAAATGTACACCTAAGCTATCTGGTGGCAGGCTCAGGGGGCGCAGGCGTGACGGTAATGCGCACTACTTTCATTGAGCTGCAAACGCCGTTTATGTCAAAAATAAAAGGCAAATGGCGAGCGATCGCCCCTTACAGCCAAAGAGAAGTCATTGACTTTCCGCGCTACGGCAAAGGCGGCGTTTACTGGTTCAACACCGTCGAAGCCCTCACCGTCGCAGACACCTTTCCAGAGCTTCAAACCATCGTCACCAAATTCGGATCCGTACCTGACTATTACAACCGGCTCACCTGGCTCACGGCCCGTGCCCCCCGCGCCCTGCTAAAAAGTAACGCCGTCATTGAAGCCCTCTCCAAAATCAGCTACCGCATGACCAAAGTCACCGATCCCAGCACCGGTATCGGCATTGCAATGCGCATTTGTGTAACAGGCCAAAAAGCGGGTCAGCCAACCACTTACCTCTCCACCTTCGACCACGAAGATACAGCCTTTTGCGCTGGATGTGGCACCGGCTCACTGGCACAGCTAATGCTGTCTGAGCGGCTCCACAAACCAGGCGTGTGGGCCGTAGAACAAGCACTATCCACCCCACTCTTTGAAGAAACGCTGACACAAAGAGGGTTAAACGTTAACGTTCACAGCTAATGTTGCTAACGTTCTATCTCACCTACGCAATGCTCACACCAAAAATGCAAGCAAACTAGCAAAGTCAAATACCAACAAAGTCAAATACCAGCAAAGTCAAATAACGGATGCCCTATGCAGGCACAATTCCAACAACTTCTAAAATCTTAGAAAGCACACTATAAATAACCGCTGTCCCGAGGCCGCCAATAATCGCGCTGACGATTCCCCAGCGCAACCGGAACCCCTTCACCAACAGCGCCGTTAACGCAAACAAAATCGTATTGCCGATTAAGAAGGCAAGCCCCAAACTCAACACATTCACAATCGCATTATTAATAAACCAGCCCGTCAGGCCATTTAAAAAACCAAAGACCAGTGCTGCAATCCCTGCCTTACCAAAATCGTCCGCCTCAATGCCCGTTGGCAGCTGGGTAAGAATAATAAACGTGATGGTCATTACGACCCAAGCAATAATAAATCCAGGCACTAATCTTTCTCTCCTTGCGGGGCAAAGCATCTTATACAAAAGGCATGGTGGGAGTATAGCAAACCGCCCAATGCCTTTAAATGGACAAACTTTTCTAATCCAACCTGTCTAATCCAACCTGTCTAATCTAATACGTCTATCTCAATACTATGTGTAAAGTGAAGTTTGCTGACGTTCTAACTGCCGGTAGTATTGCTTCAGCCTGACCTGAAAATTCCGCCAATAGAAAAATAAGTCATCAGCATTAAGATTGAACACTTGAGCCGGATGATCTTCTAGGGCGATCGCAATCACCCCTTTTTCAATTTGTATCCCCGTATCTCGATACACCCAATTCACCGCGTAGCAATACGCCGCCACCTGCATACAATAATCTTCAATCCACTCAATCTTTTTCGGCCTGCGCGCCGTTTTCCAATCACACACGCACAGCTCACCCTCAAAGCGCATCACCGCATCCGGATAGCCGCCAAACTTCAGCGGATGCCACACCGCCCCTTCCACCAGCAGCACCTCATCAACCTCAGCCAGCACCGGCTCAATAGACTGCCAAAAGCCATCCAACCCTTCCGGTAGCTCGTAGTCTTCCTGCTTCAGGTGCGCCTTAATCACTTTATGAATGCGCGTACCGGAGCGAGCCGATGTGGTCGTAATTTTCCGGGCCTCATCCTTACCAATGCGATCCTGCCACTCCCACAGTCTCTTTTTCTCCTCATAAGGCTTCGTCGCCGAAAGAATAGTGGTAATGCCAGGGTAGCAGTGCCCTTCTATCTCGTAATGGCGCTTACGATTAACCGAAACTTGCTTGGCTTTGTAGTGAGGAAGCGTAAACATGAGCTAATTCTACGTTGCGTTCCTAACTTTGCATCAATCGTGACTTTGCATCAATCGTTTGCATTGATTGTATGGCAATGATAGCCTCTGATAGTAAATTTGTTCGATAGTATTTTTATACTTTCACAGTATGCAGCTTTTCATGGTTTTTCTGGGTGGTGTGGCCTTAGGCGCGATCGCCCTATGGCTCAGCATGAGCGCCAAGCTACAAACCATCCGAGAAAAAACCAAAAATGAGCTGGTGGCTGAGCGGGCAGGCATGGTGGAGCAGCTACGCGGAAAAGATGCGCGAATTGAGGAATTAAAACAAGAGCTTGAAAAGCGCGATCGCCTCATTGCTACCCATCAAAACCGCATCACCACAGAAGCCACCCAACGCGCCACTGCCGAAGCTCGCTTGGTTGAACTACAACAGCGATCGCAAGAAAAACAGTCGCTCCTCGATACCGTACAACAACAGTTTTCAGATACGTTCAAAGCCCTTTCCTCAGAAGCCTTACAGGCAAACAATCAATCTTTTTTAGAGCTGGCGAATGCTCGCATGGGTGAATTACAAACCGCTGCGAAGGGAGATTTAGCCCTAAAGCAACAGGCCGTAGAAGAAGTGGTAAAGCCGCTACAAACATCACTCACCAAGGTAGAGTCGTTTTTACAAACCATTGAAGGGCAGCGGGTATCAGCCTATTCCAAACTAACAGAACAGATTTCGGCATTGGCGACGAGTCAGGGGCAGTTACAGGCGGAGACGGCGAATTTGGCGAAGGCGTTGAGGTCACCCACAGTTAGGGGCCGGTGGGGTGAGATTCAGCTCAAGCGCGTGGTAGAAATCGCGGGGATGAGTGAGCATTGCGATTTTACGCAGCAAGTAACGAAGGTGGAGGGGCTGCGTCCGGATATGGTGGTGCAGTTGCCGGGCGCGAGGCAAATTATTGTAGATGCGAAAGCGCCGCTGACGGGATATTTGGCTTCGCTAGAGGCGAGTGATGAGGCGAATAGGCTGAGTAAGCTACGAGACCATGCGCGGCAGGTGAAGCGGCACCTGGGCCAGCTAAGCCAAAAAGCGTATTGGGATCAGTTTCAGCCTACGCCTGAGTTTGTTGTTCTTTTTTTGCCGGGTGAAATCTTTTTTAGTGCGGCGTTGGAGCAAGATCCGAGCTTGATTGAGGCGGGGATTGAGCAGCGGGTGATTTTGGCGACGCCGACGACGTTGATTGCACTATTGAAGGCAGTTGCATATGGGTGGCAGCAGGAGAAGGTAACTGAAAATGCCCAGGAGATTAGCGCGTTAGGGAAGGAGCTACATGAGCGGATTCGCACGTTTGTGGAGCATATGCAGAAGATGCGCAAAGGGCTAGATGGGACGGTGGATAGCTTTAATAAGGCGGTGGGATCGCTGGAAGGACGGGTGTTGGTGAGTGCGCGGAAGTTGCAGGGGTTAGGGGCTGGAAGTGGAGCTGGAATTGAGGGAGTAAAGGGGGTAGAAAGAATGCCTCGCCAGATAGGTGACAGAACGTAATCTTCTTACAGAATCAAAGCTTGAATGTAAAAGATGATTTCAGTAATTATCGATTGAATATGTCAAAATAAGCGCAATGCTTTTGGAATCGCCGAATGGCAGGCCCATCAATACAAAACATTATCGCTCAAGCAGCCGAGGGACAGTGGAAAACGCTTGATCTCTCAGAGTCTGGTATCACGTCATTACCATCAGAAATTTGTAATTTAACCCATCTCACTGACCTCTACCTCTCCTGTAATGACTTAACAAAATTGCCAGAGTCAATTGGCAATCTCACCAATCTAACTAATCTCGATCTCTACAAAAACAATCTAGTAACGCTACCAGAGTCAATTGGCAATCTCACCAATCTAACTAATCTCGATCTCTACAAAAACAATCTAGTAACGTTACCAGAGTCAATTGGCAACTTAATCAACCTCACCGATCTCGATCTCTACAAAAACGATCTAGTAACGTTACCAGAGTCAATTGGCAACTTAATCAACCTTATCAACCTCGAACTCAGCTCTAACCAACTGACAACATTGCCAGAGTCAATGAGTAATTTAATTCATCTGACTGATCTCAACCTGTACGGCAACAACCTGACAACATTGCCAGATTCGATAGGAAACTTAATAAACCTCTCTAAATTTGACCTTAGTGTTAATGACCTAACAACGTTGCCAGAGTCAATTGGCAACTTAGTCAATCTCACCTACTTCGAGCTTAATGACAACTCTTTCGTCGATGTTATCCCGGAGGTTGTGAGTAAAGGTGGCTTTGCTGTTCGTGACTACTACCGTCAGCGAGCAGAAGAAAATACTGACTATATTTACGAAGCAAAGCTCTTGATATTAGGAGATGGAGGTGCAGGGAAAACTAGTCTAGCAAACAAACTGATTAATCCTGAATATAAGCTCAATTTAGAAAGTAGTGAAAACCCAGAGAAATCTACTGAAGGCATTGATGTCCTACATCTTGATTTTCCTCATGCTAGCGGTAATTCTTTCCGCATTAATCTCTGGGATTTTGGCGGACAAGAAATCTACCATGCCACCCACCAGTTTTTCCTAACTAAACGCTCTCTCTATCTCCTTGTTGCTGATACCCGTCAAAATAACACTGACTTTAACTACTGGTTAGAAGTAGTCAAAATACTGAGCGACGCTAGCCCTACTCTAATCATTAAAAATGAAAAACAAGAACGTCCCTGTCAAATTAAAAACCATCAATTGTATAAACGATTCTCCAGTCAACTTAAAGGAATTCTGCGGACTAACCTCGCAACCAATCGAGGACTACCTGAGATTCTCACAGCTATCCAGTATCACATCAGTCAGCTTCCTCATGTAGGAACCCCCTTACCTAAAACTTGGGTGCGCATTCGCGAAGCCCTTGAAGCAGACCAACATAACTATATTACCCAAACTAAATTCCTCGACCTGTGTGATGATTGTGGATTCAAACGTCGTAAAGATAAGCTTCAACTCAGTGGCTATTTACACGACCTTGGCGTTTGCCTCCACTTCCAAAATGACCCTGTTCTAAAAAACTGGGTTATCCTTAAGCCTGAATGGGGCACAACCGCTGTTTACACTGTTCTCGACACTCCATTCGTACAACAGTCCCTTGGCTATTTTACTCACGATGACCTCGCCAAAATTTGGGCAGATGAACAATACATCGACATGTACGATGAATTACTCCAACTCATGATGTGTTTCAAACTCTGCTACGAAATCCCTCATCGTCCTCGAACCTATATTGTGCCTCAACTCCTTTCCCCACATCAACCTGACTATGCTTGGGATGACGTCGATAACCTCATTCTCCGCTACGACTATGAGTTCATGCCGAAAGGAATACTCACCCGCTTTTCTATTGAAATGAACAAGTACATCGACAGCAATCTAATTTGGCAGGATGGTGTCATTCTCATTGATAAAAATGAAGAAGAGGTTAATGCCCGTGCTGAGATTATTGAAAACTACTATGAAAAAGAAATTTCCATCCGCATCTCTGGAAAGCTCAAAAAACCCTTACGCGAAAAAATCCGCCACGAGTTCGACAAAATTCATACCTCATATAAAAAAAATGACAGTCCCCTCGAAAGTCATTATCTTAGTTATCAAGAATACATTCCTTGTAACTGTTCACAGTGCAAAGGTTCTCAAATGCCCTACTCATATGCTTTAAAACGTTTAGAAGATCGTTTTAGAAACAATAGGAAAGAAATCGAATGCGATATTAGTTATGAAAAGGTTAGCGTACGCAATCTCATTGATGATGCTATCGGGCACAGAAACATTGAACAACAACCTACAACCATCCGCGTTTCTGAAGAATTACCCCGTAATCAAACATTCATTATCAATGCAGGCAATCGTATAACCAACCAACCTATGAGCAACACTATCAACCAATACGGCCAAGGCAACAACTACGCAGGCGACAACGTCCACGGCGACAAAATCGGCACTCAAATCAACAACAGCCAAAACCTCGCCCAAGCCACACGCGACATCAAAGCCCTCTTCGCCGAACTCGACCAAACCCACGACAAAACCACCCCCAGCGGCCAAATGATGATCGCAGCCAAAACCGTCGAAGCTATCGAAGGTAACCCCACCGTCAAAAAACGCCTCATCAACGCTCTCAAAGAAGGCAGCGCCACCGCCCTCGAAGAAGCCATCGACCACCCCGCCATCAAACCCGTCGTCGCCGCCATCAAAGGCTACATCGACGCGTAAACATCAACGACCTACCCTCGAATCACCTGCACTTCCCGTCCCGAGGCCGTCTGTGCCACCTCAATCCTCGTCCGCTCAGCAATAGGCACCAACCCTCCACGCCGATCAAAAATCACCAGCCAACCACTCTCCAACCCCAACCCAGCCAAATACCGATCAAGCTGCACCAACCCCGCCTCCAGCGGATCCGCCTTACCCTCACGCCACACCTTCAGCTCCATCCCCAGCACCACCTCGCCATAGCGCAAGCACAAATCCATCCGCCCACTGCCAATCGCATACGCTCTCTCAAGGGTGCCGCCCCCATTGGCCACCCGATGCAAAAACGCCATCATCACCAAATGCGGCGCAATCTCATGATACGGCGCACTCTTCAATAGCAGCTCCCCATGCTGCTGCCAAAAAGCCAAAAACGCCTCCAACAGCCGCTGCGAATCCAGCGCCCCCTCAGCCGTGAGCCAAGTAGGCGAAATTTGAGGCAGCGAAGCCTGCGGCACCTGAGCCAACACCCGAGGAATCACTTCTCTATAAATGGGATTCGCAATCACAACGCCGCCCGCCTCACTGCTACGACACAACCCCAAATCAATCAAAAACTGAATATCATCAATCGCAATATTATCCAGCCCCTGCCCCGCCAAAATAGGCTCAATCACACTGCGCACCCTATCCTCTCGCAACAAACTCACCAAGCTATCAAGATGAGTATCCTGCCGCTTTATCAAAATCTCCTTGGCTATCTCAATATGTTCAGATGTAATCGTTTGTGTCCGATCAGACACAACCTCTTCAACAACTTCTTTAGCAAGTGCATTCACCAGCCAAGGTTGTCCTTGTGTGAGCGCAAATGCCTTATTAATTGCGCTCACATCAAAAATTTGTTCCGTCTCGGCTGTATGCCGATCGTATAGCTGCGCAACTTCTGCTGATGTGAAGTTGCGCATCGTAATAGAGGCCAGCTTAATGTTGAATGGACTAGACGTATTGAGTCTTTCGCTGCCGCCCGCAGCTAGCTTGTAATCTCGCACATCTCTCACACCAATTAGGGCAAGGGAATGGGGAAATCCATCCGGACGATTAGGATAGCCCGAGCGAAGCTGTCGCAGCACTGAAATCAAAGTGCTATCCCTTAACGAATCAATTTCGTCTATAAAAAGTGCCAACGGACGAGAGGCAGTTTTCGACCAATGCCTCAGCGCCGCCTGAATTTGCTGCCCATCTTCAGCATCTGGCCATGCAGGTGGCTGCAGCTCATCAGGCAAACGATACTCTGTCGCAAACCGCCAGCTTCCTAAAATTGCCCTTTCTGCCATGCCAATGTCATTGGGAAAAGCAGCCCCAACTTCTACTGAGAGCATCACAGCAGCGTAATTTCCACTGTCAGTCAGTTGCTTTGCCAGCGCTATCATGGCTGTTGTCTTGCCCGTCTGTCGAGGCGCATGAAAAACAAAGTAGCCCTGCTGTTCAATTAACCGCTCAAGCTTAGGCAACCGGTCAAGCGGCGGCAGCATGTAATGAATGTCTGCCTTGCAAGGGCCAGCAATGTTAAACCATTTAGACATAAGCTTTAGGAGACATGCCCTTTAAAGGGAAGTTATTTTAGGCGTTATCAGAATTCAGCTTTTTCCGCTCAGCTAGCTTAAGCATAATATCCGAATGAACTTCACGCGTAAGCGGATAAAAGTACACCAACACCAAACCACAAACAACAAACAACAACGGCACCGGCCCCATAAACAGCCGAATCGTATGCAGCGCAGATTCCGGCTGCTGCGGTAAAGGCTGCTCCGGCAACACTTTAATAAAGCCAGAAGCCTTGAGCGCCGCACCCACCAAAAACAAACCCAAAGCCAGCCCCAGCTTTTGCAACAACGTCATAAAAGAATAAAACGTACCCTCACGGCGATGCCCCGTCTTCCACTCATCCAAATCAATCACATCCGGCAAAATAGACCAGGGAACAACATAGGCCACCGCCACGCCAAAGCTCGCCAAAAAGCAAAGGCCAAACAATAAACCAGACTGTCCAGGCTGAAGAAAATAAAGCGCCGCCTGAATCGGAATCCAAATCGCAGAGCCAAGGTAGTAAAGTCTCTTTTTACCCAGCTTTTTACTCAGCGCCGCACACACAAACATCAGCGCGATCGCAGGCCCCTGCACCAACAAGGCAGGCAAACTCTCACTCACCCCCATCCAAGACACCGCATAAAACGGAAGCACCGCCGCCGTAATTTGCAGCGCCATCCAAGAACACAGATAAATGCACACCACAAACAAAAACGGACGATTGCTAAAAACTGCCTTTAGCTGCTGGAAAAATGGCTCCGGGTTTTCATCTGTCGTGTCATTCAGCGATCGCCCTTCCGCAGCCACCTTCTTCACCATGTAGCCATACGTACCAAACACACACCAATAAATTGACAAAATAGAAACGCCCCCGCCCAGCAGCCCTAGCGTGACGTAGCGAGCCGATCTCGCAGCCATGTCTTCCCCCGGCATCATCGCCGCCACGATCCCTGCGGCAATCAAAATCGCCACGCCGCCCAGCACAGAAAAAGCCAAACGAAAGGAGGTAAGTTCCGTACTCTCGTCATAATTTCGGCTCATCTCCGCCGTGAGCGAGGTGTACGGCAAATTCGTCGTTGTAAAAAATATTTGAAAAATGGTGGTAATAACAACGTAATACCAAAACTTAGTGCCATCGCTGGCCCCATCCGCAAACGGCGTAATCCAAATTAAGAAATAAGAAAGACCAAACGGAATCGCCGTCAGAAACATCCAAGGGTAGCGACGACCCCAGCGGGTTTTAGTGCGATCGCTCAACATCCCCACCAAAGGATCGTTCACCGCATCCCACACTTTGCCAAAGGCCAACACCGACCCCGCCACCAGCGGATCCATCCCCGCCACATAAATTAAAAAGCTCAGCAGAAAAAACGCTAAAAACTGCGAGGTCAGCCCAGAGCCTAAATCACCCGCACCGTAGGCAAGCTTTACCGGCAACGTCAGCTTAGGCGCAGGGCCTTTAGGGCGCGATTCTCCGCCAAAATCCGGCCCAGAATTTAGCCCAGATCCATCAGAACTTAATTCGGTCATAGCAAA
Organism: Phormidesmis sp.; assembly: GCA_045110585.1. Classification (GTDB taxonomy): domain Bacteria; phylum Cyanobacteriota; class Cyanobacteriia; order Phormidesmidales; family Phormidesmidaceae; genus Phormidesmis. The sequence continues at coordinate 88,403 of JBGCGG010000078.1, read as the reverse complement.
AACCTTAGAGAGAAACCCTGTATAAATAACTGTATGCTGCCCACTTCATCTGGTCTTTTGTCGGCCCTACCCAAATGTCAGATTTCTACGTTTCTTGGACAGACTATCACCGCACCATCGAACAACTGGCCCTGATGGTACACCGCTCCGACTGGCAATTTAACCAAATTGTCTGTTTAGCCAAAGGCGGCTTGCGCATCGGTGACATCATCTGCCGCATTTCCGGGCAACCGCTCGCCATTCTCTCCACCGCGTCCTATGGCGGAGAAGGAAATCGTACCCGAGGCTCCATCACCTTTTCAAAAGATCTCAGCATGACCACCGCCAACCTTGGCTCACGGGTTTTGCTGGTGGATGATCTCGTCGATTCTGGCCAAAGCCTCAAGCGCAGCATTTCCTGGCTAGAGCATCGTTACGGCTTTTACATCGATGAAATTCGCACCGCCGTGCTCTGGGAAAAAGCCTGCTCCGTCATCAAACCCGACTACGCTGTGCACTACTTAAAAGACGATCCCTGGATTCATCAGCCCTTTGAAAACTACGAAGAGATGAGCTGGGAAGACTTGAGTAATAGCCATCTGGCAGACAATAAGCCCGCCAATGGTCATGAATCTGAACAGACCCCTAAGAACTCAGCCACCGTCTCTACGGTCTTGTAAGATACGACCTTGAATCTTATAAGGTCTGTTCAAAAGCGTCTGTATCCAGAAATGGGCATTGAAAAAACAAAGTCCATCTCTTGTTTGGCATACCCAACCCTTGATTCTCGAATCTCGTTTGGTATAGTTGACGCCTTATCTCGCGCTCATTCGTCTAACCCTCGTCTCTGTGAGTAATCCTCCCCACAAACCCATGTCTCCTTCGAATCGTTTTTCAGACGATTCATCGTCGGGCGATATTCCCCCGGCGCGCCGTCAACCCACCGAAATTCCCTTACACGAAATCGAAAAAGCATCGGCGCGCCCCGTCCCCAAACAGCGATCGCGCGGTCGGGTTTTCCTTTTGTTGCTGCTGCTCACAGGCGCAACCGGAATTGGCCTGTGGCAATGGAATCGAATCAGCCCCAACGCCCCCGCGCTAGTTGGGCTAAAACAAACCTGGACAAAAGCAGTGAGCGCAGCCGGATTAGACCCGGCTTCTACCTCTGAGGCCAGTTCTCTCCCTGACGAAACCCAGCCATCAGAGAGTCCATCCTCTGCACTAGCCACAACCGCGCCAACGACAGCGGATCCAACCGCCGCACCCGCGCCCCTATCCACAACGCCCTCATCCAACCCAGGCGAGCCATCCCTTAAAGAAGACACGCTCCTCAACCATCGCCGCTACGACGAAGCCCCTCCAGAAGAGCTAGTCGCCCTCAATGCCAATAGTCTCCTCAAGCTTCAGCCCGAGGCTCAGCAGGCCGTTAATGCCATGCTGGCCAAAGCCAAAGCCGAAGGCGTCCAGCTAGGCGTCATCTCCGCCTTCCGAACCGTTGCCGATCAAAACCATCTCTATTTCGATATCAAAGCCGAGCGCGGCCAAAGCGCCAAAACCCGCGCCGAAGTCAGCGCCCCACCTGGATACAGCGAGCACCACACAGGCTACGCCGTCGATTTTATTGACGAAGGCAGACCCGACACCCAGCTCAGCCAAACCTTTGAAGAAACGCTGGCCTACCAGTGGCTCGATAAAAACGCCGCTTTCTTTAACTTTGAGCTGTCTTTCCCCAAAGAGGCCAGCTCCGGCGTTAGCTACGAACCGTGGCATTGGCGCTTCGTCGGCAACCAAAAGAGTTTAGAACTATTCTATAAAGAGTAATTAAGTCTCCATAAAGAGTAATTGCGTCCGTAGTGCCGGTTGCTCACCCCTTAGTTGCTCAAACGCTTAGAGCTTAGTGGTGTAGTAGCTGCAGTGCTTATTACAGCCCTACGGACATAGGCCACCCTAATCCAAAGCGTTTGCCTCAGCAAAAGTCTAATCTCTTCATGAACCCCACCACCCTCAATCTGCTCGCCGTCTCTGTTTTCGCCTTCACCCTCCTCAGCTTGGTAGGGCCACTGCTCCACATCTCCCCCAATGCTGTTGCCATCGTTCTGGCGGCCTGCGCTGGCCTCCTTGCCCTAGATCGTTACGGCTGGCAAGGCAAAGGCGGCAATCTGCTGATCGATCTGGTCTCTAGCCAATCTTCAGAATACCGGCAGCGCATTCTCCACCACGAGGCTGGTCATTTTCTGGTTGCGCACCTGCTCGGCATCCCCGTACAAAGCTACACACTCAGCGCATGGCAGGGCATTAAAGCAGGCTTACCAGGACTCGGTGGCGTCGTTGTAGATACCTCTGCGATCGCCTCCCCAACCGCAGGGATTGAGCAGCTAACAACCAAAACGGTAAACCACTATTCAATGGTATGGATGGCAGGAGTTGCCGCCGAACGTCAGAAATTTGGCGCGGCCCAAGGGGGAGAAGATGACAAAGCGCAGCTACGTCGCTTATGGGAACTGACGCCGCCACAAAATCGAACTGCCGCCGCCGCCGAGACGCAAATGCGATGGGCGCTCCTTCAAGCAGATACCCTAATAGAAACTCAGGCCGAAGCATATCAGGCCCTAGTCACAGCCATGGACGAACAGCGCTCCGTAGAAGACTGCTGCACGCTAATTGACGACAATCGAGTTGATATCAACCTGGCAGCTTCTGGAGACGCAACGGACGCAACGGCGGCATAGCTTACGCCTCACTCACCACCCGGTTTCGTCCAGTTGCCTTGGCCTTCAGTAAATATTGGTCGGCCCGGTGCAGGCAGCTACGGCCCTGGTCATCATCATCAATACTCAGTTCAGTGATACCAATGCTCACCGTTAACGGGAGCTGCCCCACATGGCTCACGTTAGGGCTAATTTCAAACGGGGCCTGGGCAATGGACTGCCGGAGGCGTTGGGCGATCGCCACCCCTTCTGCGAGATCAGTATTGCTCAGCGTCACCACAAATTCCTCACCGCCATAGCGAAACGGTGTGTCATAAAAGCGCATATTCGTCATCAAGCGCTTTGCCAGCATTTTGAGCACATCGTCACCCACTAAATGCCCATAGCGATCATTAACCGCCTTAAAGCAGTCAATATCTATCACCATCAGCGACAGCGGTGTCCCCTTTGCGCGCGCCACCTTCACTTTTCGCGGCAGCTCCAAATCAAACGAACGGCGATTATTGAGCTGGGTCAAGGCATCGACTAAAGCCACTGCCGACAACCAATCATTAATGCGAGAAAGATCCCGGTATCGCTGTGCCCGGTTTAACCCGATTTGAATATGAGCTTGAATCAAGCGGCACTGACTGGGATGCAGCACCAAAGGTAATAAATTAGACGGTTGGGTCGCCTGCGTCCGTACTTTGAGATTGCCTTTTTCAAGATCCGGTTGCTGGCTTTGTGACAGGTTAGAAGACGCCTCTGAGGGCAAGGGCTGGCGTGGGTTAGGCAGCGGCTCAGCGGCTCTTCGCTCTTGAGACAGCGTTTGGGGCAGCGTTTGAGACAGCGTGTAGCTGCTCGGTAAGTTGCTTTCCTCAGAAAAGGCTGTTTCGTCCTGGACAGCAGACTGAATGGGAGACTGCCCTGAAGCCTGAACAGGGGGCAGCCATAAGTACGCATCTGCCCCAGCTTCGAGCGCAAATGCCGTTTTCTCTAGGTGTAGTTCTGATATGTAGGCAGTCGGTGTCGCAGTCGATGCCACCAAGTCACTGCCTTCAGCCCACGCATCTTCAATCACAACGAAGTACGTATTAGGCCGCTCTAAAGAAAATGTCTTGGCAACCGAACCGTCCTTAAGATCACACGCTTGAATAATCAAAACATCAGGGGCAGTTTTGGCCATCAGGGGCAATGCCTCTTGGGCGCTTGCCACAACCGTTACAGTTAGTGAATCGAGACCACGCACCTGATTCACCACGCCTGTGGTGAATCGAGGGTCTCCGATTAGCAGCACACTATTCATAAAGAGGCAGCTCAGCTAACGGCTGAGCTTTGAATGGATTAGCCCTATTGAGGTAATGCAATACTCGCAGGCTATGGATAAGCACTGAAATTTAGATGATTGGGCTTAGATGCCGGTATCAGCCTTAGAAGGAAACAAACTCAAGCAGTATTCTAGGCAAGAAACCATGCTTTTCATCTTCTACAGGCTTTAACAGCGAATTTCATGACTAATTACAAAGTTACATTAAATCAAAACTAGACGGTTGCGGAGTGCTTTTCTACACAGAGCAAAAACACAGAGCAAAAACGCCTCGTTTTTGGAATGAATAAACCGAAACCTTCAAGAGTATGGCACCATTGTCAAATCTGGAGCGCCTTCCCGTTTTTAAAAAGCCGTTAATTGTCTATGTCTGTTTTACCTGCTAATAGTTCCTCGCAGCCTTCTTCGAAGCGTTCTTCAAACGATCATCCCGCCGGTCTAACGGCTTTGAGTGGTGCTGATATTCGTCAAAAGTTTCTAACCTTCTACGAAAAGCGAGGCCACCAGATTCTCAGCAGCGCCTCTCTGGTTCCTGAAGATCCAACGGTACTGCTGACGATCGCAGGAATGTTGCCGTTTAAGCCTATTTTCTTAGGCCAGCGCAAAGCAGAGTTTAACCGAGCAACCACGGCGCAAAAGTGCATCAGAACCAACGACATTGAAAATGTGGGGCGCACCGCACGGCACCATACGTTTTTTGAAATGCTGGGCAATTTTAGCTTTGGTAATTATTTCAAAAAAGAGGCGATCGCCTGGGCCTGGGAAATTTCCACGGAAGTGTTTGGCCTGCCCCCTGAGCGCATCGTCCCCAGCGTTTTTAAAGATGACGACGAAGCCTTTGCCATCTGGCGCGACGATATTGGCATCGCTCCCAAACGCATCATTCGCATGGGTGAAGCAGACAATTTTTGGAAATCTGGAGCCACTGGCCCTTGCGGCCCCTGCTCTGAGCTGTATTACGACTTTCACCCCGAGCAGGGCGACGACAACATCGACCTAGAAGACGACGATCGCTTTATTGAGTACTACAATCTCGTCTTCATGCAGTACAACCGCGATGCGGAAGGTGCGCTTACGCCATTGCAAGCGCAAAATATTGACACCGGCCTGGGCCTAGAGCGCATGGCTCAAATTTTGCAAGGCGTCCCCAATAACTATGAAACCGATCTGATTTTTCCGATCATCAAAACAGCGGCAGATATTGCCAACGTGGACTATCACAAAGTCGATGCCGCGCAAAAAGTATCGCTCAAGGTAATTGGCGACCATGTGCGCTCGGTTATGCATATGGTCACCGATGGCATCACGGCCTCTAACGTAGGCCGGGGCTATGTGCTGCGCCGCCTAATCCGCAGGGTTGTACGTCACGGTCGGCTGTTAGGCATTAGCCAACCCTTTACGACCCAGGTCGCAGAAGCCTCCATTGCCCTCTCTGAAGCGGCCTATCCAGCGGTGCGCAAGCGAGAAACCGCGATTAAAAACGAGCTGGAACGAGAAGAAACCCAGTTTCTTAAAACCCTTGAGCGCGGGGAGAAGCGCTTGGCCGATATTTTGGCCGATAAGCCTAAAAAAGTATCTGGCAAAGATGCCTTTGAGCTTTACGACACCTACGGTTTTCCGCTGGAGTTGACCCAAGAAATTGCAGAAGAAAGCGGCATTACCGTAGATGAAGCCGGCTTTAATACCGAAATGGAGCAGCAGCGACAGCGCTCTAAAGAAGCACATGAAACCATCGACCTTACTGTTCAAGGCAGCTTAGATGCCCTGGCCAATGAAGTGGAAGCCACTGACTTTGTCGGCTATGAAAAAGCCGATAGTCAAAGCGTTGTAGAAGCGGTTTTAGTGGAGGGTGAATCGGTAGCACTCGCGGAAACAGGCAGTGCAGTGCAGGTAGTCCTGAATCAAACCCCGTTTTACGCTGAATCTGGCGGCCAAATTGGCGATCGCGGCTACCTCACCGGAGAGAACTTGGTCATCCGCATCGAAGATGTTCAAAAAGAAGGTGCCTTCTTCGTTCACGTTGGCACCGTAGAGCGCGGCACCGTTAGCAAAGGCGATGCCCTCAGCGCCAAAATAGATCGCGCCTGCCGTCGCCGGGCACAAGCCAATCACACCGCAACTCACCTGTTGCAGGCCGCACTCAAGTCATTAATAGATGACGCCATTTCCCAGGCAGGCTCACTCGTCGATTTTGATCGACTGCGATTCGATTTCCACGCCCCCAAAGCACTGACGCCAGAACAAGTTCAGCAAGTCGAAAAGCAGGTCAACACCTGGATTGCAGAAGCGCATGGCGCAGAGGTTCAAACCATGCCAATTGCGAAGGCCAAAGCCAAAGGCGCAACGGCCATGTTCGGAGAAAAATACGGCAATGAAGTGCGCGTCGTAGACTATCCCGGCGTGTCGATGGAGCTATGCGGCGGCACCCACGTCGCCAACACAGCTGAAATTGGCGTGTTCAAAATTATTTCTGAAACAGGCGTAGCGGCAGGCATTCGCCGGATTGAAGCAGTCGCTGGCCCTGCGGTGCTGGACTACTTAGAAGTTCGGGACACAATCGTGCGAGACCTCAGCGCTCAGTTCAAAACAAAGCCAGAAGAAATCACCACGCGCGTAGCCAACCTCCAGAACGAGCTAAAAGCCACCCAAAAAGAACTCACCGCCGCTAAGTCAGAACTGGCCCTCGCCAAATCTGAGCAGCTACTCGGCCAGGCCGAAACCATCGGTGATATTCCAGTCATTGTGGCCAACCTAGACGCAGTAGAACCCGACGCGCTAAAAACCGCTGCAGAACGGTTACTCCAAAAACTAGGCGATGGCGCAGTCGTTCTCGGGTCTGTCCCTGCCGAAGGCAAAGTTAGCCTCGTCGCCGCTTTCAGCAAACCCGTTATTGGGAAAGGTCTCCAAGCAGGTAAGTTCATCGGCGGCATTGCTAAGCTCTGCGGTGGCGGCGGCGGTGGTCGCCCCAACTTTGCCCAAGCCGGTGGCCGCGATGCCAGCAAACTGCCTGGCGCATTAGAAACCGCAAAAACACAAATCAAGGCCGCTCTAACCTAACGAAATTCACTCGGTAGGTTCCGGCAGAGCGCGCTTACCACAAAGAGTGCTCTGGCAAGGTCACTTGGATAAAAGATGGCTGTGACGGCTTTTAGGCTACGACTCTGATTTAGCAACAGACCAAGTAGCAAGCGTGCATTAAATGCATCCCATACATGCAATGTCCCAACCAGTAAAATCCCAACCAGTAAAATCCCAACCCGTAGAAAGCGGTGATTGCACATAGTGTCATCACCTTCCATTTTGTTGCGCATATAGCGTGCATGAAAGCACCAGAAGCACTGATATACTTCATCAGGACATGCTGTAAAAAAGCCATAGGAAGTGACAATGACTGCCCAGCCCTCAAAAATCACCTATACATTCACTGATGAGGCTCCGGCTCTCGCCACCCAATCTTTCCTTCCTATTGTCAAAACCTTCGCGCAAGCCGCTGACATTGAAGTAGACACCGCTGATATTTCTCTAGCGGGGCGTATTTTAGCGAACTTTCCAGAGCACCTAACGCCCGATCAACAACAGCCTGATGCCCTCACCCAGCTAGGTGAACTGGCCAAAACGCCCGAGGCCAATATCATCAAGCTACCGAATATTAGTGCATCTATTCCGCAGCTAACCGCAGCGATCGCTGAGCTTCAATCCAAAGGCTACAATATCCCCAGCTATCCAGATACACCAACAACAGAAGACGAGAAAGCCATTAAAAAGCGCTATGCCAAATGTCTCGGCAGCGCCGTCAACCCCGTTTTAAGAGAAGGGAATTCTGACCGGCGAGTTGCGGCTGCCGTCAAAGAATACGCCCGCAAACATCCCCATTCCGTCGGGGCATGGACAGCCGACTCCAAGTCTCACGTTGCACACATGCAAGGAAAAGACTTTTACGGCAGTGAACAATCTGTTGTCATTGCTGCCGATGGCAATGTCAAAATTGAGCTGGTTACCGCCCAAACAACAACTGTATTAAAAGAGAAAACGCCTGTGCTTGCAGGCGAAGTTATTGATTCTGCACTCATGAGCGTCAGCGCACTACGCGATTTCTATGAGAGAGAAATTTCTGCCGCAAAAGCTGACAATATTCTCCTTTCGCTGCATGTAAAGGCCACCATGATGAAGGTCTCCGACCCCATTTTGTTTGGCCATGCCGTCACCGTTTATTTCAAAGACGTTTTTGCAAAGTACGCTGACACATTCAACAGCCTGGGCATTAATCCCAACAACGGCCTAGGCGATGTGTATGCCAAAATTCAATCCCTTTCAGACGAGCAACGCAGCGCCATCGAAGCTGACCTGCAAGCCACTTATCAGCAGCGTCCGCCGCTAGCAATGGTCAACTCCGATAAAGGCATCACGAATCTTCACGTCCCCAGCGATGTCATCATCGACGCGTCCATGGCCGCCGCTATCCGCGCTTCCGGAAAAATGTGGGGCGCAGACGGTGACCTTCACGACACAAAAGCCCTCATCCCAGATCGCTCCTACGCCACCATGTATCAAGCCTGCATCGCATTTTGCCAAAAAAATGGCGCATTCGATGTCACCACAATGGGTAGCGTGGCTAACGTGGGCCTCATGGCCAAAAAAGCCGAGGAATACGGCTCCCACGATAAAACGTTTGAAATACCGGCAGCAGGCACCGTTCGCGTCGTTGATGACGCGGGGCAAACACTGATGGAACATTCAGTAGAGAAAGGCGATATTTGGCGGATGTGCCAAACCAAAGATATTGCCATCCAAGACTGGGTAAAGCTCGCGGTTAACCGAGCCAAGGTCACAGGCTCACCAACTGTTTTTTGGTTAGATAAAAATCGCGCTCACGATGCGAATTTGATTCAAAAAGTCAACGAATATCTACCTACTCACGACACAGAAGGACTCAATATTCAAATTTTATCGCCAGTTGATGCGATGACCTTTACCTGCGAACACATCAAAGCAGGCACAGACGTTATTTCTGTAACAGGCAACGTCTTACGAGACTATCTCACCGATTTATTTCCAATTTTAGAGCTGGGCACCAGCGCCAAAATGCTCTCTATTGTCCCGCTGCTAGCTGGCGGCGGCTTGTTTGAAACAGGCGCTGGCGGGTCTGCGCCCAAGCATGTTCAACAATTCGTTTCTGAAGGTCATCTGCGTTGGGATTCTTTAGGTGAATTTCTGGCCCTAGCGGTCACCCTAGAAGAGCTGGGCCGAAAGAGCAATAACGAAAAAGCAACCATCTTGGCTGACGCGCTGAATACAGCCACCAGTAAGCTACTCAACAACGATAAATCACCTTCTCGCAAAGTTGGAGAACTTGATAATCGCGGTAGCCACTTCTACCTGACGCTGTATTGGGCACAAGCGATCGCCACACAAGATAAAAATGCTGAGCTAAAAGCTAAATTCTCACCCCTTGCGCAGCAGCTTAACGACAGCAAAACGACCATTATTGACGAACTCAGCTCAGCACAAGGCCATTCAGTTGATATTGGTGGATACTACCAAACCAGCACAGAAAAAGTCACTAAATCAATGCAACCTAGCAACACTCTGAATGAGGCGATCGCAAGCCTACTAACCTAAACCGAAAAAGCTTTACCTGAAAAGCAATAGAAGGCGAAAAAGACCGCATCACGGATGCTGTAATCCCATCCGATTCTACGATGCGGTCAATATTCATCTCTCTCGGAAAAAGCCGAAGAGGGGTTCAAGGAAATAAGTGAATAATAGAATAAATTACATTTTATTTTTCCGGACTGACTGAAACAGGAACAAAAACATTTAGATTCACAACAAGACATAATTCATCTTTCTCTTCACAGGAAATCCATTCTTGTTAAGAAAATAAAAAGAATGAGTACTTTTGCCGATTTATTTCTTCTTTATATAAAGGTATAAACAACAGTGGCGCTTCTACCTCTACCCACAGCGGCGCTTCTACCGCCATCAAGTTACAAGACTGTTTTAGGGTTCACTCACTTCAAGTCCACTCACTTCAAATTTTCACAGCCATATTTACGACAGATCAACTCGTTAGAGACATTCTCTAAAACGAAGTTTTGATGTCTGTATATAGCCTTTCTTGAAAATAAACAGTCTGAAAATACGTGCACTGCGGATGCAGCTTCCATGTTGCGCATCACCTTTGTTTTTTCATGATTTTAATTAACCATGAAAGGATAAAAGTGGCATGCATCGTAGAGATCCTGAGAATTAAAATTGCTCAAAGTTTTAGGAGAACAGGCTTTCAAGCCATACATTTTTGCTCTCTCTTAATTAAGAGATTAATGAAACATGAGAAATCAGATTGTTCTGAATTTTCTCATTCTTTGCATGTCTATTTCTTTAAAAAAGAACAGCCATACTTTTCCTAATGCTGAAAGCTTAAAGAACTGAAAAATAATAGAGTCACCTGCCTTGCCTATTCTTCGAGAAGAGTCAAGCTTTAAATCCTACGTCTTTCTCATTCCCTGAAATAGAGCCTTTGAGTCTAGCTTCCTCTCTCATCCGGGGAAGTTAATCAACGAAGGCAGTTAATCAGTGAGAGAAGTTAATTAACGGATTGAAGGAGATTTTATTCTCCCGCAGCGTTCTTAGTCACTTTCGATACTTTTTCAATAAATTCTTTTTTCAACACAAATGTTTTTCTAGCGGCCATTAAAATAAGCCGTTAGAAAATTGTGGAAACAAGAATTGACTATCCATTGTTTTCTTCTCACCAGATCTCATGCTCTCCACTGGATTAGACCATCAGCCCAACGTAGCCAGTCAGCTAAATGCAGAAGTTATTTCCAGCGCATCCACTCATTTCCCTTCGGTAACAGCGTTGAACGAACTGCCGTACAACACACATCCACAAAGTACGGCGCTGACATCTTCTGCCAAAACAGATATCGACAGACTAATGTATCGCTTAGAGTCGCTTAGCATTGGCGATACTCGAAGTATTGTTCAGCGCAAGGATAAGTACTACCTGCTGACACAAGAGACAACCTCTTGGGAAGCCGCCCAAGCCCAGGCCAAACAAGTGGGCGGAAACCTGGTCACTATCAATGATGCGGCTGAAGATGTGTGGCTTCAGCGAACTTTTGGCGCAGCAGAAATGTTTTGGATGGGGTTGAGCGATCGCGCTCAAGAAGGGGTCTTTACTTGGGCCAGTGGCGAAACCACTGACTACCTTAATTGGGCCTACGGCGAGCCAAATGACTATGGCGGCACACAAGACTACGGCGCCATTAATTTCGGAGGCCATCTGCAATGGGACGATGAGCACGCCTCCAGACAGCTACGCGGCATCATTGAAATTGATATTAGTGAGCTAACACCCGATCCACTCACATCCGCACCAGGCGACAAACCGCCTAAAAGCAATAACCCATTAACCGCCTCATATCAGGGCAGCCAGTACATCAGAATTGACCAAGCCTTAACCTGGGAAGCCGCTCAAGCCAAAGCCAGAGAAATGGGCGGGCACCTAGTCACCATTAACGATGCAGCGGAATACCAGTGGCTACAAAAAACGTTTGGCACCGATACAGGTTACTGGATGGGATTGAGCGATCGCGCTAAAGAGGGCCACTTTGGCTGGCAAAATAACGAAAACGTTACCTATACCAACTGGGCACCTGGTGAACCCAACGACTACCAAGGCAATCAAGACTATGGACGAATTAACTTTGGCCCCGATCATCTGTGGGATGATGCGGACGGAGAAGCCGTTTTCCAAGGCATTGTAGAAATTAAACTACACGGCAGTGAGCCAACTCACGGAGGCCCATCACCCGATTTATCTCCACCGCCCACTAACCAGCCACCAGAGCAAAAAGAACCCGAGCAAAAACCGCCAGCGAACCAGCCACCAGAACAACAGCCGACAACCAATAAAGAACCCAGCCCAGCGCCAAACGCGCCCAAAATTGTCGTTCGCGGCAATAGCCAATATCAGCTCACCTCAGAAGCACTCACCTGGGAAGCTGCCCAAGCCCAAGCCCAACAGTTGGGCGGTCATCTAGTCACCATTAACAACGCTGCCGAAGATAAGTGGCTCAGCCAAACTTTTGGAGAAGATCAAAGCCTTTGGATGGGTCTCACAGACCGCGCCCTAGAAGGCCACTTTAAGTGGGCTAGCGGTGAATCTGTTACTTATACCAACTGGGCACCCACCGAACCCAATGACTATGAAGGCAACCAAGACTATGGCCGCATCAACGTTGGTCAACAGCGTCAGTGGGACGATGGGTACGCCCACACTAAATTACAGGGCATCATTGAAGTCAACATAAATGAAACGGTTGAGGAGTCACCGTCAACACCTCCCGCCAATAAAACACCAGATAGCCCACAGTCACCGCCCTCATCGCAGCCACCAGAAAATAAACAACCTGAAAACGACCCTTCAACAGATCCAACACCTGATAATAAATCGCCTGATAACAAATCACCTGACACGCCAACGCCGAAATCTCCCAACCCTGAAAGTCCAGAACCTGACAATAAATCGCCCGAGAATCCATCCCCCGAGAATCCATCCCCCGAGAATCCAGCTCCCGACAACAAAGCACCTGAAAATCCAATCCCCCAAAATCCAACACCCCAAAATCCAACACCCCAACAACCAGCTCCCGAAACTCCAGAACCTGAAAATAAAGAAGTTTATTCTATTTACAAAGATGCGTTCTCACGTGAGGTTCCTGAAAACTACAGCGGCTATAACGCTAACGCCGTTGAAATTAGTGATTGGGGCGATCGCAACAAAGTCCAAGCCCTTGCCCAAGCCGTTAAAGGCATCAATGCGCAAACGCTGCGTATCCCTGGTGGCGATACTGCCAACTATTGGGACTGGGATCTGGGCGGCGTTGTGCAATGGGAAAATGAACACGGCGAATCCCGAGCGCCCTGGGCCTATCCTTACTTTTTGCCAGAGCCACTGCCCCTAGCCCTCAATTACGAATACGGCACCACCGCCTCGCTCGACAATATCAAACCCCTGTTCACCCAAAGCGGCGCAGAACCCATTTGGGTGGTCAATATGAATACGTCCCACAAGGAAAAAGAACTTCGCCACCTCAAAGAAGCCTTAGACAAAGGATTCAGTGTTGAGCGCATTGAACTCGGCAATGAGCTTTACTTTGGCATTCAAAATTACACGCGGGCGGACTTTGGCGGCGAGTCTCCCGAGCAAGTCGGCGGTAGCCCAACGGCTAGAGACTACGCGCAACAGGCCAAAGAATGGGCACTAGCCATTCGCAACGTGCCCGGCCTCCAAAATGCCACCATTGCCGTCACAGGCGTATCACCGCTACATGTACCGGAACAACGAGGCGTTGAATGGTGGCCTGCGCTGCTAGAAAAAACAGGCCCTGACAATCGTAGTGCCATAGATGTAGTCGATGCCTTCACCCTTCATCCTTACTATTCCACACAGGATATCGGCATTACTAAGAGCGATGTTGGCAACCGTCAACGAGCAGGCGAAATCGCCGAAGCAGGCATTGAACAACTGCGCCATACCCTAGCCGATCCAGCACTTCATACCCCACAACTCCAAGACAAAGCACTCTGGATTACAGAACACAACATTATTGAAGATGCCGTAGTTGTTTTAGGCAGCACTTGGCTCCAGGCATTAATGATGGATATTCACACACAGGAATTTCTCAAAGATGAGCGCACCACTATTTCCACTGCTCACTTACTCACCGGCAATCCGCAGTGGCAAGCACTGGCTGATGAAAATGGCTTACACATCGACGGCGCTCAGCGCGGTATCGCCGATCGTCCGTTTACCAGTACCCCACATGCAGCCTACCAACCTACTGCCATGGGAATGTTGCTCGGTAAAACTGCAGAAATCTTTGATGATGGCACAGCCACCTTACTCAAAAGTGATGACGCGTTCATTGCTTGGCAGGTAGAAGATCCTCAAGGTAATACCCCAACCCACAGCGATCGCAATCTGTCTGCAACCAATGCCAGTGATACGGCTCAAACCCTAGTCCTTCCAGAAGGTGAAACCTGGGAAGTAACCCTTTACACAGCAGATCCTTGGGCCACTATCACAGATGAAGCGCAGCTGCACCAACGCATACAAACCCTCGCTGGCGGTCAGACACTGGCCATTCCGGGCTTTAGCAAGGTCATTGCAGCAGCGCAATAAACCAAAAGAACAGTAAACCAAAAGCGCAGTAAACCAAAAGAACAGTAAACCAAAAGCGCAATAACCCCAATTAAGTTCTGTGGTGTCAGTGAGCTTAGCGCCAGCCAAATGTTGAACCCCGTAACACGAGCCAAATGAGGTTCTATACAGGTGCTAGCATCAAGCCAAGACTCTAAGCTCACGTTCACTTATGCCTCGCTCCCCTATCCCTTCTATGCTCACGCCCGATCTCATCGGGCGACAGCGCGAAATTGTTGAGGTATTTCTAAAAAACGGCTGGGACTATATGCGTCGCCTCCTCACAGGCGGTGCCGATGGTGAACCGAACCTACCACCGCCCGCCGTACTCTGTAACATTTTTATTGAGCTAGGCCCCGTCTATGTCAAGCTCGGACAGCTTCTCAGCACCCGCCCCGATCTGCTAAGTGCTTCATACATTGAAGCGCTCAGCGGCTTGCAATCAACCGTCCCCGCCGTCCCCGCCACCCAAATCCAAACCTACATTCGGCAACACATGCACCGCGCGCCCGAGGATGTGTTTGCAGAAATTGACTACGCTGCGATCGCCGCTGGCTCCATTGGCCAAACCCACCGAGCCGTCCTTAAAAATGGACAAGCCGTTGCGGTTAAAGTTCAGCGACCCGGCATCGCCAAGCTAGTAGAACGCGATATGGCCCTTATCAAAGACATCGCGCGTCTAGTCTCAACCACTCAGTTCGGCCAACGCTACAACATCACAGAACTAGCCGATGAATTTAAAACCGCCCTTACCGCCGAACTAGACTTCACCACCGAAGCTCGCTACACCGACGAACTTCGGCAAAACATGTTAGACAGCCCGTGGGTCAATTCTGAACGCCTCACCATTCCACAAATTATTTGGCCCCTTACCAATGCCAAAATACTCGTCATGGAGTGGCTAAACGGCAGCCCCCTACTCAAAGCCAAACTGCCTAATCATCGGCCCAAACTCGATGTATTAGATAGCATCACCAACAGCAAGCACCCCCCGTCTCAAGAACGAACAGAAATTACCACCCTTCTCTTTCGTGCCTTTCTCTCCCAGTACTTTGTCACCGGCTTCTTTCACGCCGATCCCCATCCAGGTAATCTCTTCTACTTAGAAGATGGCCGCACAGCCATCCTAGACTGCGGCATGATGGGCAGACTCGCCCCCAAAACCCGCGCCACTCTAACAGAACTCGTTCTCGCGATTGTCAGCTCAGATGCACAACGCTGCGCCCAGCTCACCCTCCAAATCACCGAGCCTCTCAAACCCATAGACCTTGTGCAATTAGAAAGCGACTACAGCCGTTTACTCAACCGCTACTATGGCCTCACCCTAGACCGGTTCAATACAGCCGAGGCCTTCGGCGCTGTTATCGAAACCGGCATTCGCAATCACTTGCGTTGGCCAGCAAACATCGGATTATTTACGAAGTCACTCGCCAACTTAGAAGGCGCAGCCAGACAGTTCAACCCTGAAGTTAATCTCATGCATGAAATTAAACCTCTCATGGTTGATCTATTTCGCCAGCAGCTCACCGGAGACGATCCCACACAGCTTTTACTGCGCACGGGGCTAGAGTTTCGAAACCTATCGCTGTCCGCGCCCCGACAATTTGGCTTTTTACTAGATCGGCTCAGTGATGAAACGCTCCAGTGGAATGTCCGTCTTCAGGGACTAGAGGCTGTGCATCGCAGCATCGAACGAGCGGCCAATCGACGAGCTTTTAGCACCGTTGTTGCTGCTTTAATTATTGGCGCAGCTATTCTATCCACCAGTCAAACAACGGTGCAGTTACAGTCATTAAGCACCCTGTTATTTGCCGCCGCCTCTTTTTTAGGCTTGTGGCTCATCGGCAGCATTCTACGTTCCGGACGATGGAAGTAGAACCATTACCGTATGATGGAGTTTGGGATATCTTGGCCAAAACCGGGATCACTAGAGCACATACGCTTCTAAACACGCCTCCAGAGAACACAGTCAAGACTATAAGCCCACTGGGGTTTCAGATAGCTTAAAGATACGTGGCATTCCTAATCTTCGATTTTGACGGCACTATTGCCGATACCCTAGAGGCAATTGTGCAGATTACAAATCGCATTGCCCCTGAATACGGCTATCCGCCAACAACACCTGAAAAGCTGAAGTTCTATCAGTCTTTGAGCACAAAAGAAATGCTCAAGCAGTCAGAAATTCCCCTGTTTAGGCTACCTTTCTTAGTGCGCCGGGTTCGCAGAGAACTGGGCGCAGAACTTCCTAACGTTGCAGTCGCCCCTGAACTTAAAGAGACCCTCCAAGCACTCTCCAACGCCGATCATCAACTCATGATCATGAGTTCGAATACGCAAAAAAATATTGAAAGCTTCCTAGAGCAGCACAATATCGGCTATTTCTTTAACTCCGTCATTGGCAGTGTTGGGTTACTCAGCAAGGCCCGCGCCCTGAGACGTATTATCCAAAAAGGCGATATTGATTTCTCCCAAGTTATTTATGTCGGAGATGAAACCAGAGATGTAGATGCCTCTAAGCAGGTAGGTGTCCTCATCGCTGCAGTTACGTGGGGCTTTAGCAGCCGAGAAGCCCTCGCAGCCCAAAATCCAGCTTTTTTAGTCGATCATCCTAAACAGCTACTTGGGGCAGCCCAAACGCTTGTTAACCCTAGCTGGGTTCGCAAAGACTACCGCACCAAACCCCTCAACGGACGCCTAAATCAACACTTCAAGGCGATACCATCTACCCCTTCCAAGGAAGTCGCCAAGCAGGATGAGTGAGTAGAGAGTTCATTGCTCTCACACCTCGCAATTGATTAGAAAGCGGTAAGTGGGCGGCTGGAGCCGACGCCAAATCCCAAACAAATTCATTAGGGTAGCGTGTCCAAATGCCGTCCGCTGATTTCCAATGAAGCTGCAACCACAAACGCTCCCAATCTTGCCCTAGCCGCATCCACAAGTCACGCTGTTTACTCCAGCCAAACTTGTCTTCAGAGTAAAGACCCCATAGAATATCTATCGCCTGTAAATCAATCAGAGGGAACTGAGTGATCTCCGTGAAGTACACCCACTTACGCTCAAGGGCACTTTCCCCTGCCAGCGCGCACAGCTTTTGGTTAGTTAGCTTATCAGCCGCCTGATAGTTCTGCTCTACTAGCAGCATCTGTAAATCGCTGTAGTCTATAGCCCGATCTGACTGGGGACAGACGAGACCTGCCGGAAATTCTTCAACGAGCGCCTTTGCAACCTCAGAACTAGCACGATACAAAATCTGATAGGCACTGCCATGTGCTGCAGTTGGCTCGGCCGGATTGTCCGCATCCATGCGATCGCGGACAAAATCCACCAACAGCGATTCACCCGCTTCATCCATTTCTGCTAATCCGCGTATGGCCTGAAGCTGCTTTTTAAGGCGTTCATCAGCTAGGTCCAAGGCCAGCTTCTCTAAGGCGTTATCACTCGCGCCATTCTTCGGATTGCCAACCTGACTACTTGAAACTGTTGATAATGAGACCTTTGGAGACGTATCTTCAGCAGATTTAGTGGACTCGATAGCGTTTGAGGACATATTAATAAAAAGAACAGAGCCTTATTCAAAGGCACTAGAAGCGATTCAGATACGATGAGCG
The DNA here is from genome assembly GCA_045110585.1 of Phormidesmis sp. Taxonomy (GTDB): domain Bacteria; phylum Cyanobacteriota; class Cyanobacteriia; order Phormidesmidales; family Phormidesmidaceae; genus Phormidesmis. The sequence goes on along the minus strand of JBGCGG010000078.1, from coordinate 70,592 downwards.
GACAGGCACTGCTCATATAGCAATACACCCTAATCATATAGCAACGTGCGAGTGCAGTCGTACCCTTGCTAGCTCCGATTATCTGCTTCGCTACCAAGGGTTTAGAGTAAGCGCTTTAGGGTTAATGGTTTAGGGTTAATGGTTTAGAACAAGGGGGCCGCCAATAAGCCAGACGGTAGCCATGACTAGGTTCAGTAGAACATTACTGGAAACATTGCCACGGAAAGGTGCTTTATCGAATTTAATGAACTGACCGAACCATGGAATCGATTCACACCGCGTGTAAGATATCTTACGGCTTGGATATCTTACGGCTTGGATATCTTACAGCTTGGATATCTCACGGCTTGAATATCTCACGGCAAGATGCAGCCGCTCAAAAATCTGTCTGCAAGTTATCTCGCTAAACACTATTTATGACGAGATGATTTTCCAGCAGCGCTGGCTGCTCCATCAGACTCGTCTGGTTGAACAGAAGACCCCTGAGATGCCTGCTGAGGAGGCTTATGCCCATTTTCAAAAGCGTAGCGAATCAGTTGCGAACGGTTCTCTAAAGACAGTTTGCTCAGAATATTGCTGAGATGAGTTTGTACGGTACGCGGGCTAATGAAAAGGCGATCGCCAATCTTTTTATTGGTAAAGCCTTGAATCACTTCCCAAAACACCTTTTCTTCAGCCGGTGTTAGGGGTAAAGGTGCTTGCGGTTGACGAGTCGTTTCAGCATCTAACTGCTTACTGACACGCTGAATCTCAGAGTGAATACGACTAGCACGGGCAAGCTGGGCCTCAATCTTCGCGATCAGCTCCCTGGGATGAAACGGCTTAACCAGATAATCATCCGCGCCAATGCTATGCCCCTGAATGCGATCTTCAAGATCACAGCGCCCAGACAAAAAGATAAACGGGATCAGCTGTCCCCGACCACTTTCTCGCACTCTCGTGCACAGCTCAAAGCCATCCATCTCCGGCATGACCACATCTGAAACAATCAGATCAGGGGTGTCTTCTGTGAAACTTTCAAAGCCTTCTCGCCCAGATGCTGCATTCCGCACAACAAAACCACGATCTTTCAAGTAGCGCGTTAGCGCTGCTCGCAGCGTGGCATCGTCGTCAACAATGAGAATTTTTTGCATTCTGCGATCACATCTAGCCTAAAGGAAGGGCCTACAGCGGGTACAGCAGTCAACCCAACAGCGAACTACCATCTTTCAAGTAGCTGTCTTTCCAGTAGCTATCAGTGTCTAGGTAGTAGTGCGCCCATAAATGCCCTACCAAAACTATATAGCGATCTGGTCAGCCCTTTGGTAATTTTCCTGTAAGGGTGAAAAATACCCTCTCAATAGCCTAGTCCGTATAGAACAATTAACGGCGGCGATTTTGTTCAGGCTGGGTGAAGCTAGGTGCCGTGTAGTTGACTGTCGGTGTCGGTGTCGGCGCAGCGGTTGCCGCAGGCGTGGGTACAGAACGACTAAAAGGGCTACGTGTTGGCTGCTGGGAAGGAACATTAAAAACAGGCAAATTGGCACTAGCAGGGACCTGGTAGCCCGTAGTCCCTACCGGAGGTGACATGTCAGTAGTCGTTCGAATGAAAGGTGCAGAAATATTGCTACTGTCTGGAGATTGGGATGGAAAAGCAATGGAACCGCCATTGTTTCCTGAATTCAGGCTACCTTCACTTGTTGGCAAGTCAGAAGAAGACACACTGACAGAAGAGGCACCTTCTATGCCAGCACCGAGAGTAGAACCAATACTAGAGCCGCCATCTGCGCTGTTGTTATCACCGCTTAACCGGGCTGCTTGCTGACGTTCAAGGGCATCAGCTAAGGCACTGCTGCCCAAGCTGGATGATTCAGCATCAGCGCCCAGCGTGCCGATAGAAGGGGTAGAGACTTCAGGCAAGGACGTACGAGTAGCCGTAGCGCCGTCTGAACCTGGAAACTGATACTCGGCTTCGTAGGCTGCGAAAGGATTGTCACGCCCTGCTAAGTTGCGATCATTAGAGGTAGTGGCATCATCAGCACCATCAAGCCCCTCAATATTCAGTAAATCACCCGATAAATCTCCGCTTTCTGAAGTCCGTGTACTGCGCAGCAGCAAATCCAAGGTGTCAATCTCAGACAGCCTTGCTTGCTCTTCAGGCGTTAACTCAGAGTCGGGATCGAGATTGCTAAGTTGAGGGCGGTTAAACCAGTCTGGATTTTTGTGATACTCCCAGATAAAAACGCTAAGTAGCGTAAACACCGTCAGCGGAGCCCATACGGCCGGAGAACTCAGCGGCTTAAGACGGGCAGGCAAATATCTTAGGAAAGCGGGAGTAGCCATAAGGGTAAAAACCAGCGTTATTACAGTTTTGCTATGAGTGTATTGACCCAGCGTACTAACCAAATGTACTGACAGGTGCATCCTCCATATGCCTAACATACCCTGCTATATCAAACAGGTGCAGTCGGTTTAAGGAGTTTTCTTGCAATTGGCTTGCCATAACATTCTATCTGAACGAAAAAATATTAGGCTAAAGCACAACCGTTTTAATCGCTTGCCCCGTCCCTAGCCTTTTTGCCTCGCCCCAGGCTGTTAGGGAGCTAAAACGTATTTAAAGCGACAGCCTTCTACGAACCGCTATTCCAACAAGACTCTCTACAGCGGCCTGCTGACTAAATCAGCAGCTATTTCTTTATTTGTTCATAGCTATGATGGATTTTTTACCACCCCAGGAATCTAGTGCTAGCCCAGACAAAGCGGCGCTATATTCTGTTGTCGGCATTGATCCGATTAAGCACCCGTCCTCTTCTGATAGCGTTCATGCCGCCGCCAGACCACTGGCATCTTCAGCTTCTGTTCAGCTACCACCGATTGATACAGCAGCTTTTGTTAGTGGACGACACGAGGTTAATCCAGCGATCGCGCTGAACCTCATCCAAGATATTCAACGATCTATTACGCAGTGGCAAGCTCAACAACGGCAAGTCATTACCGACATGCGTACGCTGCATGCCCAAGGGCCGATGGTCGATGGTTGGCTCCAATCCTCGCTTCCATCCCAGCCTGCACCCACAGCTCAGCACACCGCCCAAAACCTGCCCGAGAGTGCGACCATTCTGCGGCATGGCGATGCTGATGCCCTCATGAGATACGTAGAGGCATTAGAAGATGGGCGACTATCTGGTTCTCACTTTGAGGCAGACCATGCCACATCCGCTATCCCCCATGCCGCTGGTCATCCTCTCAACAACAGTGCTAAAGCTCCCTTTGCCTCTCAGGCACCTCACAACTCAGCGCCTCAAACCTCAGCACCTCCAACTTCTCAAACATCTTCTCAATATTGGCTCTGTTGTCTCGGTGATGATGGCACAGTTCAATCTCAGCTGTGTCCACCAGAGCAAATGGCAACGGTAGGCACTGCGATCGCGCGTTTTCAGCAATTTAAGCAGCTCAAGCTCCAACAGCAGGCATTGGAAACCAAGCTTCAGCAAGCAGTCGATTTACTCACAGGTGTTCGCGCGAATATCTGCGGATAGTCAATTTTGCACTGGCTGTTTTTTTATACAGGTCACTTTTTTGCACTAGTCACTTTTTTGCACTAACTGCTTTTGAGAACGGGCATACCTTACACACATGCCCGTTCTCAAAAGCACTACTCTTCCACCTTCCAGCGACGAATGGCCTGCTGTGTTGGCTCATATGCAGTTGTCCCAGCCGGAACCAAAATAGCTGCCTGAACGGCTGCATTCTGCCGGCCCTGGGCTGCGCGAGCTTGGGCAATGCTAAAGATACTCTGACTCCACTGATCCGCTAAACGCTGCGCTGTTTCATACTCAGGGTGTTCAATCGGGACTTCGCGCAGTTTCACAATGCCTTTTTGATAAGTGCTAGCTTGGCCAAGCTTGGGAATCTTTTGGGCATTCGCAATGATGCTACGGCTATTTTGACGCTGCTGCCAAAAGGCAATTCTGTCCTGAGCCTTCTGATGGAACTCAGCGTTGTCATATGGCATAACGTTCGCAGCCGCGATCGCTCCATTCAAATTCCCGCTAGTTGCCCGGCCTTCTGCAATATCCAAAATCACCTGGCTCCAGCTCCGAATGTCTCGCTGAGCGGCCTCGTAGTAGGGTTCACCAGGTTGAATCAATCTGGCTTTCGCGATCGCCTCCGTAAACTGAGAAGCTTGAGTCGGCTGAATAGACGTCCGGGCTTCGGTAAGCACAGAAGCATTGGTTTGCTGCGCTTCTGCAGAGCCTGTGCGCGCTTTAGTTAAAACCGCAGAAAACGTACTGTTTCGTTGAGATCTCGGCACTTCCTGTAACGCAATCAGAGCCTCTGAATATTGCCTTTGCTCTATCGCTGCATTGGCTTGCGCAATCAAAGCCTGAGCCACAGCTTGCTCCTCTTCTGAGGTAACCGCTGAATCAGGTGAGGCTTCGCCGCTGCCTTGCGCTGCACCGTCAGCAGCCTCAGAAGAGGCATCTGCGTTAGCTTGTGATGTCTCACCCTCGTCAGCGTCCGGAGCCTCTGCTGTAGTCTCCTCCGTGTCAGCAGCAGCAGCCGTTGCAGCCTCATCAGGTGCTGGTAGTACTTCACCGTCACTAATCGTCTCTAACCCATCAGCAGCTGAATCTGTTGCCGCTATCTCAACTGTTGGAGCAGCCTCTGATGGTTGCGCTGCTGCTGCTGCCTCTGAGTCAGACGGCACTGCTTCTGAAGCATCTGAACCAGACGGCGCTGCGCCATTGCCTGCATCATTATTTTCGCTATTCTCAGCTCGACCAATTCTTTCGCCAAGGCCCTGCCAAGCCGTCTGCACAAACGGCTGCTTCAGCAGCACGCCCCCCATCAATAACGCTAACGCCAGCAAACCCCAATTCCGAAGCTTTGCCCCTGTAACGGCCATCGAATCCTCTTCGGCAGTATCGTAGCCCTTAGGCAGATCATGACCTACACCGTTTTGAACACGGTAGCTCCCTGTCGAGATGGTTTCTTCGGTGTAAGGCGGTTGAATTAGCTCACCGTTAGCCGCGCCGTCTGCTGAGGATGGCGCAGTAGCCACAGCAGTAGCCCCACCACCGACCATAGCCGCAGCACCAACAGCTTGCTTTCCAGAGAGCACTGAGCTTGTGGTGCTCTCATCTTCATTGCTAGATAGACTCGCCGCCGCAATATTCGTATTCAATGTGCTTTGCACCTCAGGCACAACCTCTGCACGTGCCTGAGACGCTGCTATCACAGCCACTGGATTCTGAATGGGTCGCCAATGATCCTCACCTAGCTCTGGCAACCGCTTATTGAGGTACTCGCTAATTTGGGTAGGCGTTTTACACGATTGATGCACGGCTTCTAACAGCGCAGCTGTAAACAGTCCGTGGTTAACGCCTATCGTTTTCTCATGAGAGAATTGCTCAGGCTGACAGGACAAAAAGGTCGTTACCTGACGTGCCTCAGCTAAGTCTATAATTTGGCTGCCAATGGCTTGGCCTGCAAGCGCACCTTGGGAACGGTTGATATCTAACAAAAGCAAGGCGTTCTCAGTGGGCAGCTGAGCTAAAGTCTCAATCAAATCTGCGGCGGCTATCCCTGTATTTTCTACGCTGTTAGGGTCACCATCAATCGGCATTAGATAGTCTTTGCCATCCACCTGCGTACCGTATCCACTGAAAAAGAACCAAACAACGTCACCTTCTACTACCTGCTGCGTAATCGTTTGCACCCACTGTGCGATCGCAGGCTTATCCGGATACACGGCCTGCTCCGCGACAGACGTTGATAAATCACTGATTAGAATGCAATGGTCTGCGGGGATACCAGCGTCTTCGGTAAAAAAGCGATGGGTTGAAAGCGCATCGTTTTGTGCGTGCATAAGTGGCTGGAAATGCCGGTATTGGTTGATGCCGATGGTGATGGCCCAATAGTTAGCCATTGATTTGGTTGTCTCCCGAGACTATTCAGCTTTATAAAGCGACCTACACTGAGCTGACGGTAAAAAGTAAGCCCAGCTAGGCTATGTATGCCCAAGAAAGTATCACAAGCACTGCGCTTCATGCAGCCGAACTTTTAGAAAAGTGTAGCGGGATATTTTAAACTGGGAAACTTGATAGGTATGTCAAACTGTCAGATACGCCCAACAAATCTACACTCCTTTAAATAGGCAAGTAGCTAGGCAATACGAATCTTTTCAATAGTCACAAAGCCTTTTATTTACATAAAGTGACTCAAGCTGTCCTTAAACGTCTTTTTGAAATCAATCCATGTCGCCAACTCGCTATTCTGCCCGTCGCCGTGGACGCGCCCGCCCTTTTCATAGCACTCGCCTCACCCGTAAACGGCCCCGTTCCTGGCAGCGTTCTCTCCTGTCTGCAGGCTTGGCAGCGGCATTAGGCGGAACGGGGATCTGGCTCACAGAAGCCCTAATCGCCCCTCAAGCATCTCAGGCATATACCTCTCGACTAGACCTATTTTTAGCCAGAGAAGCTGGCGAGTCTTACGACACATTACTCCGTCGAGGTGAAATGGCCGCGCGAGCCGGGGCGCAGCGAAGCTTTGATCAAGATTTACTCATCACAGATGTTTCCGTCACAGTCGTTGTAGAAGGTAACGGGGTGAGTGTTCCTATCTTGGCGTTACGTGTAGATAGAGATCAGTGGCGATCGCGCCCTGAAGCATACTATTGGGCAACGTATTACCGCACCGCAGAAGCCTTACTCAATTCTCCCGCCGGAACGCTCAGCTTCTAGGAATGGTCTACTGGTCATACCGAGCAGTCATTAAGGGCTTTATATCAAGCTCATCCCTAACAGAAATCCTCACAAAGCATTAAGCACACTGTGCCTGAGCTGTATCTAAGTATGGAGGCGAAAAACCGCTCCGTGCCTCAAGATAAGGGCATATTTTCTGGAGGGAAATCTATGCTTGGCATAATATTGCCTGCACTCGTAACCGCTTTCAGCCTACTTGTGCTGGATGCACTTTTACCAGGTGTTGAACTATCCACCATTCCTGCGGCCATTTTTGCAGCACTGGCCATTGGTGCTGTGAACGCGATCGTAAAGCCAGTTATCGGCCTTCTCTCATTGCCATTGACCATCGTAACGTTCGGTCTGTTTTCGCTAGTGGTTAATGGCTTTTGCTTCTGGCTTGCCTCCGTGCTCGTCCCAGGGTTCCATGTTTACAACGCAGTTGGCTTTTTAATTGGCCCCATTGCCCTATCTTTTCTCAGCACCACATTGGGCCATTACTTAGCAGAAAACCAAAGCCAGCTGAAAGCGGCAGAATAGTTGATCCAGAATAGTTCACTAGATAGCTTGTCCAATTCAATGCTTAAGTAATTAGGCGGCGCTCAGTTGAGCGCCGCCTAATTACTGTTTTTAAGGCCGCTTACGCTCTAATCGCCACCTGCAGTGTTTATGACTAATGCTCAAAACGATCTACGCCAATATGCACCTGCCACAGAACGCAATCGTCAGCCGATTTTAGAAGTGCTGCAACAGGTCTTGCCACAAAAAACAGGCACCGTTTTAGAGGTTTCTAGTGGAACAGGTGAACACGCCGTCTACTTCGCGCCGCGCCTTAGTCATTTGTATTGGCTTCCTAGCGAACCACAGGCCACAGGAAGAGCAAGCATTCAGGCATGGGGAAAAGCCATGCTCGCTGAAAACTTGTGCCTGCCACCGTTAGCGCTAGATGTGAGCGTGCAGCCATGGCCCGTAGAAACCAGTCCGGTTCAGCTTCAATTAGCGCAACTCAGCGCCCCTATATGTGCCATCGTTAACATCAATATGATTCACATTTCACCATGGGAAATGTGCGAGCATCTGATGGCTGGCGCACACCGAATTTTGCCCGTTGGGGGCGTATTGTATCTTTACGGGCCTTACAAAAGAGAAGGAAAGCAAACAGCACCTAGCAATGAAACCTTTGATCACATGCTGCGCAGCCGCGACCCCAGCTGGGGCATTAGAGATTTAGAAGCGGTTATTGAAGTGGCTGAACGGCACAATTTGCGGCTGAGCAAAGTGATAGAAATGCCTGCCAACAATTTATCCGTCGTCTTTACGCACGCGCTTGCTCACGATCCTGCGGCGGATGCGTCCTAGGCCAAGACCACTCCGAGTAAAGCTTCATAAGTCTCTGGATTCATAAGCCTCTGGACTCATGAGTCTCTGACTTCATAAGTCGAAGGGCCAAGATCGACCATCACATCTTTACGGCTGTCCCTGTCGCTGTAATCAGCATAAGTACGCCGTGCTCGTCTATGTTGATAGTGTCTGTTTTGATTTGAATGCCAATAATGGCATCTGCGCCAAGTTTATGAGCGCGACTTTCAAGTTCCTTAATCGCGTCGCGCTGCCCTTTTTCAAATACGCGTTCGTAAGCACCTGTACGCCCCCCCAAAACATCCCGGATACCGGCAAAAAAGTCGCGTAAAGCGTTACTGCCATACACCACTTCGGCGGTGACAATGCCCAGGTAGTTCTGAATATTTTGTCCCTGAATGAGATCAGTAGTTGATAGAATCATAAGCTGAGGTTTGTATAGTATCTTTAAGAACTTGCTTCAGAGCGTTGTTTTTTTGGCGCTGTTGCTGGGCACTCGTTAAAGGCATTTGCGGCTAAACGACGGCCAAGCCCAATCCTTTTGACACGGAATTTATCCCAAAATGTCTAGCCTAAACGCTTTTCCATCTTTGCGTATTTTGAGTTTCTTTAGGAGATTACGGTTGGCCTATCCACATAAGTTCGCAATCTTTTCGCTAGCGACAACATTATCTTTGGGTGGTTTGTCTTTTAGCCCAGTGGCGCAAGCGACTGAGTCTTCTGTTCTGCTTACACAAAAGGGCATTGAACGAACACAGACTCAAACAGCAGCAGTTCGCAATAAGCAAAATAGTGACCATCTCAATGATTCTCAAAAAGAGCGGCTGTCCGAACTGCTAGGAGAGGCTCAAAAGCGAATTGACTCCGGAGATTATTCCGGTGCGATCGCGCTCTACCAGCAAGCCCTCCAAGTAGATCGCACCAATATCCGCATCTACTCTGGCATTGCCTACTTAGAAGGCAGGCAGGGCAATTTTGAAACAGCAGCTGAGTACTACCGCCAAGCGTTAGATCGTGACCCACGAAATCTACCTTTCCACTATGGATTAGCCCATAGCTTATTTATGGGTGAGCGCTACGATCAGGCCGCAGATGCCTACCGTGACCTCATAAGTATTGATCCTCGTGCATCTAATGCATTTATTGGATTGGGAGGCTCTTTATTGCGCTTGGGTAACTACGAGGAAGCTCGGAGTGCATACGAGCGGGCAGTGAGCATCGCCCCCAACAACGCCCAGGCATACGAAGCAATTGGAATGCTGTATTTGGAGCAGGAAAATTACGATGAGGCCATTCGGCCCCTACAGCGAGCGATTGCATTAGATGCCAACCGAGGCAGCGCACATGCGAGCTTAGCTCGCATATGGATAGAACAGGGCAATGAATCACGAGCGTTTAATGCGCTACAACAAGCCGTAAAGCTAAATCCTGACAATGCAGAAGCGCAGCTGTACATCGGTGAGATTCTGCTTAAGCGTGGCGAACAAAGCGCAGCACTGAATCACTTTGAGCAGGCTGTGGAAGCTAATCCTGAGCTGACACCAGCCCAAGCCGCTCTAGGGGCAATTTTATTAGAGCGACGGCAATATTTACGCGCTGTACTGGCCTACCGGCAACTCACGCGAGCATTCCCGGATGATCCTGGTGTTCGATACAACTTAGGGTTAGCACTATGGGGACAGGGTAATGCAAGAGCTGCGATCGCAACCCTACAGCAAGCACTGCAAATGTACGAAAAACAAGAAGACGAGAGCGGTATCCAGCGAGCAACTGCGCTCTTAGAGATTTGGCAGGCAGAATAAACCTTCTATACATTTTTGTCAGCCCAGCTTTGGAGCGCTCAATTCACTATCTGAGCGCTCCAAAGTTGACTCAGCTACTATCTCAGCTGCGTTGAACGCTCCAAAGCGCCTAAGTCTCCAAAAAATCTGTGATTCCCCAACATTCTGAAGTCTTCAGCAGTATCGCAGCCTTCAGCAGTGTCGCAATTTCCCACAATATCGAAGCTAAGAGCGAGACTCGTCTGTGCCATCTTTCACAGCGGTGATACGCCAACTTAGCTTGACGTTCAGCCAAAAATTCCAGGTGGCAACCAAAATAATTGCGATTAAATTCGCCACGTATTTGAGACTACCTGAAAAGACAAACTTATAAAAAATCAGCAGTAAAAAAACATCTAACACCAATCCTGTAAAGCAGATAATGTTGAACTTCAACAAACGTTTAACACGGGCACGATGACTTCTTTGCCGCTGTGTTAAGTCAGCAAAAGTCCAGGCATCGTTCCACAAAAAGTTATTAACAATGGCAACTTCTGCGGCAAGGAACTTACTGAAGCTAAGGCCAATCCCGACAACATCTGTAAATAGGTAAAACAGAATCATATCGACAAACACGCCGCTGAATCCGACGATACCGTAGCGTAAAAAACGCTTCGTCGGGAACTGCCGTACCCAAAGCCGATTGCTAGAGCGCAGTCGAACTAAGTGACCAAGATATTCAATATATTGCTTCCAAGTCACTTTGCTCTCGCCTGACTCGCGTTCTTGAAACACGTATCCGGCTTCAGCAATGGGGCCAATGTTGCCTCTTCCAATCACCTCTAGCAAAATTTTGTAGCCAAGCGGATTAAGTTCGGGGCCTGCGATCGCACTGCGCCGCACCATAAAATATCCGCTCATCGGATCACTCACCCGCCCCACGACAGAAGGGCATACAATCAGGCCCAGTAACTGCGCGCCACGAGATAAAAACCGCCGCACAATACTCCAATCACTCACCCCGCCGCCTTCTATATGGCGGCTAGCAACCGCTAAATCTGCGCCATCTAACACAGATTGGAGTAGCGATAGCAAAACTTCGGGTGGATGCTGAAGATCAGCGTCTATGACGCCTAGAATTTCACCTTGCGCCATCTGCCAGCCGCGAATAACCGCTGAAGACAGCCCTCTCTCGGCCTGTCTGCGCATTACTTTGAGCTGTGGATAGTCGTTACTTAGCACTTGAGCCCGCTGCCAAGTGCCATCAGGGCTATCGTCATCAACCAAAATCAGCTCGTACTCGTTAGGCAGAAAACCCTCCAGTAGCTGGGTTAGCTGCGCAATCAGGCTACCAATATTTTCGCCTTCATTGTAGGTCGGAATCACTAACGAAAACCGAATCGAGTGAGGATGACCTGACGCCTCAGAAGACGAACGCGTCTGACTCTGCTGAGTTGAGCGTGGGGCGCTGGTTAAATCATGATGTTCGTGAGAATGAACAGAAGATGCGCTTGACACTGCTGTCTGAGCAACAAGAGACACCTGTAATGGACCTTGCGGCGGTGAGAGCAGCGGAGGATTCATAGTTTGGGCACTTTAGGGAAGATCGCTGTAGCACAACTTAACAGCAGATTGTCGAACTGTTTTTCAATTGAGGACAGATCGCAAAGTAGGCACGCGCGGACGTAGCAGAAATAAAGACCGAAAATACTTATGGACATATTACCTGCTCAAGAAGTCATTGAAATTTCTGTCGTTGTACCGCTGTACTGCGAAGAGTCCAATGTTGACTATTTGTTTAAGCGTTTAGAAGCTGCACTGTACCGATTGGGCTGTACATACGAGATTGTCTGCGTAGATGATGGTAGCCACGACGCTACGGTCAAAGCGCTGCAAAAGCACCGCTCACGGAATCCGCGCATTAAAATTGTGGCTTTGGCTCGAAATTTTGGAAAAGAGCTGGCGTTAACTGCGGGCATTGATTATGCCTGTGGCGCGGCGGTTGTACCGATTGACGCAGATTTGCAAGACCCGCCCGAGCTGATTGGGGAACTAGTAGCCAAGTGGAAAGAAGGCTATGACGTGGTATATGCACGTAGGCGATCGCGTCAGGGTGAAACCTGGCTAAAAAGAGCCACTGCCAATAGCTTTTACCGGGTGATGGAAAGCATGAGTAAAGTGCCTATCCCCCGTGATACAGGAGATTTTCGCTTATTAGATCGGCGCGTTGTCGAGGTGCTGAAGCAGCTGCCAGAGCGCACCCGATTTATGAAAGGGCTATTTGCGTGGGTAGGCTACCGCCAAACAGCCGTGCTATACGACCGAGAACCACGCTACAGCGGCGAGACCAAGTGGAACTATTGGCGACTTTGGAACTTTGCCATTGACGGTATCGTGTCATTTAGCGTAGCCCCCCTGAGAATTTGGAGCTATGTCGGCATTCTGTTCGCCACGCTCTCTTTTCTATATGGTTCTTTTCTGCTGATCCGAACGCTGATATCTGGCATTGATGTGCCAGGCTACGCCTCGCTGATGGTCGCCTTGCTGTTTATCGGTGGCGTGCAGATGGTCAGTTTAGGCGTTTTAGGTGAGTACCTGGGCCGAGTATATGAAGAAGTAAAGGGAAGACCCTTGTATTTGGTGCGAGATGCCTACGGCGTAAGTGAAGCCAACAATCTCACCTTAATTGGCAATGCGCGTCTGGTGACGGAAGAGCCAATCAACGATTCAGAACGATATCCAAACAGTAAAAGAGCTTAGATAAATAGGGTTAGTTAATGACATCTGCTTTTGATGACGCCCAGAAGCGCAAAACGTCCAAAGGGGCTTTGCAACAGGGTACTTCTTCACAATCTGGCGCTGGTAAGTTAGCGAGGACTTTTGAAATTCTTTTGCAAGGAGCGATCGCGCTTGGCATTTTTATGCGCTTTGCTTGGGCACAAAAGCGAGAGCTTTGGTACGACGAAGTGCTCTCTGTGCTGCTGTCTTCTGGCCAAAAGAATGCTTACCGCTTGCCTGAAAATGTACCCATTAAAGTACAAGACATTTCGCAACTGCTGAGCATTCCAACCGATAAGAACGTGCTTGTCGCCGCCAAAGATGTTGTCAAAGGAACGCTGGGAGATCCGCATCCACCGTTATTTTATTTAGCGCAACACACCTGGATGCGATGGTTTGGCAATAGCGAGGGGGCACTGCGCTGCTTAATGGTATTGATCAGCGTTGCTGCACTCTGGGCCGCTTATCAGGTGGGGAAACGTACATTAGGATACCGAGGCGCTCTTATCTTCACAGCACTGCTCTCCCTTAATCCGTTTTTTCTCTCTCATTCTTTAAATCTTAGAATGTACACACCCATGGTGTTGTGGGTTCTCATCAGTGCTGGAAGCTTGTTAGCACTTGTTGATCTGTTAAATAAGAAGCAGACCAATAATGATGAAAATGGTACGGCTTATCAGCGTAAACAAGCGTGGCTCTTGCGCATAGGCTTGGCCGGTTCCTTAACAGCAGGGCTACTGACCCACTACCTTTTCACATATTGGCTATTTGCCTTAGCGGCCTTAGCACTGCATTGGGATCGTAAACGGTGGGTTCAACATGGCCTAACCATAGGGGCAGGCGTGGCGCTTTTCCTTCCTTGGGTGCTTTGGGGCACGCGCCAGCAAATTCACAACCGTAGAGATGTGCTAAACCAAATCTCCACAGAAGGTGGATCACTGCAAGCTATTTTTCAGCATGGGCAAGATCTCGCACAAACGCTGGCGAATCATCTTTTGCTAGGACACCTAACCACCAGCATGACACCCATCGGAGAGCCTATTAAACCGACGGCTGTGGCAGTAGGGTGCGGCATCATTGGATTATTAGCCGTTTGTGTTGTGAGCTTATACCGGCGGCGGCAGTATCGAATATTGATGACAGGGTTACTGATGGGTGTATTGCCGCTCATGGTAGCGCTGGCCATTGACACCGCAGCGAATAAGTATACGCTGGGCTTTGGTTGGGGGCGCTCAGTCATGGTGGCGCTACCAGGGTGTGTGTTGTTGCTCGCCGCCTGGCTAGAACTATGCGGCGAACGGTGGCGCTCTGTGATGGTGGCGCTTGTGCTCGTGGTGTATTTGAGTGTGAATTTAGCCGATTTTGGTGTGGGCAACCTGGGCGGGCGCGATCGCCAAATGTTTCACGCCGTGAGCGATCGCCGCTCAATGCCGTCTAACGCCATCCCTGAGAACACCTTAATAGCCCTAGATACCAAAGCCTGGGGCTATGTTCTGCGAGTAGCCTATTACTTAAATAACGCACCCAATACTGAGCTATTGGCAACAGATCCGGCAGATATGCCCGCAGCTCTCACCGCAGCCTTAAAAAGCAAAAATTACGATCAAGTGCTGTGGCTACAGGCAGAGTATCCACTGTGGGCGCAGCCCGATACGCCTCAAGCAGCCGAAGCACTTGCATCACAAACAGAAGCCGCCCTGCGAGCCAATTATTTAACTCAACCTGGCAGTAGCACTGCCAAGCCGCAGATCCTCAGAGGCACAATGAATTTAGACCGCTTGGTCTTACACGAATACCGGCAGGCATTACCACTTCAATAGGCACAAGCTAGACAGCGGCAACATACAGAGACAAATCAGAATGCTAACTGCGCCAGCTGAGCTTGAGATTTATCCAAAAGTTCCAGAGCGTAACGAGCGCGATCGCCGTTATCTTAGCAAAATATTCATCGGCATTATTCGTCCAAGCGCCTGCCATAAATTGATTTATCCAAGCCGGAATCTGCCCAACGGCCGGAATTGCCAAAATCAAAGTCATCACGCCAACCTGCAAAAAGGCACCTACCAAACAAACCAGATTGAACTTACAAAGTCTGCTAAACCTTGCTGTCCACCCTTTTTGCTGTTGAGCTAAATCCGCAAACGTCCAAGCATCATTCCAAAAGAAATTGTTGATGATGGCCATTTCAATAGACAGCCCCGTACTGAGATATAGCGGCAACGCTAAAAACTCACGCAAGAGGTAAAACACGACAATATCGATAAATAGCCCGCTGAAGCCCACAACGACAAAGCGTAAAAACTGTCCGACAGGAAACTGTCTAATGCGATCAGCGATGGAAGGTTTGCCGCTCAAGATGCAATCTCCACCTTGTACAGCGGATATCTGCCAAATTGACCGATAAAGTCAAACACTAACGGATTGCCGTTCACAAACGTTATCTCATCGGATGAAGCATCACAGGTCTGATATGGGCCGCAGACGTATAGGAAAGTCTGCTCATTTTGTTCAGCAAGTACACTGGCAAGTTGCTTCACGGCATCTAGTGAGTCAGTTCGAAAGAATGTTTTGCTCGGTAGTGCACCCCAAAACTGCTGCACCACAAAGGGATTATTAGTGGCAACCCAAGTGGCAGGCTGCGCTTTTAGCTGAGCGATCGCAGGTGCAACTGAAACGTGGTTAGCCAACAGCGAAGTCGATTGCGTTTGCGCATCTTCGTAGACATTAAATGCACCATTCAGCGTATTCATATGAATACCAAACGCCAGTGCAATGGCTGTGCCCATCAGCATAATTCGCCGCGCCCAGTTTTGAAAAAAGCCGAGCCGAAGCTGTTCAGCGACAACGACAGAAAGCAACGGCACCAAAATAAGATATAGCCTTGGCCCCCATTGCTTACCAGCCATACCCACGGGCATCACAAAAGGCGTGATCAAAGCCACAAAGAAGCAAAGAACCAAAATGGCCCGAGCAGGCATCGGCTCATTATTAGCCGGACTAATAATCCCAATCTCTTCTACATTAGGCGTCTTAAACCCTTTGAAACGGTTAGCTGTTTTCAGACTAGCCCTTTTAAACTCAGGGCTACACAGCGCGGCTAGCGCGGCTAACGTAGCCACAGGAAAATATCGCCAGGTACTTAGCAACAGTTGTCCATAGCCAGATTTAGCCTGTTGCAATGGAGCGATCACAACCCTCTCATCCACAAGATGCAATCCATGCAGTCCTAGCGGGTGACCATAAATGCCGAAGTTAATCGCCAAAAAGACACACACAGTACACAACAGGCTACCGATGAAAACAAAAGTATCAACCATGCTCAAAGGTCTGATTAATCGCCACTTAGGCAACAACCATCCTATGACCGCCAGCACCACAGCCGCAATTAATAAGCCCAAAAATTCTGGACGCAACCAAATCGATAGGCCAATCAAGACACCACTCACAATGAGACGGGTGCCAGGTAAATAATTGGGAGCCAAAACGGTTTTCTTGGGATATAGCAGTGCAGTGACGCCCCAAAATGCGAAGGCAACCGCTAACGTCTGCTCCCAATAAGTACTGCCATACAGGCTTAATGGAGACGCAAAAATCAGCGCAAATAGCCCCAAACTCAATGACGCAGTATCCCACTCAGATCGCAAACCAATCTGCCAAAAGCGCCCCCAAGTAGCCCACAACGCCAGAATAGGAACCACATAAAAACCAGGCTCTCCAAACAGCGCATAAAATGGCGCAGTGATCAGTGGAAAAATAAAGGAAAAAGTGATGAATTGCTGCGCGCCTATCGGATAAGCAAAAGGAGGTGTAATGGGTGCTAATCCTTGCGACCAAAGCTGAGTTACCCAATCGGCCACTCCAGCATCAGCAGTCAGCGGCGTTAAAGACATATCTAACGGGAGGGAACCAGCCTTGAGCTGGCCAGCAATTTGCTGAGACAGTAGCGCCTTTAGCCCTGCGTCGCTACCCAAAAAAACGCCCCCGCTAACAAAAACTTGCATCCACACTGTTAGCAAAATGCCTAACAAAAAGACCACACCAGGAATAGCGAGCTTAGAAAGTGCAGAAGACGACGATTTGGAGTTAACAGTCATGACCGATGTAGAAACAATCGCTGTGCCATCGAATTCTACAGGGATACTGACAATCCTGAGCGTATCGAGCACGTTCTCTTTCCTAAAAAAGCGCCTGTCGTATCTTTTGATACGACAGGCGCTTTTTTACTTAAGCCCAAGTTATCTACACGTAGACACTAGCTCTACACGTGGCCACTCGTCATTGCAGGCACTGGCATAATCGCATCTGCCTTTTGCTTAAGTAGTTTTTTGCGCGTTTCTACCGCTTCAGGCACAGATAATCCCAACTTCTGCAAAATCTGTTCCCATCGATAGACCCAATCATGATTGAGCAAGGAGTTAGCAACATTATTGCGTCGAATTCTTTCCACTCGCAGGGGCTGCTTGTCTAGCTCAGCCATAATATCCACAATATCAGGCTCATCTAATCTGACAGGAATAATCGAATCCTCCCAGCCAAAGAAGCGATCAAAAAGTTCGGCATTCGGAGGTGCACCAATCAGTACATTACCTGCTGCAGCGCCTTCAAAAAAGCGATAGCCAATTTCATGTTCACCAGCAATCAGCTCAGGAATATTCGCCTTAGCGTAGTTGGTAATAAAGTAACGACTTCGCTTAAGGATATTAGATACCAGCGTTCTATGCGCTTGGTGATCTTGAACTCGCAATACAGAGCCATTCGTTAGCTCATGATAATAAAAGAAAGACTCATCTTGCTGTGCTTTTTCCAGCAGAGCTTGATTCGTGACAGGAAAGCCTCTACCTAAGCTACAAACATCTATAGTACGGCTCTCTTCTGAGTTAACGCCCTCAAAGTCAGGGCAGAACTTAAGCGTATCTATACCTGGAGGAACAAACATGCAAGGAACATCTGCTATTTCCTGAACAGCGCCTAGCACGTGATAAGTAGCCGTACAAATCAAATCAAACTGGTTAAAGAAATCCATGAAATTAGTCATTTCAGGAATATCTGCAGTCCAAATTTCAATGACGTAACAAACAGCAAACCGACAACGTCTGCGCCAATTTTCGAGCAAATTAACAGAAGAAAAGTACCAGGGAAAATCTAACGTAACGAAATAGATTTGGTACTCGTAGTGAAGTTCTATACCACCAACGTAAGGGTTTACATTTGCAAGGGAGAATGCCTTAGTTCGTCGCGTTTTATACTCGACAACTCGCTTAATAAAGGTACCGAGTGAATTGTACTGAGGGGGCACTAGTACGTTTGCCGTATCGACATCTTCAATAATGTCTTCAAATTCAAACAGGCAGGAGTTGTAAACAAAGTTCTGGACGTTTCGTAGTGACCAAACCAAAACTCTGGCGTCTTGGTTGTCCTCGTTCCCTATACTCTCTTTTATATCAAGCAAAATAATATCCCTGTGTCATTCGCAATCACACCTAAATACTATTTTTTTTTGATATCAATGGAACGGAAGCTTTTGCGTAAGTACTACATACTTCACCCTAAGATGAAGCACTTAATAACATGATGCTAAATCACTGACTTTTCAGCACTTAGCCCCTTGAGACCCTCCCCGAACAAATAAGCTTTCCTTACTTAATAAACATTATACCTGACTGCTAGTAAAGTGTAACTTCACAATCCGTGCAAATACGGATCTCTGACAAATTTACCGAAAGAGGCTGTGACCCTAGCCATTACTGAGTCATCAACCTAACCGATAGCCAAACCCACGAACAGTCTTTAAGTACTTAGGGCTACTCGGTGTTTCTTCCAACTTTTCGCGTAGCCAGCGAATATGGACATCAACCGTTTTGTTATCGCCCATAAAGTCATAGCCCCAAACCTTATCGATAATTTGGTTTCGTGACCAAACCCGCTTAGGCTGACTCATCAATAACTCAAGTATCTTGAATTCTTTTGGTGACAAATTAATTTCTTTATTAGCAAGAAATACCCGACATTCTTCACTATGCAAAGAGATGTCTTCAAACTTACGAACGACTTTGTCCTTTGCATTTAAAGTTGATTGCGATCGCCTCAATAACGCCCGACACCGAGCAATAAGCTCTCTCATCCCAAACGGTTTAGTCAAATAGTCATCAGCACCGACTTCTAACCCCAGCACCCGGTCAGTTTCTGTACCCTTGGCGCTCAAAATGAGAATAGGAACATCCAAACCACGATGACGCACCAAACGGCAAAGATCTAGCCCATTCATACCCGGCAGCATCAGATCTAAAATCACGAGGCTAATATCAGGAATCTGATTTTCTTGACTACCGTCGGGGCTACCCAACAACATTTCCAGGGCTTTTTGCCCGTTATCCGCAATATATACTTCAAAACCTTCGTCTGCAAGAGATAAAGCAACAGTTTCACGAATTAATGCTTCATCTTCAACTAACAGAACCTTGCCAAGCCCGATACGAACATCTGTCCGAGTAGGTGCTGTCTTCATAGAAACCATTGAGGAATCCTGTGCCTTTTCTCCGAAATTCTATCAGGGTTTACCCCAGGTTAAAAGTGAGGGAAATTGAACATTTGGTTAATCGCTTCATACATTAACCCCACCTTAACCCAGGAATTTTCAAGCGAAACAATCAGTACTGAGTGCTAACTCATCAGTAAACAGATAACCGGCTAACGTTATTTTTTAAACAGCGACAAAGTTCACTAGCTTACCAGGCACCACAATAACCTTCTTAATCTCTTTGTCAGCGAGATATTTCTGGGCAATCTCTGATTCGCGAGCGTAGGTTTCTAGGGCAGCTTTATCTGCACTTGCAGGCACCTGTAAAGTACCTCTTGTTTTTCCCATAACCTGAATCACTAATGTAATTTCATCTGCGACTAAGGCCGCATCGTCCAGCTGAGGCCAAGCCTGACTGTGAATAGATACGGTGTCAGTATCAGACACATTAGAAGTGATTTGAAACCATAGCTCATCGGCAATATGAGGCGCGAATGGCGCAATTAATTTCACAAGGGTATAGATAGCTTCTGCAAAAGCAACCGTTGTTTTGTCTTTAGCGTCATTAATCGCGTTGCTCAGCTTCATTAGCTCAGAAACAGCAGTATTAAACTGATAGTCTCCGTCTATATCCTCAGTAATCTCTTTAATAGCAGTATGAGTCGCCCTGCGCAGGGTTTTATCCTGCTTGCTGAGCTGATCATGCACAATGCGCTCAATCTCTTTTACCTGACTAACGCTGTCAGATTGGGAAAACGCACTCACTGCTCGCCACACCCTATTAAGGAAACGAAACTGACCTTCTACATCCGCATCATCCCACTCAAGATCTTTTTCAGGGGGCGCTTTGAAAAGGATAAACATGCGAGCGGTATCCGCGCCGTATTTAGCTAATACCTGCGCAGGGGGAACACCATTGAATTTAGACTTCGACATCTTCTCGTAAGAAACCGAGAGCTTTTCCCCAGTATCAGGATCGGTGGGATGGGCTAAGTCAGTAATATTTTCAGGAACAATAAATTGACCATCGCTATTTTTGTAGGTAATGGCTTGTACCATCCCTTGTGTCAGTAGGCGGCTAAAGGGTTCATCAAAATTGAGCAGCCCTCGATCACGTAACACTTTCGTGAAAAATCGCGAATACAACAAATGCAAGATCGCATGCTCAATGCCACCAACATACTGATCCACTGGCAGCCAGTCATTCACCTGACTAGCGTCGAATACAGCATCTTCGTTATTGGCATCTGCGTAGCGTAAAAAGTACCAAGATGAATCTAAAAAAGTATCCATCGTATCGGTCTCTCGTTTTGCAGCAGCCTTGCAGCTTGGGCAAGACACATTAACCCAATCTTCAAATTTTGCGAGAGAGGCCACACTTTTACCGTTAAAGTCCGCATTTTCCGGCAGCTTTACAGGCAAATCTGAATCGGGCACGGGCACGCTGCCACATTTAGGACAGTGAATAACAGGAATAGGCGCGCCCCAATAACGCTGGCGAGACACCAACCAATCGCGAAGCTTATAATTCGTGGTGCCGTGGCCCAAAGACTTTTCTTCTAGGTAGGCGATCGCTCTTCCCACACTTTTCTTTTTTCCTTTCCCTGAAGCAACCCCATCTAGAGGCCCAGAATTCACCATTACCCCATCATGAGGATAAGCTGCTTCTAAAGACTCTCCGTTCAAGGTTTCGCCTTCTGGTTGAACAACAACTTTAACCGGCAAATCGAACTTACGTGCAAACTCAAAGTCTCTTTGGTCATGAGCGGGAACCGCCATAATTGCGCCCGTGCCATAGTCCATCATGACGTAATCAGCTGTCCACACCGGAATCTTCTCATCGTTTACCGGATTGATCGCATAGCTGCCTGTCCATACGCCTGTTTTTTCTCTACCTTCTGCCGTACGATCTATGGTGCTTAGGCTTGAGGCAGCCTGCTTATAGGCTTTGACCGATGCCGACTGAGCATCCGTTGTCAACTTATCCATCAACGGATGCTCAGGAGATAGCACCATAAAAGTGGCCCCCCAAAGCGTATCGGGGCGCGTCGTGTACACGACCACGTCATCACCGGTTTCAACTTTAAAAGTGACTTGAGCACCTGTAGATTTGCCAATCCAGTTGGCCTGCATGGTTTTTACCCGCTCTGGCCAACCGGGTAGCTTATCTAAATCGTTTAGGAGCTGATCAGCGTAGTCTGTAATTTTAAAGAACCACTGGCGCAAGAGTTTGCGTTCTACTTTCGCGCCTGATCGCCAAGAGCGCCCCTCGCTATCGACTTGCTCATTCGCCAATACGGTTTGGTCAATAGGATCCCAATTCACAGCCGCTTCTTTTTGATAAGCAAGGCCCGCATCAAAAAACTGAAGGAAAATCCACTGCGTCCAACGGTAGTAGTTAGGCAGGCAAGTTGCGACCTCTCTATTCCAGTCATAGGACAGCCCTAATGTTTTGAGCTGCTCGCGCATTTGCTCAATATTTTTTAGGGTCCAATCAGCAGGCGGAACCCCTCTTTTAATCGCTGCATTCTCAGCAGGTAAGCCAAAGGCATCCCAACCCATTGGGTGCAGCACCCGAAACCCTTGCATACGGCGAACCCGAGCAATCACATCAGTAATGGTGTAGTTGCGCACATGGCCCATGTGCAAATCGCCCGACGGATATGGAAACATAGAAAGAGCGTAGAATTTCTCGGTTTCCACGTCTGCACTGGCCTCGACGGTTTTATCTAATTCATGTTCGGCCCAGTACTTTTGCCACTTTGCCTCAATTTCTGCTGGGCTATATTTCAATTCCACGCCAGTTGCGTTCCTTATTTTCCGTCAGTTACTAGAGTGTATTCTAGTGGGCAACACGGATTTAATCGCACTTTTTGTTTAATCGCACTTCTTGCATCCGCAGTTTTTAATAAGTCAGGATTAGACTGAACCGTAGTTATCCTTACCGGCTGCACGTTATGTAATTTTTATGTAGCAAGCGATTAGGCAAAGAGACTGATAACGCAGGTGGTGATGGCATCACAGCGTCGGGAATTCTGGTGGGGAACGCTTACCTGCTGGAGAGACAAAAAATGACGGGCCTCTGGAAAATTGCCAGAAGAAAAGCAGGGCAGACCGCCAACAGATACCTAGCCGTCAGCTTAATCGGGGCAGGATTCTTGGGTGCCATTCCACCTTTAGCAGCTTTCGCACTCAGCACTAACCACGGTGCAAACGATGGTTCAAACAGGCCATCAGAAAGTGTCATTGACCATATGTATCCAGAGTTTAGCGAGTTATCTGCTGACATTGATCCAGTAGCGCAAGGTCGGGAATTTTATGCTCAGGGCCAGTTCACAATGGCGGCTCACGCCTGGCAAACAGCAGCAGAAACAGCCAATAGCCAAGGGGATGTGCTAGTTGAAGCGCTTACTCGCAGCTACCTGTCTTTGGCGTATCAAGAATTGAACCAGTGGGAGGACGCACAAGCAGCCATTGATTCTAGCGTTGAAGCTTTAAAAAATTACGACAATGGTGTGGAGTCCACCCTATGGGCGCAAGTATTAAACACGAAAGCCGGGTTAAGCTATCACCTGGGCCAAGCCGAGCCAGCATTAGCGCTGTGGGAAGAAGCCGAAAAATTTTACCGTCAAGCAAAAGATGACTCTGGCATTTTAGGGAGCCAGATCAATCAGGCACAGGCACTACAGAGCTTGGGGTTTTATCGACGATCACGTCAGCAGCTAGAGACAATTGCCCAACAGCTCAGCACCATGCCAGACTCTGAGCTTAAGGTAAATGGATTAAGAACGCTCGGCACTGCGCTGCAGGTATTAGGCGATCTCTCAGCCAGTCGAGCAGCGCTATTTGAGAGCGCGAATATTGCGATCGCGATTGACGCCACCAATGAACTCAGTGCCACTTACTTAAGCTTGGGTCGTACAGCTAGCGATTGGGGTGACCAAAGCGCTGCAATGGAGATGTTTAGTCGGGCCAAACAGGTAGCCAAAAATCCAGCCGATGAACTACAGGCAGACTTGAGTCGATTAAGGTTTTTCGTCGATCAAAAAGAATCGGCGAATGTTAGCCAAACCGCAAGCGAGGTGGTTAAACAGCTCAAGGCGCTGCCGCCCAGCCGATTATCGGTATATGGCACTGTGAATCTCAGTGCAAGCCTTGCCAAAGAAACGCAGCTTGGCAAATCCATACCTATCCAAGAAGTTAATCAGCTTTTAGCCAAGGCTGTAGAGTCGGCAAAAATGCTGAACGACAAGCAAGCCGAAGCATACGCCTTAAATCAGTGGGGCGCACTATACATGCAAACCCAGCAGTGGGAAGATGCGCTGGTTTTGACTGAGAAATCCTTGAATATTGCCCGTACGATTCAAGCCGATGACATTGCATCTCAGTCGGCTTGGCAACTAGGCCGCATTCTGAAACGGCAAAACAATACCACTGATGCTATTACAGCGTACGGCGAAGCCATTGATTCTCTACAGTCCTTGCGCAGTGATTTAGTCGCGATCGATCCAGATGTCCAGTTCTCTTTTCGTGAAAATGTAGAACCTATCTATCGAGAGATGGTCAGCTTGCTCTTATCAAGCGATCGCCCTACACAAACGCACTTAGCCCAAGCCCGTGAGGTCGTTGAGGCCCTACAGCTGGCTGAACTCGATAACTTTTTCCAAGAAGCCTGTATCGATGTAGAGTCTCAACAAATTGATCAAGTAGATACACAAGCAACCGTTATCTATCCCATTATTTTGCAGGATAAGCTAGCGGTTATCTCTTCTAGCGGCGGCCAGCTGAACTACCATGCAACGGCTATCAGTGCAGCAGATGTAGAGAAGACCTTACAAGATCTACTGCGTGCGATTCATCCCGCCTCTGATAATCGCGATCGCCTAGCTCTATCCGAGCAGGTCTACAACTGGCTCATTCGCCCTATAGAAGCCAGCAGCATAGCCTCTGAAACAGAAACAATGGTGTTTGTATTAGATGGTGCATTGCGCAACGTTCCCATAGCCGCTCTTTACGATGGCAACCAATATCTTATTGAAAAATACGCAGTGGCACTCTCACCTGGACTACAGCTAATGAGTGCTCAATCATTAGATCAGATTGAGCCTGCTGCGGTTGTCGGAGGCATTAGCGAAGCGCGCAATGGCCTAAGCGCTCTGCCTGCGGTAGAAGACGAAATTCAGGACATTAGTGAGCTAATCTCTGCTGAGACTCTATTCAACGAACAATTTACTAGCGACAGCCTTGCTAAAGATGTCAAAGACAGTTCCGCCAGCATTGTTCATCTAGCAACCCACGGACAGTTTAGTTCTCGTCTGGAAGACACCTTTCTCTCCACATGGGAAGGGCGATTAAACGTAAAAGAACTCTCGGAAATACTACAGGCTCGCGGACAATCCAGTGCCATTGAACTTCTAGTGCTCAGCGCTTGCGATACGGCATCTGGGGATGATCGAGCAGTGTTGGGACTAGCAGGGTTGGCAGTCAAGTCCGGGGCAAGATCGACCGTAGCAACACTTTGGCCCGTCAAGGATCAAGCTGCGGCACAAATGATGCGTGTGCTGTATGAAAACATTGGTAAGGAAGGTGTTAGCAAAGCGGAAGCCCTCCGACAAGCCCAGCTAGCCCTCATAGCAGATCCAACCTACAGCGATCCGTTTTTCTGGTCGGCCTACACACTCGTAGGCAACTGGCGCTAATAAACGATGAAGCTTGACAAAACGGTCAGCTAAATATTTTCACTGATGGTTTTTCAAAAATTGATACATATTATCGCAAATGCACTGAGCGGAGCAGGGCTTTTCTCTTCCTAACATATAAGTTACTTGGCTTATTAGCTTCATCAGAGCTAACCACTGGGATTAAAAACACCCGGAAAAATAAGCAGAGAACCACAGGGTGATAGCTGCTTGAGTATCTCATAGGTGTTTAAACGTTTGATTCAGGAATTTTACGATTTAGAGATTGGGTAACGTAACATGAGACAAAACTGGTTTTCAGGTACTTTAGGCGCTGTCGCCCTCATTGTCGGAACAACCTGGAGTGGTATAGAGGCAGCCCATGCCGTCTCGTTTAAACCACCACCGGACAATGCAGCCCCTAGAAATACAACTGGCGGGGCCTCGCGCGGAAGCTTTTTCACACCACCGCCAGAAAATCTAGCCCCTAGAAATGCAACCGGCGGGGCCTCGCGCGGAGGTGTATTCACACCTCCACCAGAGAACACATCGCCGAGGAACGCAGTCGGTGGGGCTTCACGTAGCGAATTTTTTGTACCACCAGCAGACAATTCAGCCCCTAGAGATGGCACAGGTGGGGCTTCACGAGGTGACTTTTTTACCCCGCCACCAGGAGACGGCGTGCCGAGAAACGCAGCTGGCGGGGCTTCTCGCGGAGACGGCTTGTTTGAAGCGAGTGATGAAGCACTTGATGCGACAAGTGGATTCTCTCGGGGTAATGCCTATGGCATAACCTCTGTGGGTACGGACTTAGCAGCCCCTTCGATGCTGGCCGTTATGCCCGATAGTTTCTATGGCACTACTGTAGAAGCCAGACCAACTATCTTGGTATATGTACCCCGATCCAGTGCCAGTGAAGCAGTTTTCAGTCTTAAGGATGAAGTGCGCAACACAGTGTACGAAATGCCTGTACAAGTGCCTGAAACAGGTGGTGTGATAGCTATTGAAATGCCCGCCGATGCACCAGAGCTTGCGATAGGTGAAAACTACCAGTGGTATGTAGCAATCAAACTGGACAATGGGTTGAGTCCTTCTAGCCCATTTGTAGATGGCTGGGTGAAGCGAATTGAACCCGACACAGAACTCTCAGCAGCCTTGACAGCAGCACGGAACCAAGATAGTACGCTTGCGAAGATAGAAGCACTTGGTGCTAATGGGGTTTGGTATGACACAGCCGCAAAGCTTGCAAAGCTAACAGAAGCGCAAGCTAACGATGTGATGACCAACCACTGGGTTGAACTTTTAGAGTCTGTCGGGTTAGATGACATCACAGCAGCACCGATTGTGATGTAGATGTGGGGCTGAATTGCAGTCTTCGATAAGTTGGGCAGACAGTAATTTGCATGCCAACGTCGGAAAAAGCAGTCCGGTAACACAGTCGGGCAACACAGTCGGGTACAACTAAAGTGACCAAAGTAAGTGCCTGAAGTAGCTTACATAAGGCCACAGCGGTAGCCAAGACAAATTTCAAAGAGAAACGAAGATGCTGAAGGGGCATGAGTATAACTCATCCTCTTCAGCTTTTTTAGTGATGATGTAACAATCAAGGGATGCAATAAGTAAGTGTCTGTATTGGGTTTGAGTCATCTGTATCCGTGGAAATTGGTAGGATGGAGTTGGTAAGCGGATGTGCAAACAATGCAGACAATTGAACAGATTTTGGGACGGGCGCTATCAGGAGAGGATATCTCTGTAGAAGATGCTGTTTGCTTACTGAGGGTACAAGAGACTTCCCAAAGAGAAGCGATTCGCAGTGCCGCAGATACACTCCGGCACAAGCAAGTCGGCGATACGGTCACCTATGTACTGAATCGCAACATCAACTACACCAATATTTGTGAGCAGCACTGTAGCTTCTGTGCGTTTCGCCGGGATGCGGGACAAGATGGGGCTTATTGGGTGGATTGGAGTGGCATCTTAGAGAAGGCAACGGAAGCAGTAGCACTAGGGGCAACGGAAGTGTGCATGCAGGGTGGGCTGAACCCTGAAGCAAAGATTGACGGCACTTCGTTGGCATATTACTGCAAGTTAGTGAAAACCATTAAGACGGCATCGCCCAACTTGCATGTCCATGCATTTTCACCTCAAGAAGTGCAGTTTATTGCAAGAGAAGATGGACTGAGCCTAGAGGCAGTGCTGATAGCGCTTAAAGCAGCTGGTGTGGGGTCTTTGCCTGGCACGGCAGCAGAGGTTTTGGATGATAGTGTGCGCAGAATCTTGTGTCCGGAGAAAACAACAGCAGCGGAGTGGCTAGAAATCGTTGGCTTGGCACATAAGGTGGGATTGCCCACAACGAGCACGATGCTATGCGGCCATATAGAAACCGTAGAACAACAGGCCATTCATTTGGATTTCCTGCGGAAATTACAGCAACAGTCTATGTCGGCGGGTTACCGTGGCATTTCAGAATTCATTTTATTACCGTTTGTAGGAGAAGAAGCACCTAAGCCACTCAGAAGAAGAGTCGGACGGGATCAGCCCGTACTAGAAGATGCACTGCTGCTAACAGCGGTATCAAGAATTTTTCTGGGCAATTGGATTGTGAACCATCAGCCGAGTTGGGTGAAGCTTGGTTTGGCGGGGGCAAAAGAAGCACTGCGATGGGGCTGCAATGATATTGGCGGGATTTTGATGGAAGAGCACATTACGTCTATGGCTGGCGCAGTGGGTGGAACGTGCCAAAGCGAGGAGAGTTTGGTGAATGCGATTACGTCTTTAGGTCGCCCGGCCCGACAAAGAGACACATTATATGGCGAGGTTTCTAACTATGGCGAGATTTCTAAAGCTGCTGCTGTAGGCGTATAAGTTCGGCTCGGATAGCGTCGTGGGTGTAGTCGGCGTCTGGATGAGGAGGCTGATTGGGAGCCTGAAAGTAGGGGCGATCGCCGGTCAGGTTGCTGTGAGCGATCGCTATTTGTCTGGCAAATTCATAAAAGGTTGTTGATTCATCCAGAAGGCTAGCAATAATTTCGGCAAGGGCGCTTAGCGGCTTATCTAGCTGCCGACTCAGACGAATATCTTGGCAACTCCATAATTGAAGCGTTGTAGAAAAGGGGCCTGTCGGCTCGCTCGTGTGCGATTGAATAAAGTGGGTGATGATGTTAGCAGCTTGCAGAGGACGAGGAATCGTAGAGCCGCTTCTGAGGAAACTACCGCCTTCTTTGCCAATGGCATCGGCCAGGGAAAATTTTCGCGATGCTCTGATTTCAGCTTCTACGGCCTCGGCATCTAGCTGTAACACTTCTGATTGATGCGTTTCGTTGCGCACATCCTGATTTTGGCTGCCTTCGTCAGTAACGTGAGACGGATTAAGTGGATGCGCGCGCGGTAGAGATTCGGAAGACTGACGAGAGCGCACGCTGTGTAAATCGCGTTTTGACCAAGACAGCTTTAAGCGTGAGAGAAGCTTGCGAAAAAAATCGGCCATGAAAAGTAAGGAAAAGGTCCTAAGTAATATTACTTTTTAAGAAGCGTATGCATCTGCGTACATCTACAGCGGGCAGGCTATGGGATAGTCCCCCAGCTAGGTAGAGCTGAATTACGGTGTTAGGAAAGATATGCTTGGTCGCGAAAAGCAATTTGAAGTGTCGTTAATGTGGGTGCTCGTAAACTTTATTGGCATCATAACGGGAACGCTGGTTGCCTTTTTCCTCTACACGCTGCTAGCCATACATTATGAAGGTGTCGCATTAGATCAAATGAAATTGCTATTGCGATTGGCAACCTGTGGCGCTATCCAAGGCTTTATTATTTCTGGCTTGCAGACCGTGGTACTGCTGCTAAATAGAGTGGAATTGTTAGGATGGCTATTTACCAATGTATTGGGTATGGCATTGGGTATGGCCGCCCCTACACTGTGGGCGATCGCGAATAATGCTGACTTTGAGATAAACGCCGCCTTTGAGCGCTACGTAGTAGCTGGCTGGCTACTGTCTTGGATGCTATCTGGAGCCTTAGGCGGATGGATGTTAGGAAAAACATATCAACAGCAAATCCGGTGGGGCTTGCTAAATGCAGCCGCTTATTTGTATTGGGGATTAGCGGCTGGGCTGGGCATGAAACTGCTGGAAGAAGCTTTGCAAACGCCTACGACCGTTGCATGGCGTGAGAGTCTTCTTTTGATTGGGTTAATGCTCGCTGTTGGAGCTTGGCTACATAGTTATGTATTTAAAGGCGTTGCTCGCATCCGGTTTCGGTGAGCAATCGATAAGTAGGCTGGGGCAAAAACTGGGAGCAAGCCAGGATAAAAGTTCGAGAGCAAAGATTTCGAAAGCAAAGATTTCGAGAGCAAAGATAAGACTAAAGAAGAGTGGAATACAAAGTAACAACTCCAAAAAATAATGTGTTTTTTAATACAAAGATTAGGTTATTAATTAAAGAAAGGACAAAGTCTGACATAAAGTAAATAATCCGGACATAATTTACATCTTGTATTTTATCTGTTGAGAACAATCCCATATTGCCTATAAACATCGAATTCAGGCAATTTCAGAGGTAAAAGGATTTGTTTTGCAAGTAACATTGAGTCGTCCTCAACTGAGGACAGCAAGCATGTTGCAAAGAAAAATATCATGATTTGATGACATTTGTCTCAGGCGTGGCATAAGCACGTCAGTTGAGAGAATGTTCTTATTTTGGCAAGTACACACGGAGACAGTATCTTGGCGCTCATCAGCCAAAGGGATACTGTATTGGGCCTTGCAGGAAATACTTTTTCTCTGCGCACATAATTACAGGCGCACACAGAGACTCACAAATTGCTAATAGCAACGTTTCAGCGGTTCTAGGGAAAGTACACGAAGCTTTAGTCGCTGCATGACGACTGGTCGTCAAAACTTCGTTTTATAAAGTTCTAACAAGTATGAATTTTAACCTGATTATTATCTATTGATTGCGTAATAATACCCATACATCATCAATATATGCAGGCTAAATTTGGGAAATAGCACTGAGCCTGGGGCCGTTTCGCTTGCTAGGAGATAAGCGATAATACTGACAAGACTCCTGATAAGTAGCTCGTTAAACCAGCATAGATTTTTAGATGGCGAGCGTATTTCCAGAGAGGTGTGTGGTGGTGGCCTGGCGCGTTTTCAATGAACCCTATGGTTTCATGCAAAGCCTTGCTGATATAGCCGTGTAGTTTGTAAGCCAACAGGAAATATGAGTTCTTCTAATCGTCAAGATAAGCTTTCAGCAATATTTGCGGCTTTTTGGGAAGAAATTTCTCCAAAAGTGGATGCATACGCGATTCCATCCATTCAGGGCCGAATAGAAGAATGGGTAGGAACTCAACCTGAGCTGACAGAGGTACTGTGCAAGTATGCAGTTCAGTACGCCTCTCAAATAAATGATGAGGATGCTGAATCGGCAGTCGATGCCGTTGTACGCAAAGAAATCCTGAAAGATTGGGAAAACAGTTTGGCCGCGCCTCACTTACACAAGATTCAAGAGGCTGTACTTCGAAGCGATAGAAGAGACTCTCTGCTCATTGCCTATATTCAAATTCTTCAGCGCAAAGAGGTCACGATAGACAATAGTCCAGAGCAGTTTGCCTTATTGGCCTCGGGCTTAGTGAAGCGAAAGAACGGCAAATTGAGCGTTGATAATGACCTTTACGCCAACGTTTTTGATGCGGCCTGGGTGGAAAAGCAAATTCCAGGCATTACTAAACCTGTCACGATTATTTCTCCGCAGGTAGCTAGCAATAAACCTTCTGCTTCTGCCAAACTTTATTCTAAGTGGGCGATCGCAGCCTGTGGCTTAGCCGTCGTCGGAGCCGCCATCTCTTCCTATGTTCGTGAGTCTGGAGGAGAAGCAATGGCCACACCCGAGGGACTAGAAACTGAATCAGCCTTAACTGAATCAGCCTTAGTAGAAAGCATTCCTAATGATGTAGTCACGGAGGTAGAGGCTGTTGAGTCAACTAACACAGCTGCCCCAACGGATACAGCAAAAAGTGCAGTAGGTGCAGAAGTTTCTGATAGACAGCGATTTGATGCTGGCGAAGAACATGCGAAAAATAGCCGATGGGTCAAGATGATGAGAGAGTTTTGTGCTATTTCGCCAGAGTCTGTTTACTTCACATCTGCGCAGAACGACTTAGTCCGTTGGAAGGAGCTGTACTCAGAGGATTTAAAAATAGCAATGGATGTTGTTTCTGCTGAGCAAGGCGAAACCTGCGCAGTCACTAATATTCCGACTGCAACCAACTAATCCGCTCACCATCGAATGCGCTCTAACCTGCCATCGTGCTCGCATTCGATGACGGTATTCTGCATAGCAAAAACGCTGTTAAAAGGTGCTACGTAGCATGAGTTCAGCATTGAGACTGTGATGCTTAGGCTGCTGACGTTAGCTGATTGAGCAGTTACACATACTTCAGCGAAGTTTTACTGTTTTCTCAGGCCATTAGGCTCGGTTCTTGCCCCTGTTCTTCTGAGGCCACAGGAATTCTCAATCCTTGACGACAGATGTAGAGCCAGTCGGCTACCCATAATGTTGATTGCACGTTGGGTTGACCGGAAACTGTATCTGCTGTTTGACCTTTTGCGCGTGGTTGCTGGCGGATTCTTTCATGACTAGGCATAGAAAAGTACAGCGCTATGCCAATGGCCAACCACGCTAACAAACTCAGCAAACCAACAACCAGTGAAACGCTGAGCCAACCAAAGAGCTGATAAAGCACCTGCGTCACTCGGTGATAGTTTTCTATCTGGTATTCACTGGAGCTAGGGCTAGCGAACAATCCAACGGCAAGGGTGCCCCACCCACCACAGACCAAATGAACAGGAACAGCGCCCACCGGGTCATCAATTTTCCAGTAAGCTAAGCGCTTAGCTGTGACTAAAACCAGTAAGCTGCTCACAGCTCCAATGATGATGGCAATGCCGATACTAACGTAGGCAGATGACGCTGTAATACCCACCAGCCCACCGAGAATACCGTTGATGATGGAAGAGAGTCTGGCTTTTTGGTCGGTGGCAAATGGGCTAAAGACAATAGCGCCTAGTCCTCCAGCCGCCGCCGCAAAAAAAGTAGTTGTGAGGATGTGGGGGATGTATTCTAGGCTCACTGTGGAACCGCCATTAAACCCAAACCAGCCTAGCCATAAAATTAGACAGCCTAACGTTGCCAAACTCAAACTGTAGGGTTGAAATCGTTCAGGGTCTTCTTTTTCTGTTGCAGTATTAGAAAGCGCACTGTAGCCAAATTTTCCATGTCTAGGCCCCAACAGTAACGCACCGATTAAGGCAGCAATGCCACCGACCGAGTGCACGACGGTAGACCCTGCAAAATCTCTGAACTGGACTGGATAGGTAGAGAGCCACCCACCGCCCCAAATCCAGTAACCCGCGAGAGGATAGATAAATCCAACTAGAACAAAGCTAAATAAGATAAAAGCCCAAAACTTAATCCGCTCTGCAACTGCCCCTGAAACGATAGTTGCAGCGGTTCCAGCAAATACTAACTCAAAGAAGAAGAGTGCTGAAAAAGAGCGCCCTTCCCAGGCATTGGCAAGGGTTTCAAACCCGACAGGAAAAGGATTGGGCACATTGGGCGTAGGAAAGGGGAAATCGAGCAGGAAGCCAACTGAACCGATAATAGCGCTGTCACTATCTCCTAGCATGAAGCGAAAACCAAATAGCCAAAAGGCAAAGGTGGCTACACAAAAAACAACAAGATTTTTGGCAAGCACGTTGACAGCATTTCGGGTACGGCAAAACCCGGTCTCTAACATCGCAAAGCCCGCATTCATAAAGAAGACAAGGGATGATGCGATAATGAGCCAAAGCGTACCAACTACATCGAAACTACGGTTGAGAGTAATCTCTTGGGCGAATGCGCTGCCTGGAACAGCCATCAGAAAAAAGAGAGCTAAGGCAATTAAATATGTTGGACGAATACTTAAACTATTTTTTGATATCTGGCGTCTTAAAGAATGAGCGAAGCGTTTTTGGTAGCGTGACATTTGACTCATCAGGACTTAGCGAGTGAGCTTCCTATAGTATTATGCTGGGTACCTTTGGGGCCATGATGCGCCTGTATGAGGCATTACATCAGTGCATCACAAATCCAGCACATGATGAATCCAGCGCATAGCAAATTCAGCGCATAACGCGAGGAGAAGCCCTCTGCACGAATCACATTCTAAATTGATATTTACATTAACTATCTATGGAAAACTTACAGTCACTGAGAGAAGGCGTAGCATCAGGTCGGCTGCAAGGACAAAGAGAGCTGAAAGTTTCAGATGACTTGCAGGCGTTTCCGATGGAGATATTGGCACTGGCAGAGTCTTTGGAGCTGTTGGTGCTTTCAGGGAATAAGCTAAGCGCTCTGCCTCCAGAGTTTGCACAGCTCAAACACCTCAAGATCGTATTTTTCAACAACAATTTATTCACATCGTTTCCGGCGGTGCTGGCTGAGTGCCCAGAGCTATCTATGATTAGCTTTAAGAGCAACCAGATACGGGTGGTGCCGGAAGGGGTGTTATCGCCCTCCGTGCGGTGGTTGATTTTGACGGATAACCAAATTACGGATTTACCTAAAGACATCGGACGGCTGGAGAGATTGCAAAAGCTGATGCTGGCGGGTAATAAATTGAGATCGCTCCCTGACGACATGCGCCATTGCAAACGCCTAGAACTCATTAGACTATCGGCAAACCAGCTTACGGAACTGCCAAGCTGGCTGCTTTCTCTACCGCGCCTTTCTTGGCTGGCATATGCAGGCAATCCATTGTGTAATGACCAAAATCCAGATGACCAAAATCCAGATAACCAGAATCAAAAAGGAACAGCGCTACCGCTAATTAAGGACAGTGAGTTAGCGCTGGGTAGCGTATTGGGCCAAGGCGCTTCTGGTATTATTTATGAAGGAAAATGGCACGAAAAAACAGTGGCCGTCAAGCTATTTAAAGGAAATATAACCAGTGACGGGCTGCCCATAGATGAAATGCGGGCTTGTATAGCCGCAGGGCATCATCCTAACTTGGTTAATGTATTGGGCAAAGTAAGCTCACAGAAAGCGCAAGCGGGTCTGGTGTTCTCGTTTATTGCACCTGAATATCAGAATCTGGGTGGCCCGCCAAGTTTGGAGTCTTGTACGAGAGATACGTATGGTAATGAGGTTACTTTTTCTCTACAGGTGGTTTTGAACATTGTGCGTGGCATCGCTAGTGCGATCGCACACTTACACAGCAGAGGCATTACCCACGGCGATTTATACGCCCATAATATTTTTATTAATGATGTAGGAGACAGTATTTTAGGAGACTTTGGCGCAGCTTCTTTCTTTCCAGCTTCTTCAGTGAAAAGCACTAACGATGTCACCGATGCAGAACAAGTGAAATCCTTAAAAAGCCTAGAATCGAGGGCATTTGGCTGCTTACTAGAGGATTTGTTAGATCGCTGCGTAGTCAATGAGAACCAAACAGAAGAGGCTGATTTGTTCAAAAAAATACGAGATTTACAAAGGGATTGCTTAAGCGAAACGCCAGCAACAAGGCCCCTATTTGAAGAAATCTGTGCAGCATTGACGTGAGAGAAACATCGACACAGCACAGATTTACGGTAAAGCGATTATGGCAGAGCCGTACTGAACCTTAGTACTGCACTTTGAAACCGTTTTGCCCATCAATGGTTAGCGTAGCTGCACAAAGATCTACATCGTTCCAATACAAAGGCAGGTAATTGCCACCGAGCTGGATAGTGAGGTTAACAGTGCAGCCATCGGTGAGAGGAATAGTGCGAGAAGCCCCTATGGGTAAGGGCGCGTTCAGTTTATCGGCATTAAAAACTTTAAGCGATTGCAGCTCAACCGTGCCATTGTTCACTATTTGAAACTGGCGATCAGCGGCGGCTGCACCTCTAGGGGCATTGGCATAGTTAATAACGCAGACACTTCCATAAGTGGCATGGGAGCCGCAACCTGCACCAGCCATTGCCCAGCTATCGCGAAAAATATTGGTTCGGTGACCGCGGCTGGCAACGCCATCATCCACGATTAAATTAATCATGATGTCTTGAGCGTCGCTGGGGCCATAGGCAATGTTTTCACCCACGCCCGCATGGGGAACCTCGAAACGGTTGACTCGATCCATAGAGCTACTGCCATCCGAGCCGGTGTGGCCAGTCGCACCGTTGCGCTGATCTATGGCATGGGCTCTGGCGGCTTGGGCAATGCCAGAAGAAAATGCGATTTCACCCACTGGCGATTGATTCTGTAAGTATTGAATAGCTTCTCGGACAGCCGACTGGCCTTCATTGGTAAGCAACGTACAGTTGCGTCCGCAGCCGTTGGGAATGTTGCCACGACTATCCATACTGGCAAGCCGTGCCTCTAGCAGCGGGATATAGCTCTGGGGATTTTGACGAACGCGATTGTGCTCGGTAATGAGATCTTGCTCGATGGTGGCCCAGTTAGTTTGGGCTAGCATCTGGGCTTGGGCAGCGCCAGATGTAGCCGGTAAAATGCTCTCAAAGGTGGGAATATGAACCGTTGAGGTAAGTAGTGCAAAGGCGGTCGCGAAGCCGAGCGGCCACTTACAGGTATGACTTTGGTGATGCGATAGGTTAGCCCGTTTTATGTTGAAAATTTTCATAAGAGAAATTCAGCAGTGCAAACGTTAGCAGTGCGGTATAAGAAAGATTCGGCGCTGAGGTAGATGGACAAAATTTAGCAGCGCTATTCTTTAGCTTTACCCATTTTGTGGACAAATGAATTAATGACACACTCCCTTTCCTCTGCCGCTGTAATCTTTCTATTTTGAACTGCTCAACTATATTTTCACTCCATCACTATTTTTGAACTGAGTAGCCAGTAGGGGCAGCCAGTAGGAGCAGTCAATGGGGACAGCCAATAGGGACAGCCAATAGGGAGAGTTATGGATTACTTGAGAGCGGCTCTGAGGTTGCCGCCGTGGTCTTTAAGGCGTTTTTGGGCGATCGCTTTCTCTACACCCAACATATGCATCACTAAGGCCACCTTGACCTGAAGGTCGCTTTTATCTAACAACGCTCCAGCAGCTTCACGGTCTAAATCTGTTAAATCCAGAAGGATGCGGATAGCGCGATCGCGCAATTTTGTATTGGTTACGGCCACATCTACCATGCGATTGCCATACACCTTTCCTAACTTGACCATGACCCCGGTAGAGATAATATTTAGCGCCATTTTAGTCACGGTGCCAGCCTTCAGTCGGGTAGAACCAGCTAAAACTTCTGGGCCAACAATTAAACGAATATCAACATCCGCATCGACGGGCACTTGCTCAGCGGGCACGCAGGCAATAAATACCGTATCTGCACCGCGCTGTTTGGCAGCTGCCAGCGCACCATGAACATAGGGCGTTGTGCCACCAGCCGTAATGCCAACCAGAACATCTCGCTTAGTAATTTTATGATCGACCACAGCTTTGGCACCGCTTTCTGTTTCATCTTCTAAGGCTTCTGAGCTACGCAAAAGCGCAGCTGCCCCACCAGCTAGAATGCCTTGAACCATGTCGGGCGAAGTGCAAAAAGTAGGCGGGCATTCTGCCGCATCAAGTACGCCGAGTCGGCCGCTAGTGCCTGCACCAATATAAAAAAGACGTCCGCCTTCTCGCATAGAAGCTGCAGCAAGATTGATCGCCTGGGCAAGGGCTGTTCTGGCTTGAGCGATCGCATCTACCGTCTTTTGATCTTCTTTATTAAAAACATCCACCATATCCAGCGTGGAAAGCTCGTCCAAATTCTGGCTATTTGGATTGTTTTGTTCTGTCAGCAGATGACCGCGATCTTTCATACCCTTTGCCAATAACAACAGATCTTTCTTTTTCATAGGGAGTCGTTCATAGCACCTATCGTTCTTACCGTTGAACTTGCCTGGACTTAACGTGATTAAGTTAAACTTGCCAATTAGATGGAACTTGCCAATTAGATGGAACTTGTTAGATTGCACCTATTGCAGACTCAATTTGCATCTGTAACTACAACAGCTTTTCTAGCTGCTGGCGAATTCTATCCATTTCGTCGTCGGCAGCGCTCCGCTCTGCAATCATCTCTTGCTTACGCTTCTCAATCACAGACTCGTTGGACTGCTCATCCAGATTCCAAGTCGTTTCCTCTACCATATTTTCGACGGGCGTAATCAGCTCACCGGCAGGCACTAACACCGCTTCATAGCCAGCTTCTTTACAAATGTCTTCTATTTCTTCTCGCTCTATCCCTTCGATGGTGGGTGTAGGGCTATCTTGAGCCTCTAATAAAATGCCAAAGCGAGTGGCATCGTCTTCTTCTGCAAACATGAGCACCTGATGTTGGTCTCCAATTCGAATGGAATGGATCCCTTCATTTTCAGTTCCGACATTGAACAACACTACGTAGACAATCATCACGCTCAAGTAGCTAGCAAAAGTATTAAATAGCCAGCAAAAATATCAACGCCTCATCGTACGATAAATCCCGGCTTTTATCGACCACCTTTAAAATCTGGAACGAATGCCTTGATCGGCGCGTATGGAAAAATAACTGAATGCGCCGTCTTACCGACCTTCTGCAATAATGATGGGGTTTTCTTTCTAAACTGTTACGCCCTTTAGATAATCCCTGTGAGCACAATGGCAACCTTCTTACTCGAAGTCGGCACTGAAGAACTCCCTGCAAGCTTTGTTAGCAGTGCCTTAAGCCAATGGAGAGCAATGCTACCAGCGGCGTTGGAAGAGAGCTTTTTAAATCATGCTGGCATTGAGTTTTATGGCACCCCTCGGCGGTTGTCCGTATTGATTAATGGCTTACCTACGCAACAGCCAGATCGCGAAGAGGAAGCAAAAGGCCCCCCGGCCAAAGCGGCCTTTAGAGATGGCAAACCGACCAAGGCCGCAACTGGATTTGCTGCATCACGAGGCGTCAGTGTTGAAGACTTAGAAATTCGTGATACTGGAAAAGGCGAATTCATTTTTGTGCAACAGAAGATCCCAGGGCGGCCCACGGCTGAGCTACTCCAAGAAATGGTGCCGGGTTGGATTTTGAATTTGGAAGGGAATCGCTTTATGCGATGGGGTGACGGGGATCTGAAGTTTCCTCGCCCCATTCGATGGCTGGTGACTCTATTAGATAGTGAGCTGTTGCCCGTGCGCATTGAAAATGGCTCGGAAGTTTGCAATAGCGATCGCATTTCTCAGGGCCACCGCGTGCTACACCCCAAAACTATTTCCCTCACCCACGCAAAAGACTATATCCAAACCCTCCAAAAAGCTTACGTATCAGTTGATCCCGCTGAACGCAAAAAAACGATTTTGCAGCAGGTGGAAAAAGTGGCCCAGTCTGTATCTGGCCATGCCGAAGTCGATGAGGGTTTGCTGGCAGAGGTAATCGATCTTGTGGAGTGGCCTACGACCGTTATCGGAAAATTTGATGATGAGTTTTTAGCGCTGCCGTCCCAGGTGACGATCACAGAGATGGAGAGCCATCAGCGCTATTTTCCGGTGCGACCGAGTAAAGGATCAGATGATTTGCTGCCGTATTTTATTACGGTGTCCAATGGCGATCCCGCTAAGTCTGCACTGATTACGCAGGGCAATGAGCGCGTGATTCGGGCGCGGCTAGCCGATGGCAAATTCTTTTTTGAGGCGGATCGGAAAAAGCCATTAGACGCCTATGTGCCTCAGCTGGAATCAGTGACATTTGAAGCTTCTTTAGGCTCCGTGCTGGATAAGGTAAATAGAGTCGTTGCCATTACAGAACTATTGGGTGAGCAACTAACGCTGACTCAGTCAGAAAAGCAGCAAGCCATACGGGCCGCGAACCTTTGCAAGGCGGATTTGGTCACGCAAATGGTGGGTGAATTTCCTGAGCTACAGGGCTATATCGGCCAAAAGTACGCTGCCGCTAGTGGGGAACCCGCCGCCGTGGCAGATGCTATTTATGAGCATTATTTACCCAAAGGCGCAGGCGGTAGCCTCCCGCAAACGACCACTGGCCAGGTAGTCGGTATTGCGGATCGGCTCGATACGCTGGTGAGTATTTTTAGCATTGGCAAGCTACCTAAAGGATCGTCAGATCCGTTTGCGCTGCGGCGGGCAGCCAATGCCATTGTGACAGTCATTTGGGATGCGGGTTTGGCATTGAATTTGCAGCAGGTAGTGACGCAGATTGTGCAAAATTTTGCGGCGAGTCATGCTGATGTGAATGTAGATGAGCTAACTAGCCAGCTAACCGGCTTTTTCTCTCAGCGGGTACGGACACTTTTGCAAGACGGTGCGGGCATCGACTATGACTTGGTGAATGCCGCATTTGGAGAAGATGCCACCTATCAGGCCAGAGCACTGACAGATTTGTTAGATGTTCGCGATCGCGCGACGTTTCTTCAAACCATCCGCAACGACGGACGCCTCGCCAAAATATATGAAACCGTTAACCGCGCTGCGAAGCTTGCCGCCAAAGGTGAGTTAGATACAGAATCATTAAATCCTAACGGCCTCGTTAACCCTGATCTGTTTGAGCAACCGTCTGAACAAGCCTTTTACGATCGCTTACAAAAGCTGGTGCCGCAAACCGAGGCCGCAAAAGCTGAACGAGATTACAGCAAGCTACTGGCTGGATTAGAACAGGCCGCGCCCACCGTTGCAGATTTCTTTGATGGTGAAACGAGTGTCATGGTGATGGCAGAAGATGCCAAAGTTCGGCAGAATCGACTGAATTTGCTGAGTTTACTGCGCAACCATGCTCGCGTCTTAGCGGACTTTGGCGAAGTTGTGAAAAGCTAGCATTTTGTCAGGTTGATCGCTGATAGTAAATCATCTGACTTATGTCACTCAACATCTAACCTTTAGTCCTGTACAATCGCGACTTAAGGAAGGGGCACCATAGTCGAGTAAGGATAGGTTTATCCGGCTGGGCTGGTCATGTTAGTGGTTGCTCTATAAGGATCTGAGCCGATGATGGGGTCCTAACTAACATGACAGATGCAACATCGTTCAATCAGCCTTATGAAAACTGCCCACGTTATTGGCCTTGGTCGCTCTGGAATTGCAGCTGCCCGAGTTCTTGTCCGCAATGACTATCAAGTTACGCTCAGTGATAGAGGCAGCGCCAAGCGGCATCAGTCTGCGGTCGAAGCCTTACAAAAAGAAGGCATTACCGTTAAGCTCAACCATTCTTTTACCCCTGAACCCGCCCCTGGTGAATCGCTTTTAGATTTGTTAGTGGTGAGTCCGGGCGTGCCATGGGACGCGGCTCCTCTGGTCAAAGCTCGCGAGCTAGGGATTGAAACCATTGGCGAGATGGAGCTAGCGTGGCGCAATTTAAAGGATCGCCCTTGGCTGGGCATTACAGGTACCAATGGCAAAACAACAACAACAGCGCTGGTGGCCGCTATTTTTAAGGCGGCGGGGCTAAATGCACCCGCCTGCGGCAATATTGGCTACGCAGCTTGTGAACTGGCCTTAACCGCACCGCCAGACTGGGTGATTGCGGAGCTAAGCAGCTACCAAATTGAAGCTTCTGATTCGCTGGCACCCACTATTGGCGTGTGGACCACATTTACCCCCGATCATTTAAGCCGTCATAAAACAGTCGAAAAATATTACCGAATTAAGGCATCTTTGTTAGCGCGATCGCAAAAACCCATCATCAATGGCGATGATCCCATCCTTTTGAGCAAAGCCAAAGAGCATGCCGCCCATAGCCATTGGACTAGTGTGAAGGGGCCAACTGCGATCGCACCGCTACAGCCAGAGACCTATATCGAAGCAGGCTGGGTGATGCACAAAGGCGAGCAAATTGTAGAAACGAAAGCGCTGCGGATGGTAGGTGCGCATAACCAACAGAATATGCTGGTCGCCGTGGCCGCAGCGCGGTTAGCGGGCATTGATAAAGACGCGATCGCCCAGGGCATAGCCACCTTTCCTGGCGTATCGCACCGGCTAGAGCACATCACCACTTGGCGCGGTGTAGATTTTATTAACGACAGCAAAGCCACGAACTATGACGCCGCCGAAGTAGGCTTACGCTCTGTGACTGGCCCCACCGTTTTGATTGCAGGCGGCGCGCCCAAAGACGGCGATGATACCGCTTGGATAAAACGCATTAAAGAAAAAGCA
This sequence comes from Phormidesmis sp., assembly GCA_045110585.1. Classification (GTDB taxonomy): domain Bacteria; phylum Cyanobacteriota; class Cyanobacteriia; order Phormidesmidales; family Phormidesmidaceae; genus Phormidesmis. The sequence goes on along the minus strand of JBGCGG010000078.1, from coordinate 29,634 downwards.
GCTGTTGTTTTATTAATTGGGGAGGCCGCACAGCCTTTTGCCGACCGGCTGCGCGCCTCAGACTGTCCCCATTACGAAATTGTCGAAACCATGGATCGCGCGGTTTCACGGGCGGCAGACATTAGCAAACAACAACAGATTAAAACAGTGCTGCTTTCGCCTGCCTGCGCTAGCTTTGATCAATATCCCAACTTTGAAGTTCGAGGTGATGATTTTAGGCAGGTGTGTACTAAGTATTTAGGTGAGCTGTAGTAATGTGCCACTGTACGGATTTCATGCTGTGAAAGCACCGATTCTTTTGATTAGTATGTAAGTACCGCCTGTTCCTCTTCCTCCCCAATAGCCGTCATGAAGTCTCGACTCCGCAACCCTTACCGTCAAAAGCCCATGCCGATTCGGCGCGTAAAGCCGGCGCAGTCAAAGCCTTCAACGGTAATGCGAGTATTGAGGCTGCTGGCGATCGCCACCACGGGCGGAGCAATGATGCTAGGTGCACTCGCCGGACTGGCCTTTATTCGTTCGGGGTCACAATTTATGGAAGGGGTAAAAACAGCTTTTACCCTAAATCCACCGGAGGAAAAGGTGGATGTACCCACCGTGGTGGTGGAAAAGGTGCGCAATGTGAGTGAGCTAACAACAGCCGTATTTACGATGGAGGCGGTTGTGCCTGCGCAGAGCGATCGCAAACTGGGCGAAGTCACCATTGGCAAAACAAATTTGCTCTACGTGGCCTACGGCGAAGTCCGAGCAGGCGTAGATCTTGATAAATTAGAACCGGCAGATGTGACCACAGGGCCAGAAGGCAGCAGCATCAAACTCACGCTGCCACCCCCTGAAATTTTAGATAAAAAGATAGATGTCACGCGCTCTAACGTGTATGACTACAATCGGGGATTTTTGAACCTTGGCCCAGATCGGGCTCCTCAGCTTCAGTCTATGGCCCAAAAAGAAGCGATCGCGCGGATAGAATCAGCAGCGCTGTGCGAACAGGCCATTTTGGAGCAGGCAAACGAACGAGCTGACTTAGTGATTACCCAGCTACTGACCACAGCCGGATTTGACAATATTGTGGTGGAAACAGCCCCAGGGGATACCTCTATTTGCCGATAGTATTTGCCAGATCGATGGGCCTAGCCAGATTGATTGGCCAGATTGATTAACCAGTTCGATTTATCAGATTAAGTGGCCAGCTTGCCAGGTAGGCTCTGGTTGCTTGTGCGCCACCAATACCCCAAAAAGAAAGTCCCCTTGGACATATAACCAAAGGGACACAACACAAGACATGCATGAGAGAACTACACAAGCGTTCTAGGACTGTTTTTCTCTTGCAGGCTGCGGCGAGTGGTTAGATGCACGCTGACCATCCCGACAAGCCCCTATTACGACGAACCGTTATTACACCGTTTTACAGAGAGAAGAACGTGCAGCACTTAAGCACAATAAGGCTGCTTCCTGGCAAGGTTAGTTTTAACCTTGGAGTGCGAAGGCTCAACCGGCGAAACCGGCCCTTCGCACCCACTGTTGCCATTTCAGGCAATTTCACCTAACAAGTACTAGGCGCAATCGCCCACCATCACTACTGAGCAGAAGCCGTATCTTCTTCAGTAGCTGCATCTGCTTCAGGTGCAGGAGGCAAAATCACGCTGTCGATAACGTGAATAACACCGTTGCTAGCAGTTACATCAGCAGCAATCACGTTAGCGTTGTTAACCGTAACTGTTTCAGCCACTTCAACAGCCAAGTCACTGCCTTCAACGGTAGCAACAGCACCGGTTTCTAGGTCAGTAGAAAGCACTGCACCCGGAACAACGTGGTAAGTCAATACCTGAATAAGAACGTTCTTATTCTCAGGGAGAAGTAGCTGCTCAACAGCACCTTCAGGTAGCGCTTCAAACGCTTCATCCGTTGGCGCAAAGACAGTGAAAGGGCCCTCGCCGCTGAGGACTTCGCTGAGTTCAGCTGCTTCGAGTGCCGCAGATAAAATCTCGAAGGAGTCGCTGTTACCAGCTAATTCAGCAATTGTGAACTCTTCAGTGTTCATTTCTTCTGCTGCTGTCTCTTCTTCCACAGTTTCCTCAACTGCTTCTTCAGCAACAGGCTCTTCAATTGCTTCTTCAGCAACTGCTTCCTCTACAGTTTCTTCAACTGCTTCTTCAGCAACAGGCTCTTCAATTGCTTCTTCAGCAACTGCTTCCTCTACAGTTTCCTCAACTGCTTCTTCGGCAACAGGCTCTTCAATTGCTTCCTCAGCAACTTCCTCCTCTACAGTCTCTTCAACTGCTTCTTCGGCAACAGGCTCTTCAATTGCTTCCTCAGCAACTTCTTCCTCTACAGTTTCTTCAACTGCTTCCTCGGCAACAGGCTCTTCAATTGCTTCTTCAGCAACTTCTTCCTCTACAGTTTCCTCAACTGCTTCTTCGGCAACAGGCTCTTCGATTGCTTCCTCAGCAACTGCTTCCTCAAGCGCCTCTACAGGTGCAACTTCAGTAAGGGCGTCTGCTTCTGTGGAAACTTCAACGTCTGCCACATCTACATCAGAGACAGGCAGCGTTTCTGCTGCTGTAGGCTCAGAAATAACTTCTACAGGGGTGATTGCCTCAGTTTCAGAACCGACTTCAGCGGCTTCAGGCATTGCTGCACCAGGTAGGGCGACAAATGCGCCTGCGCTGCTGGCAATTAAACCAACCATAAAGCTTTTAATGAAGTTGGGGCTATTGTTGATTTGCATAGAACCTCGTATTAAGTCTTGGTGAGCAGTCTTATTCAAGCCGTCATGAACACGATAAAACCCGACATTTCGTAATAAAACGCCGTAAAAGGTTTACCAAAGTTCATCAAGCTTTTACAAAGGATACCGAAAAATCCGTGAGTGAGATTGTTCACTCAAAGGTAGATGCCAATTTTTTGAAAACGCGTCAGTATAACAACGGTGGGAAAAAACGTCCTGACTTCTGTCTCCGTAACAGGGCTTAAAGCTCTGTAGCAAAAGAGATTCAGCGAACGCGGTTTCCACCGAAAATGCGCCAGATATTAGCAACTAAGGAAAGATTTGCATGTTAGAGCTTTATCACTTTGAAGCATCTCACTACTGCGAGAAAGTAAGGCTGCTACTGGATTACAAAGAATTACCGTATAAAACTATTGAAGTTAGCCCGGGCTTAGGCCAGATAGATCTCTATAGGATGTCAGGGCAGCGGCAGGTGCCTGTGCTGAAAGATGGGGACGAAGTGGTACCAGATTCGACCGCGATCGCCCGGTACCTAGACAGCAAATACCCAGACAAGCCGGTGATCCCAACCGAGCCTTACCAAAAAGGACTTTGCCTAATGATGGAGGCTTGGGCCGATGAATCTATTGGCCCCAACGCCAGAAAAGCCATGATTGGCGCATTTAACCAACATCCCAACTTTAGAACAGCCCTACTGCCAATCACGACGCCAGACGTCGTTAAAAAAGCCGTCGGCGCGGTGCCGGGTGATGTGCTCAGTTTGCTGGGTGTCGGTGCAGGGTTTGGCCCAGATGCGGTGAAATCTGCCACTGAGATTCTGCGTCAAGACTTGGAGTCGTTGTGCTTAATTTTGGAAACGCAGACCTATTTGTGTGGCGATCAGCCCACGCTAGCGGATTTTGCAGTGGCGGGGCTGTCTATGTATATTAAGTTCCCTTCTGATATGTATGTGGACTTGCCAGCAGGCATCGCCAACAAAGGCATTCCCGGTTTGGCAGATGATCCGGCCTTTAGCAAGTTTTGGCTATGGCGCGATCAGCTCTATACCAACTTCCGTAAGCAACGCGGCATTGGCCCTTCTGCCAGTGCACCCACAACAGCCTCAGGCCCAGTTGCCATTGGCATTGACTAAAGCCTCATTCAATCAAGCTTCCACTAACCTGAAGCTTGATTGAAGCAGTTTGAATTGCATCAGCCTGACTGGAATAAGCCTGAATGACATCAGGCTGAATTAAACGGGCTTGAATTGAATGAGGGATAAAGAATCCGGTAGGGTTGGAAGAATGCCTGTCATCTGGCTTTTACTGACCTTGCTTCCTCTAATCCTGCGCCCTCATGAGTGATATTCAGACTCAACTTGCCGATGCCATCGGCGCAAACAATATCAGTACCCACTGGCCAAACGGCATGGCTGAGATTCTAGTTACAGATGCTCAGCCTGTTTGTATGGCCTTGCCAACCACAACTGAAGACTTGGGTAAGGTACTGGCGCTGGCCAGCCAGCATAGCTGGCGCATTTTGCCGACAGGGCAAGGAACAAAGCTGACGTGGGGCGGCCTAACCAAAGAGATTGACCTAATTGTCAGCACGGCTCAGCTCAACCATATTGTGGATCATGCGGTGGGTGACTTTACCGTCACGGTTCAGCCAGGACTAAAACTATCCGATTTACAGGCGACCTTAGCCCAACAAGGCCAGTTTCTAGCCATTGATCCAGCCTTTTCACAGCAGGCCACACTTGGCGGCTTAGTCGCAACAGCCGATACTGGATCGCTGCGTCAGCGCTATGGGGGCCTAAGAGATATGCTTATTGGCGTTCAGTTTGCTCGCTATGATGGGGCGCTGGCCAGAGCCGGGGGCAAGGTGGTGAAGAATGTGGCAGGCTACGACCTGATGAAGCTAATGACAGGCTCGTATGGAAGTTTGGGTGTGCTAAGTGAGCTAACGTTCCGGCTGTATCCGCAAATGACTAATTTGCGATCGCTGATTCTCACAGGAGCACTTCCAGCCATCGAAGCTGCCGCCGCTGACATCCGCCTTTCGGGGCTAACGCCCATTGCATTTGATGTGCTTTCCAAACGTGTTACGGCAGCGCTAGCGCCCTCTAATAGCCAACCAAATTCTAATAGCCAGCCAAATAGTCATGCCATTGTGGCCCGCTTTCAAGGCGTTGCGGCCGGTGTAGAAGAACAGACCGAACGACTAAGCAAAATTGCAGCTACGCACAGCCTAAATACCCAGCAACTAGATGGCGAAGCCGATACAGCCTTTTGGCAGAACTCAGCCGCGCTGATTAAGCCTCATACAGGGCTATGCAAAGTGGGTCTTAAGCCCAGTGGCTTGCCCTCCTTACTGGCCTTAGCCGATGAGATTATCCCCACAGCGCAGGTGCGGCTATACGGAAGCAGTGGGTTGGGCTGGGTGCAGTTTGAACCCGTTGGTGAAGGCAGCGAAGGCAGTGAAGGCAGTGAAGGAGAAAGCGGAAAGGTGAGTACCGTAGACGTTATTGAGAAATTGCGATCGCACTGCGAACAACATGCCGGGTTCTTGACCCTGTTACAAGCGCCAAAATCCATTAAAGAAAACATAGATATCTGGGGCTACACCGGCAACGCAATCAATATGATGTCTAGCATTAAGCAAACGTTTGATCCCCAAAATTTGCTTAGTCCCAACAGATTTGTGGGCGAGCTGTAAAAGCAGTAACGCAAGCAGACGTAACGTAAGCACACGTAATGCAGGCCGACATAACGCAAAGAATTTGACAAGCGGACAACGCAAAACCCACCTTCAACCGCTAGGATCAGCCTCGTTTACTAATCTCGTTCATAGGCACTTATTAAGTCCGTCTTCTTAAGTCGTCTTCAGCAAAATTAGTAGCAGATCATGAGTCGTAAATACCCCTCACCAGGAGCCCTTAGCCAAATGAGCACCACGCTTAACGTCCCTTCCATCAAATGCGAAGGCTGCGCCGACAGCATCACCAAAGAAATTAAAGTTCACGACGAAAAAGCAACGGTGAACATAGACGTAGAAAATAAAATCGTTGAGGTGGACTCGGGCCTCTCGGAAGACTCTATTCGTCAAGCCATTACAGCGATAGGCCACACAGTTGCGGCTTAAGCCTTTTTGTTTAAGTTTCTCTGGCGCTTCCTTATTGTTTGCGGAGTAATTTGTGACCCTACGCCAATGGCTGTGGCTGAGCCTACTCGCTTGCTTTTGGGGCAGTGCCTTCATCCTTATGGAACTGGCGCTGCCCGTTTTTGCGCCACTTACCATTGTGGCTAGTCGGATGTGTGTTGCCGCAATATTGCTCAATTTTGTGGTGTGGCAGCAGCGCAAACGTCACCTGCTAACACAAGAAACATTTGAGAAAGATATTTCGCTGCTGACCTGGATAAAGTGTGGTGGGCTGAGCCTGCTCAGCAATCTGCTCCCTTTTGGTTTGATTGTGTGGGGGCAGCAATACATCAGCGCGAGTTTGGCATCTATTTTGGTGACGGCTTCGCCTTTGTTTACGGTGCTGTTGGCGGTGGTCTGGAAAAAGGAGCGGATGACGCTGAGCCGCAGCCTTGGGGTTTTACTGGGCTTTGCGGGCGTGATTGTGCTCATTGGGCCTACCGTACTCAGCGGATTTAGCTTAACGGGAGCTGGCGAATTAGCGGTGCTAGCCGCAGCCCTCTCCTATGCACTGACCGGATTTGTAGGGCAGCGATTTAGCCATTTGCCGCCGCTGCTAGTATCACGCATGACGGTGACCATGGGCGCACTCATGATGGTGCCGATCGCACTGATCTATACCGCTGTATTCTCTACTTCCGTTCTCTATTCAGTCGCTGCATTTTCTGCATCTGCGTCTTCTCCCTCTATCTTGTCTGCGGCCACTGGCATGGTGTGGCCCTGGCCAACCGTCAAAGCCATTTTGGCCCTCGTAGGGCTAGGCGTATTTTCAACCGGGCTAGCCTACATTATTTACTACCGGCTGCTGTCGGAAGCAGGCGTGGTGAACACCTCATTGGTTTCTTTTTTAGTCCCGCTCACCGCTGTGGTGCTCAGTGTGCTCTTTCTCCGAGAACGCGTAGACGGCATGGATTTATTGGGAATGGCGTTTATTCTCTGTGGTTTAGCTGTACTGGATGGCCGCTTAGCGCATAAGCTAAAGACGTTCTCTTAATATTTCTTTGCGTCCTGTGGCTCCTAAAACCATCACCGTCAAATGCCCTCAATGCCAGAAGGTTTACATCGATTGGCACACACCCGCAATTAATGCGCACAGTGCAAAACAGGCGACAACAGCCTGCTCAAAATGCGGCCACCGTAGCTTGCTAATGGAACTTAAAGAAAAAGCAGGCATCCTACAGGCTTAACGCTTGCAAGATGCCTGCTTTTGCGGGCTCAATGCCTTCCGCCTCTACTCAGCAGGCTCAGGCAAAGGCGTGGCCCCATCGCCAATGCCGCCATCAGGCTCCACCGGAATCGCTTCAATAGGCGCGTTTGCATCAGGATCTACCAAATCCAAATCATCCGGCGTGGGGTCTATAGATTCTGCGGGAGTTGGCTCTGTAGAAGCTGGAGGTTCATCGGTAAAGAACTGGGTCTGTTCGCGCAGGGATGCAGCAATGTCTGTTTCACCCTGCTGCTCAAACAAATCAGCCGCTCTGAAATAATCCGCAATCACCGCTTCAATGACATCTTCAGGCAAATCTTGAGGGCCACTGATCTCAACTTCAGAAAAGATGTAGGCTTCATTGACCATGGCTTCTGCGCGGCCCAGGTAAGCATTAGGGTCAGTGTCATCCAACGCGATCGCAGCGGTAAAAGCTTCTGCCGCTTCACCAAAGTCTTCAGACACAATCAGATCAAAAGCGCGGCTAAACACCTGCTCGTAATCACTGGCAGGGCGCACCTCAATTTGGTAGCTACCGCCTTGGTTAGAAAAGGAGGTTGCCACGGCGCTGTAGGTTCCCGTCTCGGGTAGCTCAATGACAATGCGAGAGTTAAACTCACGACCAAAGTCATCATTCGACGTCAAAATTTCACCATCTGGGCCACGTAGCAACAGCACCGTATCAAAGTCTTCACTTTCCAGATCGATGGTCATCGCCTGACCCGCTTCACCATCAAATGAATAGGTATCTTCCATCGGCGCGAGGGTGCCCTGCTGCTGTAATACGGCCTGTGCCCATGCCTTGTGGGCAACGCCAGCCACGCCCGTCAGCACAGCCAATGCGATGAAGCCTTTCACCGTTTTAGCCGTTAAAGCCTGAGCCATTCGTGAGCGCCCTCTGATAAAATCCATAACCTAGTTTTTCCGTGTAAGAAGTCTTATCCAAATCTAAGGCACCCAAACCAATGCGACTGATATCGTATGGGACACTATGGTAGCTGTCTTGATAAGAACGGTATGTTGGTTAGGCGAGTGCACAGCGCTCTTGTTATAAGTGTTTGGATTATAGGTGTTTGGAGTGTTTTAGGGCTGCTTTTACAGCCGCCTATGGCCCACGCCGCAGAAGGTGATCTCAATCTGGATAGACTCAATGAGCCAACTCCAGCGGTAACACCCTCAGAGAATGTGCCAGAAGGAAGGTTAATAGAAGAGGTACCGGAAGAAATACTGAGAACAGAAATCATTACGGGTGCGCGATCGCCCCTAACAGGAGAGCCGCTCACCGCTGTCGAATACGCCCAGCTCCAAGCCGAACTCGCTGCCCCTGCCGGTGGTAACCTCGTTAGCCAAGATATTGAGTACCTTATTTTTTTACTTCAGCTTCGACGAGCCATCAAGCCTATTATCCCCTTCATTCCGTAGCTTATCCCCTTCATTCCATAGCGCACCCCGCAGCAGTTCAACACCCAGTAAACTCCATACTGAGTGTTCTAATTTGCAAAATCCATACTGCGAAATCGCGTAAAGTCGTCAAGTTTTGTTAAGCTATCAGGCATATCAAAACAAATTAAAACGTTGCACACCAGGTAGTTTAAGTAGGTACTTTTTATGGCATCCACCATTGCCGCTGATCAAATTGATCGGATTGTTTGGAACCAGCACCAAAACCCGTTCGAGGTCTTGGGGCCACACACGGTAGAACAAGACGGCAAAACAGTGCGGGTCGTACGGTGTTACCTACCCAAAGCAGACGCGGCCTGGGTTCTATTACCCGATGCCCGCAAAGAATTTGAAATGAGCAACGACCAACATGCTCAATTTTTCGAAGCCATCATCGATAGCGATCAGCCTGTCGATGAGCAATCTAAGCTAGTCAATTATCAAATTCGCTACAAAGAAGGGCCGACTGAATACGTTACCTACGACCCTTACGCCTTCAAATCACCTGAAATAACAGAGTTCGACGTTCACCTCTTCAGTGAAGGTAAGCACCAGCGCATCTATGAAAAAATGGGCGCGCACGTCATTACCAAAGACGGCATAGAAGGGGTTTATTTTGCGGTGTGGGCACCCAACGCACGCAACGTTTCGGTGATGGGTGACTTCAACCAATGGGATGGCCGGCAGCATCAAATGCGCAAAGGCGGCGGCGGCATTTGGGATTTGTTTATTCCCCAGCTTAAAGCAGGCGACTCCTACAAGTACGAAATTAAGAACAACGACGGCCACATATACGAAAAATCTGATCCGTATGGCTTCCAGCAAGAGCCACGCCCCAAAACCGCATCTGTCGTTGCCCAGCTAGATGGCTACGCCTGGAAAGACGAAGAGTGGATGGAGCACCGCCGGCAAACAGACCCAATGGCTCAGCCTATTTCTGTCTATGAGCTGCACTTAGGCTCTTGGATGCATGCCTCTTCAGCTCAGCCTGGGAAAAACGCCGACGGCACAGATGCCGCTGTGGTCACAGTGGCAGAACTCAAGCCAGGCGCACGGTTTTTAACCTACCGAGAACTCGCAGACAAGCTGATTCCTTACGTCAAGGAAATGGGCTTTACGCACATTGAAGTAATGCCGGTAGCAGAGCACCCCTTTGATGGCTCTTGGGGCTACCAAGTAACGGGTTACTTTGCCGTGACCTCCCGCTACGGTACCCCTGAAGACTTTATGTACTTTGTGGATCAGTGCCATACCAACGGCATTGGCATCATTGTGGACTGGGTCCCTGGACACTTCCCGAAAGACGGCCACGGTTTAGCCTTCTTTGATGGCACCCACCTGTACGAGCACGCCGATCCTCGGCGCGGCGAGCACAAAGAATGGGGCACGCTGGTATTTAACTATGGCCGCCATGAAGTGCGTAACTTCTTGATTGCCAACGTTCTCTTTTGGTTTGATAAATACCACATTGACGGCATTCGGGTAGATGCGGTCGCGTCCATGCTGTATTTGGACTACAACCGCAAACCTGGCGAGTGGGTAGCCAACGAATATGGTGGCAGAGAGAACATTGAAGCGGCGGAGTGCCTAAAGCAGGTCAACCACGTTTTATTTAGTCACTATCCGGGCGCACTTTCCATTGCCGAAGAATCTACCTCTTGGCCAATGGTCTCTTGGCCAACCTACGTAGGCGGGCTAGGGTTCAACCTGAAATGGAACATGGGTTGGATGAATGACGTACTCGATTACTTCGAGATGGATCCTTGGTTCCGTCAGTTCCACCAAAACAACATTACCTTCAGCATTTGGTATGCCTTTAGTGAGAACTTTATGCTGGCGCTGTCTCATGATGAGGTGGTACACGGTAAGAGCAACATGATAGGCAAAATGCCAGGTGATGACTGGCAGAAGATGGCGAACCTACGGGCGCTGTTTGCTTACATGTACGCGCACCCAGGCAAAAAGACCATGTTCATGGGCATGGAGTTTGGTCAGTGGAGTGAGTGGAATGTGTGGGGTGACTTGGAGTGGCATCTGTTGCAGTTTGATGCGCACAAGAACTTGAAGCACTGCATTGAGCGACTGAACTACTTGTACCGTCGTGAGCCTGCTTTGTTTACGCAAGACTTCTCTCAAGATGGCTTTGAGTGGGTGGATTGTAGTGATAACAAGCACAGTGTTGTGTCCTTTATTCGTCGGGACAAAGAGAGTAACGACTTTATTTTGACGGTGTGTAACTTTACGCCTCAGCCCCATAGCCATTACCGTGTGGGCATTCCTTCCAAAGGGTATTATCGTGAAATTTTCAATAGTGATGCACGTGAGTTTGGCGGCGCGAATATTGGAAACTTGGGCGGACAGTGGGCAGATGACTGGGCATTCCACAATCGACCTTATTCGTTGGATTTGACGCTGCCACCGCTGAGCGTGATTATGCTGAAGCTGGATGTGCAAAAGACAGAAACTGCGGAGCTAGCTGGAAGCACCCGCGTTGAAGCGGGCTAAACGACACGGTTCGTTCGTTAATTAGAGTCTAAAACAATCCCTTTTCTGTTCTTTTGAACAGAAAAGGGATTGTTGTTTGTGAGGCACTCTTTTCCGGAATGAAGTTGAAGAAAGTTGATGAATGGAGCATACAAGGATAACTTCGAGGTTAGGCTAAGTTCAACTTTCTGCGGATGATAATGTATGGAAGCTTTGGTGCTAGAAGCTTTGAAGATTGTGGTCAGTGGCATTGCAGCCGGAGCGACGGGGAAGCTGGGGGAGCCATTGGGTGAGGGCGTGATTGCAGCAACGCGGCGGTTAGTAGAGCGCTTGCAGTTGCATTCTCCGGAGACGGTGCAGCGGTTGGAAGGGGTGAGCGATCCGGCTGTGATTGAGGCTGAGATTGTGGAAGAGGTGACGCGGGTGGCGGCGGAGAGGCCGGAGGTGAAGGCGGCGCTGGAGGAGACGGTAGTGGCGGCTGCGGCAGATAGTGATAGGTTTCCGCAGTTGACGAAGCTGGCTGAGAAGATTGGGGTTGTGAATCTTGAGCCGGTTACGCATCAGACCAACCATATTACGCTTTAGCTGGAGTCGCCGGGAGGGGCACCGTCAGAGAAAAGCACCCCAGAACTAAGCACGCCGAATAATTTGCCAGTGAGTAATGTGAGCGCCTTTGTGGGTCGGGAAGATGACCTAGCGAGGGTGGATGCTTTGCTGCAGGAAAATAGCCGAGTGAACATTGCTGCGGCGGTGGGTATGGGCGGCGTGGGCAAGACAGAGCTGGCCTTGCAGTATGCGCTGCGGCGGGGAGATGCCTTTCCGGGTGGGGTGTGTTGGCTGCGCGGGGTGGAGCCGATTGCACCGCAAATGGTGAGCTTTGCGCAGGATTATTTGGGGTTGGAGGTGCCGGAGCAGACGGAGAATCCGGTGGCGTGGTACTGCAATCGGTGGCCGGGGGCGGGTGAGGCGAATGATGCGGTGCTGATGGTGGTGGATGATGTGCAGGATTATGGGGCGCTGAAAGCGATGCTGCCGAGTCCGGCCACTGGCGGCGGGCGGTTTCGGGTGCTGCTAACGACGCGGCAGGGGATTTTGCCAAGTCATCAACGGTTGGCTTTGGAGGTGCTGCTGCCGGGGGCGGCGTTGGAACTGCTGACGGGCTTGGTGAGTGAGAGGCGGATTGGGGCAGAGACAGAAGCGGCAGAAGCGCTGTGTGAGCGGGTGGGGCGGCTGCCGTTGGGCATTGAACTGGTGGGCTGGCATTTGGCGCGGCGGCCTGAGCTGACGGTGGCGAAGCTGCTGGAACGATTGGAACGTAAGAAGCTGGCGGCGAGGGCGCTGATGAAGGCGCACCCGGAGATGACGGCAAAGCTGGGAGTGGCGGCAGCATTTGAGGTGAGCTGGGAGCCGTTGACGGATGAAGCGAAGACGTTGGCGGGGTTGTTAGGGCTGTTTGCGGCTGCGCCGATTGATTGGGCTTGGGTGGGGCAGGCCATGGAACTAACTAGATATGAGCAGGCGGGTGAGGTGTTGGATGAGGAAGATTTGGAAGAAGGGCAGAAAGAACTGCTGGACGTGAATTTGTTGCAGATAAGGGATTTGCAGGGGGCACGGCGCTATCAGGTGCATCCATTGGTGAGAGAGTTTTTTGTGGTGAAGTTAGGAGCGTTGCCAGCGGCGGCGGCTTTGCAGCAGGGCTTTGCACAGGTGATGACGGATGTGGCCAAGGGGATTCCGCAGGCGGTGACGGTGGCGGTGCGGGCAAAGGTGACGGAAGCGGTGCCGCATATGGAAGAAGTGGCGGCGCGGTGGTCTGTTGTTTTGGAAGGTGTTGATAAGATTTGGTGCTGTACAGGGTTAGGGCGATTTTATGAGAGCTTGAGCCAGTGGGCAGATGCGGAAAGATGCTGGCAAAGGTCGCTGGAAATCAGGAAAACGGAACTGGGCGATCGCCATCCCGACACCGCTTCCAGTGTGAATAACTTGGCAGCATTGTACGAGTCTCAGGGACGCTATGGAGAAGCGGAACCATTGTATGTCCAAGCCCTGGAAATCAGGAAAACGGAACTGGGCGATCGCCATCCCGACACCGCTGCCAGTCTGAATAACTTGGCAGCATTGTACGAGTCTCAGGGACGCTATGGAGAAGCGGAACCGTTGTATGTCCAAGCCCTGGAAATCAGGAAAACGGAACTGGGCGATCGCCATCCCGACACCGCTGCCAGTCTGAATAACTTGGCAGAACTGTATCGGTCTCAGGGACGCTATGGAGAAGCGGAACCGTTGTATGTCCAAGCCCTGGAAATCAGGAAAACAGAACTGGGCGATCGCCATCCCGACACCGCTTCCAGTCTGAATAACTTGGCAGTGCTGTACGCTTACACCAATCGATTCTCCCAAGCCATCGAAATCATGTCCCAAGTGATCAGCATTCATGAAAGTCAGCTCGGCCCAGAGCATCCTGACACGCTTTCATCAAAACAAAGCTTAAAAGCGATGCAACAAGCTATGAAAGAGTCCACCTAATGCTGCGCAATGCCCCCATCCCTGCGGCATCACTTAATAGCCGTTCCGCACGGCTTCCCATCAACTCCGCTCCATTGCCGAATCGTTCTGCATCGCTTCCCATCACGCTACTTGGCAAAAGGGAACGCAGCCTTTGAATCAGACGAATTAATTCAAATATGGATGTTCACTACCTACAAGTGATTGGTGAGGTGAAGCAGCCCGCAGCCTTTCTTCGACTGTAAAGGAAACGCACTCAGATATTCCTTGGGATTCTATAGTTGGCTTTCGGAACCTCGTCGTGCATGAATACTTCCGAGTAGACATCAACGTAGTTTGGGCCATTATCACAGATGATTTGCCAGTTCTTAAGGTGCAAATTCAAAAGATTCATGGTGCTGTTGATTAAAGGCTGGGCTGCAAGCTGACATTGCTTCCCACAGTCCCCCTATGCCAAACACTACTCCAAAGCTTTCGCTTTTTTCGCCTGCCCAATCAAGCCCAATCCACTCAGGCCCAACAGCGCGATCGCGAGCATCCAAACCCAATTCAAAAAGAGACCCCAATCAGCCATCAACATCTCTCTATCCACAATCCCAATCCCCAAAAGCACCAACCCACTAAACACCACCTGAATAGAACCCAAAGCCCGTAGCTCCACCGCCGCCGCCCGCCGAGAGAGAATCGCCGCACCCGCCGCGCCCGACAAAAAAAGAGAACTATAAATTTGACTGTGAAAAACATCTAATGGCCACAGCCAATTCCCCCCCGTTGTTGCCGGAAAGAACAACAAACTCAGCCCATACGCGCCCATTAGCCCCGCCTGCACACCCAACCCAACAGACCACAGCCTAGACAACCGGCGCAGCCCTGCAAACGCATGACGCCTGTAATAGCCCCAATAATAGCCACTCACCACACAATCCGCGATGTACACCAAAAACCAAAAATCAGTCGCTCGCCGCGCAATATTAAACTGCTGAAGCTGCAAACAAGACACCATCAGCGCATTAGTTGTAAACACAAAAATCATCGGCACAATCAGCCGCGCCAAAGCACTACGCCGAGCAGTAAGTAAGCTCGTAAAGCCCACAGCCGCCGCCAAATAAATCGCCCCCAAAAATCGAGTGTTGTACGGCTTTAGTGGCCACACCCACCGATCTTGAATCACCTCGGGGTAAAAAAACAACGCACTGCCCACTGTTATCGTCAAGAACAACGAAATGCTCGCCACAGCAACCAGAATAGGAGGCAAAGAAAGAGAATGACGGTCTGGGTTTATGGGCAGTGATGGGTCAGTCACGTTTGCAGAAGGTTTGGAGGGTGTGTTCATTTAACGGGTTCCTTAGCGTGATGCATCGCGGCTAATGTCTGGGGCTTAGCCATCAGCGCGATGTTCAAAGCGTGATTTTTGTAGAGAGCAGCTAAGCCCTCGCCCCAAGCTGTTTTAACGTAGATATTTCAGAATCAGTGAGACCAACCACATCCGTGATGCGCATGCCCTCGTAAGGCTCCTTATTTTTGAGCGTTTTCACACTCTTACCCGCCTTTACATCCCACAGCCTGATAGTTTTATCGTCGCTGCCACTGGCCAGAAGGTTGCCATCCGGGCTAAAGGCCACAGACCACACGCTGTTGGAATGGCCGCTCAGGGTGTGCACCAGTTCACCGCTGCTAGCCTTCCACACCTTCACCGTTCTATCGGCGCTACCACTCGCAATCCACTCACCATCCGGGCTAATCGCCACCGCCATCACCCAGTTTTCATGGCCCTTTAGCACCTGCAAACATTTCCCCGTGCTCACCGCCCAAATCCTCACGGTTTGGTCAATGCTGCTACTCACCAAAAAGTCTCCTTCAGGAGAGAACGCTATGTGCCATAGCCCACTGGTGTGCCCTTTCCACGTTTCGGTACACGCCCCCGTCTCCAAATCCCACAGCTTAATGGTGCGATCATAAGAGCCACTGGCCAACAGATTTTTAGTTGGGTGAAACGCCACCGCACATACCCAGTGCTTGTGGCCTGTCAGCGTTCGCTGGCACTTGCCCGTATCGACCTCCCATAGCTTAATGCTCTGATCAGCGCTGGCGCTGGCAATGGTTTTCCCTTTACCGTCAAATGCCACTGACCAAATGGCCTTGGCATGACCCGAAAAACTACAGCAGGATTTTTGGGCGGGGCGGGCGGCTGGGAGCTGCCACAGGTGGACATTTCCGTCTTCATTGCCGCTTACGAGCAGCTTGCCATCGGGGCTAAAGGCCACTGACCAAATCGCGTTTTGAGCGCCGGTTAGGGTCTCTAGGGGTAAGCCTGATGGGATATCGGTTTTATCTTCTGAGGTCTCATTACCAGAGGTCTTATCTCCTGAGGTCTTATCTCCTGAGGTCATATCCCAGAGATGCACTAGGCGATCGCCCTGCCCGCTGGCCAAAGTCTCCCCATCCGGGCTAAAGGCCACCGCCCACACCCAGTTACTGCTGCCCTGCAACGTTTTTAGGCACCGGCCACTGCGGGTATTCCATAGGCGCATGGTGCGATCTTCGCTGCCGCTAGTTAAATAATTGCCATCCGGGCTAAAGGCCACAGACCACACCCAGTTGTTATGGCCCGACAGCACGCGCAAACACTGCTTTGCCTTAAGATCCCACACCCGCACCGTTCTATCCGCACTGCCGCTGGCCAGCGATCGCCCATCCGGGCTAAAGGCCACCATCCACACCCAGTTGTTATGCCCCGTCAGGGTTTGCTTGCACTTACCCGTTGCCGCATCCCAAATTCGCACAGTTTGATCCGCGCTGCCGCTGGCCAAGGTTTTACCATCCGGGCTAAAGGCCACCGTCCACACCCCATGTTCATGGCCCTTCAGCGCCTTCAGCGGCTTACCCGCTCTATTTTTTGTGGGGGCATCCCACAGCCTAATGGTGAGATCGGCGCTGCCGCTCACAATCCGGGTGCCATCCGGGCTAAACGCCACAGACCATATGCCGTGACCATGCCCTTCCAGGGTTTGTAAGCATTCCCCTGTCTGCACATCCCACACCTTGACCGTACGATCAGCGCTACCGCTCACTAGCTGAGTGCCATCCGGGCTAAACGCCACAGACATCACCCAGTTTTGATGGCCTTCCAGGGTTTGTAAACACGCTCCTGTCTGCACATCCCACACCTTGACCGTGCGGTCGGCGCTGCCGCTCACAAGCTGGGTGCCATCCGGGCTAAACACCACCGAGCACACCCAGTTCTGATGCCCTTGCAAGGTGGAAATATGAGATTTAATATCACCCGCTGTGGGCGAAAAGGCGGTTTGCCAAAGCCAGATTTCACTGTTGGTATCCCCTGTGGCCAGCAATCGACTGCCCTTTGAGCTATTCGGGCTATTGGGGCCATCCGGGCTAAAGGCTACCGGACTAAATGGCACCGGGCTAAATGACATGGTGCGAATGCTGCCAAACGGCTGATTAAACACAGAGCGGGAAAGAGCTGAACCAGAAAAGTCCACATCGTATAGGTTTATGCCCTGCAGGTAAGCCTGCCAAATAGCCAAGTTGGAAAAGTCGTAGCCAGTTAAATCGACATTGAGATGGCGTAGAAGCGTGAGCACGTTGCCACCCACATAGCCACATTTTTTTGGCTGCTGGCGCGCTGCCTCTAACCGCTGCGTCAGTGCGGTGGTGATATCTGCAACAGAGGCATAAGCGTCTTGCAGTTGCTTGGCCACCGGGGTGAGAATAAATCGGGTTTGCGCTTGGCGAATGTAGTCTCTCGCATTGGCTTTTACTAAAGCGTAGCGATTGAAAAGATCAGAGGCTTTGCCGCTAGAGGTGTGCTCACTAATTTCATCGCAAATTTGTTGAATCAGCTCACCTGTGAAGTAATCCATAATCACCGCTTGCTGGGTGATACGAGAGCCATCTTTTTCGATTAAAGAGCGTCGCTCAAGAGAATCAATTGCCTGCAAGACCTTATTTAAAGGCACCGTCTCTAACAAGTCGGCCTTGAGGGTTTGCCATGCCACCGGCTCACGGTTGATAGCCAGCCAGTACATAATGTCTTTTTCTAGCGGCGTGAGGCGGCTAATTTGCCGTACCAGGAGCTGCCGAATGTCACCAAAGATTAAAGAGTCTTCTTCTGATAAGGCTAAGAAGCTAGCAATGTCACCATCAAAATAATCTCTTACGGCGGCGGCGATCATCTTCAGTGCCAGGGGATTACCGCTATATGCCTGAATGAGTTGTTGCCATTCTGGCGCTGTTCCAGTTAGCTCGCCCGTGGCTTTCACGAGCTGCTCGCCATCGGCTTCGGTTAGCCCGGACAAATGCAAACACCGAGTGGGCAGCGCATCCCCTGCTTGAAGCGTAATCTCTTTGGGGAGTTCGCGTGAGGTAATAATAAAACAGCTATTGTGATCGGCTTCTCCCACTGTTTTGAACAAATCACCGTAGCCTTCGTAGCCCGCACGATAGGTGCCCGCGCGATCGCCTTCTTCAAACAGCGGCTCCACATTGTCAAACACAATCAGGCAGCGATGGTCACGAGCACAGTTCAGTACCTGCCGAAGCTGTGCATCTAATGTATCAGCAGCCTCATTGCTCGATAGGCTAATACCTGGCTGTTCTAGGAAGAAGTTAAACAGATTTTTTAAAATCTCCTGCACGGGCGGTGCATTTTTGAGGCTGCGCCAAATGAGATAGTCGAAGTGCTCAGCGATACTATGGGCCAGCTTTGCAGTGAGCGTTGTTTTGCCAATGCCGCCAATGCCGCCAAGGGCGACTAAGCGAGTGCGATCACGCACAATCCAGTCTTCCAGCGTTGCCAGCGTCTGCTCACGGCCATAAAAAACCGATACATCCACCGCTGCGCCCCAGTCCTGAGCTTTTCGCTTTTGAGGGGGGCTAGATGGAGTTGTAGCACTTATGGCTTGGCTGTTTTGAGGTTGGCTTGTTTGAGGCTGGCTGGCTAGCTGCTGGCTGTCTTGCGGAGGGGAGGACTGAGCGGACGGTGCATCAGGATCAGCAAACGGCGGCGCAATCGAAGGTGCTTGGTTAGCGGAATCTTTGGTTGGTAGTCCTTCTAAGGGAGTGCGATCGCCTAAATCAGCAATGGCCTCCCAGTCCACGTTGAGCGTTTCGCACAGCTCTGTAAACGTGGCAAAGTCAACTGGCTTACCGCCCAGAAACTTCTTCACCGTTGCCAATGAGTACCCTGCCCGCTCAGCCAGCGCGCGCTGAGTCTGGAACCCATTGCGCCTTACTGCGACTCGGATGGTATCAACGTAGTTTGTTTGTACCTTTATCGAACGGGGCATCGGGATTAATCTGCCAGTGAAATTAGCACAGGAGGGGTATCAAATAGTACAAACATTTTCAGGTCTACCCTTATTAAAATAGTCCATTCTGATTATGACTCCATACATTTTATGGCGCTATGTATCTTATAGCGCCATGCATTATTGAACCTAATGAATTGAATAAGGTAGCTATTGAAAATAGCCCCTGAAAATAGCCCTTGAAAGTAGCCATTAAAACAAGCAAACAAAAGTCAGCTCTAAGTTAGCCATTCGTAGCCCTTAACGTAGCCTTCCCACTTGTCTAATAAGGGCATAGACAACGAACCAGCGCAGCGAACCGCTCTGCTGCTCGTACCCACAACTTAGGTATTTCTTATGAAACGCTTCACTCTTTCTGCTTTCTCTGTCTCTGCTTTTTCCGTACTGATTGCAGCCGCGATCGCTCCAACTGCCCAAGCACTTCCTCAAGCCGACTCCACTTTCAAGCTTCAAACATTGCGTCTCAGCGAACTTGATACTCACAACAAGTCTGAGACTGGCTCTACTTTCAAGCTTCAAACACTGCGTCTCAGCGAACTTGATGCTCGCAACAAAGCTGAAGCAGACTCTGCTTTCAAACTTCAGACACTGCGTCTCAGCGAACTTGATACTCGCAACAAAGCTGAAGCTGGTTCTACCTTTAAACTCCAGACACTGCGTCTCAGCGAATTTGATGCTCGCAACAAAGCTGAAGCAGACTCTGCTTTCAAACTTCAGACACTGCGTCTCAGCGAACTTGATATTCGCAATAAGTCTGAGGAAGCCCAACAGCCTTATTACTATCCACAAAACGTCACTGCCACCCAAGAAAGCGAACCCACCGTATGGGAAACCTCAGAGACTCAACAAGATGCCGCTGAAGAAGCTGATTCCCCAGCGCTGTCACTCACAGAACAACGCCATGAGTCACTAGACCGTAGCTAACCAGTTCGTAACTAACCAGTTCGCGCGCTCAACGAAAACAGCATTGCCAACTCAGCGAAAATTTGCTGCCAAGGCAACACCCAAACAAACCCCTTCTCTTTTTTTGCACGCCCCTTGGGCGATCACTTAGGAGAAGGGGTTATTTCATTGACATGACCTAGCAACAACATTAGCTGTTGTTTCTCAATGTCTCCTAATCAAATCCATCACTCATCTCTAACTCAGCCGAAAGTTAGCCTTTCGTAGCCCTTAACGTAGCCTCTCACTCGGTTTACTGAACTTATAGAAAACAACAAAAGACTTTTCTGTTGTTCTAACTGCATCGCGTTTCTTTTTCTTGATTCATGCTAGGAGCCACTCAAATGAAATCCCAATCTCGTCACAACCAGTCTCGTCATGCTCGCTCACCCATCGTAAAACGCCTAAAGCTAGGTCTAAGCTATTGCCTGTCTTTAGCAAGTGTGTTGGCCATCTCTGCTGAAGCCATTGCCGTTCCGGTGTCTGCTGAAGCGATCGCTCAAGAGCAAACGGCTCAAGCTACCCAAACCGCCGAAACGAACGAAACCCAAACGGCTCAATCTGCACAAGAAAGCGATACAGCAACCTCAGACGCAGATCGTCTACGTCCCTTCTTTAACCTCAGCCACACTGAAGGCGGAGGCTTTACCGGCTTTACCAGCGTTGGCGGTTTTCTCCCGCTGTTTCAAACTCCTGGGAAAAACGTCACCTTTTTGGATGGCCGAGTAAATGTAGATAACGATGGCAACTTTGGCGGTGGCTTGCAAGCTGGATATCGGTCGTTGCTAAATGACAGTACCATCTGGGGCGCTTTTGCTGGGGTAGATGCCAGCGGCACAGGTGATAGTAGCTTTACCCAAGCTACCGCAGGCACAGAGCTATTAGGCGAAAACTGGGACTTAACGCTCAATGCCAATATTCCTTTGGGCAATGCTCGTCAGGTCGTTGATTCTGACATCCAGGCCGCAAACCCTCAGTTCACCGGCAATCAACTGCTGATAGATGAGCAACAAATTGATCAAGTGCAGGCAGCGCTAACCACTGTTTCACTCGATGGCGGCCTAGAGCTGTTTGATTTTGGCGAAGGCAGCGGACTGTGGGGCCGAGGCGGTGTGTATTACCTCGCCGGAGAAGCCTCTGAAGATAGCTTGGGCTTTAGAGCTTCGCTAGACTACCGTCCTAAAAACAACTTGCGCTTTGCCGTAGGCGTACAAAATGACGGCATCTTTGACACCAACGTGACGTTCTCTGTAAATGCGCTATTGGGATCTTCGTCCAGGCGGCGCTCTTACGATGCGGATGAGCAGCGCCCAACAGAAGATCGTTCTCAGCTTTGGGCAAGAGCCGCAGAACCTATCAATCGCACCAACACCGTCTTAATTGAAAATCAAACCGATGTTGAGATTCTCCAAACCGATGTTACAGCGATTAACCCGGAAACAGGCAATGCCTTTGTGTTCCGCCATGTAGATCCTGCCGCTAGCAATGCAGTAAACGGAGAGCTAGCAATAGCAGCATTAGAGCCTCTCCGCGAGGGCACGTTTGAAGATCCGCTGAGCACCATTGCCCAGGCAGCCATTGTTGCCGATGCCAATGCCGACAATATTATCTTTGTGCAAGAGGGTAACGCAGGTGGCGGGTTTACCCTGCCAGATGGCGTGCAGGTGCGCTCGGTAGGGCCAATCCAACAGGTCAATACTCAGTTTGGAGAAGCCATATTGCCAGGTTCAGGCAGCGGTAACTTGCCCACGGTGACAGGCCAAGTCACTATCGGCAACAACACACTGGTCTCTGGGCTAGAAATTGATCCGACTAAGTTTGTAAACGGTGCAGAAGTTGAATTCGGTGTAGCAGCTGCCTTGGAGCCTCCAGTCGTCAATGGTATTGAGGCTAACGGGGAGAACATCACTATTGAAGATAATGTGATTGCCAACGTTGATACAGGCATTAACCTGCCTGATATTGATGGCACGGTATCTATCGTTCGCAACCAAATCTCGAATACACAAGATGATGGCATTTTCTTTGATGACATTGAAGGAGAAGATAATGTGACCGTGACCATCGCTGACAATACGCTAGATACCACTGGTCAGGATGGTATTGAGTTTGATTTTTTTGAGGGCAATGCCAATGCCACTATTACCGTTACAGGCAACCAAATCTCGAATGTGGGCGGAGTAGGCATTGAATTTAATGACTTTGAAAACGATACCGTTTCCAACATTACTATCGCCAATAACAATATCCTCAATGCGGATGAAGAGGGTATTGAATTTGAAGACATTGAAAACAATGCGAATGCCACTATTACCGTTACAGGCAACCAAATTACCAATGTAAACTTGGACGGCATTGAATTTGATGACATTGAAAACGACACCGTTTCCAACATTACCGTCGCCAATAACAGCATCCTGGGCACAGGCACACAGGGCATTGAATTTGATAGAATTGAGAACAATGCCAATACCACCATCAACATCACAGGCAATCAAATTGAGAATGCGGGTGATGAAGGCATTCAATTTGATGACATTGAAAACGATACCGTTTCCAACATTACCATCGCCGATAACAAAATCCTGGGCGCAGGTACACAGGGCATCGAATTTGACTTCATCGAAAACAATGCCAATGCCACTATCAATATTCTCAACAACCAAATTGAGAATGCGGGCGAACAAGGCATTCTCGTGGGTGAGATTGATGGGACGGCCACGGCAGTCATTACGGTAGATGGCAACACCATTACCGATCCAGGCGATGACGGCATTGAATTTAGCCTGATTGAAGAAAATGCTAATGTCACTGCAACAGTAACCAACAACACGATTATCAACCCTGGCACAACAACCACACCTGTTGAAAATCCCAGTGACTTTCCATCAGTCGTCATCGACCCACCCAATACAGATGATGATGAGCTAGAGGATGAAGACTTGGCAGAGCTGGAAGCCAGTGCCAGTGCCGTTGCTGGTGTCGCCGCAGCCGAGGAGGTAGCCGCGGCACCTGAGCCTGACGGCGATGGCGTCCGTATTACTCACACGGCTGATACTGATATGTGCCTAGCGCTCGATAACAACACCGTTATCAACCCTGCTAGCGATGGCTTTGACCTTATCAGCAATGGAGCGGGGCAATTCCAGGTGATTGACCTTGCTAACGTTACCGGCCGGAATGTTGGCACCTTTAACCCCGCTGACATTGAGGCTAACGATGGCTTTGTAGAAGGAAAAGCCGGCACCGCTCCTTGCTCGTAAACATCTACGCAACAGGAATAAAGCTATGTTTTTCTAAGTTAGCCATAGGTCAGCTCCAAGTTAGCCTTCTCATAACCTCTAACGTAGCCTTGGGCCTCGTCTAATGAAGACATTGATTCATTAGACGAGGCCATTTCCATGAAACCTGATTTACGTTCTGCTCAGTCCCGTATGCTCAAAAGATTGGGCTTAGGGCTTAGCTACTGTCTATCTTTAGCAAGTGTGTTGGCTATCTCGGCTGAAGCCATCGCAGTTCCGGTTTCTCCAGAAGCCATTCAAAAACAGACCGCTCAAGAGACTGCCCAACAGACTGCCCAATCAACAGATCAAGAAACCGCCCAAGCTTCATCAGAAGCTACCCCAGCCGCATCAGAGGCCGCTCGCCTAAAGCCCTTCTTTAACCTCAGCCATACCGAAGGTGGCGGTTTTACTGGCTTCACCAGTGTTGGTGGCTTTTTGCCCCTCTTGCAAACCCCCGGACAAAACGTCACCTTCCTTGATGGCCGGGTAAATGTAGATAACGAGGGCAACTTTGGCGGCGGCTTGCAAGCAGGCTATCGGGCATTGCTAAATGACAGTATAATCTGGGGCGCTTACGCTGGGGTAGATGCCAGCAGCACCGGAGATAGCAGCTTCACCCAGGCCACCGCAGGCACAGAGCTATTGGGCGAGAACTGGGATTTAACTCTCAATGCCAACATTCCGTTAGGCAATGCCCGACAGGTGATCGATTCTGATATCCAGGCCGTAAACCCTCAGTTTACAGGCAACCAACTGCTGATAGATGAGCAACAAATTGATCAAGTGCAGGCCGCACTAACCACCGTTTCACTCGATGCTGGCCTAGAGCTATTTGACTTTGGCGAAGGCAGCGGACTGTGGGGCCGAGGCGGTGTGTATTATCTCGCAGGAGAAGCTTCTGAAGATAGCTTGGGCTTCCGCGCTTCGCTGGACTACCGGGCCACGAACAGCTTACGTTTTGGCGCAGGCGTGCAAAATGACGGCGTGTTTGGTACCAATGCGATCTTTTCTGTGAGTGCCTCAATAGGTGGCCGATCGCGGCGATCGTATGACAATGACGAGAATTCTACAGAGCGGCGCGATCAGCTCTGGGCAAGAGCCGCAGAGCCTATTAACCGTACCAATACCGTCCTGGTTGAGAATCGAACAGATGTAGAGATTGTTCAGGAAGACGTGGCGGCTATCAATCCAGATACAGGCAATGAATTTGTCTTTCGTCATGTAGATCCTTCCGCTAACGGCATGGTGAACGGACTGCTAGCAGAAGAGATTATCCGAGAAGGTACGTTTGAAGATCCGCTGAGCACCATTGCTCAGGCTGCTAATGTGGCTGATGCCAATGCCGACAATATTATCTTTGTGCAGGAGGGCAATGCGGGCGGTAGCTTTACGCTGCCAGATGGCGTGCAGGTGCGTTCGGTAGGGCCAGTTCAACAGTTGAACACTCAGTTTGGTGAAGTGATTTTGCCAGGTTCAGGTAGCGGCAATTTGCCTACGGTTACTGGCCAAGTCACCATCGGCAATAACACATTGATCTCTGGCCTAGAAATTGATCCGACTAAGTTTGCAAATGGTGAAGTAGCAGCGGCCTTGGAACCTCCAGTCGTCAATGGCATTGAGGCTAACGGGGAGAATATCACCCTTGAAGATAATGTGATTGCCAACGTTGATACAGGCATTAACCTACCTGACATTGATGGCACGGTATCCATCGTTCGCAATCAGATCTCGAATACGAATGACGAAGGCATTTCCTTTGGTGACATTACAGGCGAAGATAACGCGACAGTGACTATCGCTGACAATACGCTAGAGACAATTGATGGTGATGGCATTGAGTTTGGCTTCATTGAGGGGGATGCGATCGCAAACATCACTGTTGCCAACAACCAAATCACAGATACTCGATTCGCTGGTATTTTCTTTGATGATATTCAAGGAAACGCTGCCGCCACGATTGCGGTTGAAGGAAACATCATCAATGCCGAGAATGGCGACGCCGATGAAGGCATCGAATTCAACCGTATTGAAGACAATGCCAATGCCACCATTACCGTAAATAACAACCAAATCTCAAATGTGGGCAACTCAGGCATTTTCTTTGACTCTATTGAAAACGACACCGTTTCCACAATCACCATCGAAAACAACAACCTTCTCAATACAGGCGAAGGTGGAATTTTCCTTGATGACATTGAAGACAATGCTAATGCCACCATTACCGTGAGTGGCAACCAAATTAACACTGTTGATTTTTCCGGCATTGAATTTGCCCGTATTGAAAACAATGCCAATGCCACCATTACCATGAATGGCAACCAAATCTCAAATGTGGATGAATCGGGCAACGCAGGCATTCTCTTTGATGATATTGAAGATACAGCAACGGCAGTTATTACGGTAGATAGCAATACCATTACTGATTCAGGTGATGACGGGATTGAGTTTGGTTTCATTGAAGGTGATTCTACGGCTGATATTACGGTTACAGGCAACCAGCTCAGTAACGTACAAGGCGATAATATTTTCTTTGAGGACATTGAGGGAAATGCGATCGCCACCATCACCGTGACAGACAATGTGATTAACGGTGGGAAGAATGGCGTAGAATTCAGAGACATCGAAGATGATGCTAATGCAACGATTACCATCAGCAACAACCAGATTAATGATGTAGTCTTTGAAGGCATTGACTTCTTCGATATTGAAGATGATACGAATTCAACAATTTCAATCACCAATAATCAAATCACCAGTGGAAAAACCAGCATTGACCTTGGCAATATTGAAAACAGTGCCGACGCGACCATCACCATCACAGGCAATACGCTGACCTCCGAGGAAAGAGGCGGTATCTTTGTCAACGACCTTGAAAACAATACCGTATCCAATATTCTCATTGAAGAGAATACTATTCTAAGTGCGGCCACAGAAGGTATTGAGTTTGACGATATCGAAAACAATGCCGATGCGACTATTCGCATCCTCAACAATCAAGTTTTCAATGCAGCGGAGGAGGGTATTGCCTTCGGTGACATTGAAAACACAACCA
Source organism: Phormidesmis sp. (assembly GCA_045110585.1). Lineage (GTDB taxonomy): Bacteria > Cyanobacteriota > Cyanobacteriia > Phormidesmidales > Phormidesmidaceae > Phormidesmis. The sequence goes on along the minus strand of JBGCGG010000078.1, from coordinate 3,485 downwards.
CTTCTAACATTACCGTAAGCGGCAATACCATTACAGATGTAGGCACTGACGGCATAAAAGTTGATCTGGTTGAAGACGGTGCTAGTGCTGCTATCACAGTGACCAACAACACAATTACGAATCCTGGCGGTAACGGTGTCAGCATTGAACACATAGAAGATGCCAATATTTGCTTGGCTCTCGATAACAACACAGTAACGACACCTGGCGGCGATGGATTTAATCTGCTCAGCAATGGAGCCGGTCAGTTCCAGGTAATTGACCTTGCTAACGTCACCAGTCGGAATGTTGGCTCCTTTAACCCCGCTGACATTGAGGAAAATGACGCTTTTGTCGAAGGAACAGCAGGTCAGGCACCTTGCCTCTAGCGCCATTTTCCCAGAGATGCCCTAACTTCATCTCTAGCCCTCAGCAGTTGCTGAGGGCTTTTTTAGTGCTTTTAATCAAGCGTTATAAGTTAGCCAAAAGTTAGCTATTCCTTACCTCTAAACGTAGCCTTGCAACCTTTGTAATAGACACATAGAGAAAAAGAGCAACGGTGTTTGCCGCTGCCACGCTACCGCTCACACCAACACAACTTAGGTATGCATTATGAAACGCTTCACACTTTCCGCTGTATCTATCCTACTGGCAACGGCAGCCCTTACGCCCGATGCCCTGGCTATCTCTCAAGTTGAGTCCGACTTTAACCTTCACTCGCAGCGCCTAGAAGAACTAGATGCTCGCAACAAAGCTGACGTTAAACTAGCTTTCAATCTTCACTCGCAGCGCCTAGAAGAATTAGATGCCCGCAACAAGGCTATAGCCACTCAGGAGCTTTCAGCTCGCCGGTGCAGACGCCCTTTCATTTTCCGTCCTCGCTGCCGCCGTCGCGCGCTCAGTCTCTAATGGCGACCTTACTTCCCCCCTTGACAGGCAAAAAACATCTGGATAGTGCTTTAACGCTCTCCACGACTGGTTAAAGCATATACAGGCTTTCCCTAGTACAACCAACACAACACAACAAGGAACCCTATCATGACTATTCAACCCAAATTTCATTGGCAGTTTGAAGAGCGCACAGGAACAACAACGGTAGATGACATCAGCAATGTTCAAGCGAGGCTCTCTGATACAAGCCTAAGCGGACATGGTCGTATTGGACATGCCATTCGCTTACTCAAGAAAGGTTCTCACGTCAGCTTGGGTAAAGCAGTCGGTCAGTTTGGTACTGGAGACTTTACCATCGCCTTTGGCATGAAAAATATCAGCACTCATGACGACGGTGAGTTAGATCTTATCGGTAGCCAATCGATGAAAGGGCATGGTAATTTTTTCTCGCTGCGTCTCGTCGGTCGCCAAGCCATCTTTTTCCATGTCGATGAAAATAGCAAGGGCAAGCATTATGTAAAGACTCAAACAGCTCGTTTATCGGCAATGCCTAATAGAGCCTGGGTTCACGTGGCAGCGGTTAGAAGAGGCCGAACCATTGAGATCTACATTGACGGTGTGCCTTCAGCCAAGGCTACCTCCAAAACAGGAATTGCCAACATCAAAAACGATGCCGATGTAAAGCTAGGCCACTCCAGACGAGGCACACCTACCGCGCAATACGAAGACCTGCGGATTTACGACCAGGCACTTAGCACCGCAGAAATTCAAGCGCTGATTCCACCGCTAAATCGGCCTTTAAAGGAAGGTGAAATTGAGCTGCAAGCCACTGATGGCGCCACCGTTGTCCTAAAAGAAAATGTAGCAGATCTCTCTGTGCTCTCTGACAGTTTCAAACGGCTGCGCGTCGGTAAGCATGCTGGCGCTACTCTGTATGACCGCAAGGACTTTAAAGGGACTTCCCAAAAGTGCCACGCAGACCTGCCAGATATGCAGCTTTCAAAAATCAAGAGCTTCCCTAAAGCTATTCGCATTTGGTCATCGGCTGGAGATCCCTTCACGGGCAAGTGGATTATCAAAGCGCCAAATGGTGAATTTTTGAGCCAAACCGAGTCTGCGCTGAGCACTGCTCCTCAGCGATCATTCCAAGAACTGTTCAGATTTCATTACAACCTCCGCCAGGGCCAACTCCAGCTTATGCCTGGGTTCTACCTCACAGGCGCGCTGCACAAGCTATCTCCCACTGAAAAACCCACACCGCTCTTTGTTGAAGAACTAGAAAATCGCAGCGATGAATTCTTTATCACAAACGACACGAAAGACCAGTGGCTAGAACTTAACAAGGGCGGCACCTTTAACTGGACGCTGCAAGAAGAAAATCGCGCTTTGTTTACCCGTGTTGCCAAAAGAGCGGGTGATGAAAGCCAAGTCGGAGAGCTGGCGATGGGCGAAGTCGCGCTGTACAGGCATAAAGCCTATCACGGCCAAGCTTGGATTCTCTCTGACAGTGAAAAAGATACCTCTGGCAACTACAAACGCTTTGGTGATTTTCAAGATCTTAACGATCAAACCTCATCCATTCGGCTAGGGCCAAATACAGGCGTGACCTTGTTTAAGCACTTCAACAATAGAACGACTGAAGGCAAGCGAGAGCAAGAAATCGACGATATCGTCGGCAACGTGCCAGATATGGAAGGGATGCAAATTGGCGACGAGGCGCTTTCCTCAATCCACATCTTTAGAACCATTTCGCCTGAAGATGTCTTCACCTCCTTCTCCACCAAGCTCAGCCAAGACTATCGCATGGTTGATGACAAACTCGAAGAGTTTTCCTCCTATCGCACCATTCTCAAGTTTGAACCGGGCGCAGGCGAAATTGAACTATCCGCCACCGATCTCACCGAGATTGAAGTGGAAGGCGAGACCTATGAAGTTGATGAAAAACGCTCAGTCAAGCTTAAGCCCAATGAGCTAAATTTCATCATGATCACGTCTGAAGCCGATGGGCTGAACACTCCCGGACTCAAAATTCGCACCAGCGATATGGAAATCAACGAGCGCGTGGTTATTTTCCCCAACGAAGAAGCTCATCAACAAGTGGCCAACCTAGAAGACGGGGCGCTGTGGAATGCCAAAGACGCTAAAGGCAACTTAATTGTGGATCGCAAGGCCCACAGCAAAGAAGAAGTTGCCAGCGTCCAAAACACTATTAAGCGAGTAATGGGGACAGTCGGCTATGCAGATACTCCACCTAGGCAGCCGAAGCCAACTACCTCCGGCAAACCCATTAACAATGTGATACGTCCTATCCCAGGGAATATTCCACGTCCTGTTCTTCGCCGCAGTGGCGCTGTGAATGACGCAGTGCATGGCGCTGTTAATTTCCAAGCTGCCAGCGCCGAGCAGACAGCTACAGTAAATACAAACAGTCGGGTTCAGCTCTCGAACCGAGTTGTCTCTGGGATAACCATTGATAAGCCTTGGGCGCTGGAACTACCGACTAAAAAACGAGACAACCTCCAACAGATACGCGCGCTCAGCGCAATCGATGGCACTACTGCCAATGCGAACAGCAGATCAAGCAGCAGTGCCACTAACATCATCCAGGAAGTAGA
>JBGCGG010000077.1:0-87670 GCA_045110585.1 Phormidesmis sp. | reverse complement strand
TGGTTTATTTTTTCAGTTGACTGATTGGGCAATGATACAGAGACACAAAACCCATGGCTTCGTTTATTTGTCAATGGTCCGAAAACCTATTGCCTTCGTCGTATTTTGCAACCTCAAATTATTTTGAGCGAACCGTGAGATAAAAAGCAAAGCGACAAGAAGGTTAAACGACCGAAGAGTTAAGCTACTGCAAGGAAAAAGGGGACAGCGAACAGTAACGACCAGACTTATTCAACGGTTGCAGAGGTTGGATAAACATCGTAAAGCTCGCTTTGCTCAACGTCTCCTTGTTCGAAAGGTCTTCGCACAACGTCGCTGTGCTGAACATGTTGTGGAATGTTGTCTGAGGCAGTAACCGTCTGCTCAACCAAAGATGCAAATGCAATCTGCGGATCAAGACCAGTGATTTGAGAAAACTGACTCGGTGTCACCGAAACAGATAAGCTAGCCGATGCCCGTTGCTCAACTTGCCATTGCTTCAGGCGTTCATGCACAGATGACAAAAAGGCGACCCCTTTCTGCATCGGAATCGTGAGCCAACTTTTGGATAGTGTCTCTACCAACGCCAGCTCAATTAAACCGTAGGGATATTGGGCAAACAGCTCGTCAATATAAGACTCGAACTGAGAGGAAGACTTGGGTTCGGCCCCCATCAGCATGTAACTGTCGATGATGTAACGAACGCGATGCTGGCCGAGACGGTGGTGCAAATCCATAGCAGGAATGACGTTTTGTAATGCTGATCCTAATATTTTTAGGGGTTCTGGTGCAGCTTGCTACACATAGTGCAAAGTAAGATATCGCATATTGCTCAAATCAATCATTAAATAAAACAAATCCTTAAATCCCGCTTAATCTGTGTGTAGAGTCTCAACCAGTGGGCACTTATCCTATGGATGCTACGCTTCTACTCCGTCGCTGTCGGCTCTTTGATTTCAAGCAACTGACCTCAAACCAACCGCCTGAAACACTGCGCAATTCATCGCAGCTAGTAGATATTGCGATCGCTCACGGTCAGATTATTGCGATCGCCCCCAATGTAGCGCCTTCCAACCTAGATAGTCCCAATCTAAATAGTCCCAATCTAAATCTCAATGCACCCATAGAAATCGACGCCAACGAACAACTGGTCTGTCCGCCCTTCGTCGAATCACACATTCACCTAGACTCAGTGCTGACGGCTGGCCAACCGCGATGGAATCAAAGCGGCACTCTGTTTGAAGGGATTGATATTTGGCGCGATCGCAAAACCAGTCTCACCCTAGAAGATGTGCAAACACGGGCCATCACAGCCCTCAAGCAACAGGCCAGTCAAGGCGTCCTCTTTGTCCGCTCCCACGCCGATGTGAGTGAGCGTAGTCTGACTGCGCTCAAAGGATTGTTGGCCGTACGCGAAGCCGTCAAAGAGTGGATGACGCTACAGGTCGTTGCTTTTCCGCAGGATGGCGTTTACGGCAGCGACAAAAACGAAGCACTGATGGAAGAAGCACTTCGGCTCGGAGCAGATGTAGTCGGCGGCATTCCACACTATGAGATGACCCGCGAAGATGGCGTTCGCTCCGTCCATCGAATCTTTGAGCTAGCTGAGCAGTACGACCGGCTCATTGATATTCACTGCGATGAAATAGACGATCCGCACTCGCGATTTTTAGAAGTGATTGCAGCCTGTGCTATTCGTAGCGGTCTGGAGAAACGGGTAACCGCTAGCCATACCACAGCATTTGGGTCTTACAACGATGCCTATGCGCTGAAGTTGATGGGCATTTTGAAGCGATCGCACATTAACTTCATTGCCAATCCCCTCATTAACATCACGCTGCAAGGGCGCACCGATACCTACCCTAAGCGACGAGGTATGACACGCATTAAAGATCTGTGGCAAAACGGCCTCAATGTAAGTCTCGGACACGACTGTATCCAAGATCCTTGGTACAGCCTTGGCACTGGTAACTTACTCGCCGTAGCCGATATGGCCATTCATATTGGTCAAATGACCGGTTTAGACGAAATTAATGCCTGCTTCGAGATGGTCACGACCGGCGGTGCCAGAACGTTACAGATTGAAAATAGCTATGGCATTGCCGAAGGAAAGCCCGCCAATTTAATCATTTTAGATGCCACCACTCCATACGAAGCCATTCTCAAGAGAGCCACCGTTAAGACAGTGATTTCACAGGGCAAGGTTTTGGCCGAAACAACAGCCCCTGAGGTCACTTGGCATGGGCAATAGCCGCCAGCACTATCCAGTGCCAACGATTTAGACGATTTTAGACTAGTGCCAACGATTTAGACCTAACGACTCACAGACTCATCACAACCCACACTTACCATTCATTAAGCCATTCATCAGAATGACTGGATCATTAATTAAGTGAGACTCACTTGAAGTCTAAGTTGGTCTTAATAGTGGAATGGAATAGTCAGCAACGGAGAGAGTGCTAACAAAATTATCCCCCACTGCCAAGCCTTGAGATGAAACCGCTCTGTCACCGACACGTCTAATAACGCATCTATTCTCTGTGCCAACCGGCTGCGCGGTGCTGCACAGCTAAATCCAGGACAAACGGCTTCTGCAGACATCAGTGGCGCAGTAATCACACTCATCAGTGACTCCGCCAACACCAGCGGATCTACGCTGCGCGCAGCCCAACGATCTGCGCGAATTTCTCTGAGCAACAGGAGTTCTTGCCAAAGCACTTCACTGTAGGGAAGCCAAGCGGTTACACGCCGCAAACCACCCAACCAAAAAAACCAAAACGTATCGCGGTAGTGCGCATGTCCAGATTCGTGAGCCAAGACCGCTGCTAAGTGAGCATCATCCAAATAATCGATCAGCCCCTGACTCACGACTAGCTCAGAAGACCATAACCCAACTTGCGCACTAAACACCGTCGGCACAGCGATCACTCTACCTTCAGCTAACCGAATCTGAGCTTCTGAAGCATCTTTTGCGTTAATGGCCTGGTAAGGAATGCGACTCACTTCACGTTGCGCTTTTACCGCCGCCCAACCGAGTCGCAGCCAAGCAAAGATACTAGATCCCATAAAAAGGACAGATAGCCCATAGCTGAGCTGCCCTTCTACTGGGTGATAGCCAGTAGAAGTTCCCATAGAGACGATGGCGACAGCAGTAGCAATGAGCAACATAGGTGGCACAACAAAGGCAATGAGTGCACTATGCCAACGAATCTGCCACCGAGATCTGTGATGATTGGGGCCTGTCTGATTGAGGCTTATCTGATTGGAGCATGTCTGGTCGGAGCTTATTTGATTGGCTCGATTCAGCGTCAAATACCCCACTAACCGAATAGCGATCGCACAAGATAACGCCAAGCCCACCATATGCAGATGCATCATGACGCTTGCTCCTGTTCTGTCGTATTTGCGCCTGTCGCGTTTTCATCGGCGCCCTCTTTAAATTGCGCCTGCTTCGTTTCTTCTCTCAGCTGACGGGCCGCTTGAATTTTTTGAGCGATCGCATCCATCTGAGCCAAGCTTTCATCATCTAGCGTGTCCGCAAAGGCCGCAACGACTTCAGGGCTACCAACCGCCAAAAAACGATGCAGCTGATCATGAGCTTGAAGGATTTTAGCTTGATCTTGAGAAATGAGAGAGCGCCAAATATGTACTCTGTTTTGGCGATCACAGCTCACCCAGCCCTTCTTAATCAATCGTTTCAGCACCGTTGAAACAGAAGAATAGGTCAGCTCACGATCAATATCCTCCAAAATATGCTGATGCACTGCAGTCGCAGACGTTGGCCCCAACTGCCACAAAATCTCAACAATCTCAGCTTCCAAAGGACCTAAAGATAAATTCTGCGGGCGATAAGGCGGAAAAAGAACCATAGTCAGCGCATTAAGAGCTACTTTCAAGCGTAGCACCAAACACAAAAAGGCTTCCTGACATAATGTCAGGAAGCCTTTTTGTGTAACTAAATCAATCCAGATGAACCGGAAAACGGGAACGAGCTTATACGCTAACGGCTACTCGCTCAGCCATCGCAGCCTCAAGCACACTCACTTTATCGGTCTTCTCCCAGGGCAAATCTAGATCATCACGGCCAAAGTGACCGTAAGCCGCCACCTCCTGATAGAAACGGCCATTGCGTTCAGCAGGCAACCCACGTAGGTTAAACGTCTCAATAATCCCGGCTGGACGCAGCTCAAAGTGCTCATTAACTAGTTCCAGCAGCTTCTCATCAGAGACCTTACCCGTACCAAATGTTTCAACAAAGATACTAGTCGGGCGAGCGACGCCAATGGCATAGCTGAGCTGAACTTCGCATTTATCAGCAAGCCCCGCTGCCACAATGTTTTTCGCAACATAGCGGCAAGCGTAAGCTGCACTGCGATCAACTTTTGTAGGATCCTTACCAGAAAATGCACCGCCGCCGTGACGAGAATAACCACCATAGGTATCCACAATGATTTTGCGGCCGGTCAGACCGGAGTCACCCTGCGGGCCACCGATCACAAACTTACCCGTAGGATTAACCAAGAAGCGAGTGCTCTCAGTCGGCTGCAAGGCCAACCCTTCAAAAGCAGGCAGCACAACAGCCTTCCACAAATCCTCTTTAATCTTGGCTTGAACCGCTTCATTGCTACTCAAATCACCAATTGCCTCGGCATGCTGAGTAGACACCAGAATTGTATCGATACCAACCGGCTTCCCATCTTCATACTCAACTGTGACTTGAGTTTTACCATCAGGGCCAAGATACGCAAGCTCACCGCTTTTCCGCACAATCGATAGCTTCTGAGAAATACGGTGCGCCAAACTAATCGGCAACGGCATGAGCTCAGGCGTTTCGTTACAGGCAAAACCAAACATGATGCCCTGGTCACCAGCGCCGACCGCATCCCAGCGCTCATCACTAGTTTGCTCGCGAGTTTCCTGCGCCTGGTTTACCCCCTGAGCAATGTCTGCTGACTGCTCATCTAAAGCAATCAAAACAGAACAACTATCTGCAGAAAACCCATTATTTTTGGGGTTGGTGTAGCCAATCTCAGCAATCTTTTGACGGACAACTTTCACAAAGTTAGCCGTTGCAGTAGAGGTAATCTCCCCAGTAACAACCACTAAACCTGTGTTGACAACAACCTCAGCCGCCACACGACTAGCCGGGTCTAGTGCGAGCACGGTGTCTAAAATCGTATCTGAGATTTGATCGCAAATTTTATCGGGATGTCCCTCTGTAACCGATTCTGATGTAAACAGGTAGCGACGAGACAAAAGTCAGTCCTCCTTGAACTTCAATTAAGTTAAAACGTTAATCCAGAACATACGGCACCAAAACCTATCGGGCGCCCAGACGGAAGCCTACCAGCCTTCAGTAACAATAAGTGGATAAATATCTTGCCATTTCCTTCCGCGACCTCTCGAAGCGCTTTCCTATCGGCCCTTCCAAAATTTAGCTACCAGAACATGACATGTGAGTAGTTAGCTGAAGCTAACAATTTACCTTGATACAAGTATTCATCAATTCCAGACATTTACCAATCTACAGAATTAATATAGATCTAGCTGAAAAATTCACACACTCAGCGTTTGTATCTGAGCCAGATGGGTCACTGTCGCTACGTCAAAATTGAATAAAGGTGGGGTACTCCACCCTCCTGTCAGACCAATAAACCCAGCCGAGCCTTGATTAGATAAAGCAATATCTGACGCAGAATCACCAACAACCAAAACATTAGATGCCATTACACCCATAGCATCACAGGCCAAATCCAAAAAACCTGCTTGCGACTTAGCCAGCATTGCACCACCGGCACCACAGTACCAATCAGTCGTTAATCCATAATGTGCAATGAACGCATCCACTTCGGCATGAGTATCTGACGAAACAAGACCGATCGCAACACCATTGGCCCGCAGACGACCAAAGAGATCAAGTACATCTGGCAACAATGGCGTTTGAGTCACTTTCATAGGCAAACTTTCAGCAGCGCGATCAAAGGCATCTCTCACAAGCGTTAACGCAGCTATCCAGTCATTCACACTGACAGCCACATAAGCGGCAGCCGCAATTTCATTCTCAGCCCGACTCCCCACAGCCATCATTCCAGCCGGATGAATATGGCCATCCTTTTGTCCAAATGCCGACAAAATATCATCTCTCACCCCTGGAACGAGACGGTCGATGAACGTTGCCCGCGCCTCACCTAATGCCACCAGGTAAGATTCGACATTCGCTAACGTGCCATCTTTATCAAAAAGCACCGCTTCGATATTCTCGAAGCGATGCTTTTCACACAAAATCGTCGTCACTGAGCGTTTCAGCCTTATTCAGCAACAGCGAGTTCTTCTTCTTCTACGGCGTAGTCAGATTCATCAGACTCACCGGTTTCACCCAACGCTTTTTGTCTGAGCTGTTCACGATATCGCTCAGCCATTTCATCCGCTTTCTCGTAGACAATTTCAGGGTTTTTGACCATATCGCCAGGCTCAGGCTCTAGCTGCTTCGTAGACAAAGAGATTCGTCCCCGTTCAGCATCAAGGTCAATAATCATCACCTTAATTTCGTCGTTCACATTCAACACTGAGTTAGGGGTATCAATGTGATCGTGAGAAATTTCAGAGATGTGCAGTAGGCCACTGACACCGCCGATATCAATGAACGCACCGTATGGTTTCAGACCACGAACCGTGCCGATGACGACTTCGCTGACCTGCAGGCCATTCATCTTCCGCTCAACCAACGCACGACGATGGCTCAGAACAAGACGATTTCGCTCTTCATCCACTTCCAAAAATTTCAGTGGAAGTTCTTCACCGACCAGATCCTCTTTGGGCTTGCGGGTGCTGATGTGCGAACCGGGAATAAATCCACGTAACCCTTCAATACGAACGAGTGCACCACCTCGGTTAGTCGCAAACACAATTGAGCGTACGGTTGCATCTTCTTGCTGAAGCTGGCGCACCCGCTCCCAAGCTCGCATGTACTCAATTCTACGGATAGACAGTGTGAGCTGGCCATCTTCATTATCGTCAGTCAGGATGAAAAACTCACGAGTTTCATTAGACTGGAGAACTTCTTCTGCGCCCTCAACCCGGTTGATGGACATCTCCTGGATAGGGAGATAGGCGGCAGTTTTCGCGCCAATATCAATCAAAGCCCCGCGAGGTTCAATGCTAAATACCGTGCCAGGAACAATATCGCCGGGATTGAAGTTGTAATCGTACTGATCTAAAAGCGCCGCAAAATCTTCATGGGTAAAACCAATATCTGCGTTTTGAGTTTCCGGGTTGGCCATGCTTGATGTTTTCCTACAGTTATCTCCGAGAACGAGTGAACACCTCGCGATCGCACAGTCTTCGATGGAGAGAAAAGCTGAACAAGTCAACCAAACCAACCAACTAAGCAGCGCGCGCACCGCTTTAAAAGCTTACTAGGAGCGAAAAAGGTCTAAATCCTAAAGAATTCAGCCTCCAAACTCCGCCAAAAATGGCAGGACACTTTGAGTGAATCTTTGCTCGGGTTCAGGAGCAAGTGATTAGATGTGTAAGTTTAGAAGTGGGAAAGGGCTACGAATAGCCTTTGAGGTCTGCTGTCACAAGAACAACAATCATAGATCAAAAAGTACACAATAGTCACGTTGACTGAGGAAGACTGTCACGCCTTTTACTGCGTTCCTAGCCCTTCACAAACGAAACCAGTTGACCCTGATTTCCTTGGGGAGGGCCTTGATTTCCATGCGTTTGAGGAGAGTGAGGCGGCTGTGAGGATGCACTATTTTGTAAATGACTCAGTGTTTCAGTAAAATCACGAATACCTTGAAACTCACGGTAAACAGAAGCGAATCGGATATACGCCACTTCATTAATATCTCGAAGGCGCATCAGCACGCGCTCACCGATGTCTTCACTGGTCACTTCTCGAATTGCCTGCTGCTGAAGCCCTGCTTCTATATCATCCACCAACAGCTCAATAGCATGAGGATTAACACCTGTTTTTTCACAGGCAGTCGTAATGCCGCGCAGCAATTTGGAGCGATCAAATGACTCGCGATCGCCCCCACGTTTGATGACGGTAATCGGCACATATTCAATACGCTCATAGGTGGTGAAACGTCGCTCACAGTTCAAGCACTCTCGGCGCCGGCGAATGCTTCTATCTGACTCTGCCGATCGAGACTCTAAGACACGATTGTTGGGATGCTGACAAAACGGGCACTGCATGGGCAAAAGCCTTAGAGTTCAAAGGCGGAAGAAAAAGGCAGTGTAAAAAACTAGTTAGCTATACCGCCAGATGAATTCGCATGGCGGAGGGACACTCTGCGAATGAACTGCAGTGACTGCAGTGTCAAATATAATTTCAACAAAGCGGCAAAAACTGACGAAATGAGGGCGCGAAGCGCATGATGCAACCGTACGACAAAACGGGACTATCAAAAACCGCCATCAATAAAAAATTACGAGGCCAGCTGCCACGAACCAGCTGCCACAAAAAAAGCCGGCAGCCAACAAAGGGAAAAGGCTCAGCCGTCTTCTTCAGACGGTTGAGCCTTTATCACCTTTACTAGCTAAATTTAGCTAACTCTTTTCCCTATGGAAAGCAGCTTCGCCTAGACCTGAAAACTATTCAGTCAAGCTAATCCGACAATTAGTCCTTTGTAATTTTGGGAGGCTCGCGAAAAGCGATCGCAAAGAACAAAGTGCCAATGATGAGAGCAAAAATCAAAATGTAAGCAACAGCTTCCATGATTATTTCCAGTAAAGAACGCATATCTAAAGCTTATCAACCCATCAGACAAAGCTATTCAAAGAATAAGTCTGCCTAATGAGCCGATAGTATCAACTGGACAACCTAGCTCTTACCAGCAGCTTTGGTAGAGAGGTCGCCTAGCTTCTGGTAGTAACCCCACTCCACTTGCTGAGGAGAAAGGTCTGGGTCTACACCTGCAAATACGTCACGGAACAGTGTACGCGCACCATGCCAGATGTGACCAAAGAAGAAGAGCAGCGCAAAGACCGCATGACCGAAGGTAAACCAACCACGAGGACTAGAACGGAATACACCATCAGAATCCAACGTCTGACGGTCGAACTCAAACGGCTCGCCCAACTGAGCCTTACGGGCATAGCGCTTAACAGCAGCAGGGTCAGAAATCGTTTGACCATCCAACTCACCGCCGTAGAAATCTACAACGACGCCAGTCTGCTCAAAGTTGTACTTAGATTCTGCACGACGGAAAGGAATATCCGCACGAAGGACATTGTCTTTATCTGTCAGAACCACAGGGAACGTCTCGAAGAAGTTAGGCAGGCGGCGAACAGTTAGCTCACGGCCATCACCATCATGAAATACGGGGTGGCCTAGCCAACCAGTTGCGATACCATCGCCTGTGTTCATGGGGCCTACGCGGAACAAACCACCTTTTGCAGGGCTATTGCCTACGTAGTCGTAGAAAGCCAGCTTCTCAGGAATAGCACCATAAGCCTCTTCCTCAGATGCACCTCGCGCAATTGCGCTTTGGGCGCGACGGTCAATTTCTTCGGCAAAGTAACTGCTATCCCACTGATAGCGGGTAGGGCCAAACAACTCGATAGGTGTTGTTGCAGAGCCGTACCACATCGTACCGGCAACGATAAATGCTGCGAAAAATACGGCAGCGATAGAGCTAGACAACACAGTTTCGATGTTACCCATGCGCAGTGCCTTGTACAGACGCTGAGGAGGTCTCACCGTTAGGTGGAACAGACCGGCAACGATGCCGACGATACCTGCCGCAATGTGGTGAGCCACAACACCGCCCGCATTGAATGGGTTGAAGCCAGCTGGCCCCCACTCAGGTGCGACGCCTTGGACATGGCCAGTGACGCCATAAGGGTCGGAGACCCACATGCCAGGGCCCCATAGTCCGGTAAGGTGAAATGCTCCAAAACCGAAGCAAAGTAAACCAGATAGAAATAGATGAATGCCGAACATTTTGGGCAAATCTAGGGCAGGCTCGCCTGTACGCGGATCGCGGAACAGATCAAGATCCCAGAAAACCCAATGCCATACAGCAGCTAAAAACAGCAGACCAGACAAAACGATGTGAGCTAGTGCCACACCTTCAAAAGACCAGAACCCAGGGTTAACACCCACGGCTCCAGTCACATCCCAACCGCCCCAAGAACCCGTCACACCTAGACGTGTCATAAAGGGAAGCACGAACATACCCTGCCGCCACATGGGGTTGAGTACGGGATCGCTCGGATCAAAAGTGGACAATTCGAACAGCGCCATGGAGCCTGCCCAGCCTGCCACTAGCGCCGTGTGCATCAAGTGCACAGAAATAAGTCGGCCTGGGTCATTCAGGACAACGGTATGTACTCGGTACCAAGGTAGACCCATTGACTACGCTCCTCCTTGTGTTTGCTAAAAAAATGCGATTCGCAAGCTCAACAAATGTGAGCTTATGTAACGCGATCGCCTTGATAATTAAAATTTGAGACCTTTGAAGTAAGGCTTCAGATACTAATAAGGCTACCAGATATCCGCCCTTTACACGGCCTCTTATTTGATGAAAAAGCCAATAAAAGGCTGGACATGCAAGCCTTACACCCCTTCATTTTCCAGAGGCCAGTGAATAGCGAACTAAAATTAATGCGCTTGCTCCACTAAGTTGGCTCACAAGATGTAAAAATGAAGGTATATAAAGAAGTGTAACTAGGGTTCAATAGCCAGTGCAACCAAAACGCCTGCGATCCCGTTTTAAGGCGTAGGTTCTTTCGCATAATTGCTGGTAGCTGACGACTCTACTTAGAGGGGACGAGCTTATGCTTGAAATGCTTCGTTCATCATCACGAAGAGCAGTTACATCAGTGGATGCACATAGGTTGCGCGATAGGACATTTGCCGCCAGGCAACTCAACAATCGCTCCAAAAGAAACAGGTAAAAGACACCCCATGGCTCGTATTAAGTTTGTTAAAGAAGACAAGGAAGTCGACGCATCTCTCGGCTCCAACCTGCGGTTTAAAGCACAGGAAAACAATATTGATATCTATACCCTGGTGGGTAAATTGACCCAGTGCGGGGGCTATGGACAATGTGGCACCTGTGTCGTTGATATTCTGGAAGGAGGACAGAACCTGTCTCCGCGCACGGCTGTAGAAGAGAAAATGCTGCGGAAGCGACCATCTAGCTGTCGGCTCGCCTGCCAGACCATGATCCAGGGTGATGTAAGTGTAGAAACGAAGCCCGATAAAAAAGCAGGCTTGAAAAGGGCAAAAGCAGAAGCAGCGGCCAGAAAAGCCGCAGAAGAAGCCCTAGCAAACAATTCAGCACCTGACGCTGAAGATAAGCCTAAATCTGCTGCTGTAGACTAAGCGACACCGTTCTTACGACTTTACGCGTAAGTGAATCGACACGACAAATCGACACAGACAAAGTGTGTGCTAACGCTGTGTACTAGCAATGAATGATATGCTGAGGTCATAGTATTTGTCGCTTGTTTAGGAGTAGGTTCGATCTCATGGAAACGAATAAGTTAGGGTTTGTAGCCAGCGTTCTGTTTGTGTTCGTACCCACAGTCTTTTTGCTCATTCTGTACATTCAAACAGCTAGCAAGAATACAGGTGCCTAAAAGCGAGTCCTGACTGGGATATTAGCTTACATTCAAAAAAAGCCCTCCATGCAATTATCTAAGCGCATGGGGGGCTTTTTTGGGAGTGAAGGTAGATTAACAAGTCAACAGAGAGTATTTGCTATCTAAAAATAGAGACAGACCTAGAAATAGAGACAGACCTAGAAATAGAGGCAGACCTAGCAACAGACTTAGAACTGGAAATAGACAAAGGGCTGGGGGTTTTGAGGGGCCAAAAAGAGCAATCCCAACAACCAAAAGGAGAGCCAAAACCAGTGACTAAAGCGATTGAGCCGAATGTAATGGCCTTGATTGAGCAAATTGCCTAGATAGTCAGCAACGATAACGCCAGGAAAGGCAATGAGCATACCAGAGGCATACCAGTTGATCCCGGTCGTTGTGTCGGCCAGGGGCCAACTGTACATGCTTTGTAAAACGACGAAGGCATCGGAGAACGTGGCTGCGCGGAAAAAGACCCAAGTAGTACAGACAAAAAGAACCGTAATAAACCAAGCGAAGAGATTGTATAAAGGCTTCGGCAAGTGAATATGGGGTCTGATGTGGTCTGAGTAGAACTTATGAATGGCCAGGGCCGTGCCATGTAGGACACCCCATAAAACAAAGTTCCAACTGGCACCATGCCACAGACCACCCAAAAGCATGACTAGCCACAGGTTGAGATACTGCCGAGGTTTACCTTTGCGGTTGCCACCTAAGGGAATGTACAGATATTCTCTGAGCCAGGTTGAGAGAGAAATGTGCCAGCGTCTCCAAAACTCTGTAATGCTCCGTGATATGTACGGCAAATTAAAGTTAATCGGGATGTCGTAGCCTAAGCACTTGGCCGTACCGATGGCCATATCGCTATAGCCGCTGAAGTCGCAGTATATTTGGACGGCATAGGCAATCACCGCCAGCCAAGTGGTCGCCGAGCTGAAATCTTGAGGCTGAGTAAACACCGTGTCTACATACAGTGCTAAGCGATCAGCAACGACCACTTTCCGAAATAGACCCAGTAAGAATATTTGACCGCCGATCAGTAAGTTCTCACGACGAATAACGATCTTCTTTTGGAGTTCTGGCAAAAACTGCTTAGCTTTGAGAATGGGGCCTGCAACCAGCTGGGGAAAAAAGGCAGTGAGGAGGGCAAAGTCCCAGAACGTTTCGGCAGAGACCGTGACACCGCGATAAATATCGATCACGTAGGCCATGACCTGAAAGGAAATGAAGGAGATCCCGACTGGCAAAATAATGCCGAGCTGAGGTAGAGAAGCCGATAGGTTCGCAGAATGAAGGGCGACGTTAGCAGAGTCAATGAAGAAGTTGTAGTACTTGAAAAAGCCAAGAACGCCCAGGTCAAAGATGATCGCAACGAGCAGGCTGAATTTCTTCATGCGCTGGCTCGTCGCTGTTTCTACACGCCAACCCAGTGCGTAATTAACAACCGTCATAGCGAGCATGAGAAACGTAAAGCGCCAATCCCAGTAGCCATAGAAAAAATAGCTAGCGGCAAGTAAAAACAGCTTCTTAGTTTGTTGCCCTTTGGCGAGAACCAAAAACAGGAGAACAGCCGCAAAGAAAATGAAAAATTCTAAACTTGAGAAAATCATGGTGTGGCAATGCGCGGCAGCTTAGCTTTGGCGAAGGGGGCTATTGGGTTGATTGAAAAATTCGATGAGGCGGCGAGTGACCAGCTGGTGGCCTCGGCTATTAAGGTGGCCTTCCCCGGGCAAGGTATTGCTAAAGCCTTTAAGATGAGTGCCTTCACGGGCATAGTGCTCACGAAAGTCTTGGCGCATGTTGATGAACGGAATATCTTGGGCAGCAGCAGCTTCCGTTAGCTTTGCCTCAATGTCAGCGTTGCGAGGCACACTGCTGGTAGGGCCTGCATCTTGATAGTTCATTGCCGGAATGAAGACGATGACAACATTGGGAAAGGTTTGACTGAGCTGCTGAAGCGTCCAGTCAATCATGGCAGCATCTTCAGCTTGAATGCGAGCGGACTCAGCAACGGAGATGGGGGTCTCTACATCTTCGGGAGATGGAGTCGGGGAGAGCGCTGCACTGAGATTGCGACCACCGATGCGGAGCGTAGATAGTGTGAGCAGAGAGTCCAATCCAGGTACCCGAGCTATCACTTTTTGCGCTAGCGGGTCAGCACTACCAAATGCCTCGTTTTGCTTGATTTCATAGGCGCGATCGCCGGACGTAGCCTCTTCAGATTTTTCCAGATAGAACTCAGAGGCGTCACTGCCCATATCCATAGTGAAGTCGTGTTCTGTCAGCTGAATGACTGTCGCATCAGGGACAAAAGTCTGCTTATGGAAGTCTGCGGCGAATAGATAGCCTGCGGGTGAAGCACTGGGTTTACCCGCATTAATAACGTTGACTTTTTCAGTAATTTGACGGCTTCTACCGGCAGTCACCAAGAGCTGATCGGACGGATCATTATGGAGACGGTTCGTTTTTTCGTAGTCAGCCGTAAAGTGGGCCTGGAGGCGATCGCCAAAGCTAATCCCGTCACTCACTTCATCAGCCCGCGTAAAGGAATCACCCAACAGTAAAATGCGGTATTCCCCAGGTTGCTTGGGAATAGGCTCTGGGCCTCTCATCCCCAAGTCATTGAGAACAGTCCGGTTAAACCCTTCTCGCGTATGTATCATCAAGCCGGGGCTATCGATCTTGCCAAGGGCGGGATGATCGGAAATGCCTTGGCTGGTCTCTACCGAAAGACGCAAGATAATTTCCCAGAGCACCAAGGCCGACAAAAATCCTCCGGCGGCGATCGCAACTATTTTTAGGGCAATTAAGCGCTTACTTGGCTGAGACGAGCTTTGATTGGCTAATAAACGGATCCGACCTGCGGCAGAAGACAGGCGAGGCGGAGCGGAAGGCTGGCGCACCATAGTCACTATCAAGCGATGGAGAACTTGTCCTACGTAGGCAGTATCAAAACCTACTCAGTACTGCTTCCAAAGACAAGATTAAGGCGTTAGAGTTCCGCGTAAATGTCTTGAATCAACTAAAACCTACTCATTCATATTCTTGTAGGTGGCAACCGCTGACGGAGAGATCCGGTTGAGATAGCGAAAAATCCAATACTTAAAGACGGTATCGAGAATCACTGGGAAAGTCGCGATAAAAAGGAAAATAAAATTGCGGTTGGAGGCTAGGCCCAGATGGTTACTGAGTCCCTCCAGCAGAATTTCCCAACCGTGGGGGGAGTGGAAACCCACAAAAATGTCTGTAAATAAGATGATAATGAACGCTTTAGCGCTATCGCTAAGGCCATAGACAATCTCATCGATAAAGGATTTGAGCGTTGCCACTTTCTCTTTGCAGCCAGAAAGCAATAGTGAAAACGTCAGGACGGCAATGACATCGGCAAATACATTTTTCACTGAGTCGGCACTGCGCTGCCGGTATTCATCCTCAATCTCAAAGGCTTTTCGTCTGACTCTCGTTTCAATTTCGGTTTCACCGATTTCGGGCGCAGTACCAATGAGCACTTCAAAGCGCAACCGTTCTTCGTACTGCTGCAATTCGTGGAGCGCGTCCTCTTCCATTTCCTCATTGAGGAAGACATCGGCCTGTGTGTAGGCTCGCCCCTGCTCAACAATAGGGCCCACGACAAAGTTTTTGCTGAGATATTGAGCCAGTAGTGGAATGATAATGAGCTGAAGCACAAAGGTAATGGCTACCGTTGTTTGCGTTTTAGAGTTGCGAAAGTTGCGAACAACATCCACTTCTGCGTCCGGATCTAAATCTTGTTTAACGCGATCTACCGTTCTTAGAATGGAGCGAGGTAAAACATTGGTGCGACTAGTGAGGGCTTCATTAGCGCTCTCACCAGGCACAGGCATACCCATACTCGGATCGCTGGCTTGCCCAGGCAACTGCTGACGAGACGACGACGCGCCTGAGCCAAAGGCAGATAGCGCAAACACAGAAGGACGCTGATATCGTGCGAGTATTGCGTCGATAAGCTGCAATTTCGTAAAGACAATGGCAGGCCCATTGATTTGATCAATCGGCAAATCTTCGGGTAAGGGCGTGTTGAGAGGGGCCGCCAGCGAACTGGCCGACGGGCTGGGGGAGGAAACTGCGGATTGTTCGCTAACGGCAGAAACCGGATACACCGTATTGCTGGTGCGAAACTCAGCCATGCGACGCTTAATAATGCTGAGGTTCTTGTTGAGTTCTTTTTGGAGTAGGCGGTTAGCACTAGGGCTGAGTGCCCCACCACTCTCTGTAACTGGGTTACCGCCAAAGTGAGTGTCTTCGAGCTGACGAATTTTGAGCGCGGCTTCGTAGGCTTGATCGAGGGCTCGCTCCGGCGTTTTTGTAAACCACCGCCGAATGGTGCCCACAAGCCCAAATCGCTGTAGAGAGTTTGTCATTGCGTGATTAGAGTCACCAAACCTACGATTTTTGTAAGGGCTGCGGAAGGGCTGGCTGAGTGATTCTATCTTATGGGGCGATCGCGCTCTGTGGTGTCAAGGTTACAAATTCCTTTAACTGAGATTATTTTGGAGTTATTTTGAGATTACTTAACGAGCAAACGTACGCCTATCAGCCCTACCGCCAATCCATTGAGCCAAATCGGATTACGGACAATTAACGGCTTGAACTTAAAAGGTCGCGTAAAACGGCTTGCTACTTTCCGGTGGTTAGCAACCCACTTATAAAATCGAGTGCCCATTGCCATCACAGGCTTCCAGCGCAGGATCGGAGCCAGCGGGTGAAACACGGGCGAAAGGCTAACGACGTAGGCAATTGCTTCAAATCGATAGTGATGATTGCCTTGCCAATCCACAATCACCCAAGAATTCTGTGTCTCCATGGCCTGATGAATTGCTGGGAGGCTTTGCGCCGTGGCCAGCGGCGTATGCGGCAAGACGAGTAGCATCCGAATCAGATGCACGACTTTCTTACAAAAGCCACAATCCGCATCATAAAAAATTTGCAGCCCAGTGCGTTGCATCCCCTGACCTTTAAAGCTGTAAGCGCTTTTGCTCCATCGCTCCCAAACACGCGTGGGAATAAATGCTAGACACGTCACTGTTAAAAACAGCCAGCCAAACCCTAAAGCGAACAGCCCGTCTTTTAAAGGTGGATTCAAAACAGTCGAAAAATTAATCAACTGCTGCACCATCAGCGCGAAGGTGGCCACTGATAAAAATCGGAGAGGGATAGGCCGAGTCGCGGTGTTCATGGCTCGATCTACAGAGTAGGCAGCCCCTAACGGCAAAAACATTGCCCACAGCATGATCGACTGCAACACGCTCGTTGGACAAAAAATAATCAATGGGTTCTGACTCACCACAACCAGCAGTAGCCATGCCGAGACCGTGGCTAAACGGCTGTAAAACCCCAACAACATCGCTACGGCAGCAACGCTCAACCCGGTGGCCCATAAAGTCCCTAACGTCGAGGCTGCAGGCTCCGAGAATGAACCGGTAACCATGAGCTGATCACGAACAGTCACGAGCAGTAGAACAGCCAGCCCAATCCTGAGAAGCGCAAGCGATCGCAGATCCAAACCCCAACGGTCTAGCAATGGTTGCATCCCCTCTACAACGCGGGGCTTTCGCGATCGCTCATTTTCGGGCAAAACAGAGGTCATGGTTATAGGAAATTTGAGAGTTTAGAGACAGGTTTGAATAAAGGTTTAAAGACGGCGCGAACTAGCTCGCGCAAGGCTCGACGAGCCACTTTCATCTGATGGCGGCGAGTGGGCATCCGAAAGATGTACACCCCACGGCGACACAAGCCCGCAAACTTACCGCCCAACGTTAGGCCAAAGCTATGTAGTCCAGCCTCGCCAATGCCGAGGGTAATCATGTCGCCTAGATGCAAATAGTTGAAAGGTTTAGGCGGCTTGCCTCGGGTCATACGAGCCAGATTCGCCGCAACTTGACTGGCCCCTTGAAAAGCGGCTTGAGCCGTATTGGGTGCGGGATCTTGCTTGGGCCCACGGATATCGGCGCCATCTCCCAACACAAATACATTGTCGTAACTGATGAGCTGAAGCGATCGCCGCGTGAGCCGCTGTCCCTGCTGGTTATGCCCTACTGATTGCACACCCAGCCAAGGCTTAGGCTGGGTGCCGACTGCCCATAAGGTCAAATCGCTCGATATGGTGTGGGTTTGGTTGTCTTGTTCGACCGTGACAGCATCTGGCTCGACCGCCTGCACAGCAGTATTCGTTAGCACCGTAATGTTGCGTCGCAAAAGCGATCGCTGACTGACTTTTTTGAGTCCTGGCGCAAAGGGCTTGAGTATCGCATTGCCCCGCTCAAGCAGCATTGTGAGATAGGGGATATGGCGTTCTCGTAAATAATCAGACACCTTACTGGCCAGCTCTACACCGCTTGGCCCGCCGCCCACCACCACCACATGCACAGGCTGATTCTCCGAAGATAGCGACTGAAGCGGCTGTGAATGAGCCTGCACCAGCTGAGCCAGCCGCGCCCGGAGGGTATGCGTATCTTCTAAAGAGCGAAACGTTAGGGCGTAATCCTCAACACCTGGAATATCAACAGGTCTATTGTCAGCGCCACGGGCAATCACTAAATAGTCGTAAGTGTGCGAGCTGTCATTACTCAGCACAACCGTTTGTGTATCCATATCGACTGACGTAGCATGGGCCTGCTGCCACTGAATATTGGGGTGCGCAGCCACTAAGCTGCTGTACGTGGGCGCAATCTCCCAGTCTTTCAGCTCACCGGTAATCAGCTCATACATCATGGGCGTGAACAAGAACCGCTCCTTGGGTTCAATGAGCGTGATGCGGCATTGACGTAAGTGTCGATATTTTTGTAGGTACAGCGCAGAATAAAGCCCCCCAAAGCCACCGCCAATAATGCAAATATGAGGAGATAGTGCTCGAACGCTCATGCAGTTATTGAGGCAGGTGGGTGAAAAGCTCTTGTCCGGATGACCTTTACGTTACGTAAAAATACTGTCACACCCCCAACCCACATACCAACGGTGTCCTTCTCTCTTTACACAAATAATAATCAAGCCCTCATTAAATGAATGACGAGATCCAGCTCTGGCAAATTCCCTTAGACGTGCCTGACACCAACGTGGAACGCTATTGGACGCACTTATCATCCGATGAAAAAACAAGGGCCGACCGCTTTCGCTTTGCGAAAGATCGACGACGATTCGTTGTTGCCAGAGGCGTATTGAGAGGCTTGTTAGGAAAGCAATTTGAGCGATCGCCCAGAGAGATTCAGTTTTGCTACGGCGCATATGGCAAGCCTGCATTGACACGATCAGAAAACGGTCTTGCCGCGAGCGGAGTTGACTGTGACTTTCACTTCAACCTGTCTCATTCAGGTGAGTTGGCCTTATGTGTGCTGGGGGGAGATCGCACTGTTGGTGTAGACATTGAATATCTCAAAGGCATCAAGCGCCTAGATGGCATGATGGAGCGCTGCTTAACCCCTCACGAACTCTCAGAAATTCAGCAACAGCCCGCCTCAGAACAGCTCCAAGCGTTCTTACAACGATGGACTTGTAAAGAAGCCTATCTAAAGGCAATCGGACTCGGGCTAACCCAATCGATGCAAAGTGTAGAGGTACAGCTAAATCCATCTGAACTAACCGTTGTGCCGCAGACGTGCCCAGCAGGATGGCGCTTGCAGATTCTCGATGTCCCCGAAAACTACGTCGGCGCATCAGTCGTCGCGGGCAAAGCAATTATGACAACTCACCACTGGCAACATGCATGATGGTTACGCCGTTACTCGTCACGCCATCGCCATCACTCCACAACAATGACAGACTTTACTGGTCGCTCAATCGCTTCACCATCACCGTTCAAGCGGCCAAGATGCAGCTCACCGTCGTAATACAGAGACGCTGAACTACCCCCATCTAAATTCAAAAGCTGGGTTACCCCCAAAGATTCGGCAAACGCTGACACTTCAGCAAGCGTAAAACCGGGTGCGTCTGCTCTTTGGGCCACCATAAATAACATGGCTGAACCATCCGAATGGATACCAATAGCGCTGCGGGCATTGGGATATACGCTGCCAATGGCATCACGTACTAATTCGCCATTCTCGTATTGCGTAAAGGCTTCTATCTCACCGGTATCTGCCGGTAAAAGCTGAGGGCCTGCGCCAACGGATTGAACCACAGTGCAGGACTCAGGCACCGGAGCATCGTGAGGGGTAATCGCATAGGGCGTAAGCAGATTAGCCAGCGGACAATCGTAGCGACGAAACTCGGAGCGATTAAAAATTTGAGGCAGGTACGACTGCAGCTTCGGGTTACCCGTTAGCCCCTCGTTGTCAGCCGGATCGCCCGCACGCTGTCCATTGATGGTGAGATGAGAGGTAGTCTTGCCATTATTAGGGTCGAAAAAGCCACCATTGAGAACAACTAAGGGGGAATTGCCGCCCTCTGCTTGCTGTTTGGCAAAAGCGCCGACACTCATCAGCTCATCGGCAACGGCAATTGAAATCGATGCGGAAGCCGGAATGTGCACAACATGGACTGTTGCGTTACTGAGATCATGCCTTTGATAAGTGATATCGAAAGTAGGGCCGTCATTGCCAGGTTCAACGGCAATGACCTCTAACGCAACATTGCTTGATAAAACCGTTTCGCTTCTACTGAAGCAAAGCCAAGCTAAATTGACACCGAAGATACATAAAAGTCCGAGTGCCCAAAATCGTGGCTGTGTCCACTTCCGGTTCTGACGCTGATTATCCGGCTGCATTGCGTACCTTTTCGCTGTAGTCTTTGGACCGCATCTGACGGAACCCATTAAAAACAAGCTGCCTAGCCCAGCTTGGTAAGTAAGATAGCACTTGCCCCACCTTGGCTCGGCTGGATAATGCGCCCACTGTTTTGAGTTCACCAATCAGCATCCGGCCTTGCTGCGTTTCCCCTTTTTCAATCAACCGCATCGCCAGCACCTGCTTTAACCCATTGAGCTTGCCAATGCGCATTCTTTCTAGCTCAGGCCGCTGATCAAAACGATAGCTATCCAAGCAAAATGACTTGGCCTTAAGAAAATGAATGTCTTGATTCAGACTATTTTGACCGCCATGAATGCGGTACTCCATCAGCTTTTCAGGAATGAAATAGGCTGATTGCCCCGCAAGAGCGCACCGCACCAACAAATCAAAATCCTCACAGCCATCTGCCTCAAACCGCATAAAATCTACGGCATCTAAGCTGCGCTTACGAAACAGAGAAGAACCTACCTGTAAGCTCTGATGGACAAACGTCTCTGCCACTAAATCATCAACAACGCCCTCACCTAAGCGGTCTTTGCCCCACTTCTCAGAATTTGCTGCCGTTGCCGCTTCATCCCGCTCGTTGCGAGCGTTGATGATCCAGTGATCGGAACAGATCAAATCGACTTTGGGGTGAGCCTCTAAAACAGCGACCGTTTTTGCTAAAAAGGTTGGGGTGAGCGCATCGTCATCATCAAATTTGATGAAGTACTCGCCTTGGGCAGCTTCGTAGCCAGAGCGCATGTTACGGCTACGCTGAATGTTTTGAGGATGGCGGATGTAGCGAATACGCGGATCGCTCCACTGACTCACGACTTCAGCGGTGTTATCCGGGGATGCATCGTCACAAATGAGTAGCTCAAAGTCTGTATAGGTCTGATTTAGAACACTATTAACCGCATAGGGCAAAATGCTGGCGCGATTGTAGGTGGGAATACAGATAGAAACTTTGGGAGAAGAGGGGCCAGTTGGGTTGCCAGTCGAGGTATCAGTCATAGCTACTAGGATTGCTTATAGTCAGCGGAGTAGAGGTCACCAGAGTAGAGGTCAAAAATTTTCATGGGCACGTTAGATCAGATGAAAGTGCCAATCTTGTTCGAGCGCGAATAAATGGGCGAATGAATTGGTAAATGAATTGGCGCATTAACAACTTGACGCATGAATGAAACAGCAAGAAGCTGGCATGATTAGCGGATAACCCCATCTCTATAATCACTTTTTACCTTTAGTAGGCCCATCTCTAGGCGGCCAATCCCAATGTCTACGGCGACACTTCCCACCCCCTCTTATTATCCTTTTGTGTCGGTCATTATACCGATCTATAACGGCGAGCAGGATTTGCCTGGACTGCTGGAATGCCTGATGAATCAGACATATCCAAAGGATAAGGTGGAATATTTATTGGTGGATAATGCGAGCAGCGATCGCACCTCTCAAATCCTCGCCGCCGCCGTCCAAACCTTCACCGATCAAGGTCTCACCCTAAAAGTCCTAAACGAAACCGATATCCAAAGCGCTTACGCGGCTCGTAACACTGGCATCCGCACTGCGCAAGGCGCCTTTTTCGCCTTCACCGACGCCGACTGCTACCCACAGCCGCACTGGCTCACCCGTCTCATTCAACCTTTCACAGATAGCACTATTGGCCTAGTCGCAGGCGAAATCACCGCCTTCCCTGGCACTACACTGCTTGAAAGCTACGCCGAGCGGAAGCATATTATGAGTCAGCAAGATACGCTGGCCCATAAGTTTTGCCCTTATGGACAAACCGCCAACCTTGGGGTTCGCCGCCAAGCCTTAGAAGCCATCGGCCTCTTTCGCCCCCACCTCACCACAGGCGGCGACGCCGATATTTGCTGGCGCGTGCAGCGCGAAACCGACTGGAAGATTCACTACGCTGAAGGGGCAACTATCCAACATCGCCACCGCCAAACGCTGAAGGATTTGCACGCCCAGTGGTACCGATATGGCAAATCGAACCGTTATTTGCACGAGCTGCACGGCGTTGATTTAGCTTGGATACAGTCGAAAAAAGAGCGCAACCGGAGCCTCATGCGCTGGGCACTGAAGGAATTGCCCAAAGGCGCTGTGAAATATGTACTTGGGCAAGGCCCAGTAGTAGATATGGTCACCATTCCATTAGAAATCTACTGTTCTAAAGCGCGAGATTTGGGGCAAAAAGAAGCCAAGTTACCTGAAGCTGCAAGGCAAAAATCCTACTTTGCGGCCCCACCTTTCAACAGGGCTGATGCATACCATGCCTCTGAATCCAATACCTCTGAGCCAAATGCCCCTGAGCCAAATGCTCCTGAGCCAAATATCCCTGAACAAATAGCGTCTTCCATCGAATAGCGACTCCACTATTAGCCGTCCTAACGCCATGCACATTTTGATGCTCTCTGCCACGTTCCCCTATCCCCCTACCAGGGGCGGCACGGCGGTGAGAACCTTTAATTTGCTAAAGCAGCTGAAGCAAAAAGGTCACCGGATCGCATTAGCGACGCAACGAACCGGCGACGTAAGCGATATAGAAATTGAGGAACTTAAAGCTTGGGTAGATGAACTGGCCGTCTTTCCCAGAGCTAAAAACCCGCCTTCTGACACGTTGAGTAAGGCCAAACGACTTATAAACTTTGCCGTAGAAGGAACACCCCCCAGCGTTAGCAGTACGCATTCTACTCAGATGCAGCACTGGGTCAATAAGCAGCTTGCCAGCGCTACATTCGATGCCATCACTTGTGAACACTGTGTGAATGAAGCGTATGTACCGGAAGATATCGCACGGTATATTCCAGTGTCGATCGTCAATATTCATAGCTCTGTGTACGGAACCTGTGCCCATCAACTCCAAGGGGGGACAGCAGAAAAGCCTTGGCGCGATCGCCTCAATCTACCCTTACTAAAACGCTACGAACAGCGCTATACCCAAAAGTTTTCTCACTTGGTGGTCACCACTGAAGATGACCGCCAACAAATGGCGAACCTCAGTGGGAAAGATGCCATCACAGTCATTCCCAACGGCGTAGACCTAGACATGTTTACACCTCGCATTAAGGATCCGGGCGGGCATCGTTTGGTCTTTATCGGTGCGATGGATAACTTGCCAAATGTCGATTCAGTCACCTTTTTAGCCCAAGAAATTTTTCCGTTGGTGCGGCAGCGATACCCAGAGGCAACACTTGACTTAGTGGGCGCTCGGCCTGGCGCAGCGGTCAACGCATTAGGCGCAATCAACGGCATCACCGTTACGGGCAAAGTACCTGAAATGACGCCTTATCTACATGGCTCTACCGTCTGTGTGATTCCGATGCGCACAGGGTATGGCATTAAGAATAAAACGCTGGAGGCAATGGCCGCAGGCATTCCGGTGGTGGCGAGCGATCGCGGACTGGAAGGACTGACCATCAACGATGACACGGCCCTGCGGGCAAATAGTGCTGCAGAGTATGCACAGGCGATCGCGCAGCTCTTTGAATCAGCGGAGCTAAGACAGCGGCTCTCTAAAAATGGACGGGCATTGATTGAACAAGCATTTACCTGGGAGATTGCGGGCGATCGCTATGAACAGACCCTAATCAGCAGCCAATCCTCATCCACCCCCTAATCGCAGCAAGCAAGCCCCTCATTCGACAACAAAAATGCCCGGCAGAAATAATTTCGCTGCCGGGCATTTTTTCTATTTAACCGATTGGCTTTGTCTAGATTTATCTAACCGATTAGCGATATCTAACCGATTAGCGATATCTAACCGGTTGTATTAAACAGGCAAACACTTACAGAAGTGCTTCTTCCTGGTGAGTTGTGATAGTGCAATCAGAAGTAGGATACGCGACACAAGTCAATACGAAACCCTCTTCGATTTGGTCATCCTCTAGGAAAACCTGATCAGACTGGTCAACGGTACCAGAGACGAGCTTACCTGTGCAGCTAGAGCAAGAGCCTGCACGGCAGGAAGCAGGCAAGTCAAGACCAGCATCTTCAGCGGCTTCGATGATATAGGTATCGTCAGCACACTCAATAGTCTGGTTGATGCCTTCTTCTTCGTTGACAAGTGTGACTTTGTAAGTTGCCATTATGAAAAACTCTCAGTTAATTGATTTTTGTTAGCAAAAAATTAAGCTTCCTTAACAATACACCGACAGGCTACACACACGAAACCATTACGGTTCAAGAATTTAGCACTCACCTCTTCGATCAGGGTTTTCCCTTAGCGATATGGTAGGTAGTGGCTAGTTTGAAACTATTGCCAACTGGCCACTATTCATTTCATACGCCCATCTCACTGAATCTAGCCTGCATCCTATGACCAATCCCGCCTGTTCTCCCGAAGACATCGCCTCCGAAGGACTCAAGCCCGAAGAGTACGACGAGATTGTTAACCGATTAGGCCGTCATCCCAACCGCGCTGAACTAGGCATGTTTGGCGTGATGTGGTCAGAGCATTGCTGCTACAAAAACTCCAGACCGCTGCTGAGTCAGTTCCCCACAGAAGGGCCACGCATTCTCGTTGGCCCCGGCGAAAACGCGGGCGTCATTGATGTCGGCAATGGCAAACGAGTCGCATTCAAAATTGAATCCCATAATCATCCCTCAGCGATCGAACCCTTTCAGGGTGCAGCAACGGGCGTTGGCGGCATTCTGCGAGACATTTTCACCATGGGCGCTCGCCCCATTGCGGCCCTAAATTCCCTACGCTTCGGCAACTTAGAAGATGCTCGTACCCGCCAAATTTTTACCGGCGTGGTTTCTGGGATTGCACACTATGGCAACTGCTTTGGGGTTCCAACCGTCGGCGGCGAAGTCTTTTTTGATGAGGCCTACAGCGGCAATCCCCTCGTAAACGCCATGGCGATCGGGCTGATGGAAACCGATGAGATTGTAAAATCCGGCGCGGTTGGCATTGGCAATCCTGTTCTGTACGTAGGCTCCACGACAGGGCGCGATGGGATGGGCGGTGCCAGCTTTGCCAGCGCAGAACTCAGTGATGAATCTGAAGCCAAACGGCCTGCGGTGCAGGTAGGCGATCCGTTTTTAGAAAAATCGCTAGTAGAAGCCTGCTTAGAAGCGTTCAAAACAGGTGGCGTGGCCGCAGCGCAGGATATGGGCGCAGCGGGCATCACCTGTTCTACCGCAGAAATGGCAGCCAATGGAGGCGTCGGCATTGAGCTAGATCTCGATTTAATTCCTGAGCGTGAGCCAGGCATGGTGCCTTACGAGTACCTCCTTTCAGAGTCTCAGGAAAGAATGCTGTTCGTGGCGCATGCCGGACGAGAACAAGAGCTTATCGACATTTTTCATAAATGGGAGCTAAACGCGGTCGTCGCAGGCAAAGTGATTGAAGAACCGATTGTTCGCATTTTGTTTGAAGGGGGCGTGGCTGCTGAGATTCCAGCAACAGCGCTATCAGATAACACCCCCATTTACAAGCGGGAGCTGATGGCAGAACCGCCTGAGTATGCGCAAAAGGCTTGGGCATGGAATGAGCAAGCGCTGCCAGAAGCAAGTGCTAAAGGCATTAACCATCAGAGCTGGAATGATGTGCTGCTGACACTATTAGCAACCCCAACGATCGCAAGTAAGCGCTGGGTATACCGGCAGTATGACCACCAGGTACAAAACAACACAGTAGTGATGCCAGGGGGTGCGGATGCGGCAGTCATTCGCCTCAGATCACTAATTGATCCAGACCCCAATGAAAAATCGGGACTGGCGGCGACTGTCGATTGCAACGCAAGATATGTGTATCTCAATCCATACGAAGGGGCGATCGCAGCCGTTGCAGAAGCCGCCAGAAACCTCAGCTGCGTAGGCGCAGAACCGGTCGCGGTCACAGATAATCTCAACTTTGGCAGCCCAGAAAAACCCATCGGCTACTGGCAGTTAGCAGAAGCATGCCGAGGACTCGCAGACGGCTGTCGCCAATTTTCAACACCGGTCACCGGCGGTAACGTCTCGCTTTATAACGAGACCTTAGACAGCAACGGTAATCCACAGCCGATTTATCCAACGCCCGTAGTCGGCATGGTGGGCCTCATTCCAGACTTGAACAAGGTGTGCGGCCAGAGCTGGCAAACGACAGGTGACCTCATTTACTTATTAGGCGCTGGCACAGACGCCAGTAGCGTTACATTAGGCGGCTCAGAATACTTAAAAGCGATTCATCAAACCGTTGCCGGACAGCCACCTAAAATCGATGTGGATTTAGAGCTGCGGGTACAGGCCGCATGTCGCCACGGGATTCGAGAAGGCTGGGTTCGCTCCGCGCACGATTGCGCAGAGGGTGGATTGAGCGTCGCGATCGCAGAAGCTTGTATCGGGGGCAATAAAGGAACAGAAATTACGCTGAATAGCCACTCACCGAGACTCGATAATTTGCTGTTCGGGGAAGGGGGATCGCGGATCTTAGTTTCTGTCGATCCAGCCCATCAGGCAGCCTGGGAAAGCTATTGCCAAGCGAATCTATCCGAGCACGCTCGTTTAGGCGAGGTCGGGACAACCGGGGGTTCACTGGTGATTAATAGCGGTGGCCAAACGCTGATTGATGTAACCGTTGAAAGCTTGGCAGATACGTGGGGAAATGCGATCGCGCACTCACTTGAATCCTAATATCAACCCAACCATTCCAGCAGCGCCTTAACTAAGGCTAAGCAACTCGCTTGGCCAATCAACCTCTCATCACAAATCAATCAGGAATAAGCCATATCTTATGAAGCAGGGTGCGCTCTCAAAAGTTGCACCCTAGCAGTAGTGAATTACAGCCAGTAAATATCTCGTATAAAACCGCACAGCAAGCTCACCCATCTCGGCCCGATTTGGCCGTAAGGGTGATAGGATCTGAGCGTCAAAGTTAACAGAATGTTAAAGAAACACCATCCGACTGGCGAGCTATTTAGGAGTAACTGCTATCTACCTAAATGCTCAGAGACTCTTCTGCCTAAACGCTCAAAGATTCTAATGTCGGAAGGTTTAATCAGGCAATGGCCTTAACATTTTGTTGAGTCAGTTTTAACGTTGCCGCACCGAAGCTTAAGGCTTCAACGCAGCCCATCAAGCCATCCTTAATCGCGACGATTTCTCTGGAGTTTTAGCCGATCATGCATCCCTCTTTCCAATCTGCTGAAAATCGATCCGCTGACAATAGTAAGACTCCAAGCGTTCCCAGTACTAACGCCACCCGTACCGAACGCCCCGACAAACCAGAAGAAGCCTGCGGTGTCTTCGGCGTTTACGCGCCCACCGCAGATGTGTCCACCCTTGCTTACTTTGGCCTATATGCCTTGCAGCATCGAGGCCAAGAATCGGCAGGCATTGCGACATTCAACAAAGGAGAAGTGCATACGCACAAAGGGATGGGCCTTGTCTCCCAAGTCTTCACAGACGACATTCTCAAAGAAATGCCCGGTCAGCTATCGGTTGGCCATACGCGCTACTCCACCACAGGCTCTAGCCACGCAGCCAACGCTCAGCCCGCCATCCTCAATACTCGCCTTGGCCGGCTGGCCTTGGCGCACAATGGCAACATCGTCAATGTTCAAGCGCTACGCGATGCGCTGATGAAAAAAGCTGACTACGAGCTAGTCACCACCTCTGATTCTGAGCTAATTGCGATCGCGCTGATGGAAGCCGTCAACGATGGCGCTGACTGGATAGCAGGTGCAACCGCTGCCTTCAAACGATGTGAGGGCGCATTTAGTCTCGTCATCGGAACCCCCGCAGGCATCATCGCCGCTCGCGATCCCCACGGAATCCGTCCGCTTGTCCTCGGATACATTGGCAGTAACGCGCCCGCTGAAAAAGACTGCAACGCGCAAGAAACCGGGTATGAAGCAGGTCGTTTTGTCGTCGCGTCTGAGACCTGTGGCCTCGACATTGTCGGCGCAACGTACTTAAGAGACATCGCCCCCGGCGAACTGGTTTGGATAGACAGTGAAGGGGTCAAATCTATGCAGTGGGCCGCTGCCGCCGAGCGCAAGCTATGCGTCTTTGAAATGATTTATTTCGCCCGCCCAGACAGCATTTTTCACAATGAAAGCCTCTACAGCTACCGCAAGCGCATTGGACAACGTCTTGCCATCGAGTCACCTGCTGATGTTGATTTGATTATGGCGGTACCTGACTCAGGTGTCCCCGCAGCCATCGGCTACTCAGAAGCCTCTGGGATCCCCTATGCCGAAGGTTTAATCAAAAACCGATATGTAGGCCGCACCTTTATTCAGCCCACCCAGGCAATGCGCGAAGTTGGCATCCGCATGAAGCTCAACCCCATGCGAGATGTCCTGAAAGGCAAACGAATCTTGATCGTAGATGACTCCATCGTTCGCGGCACCACCAGCCGCAAACTCGTACAGATGCTCTACGCCGCAGGTGCCACTGAGGTGCATATGCGAATCTCTTCGCCACCAGTCACCCACCCCTGCTTCTACGGTATCGATACCGACAATCAAGATCAGCTAATTGCCGCCACTAAAACCGTCCAAGAAATCGAAGCACAACTAGGAGCCGACTCACTGGCCTATCTAAGTTGGGAAGGCATGCTCGAAGCCACAGGCGCAGATGTGAATAGCTTTTGCTCAGCCTGCTTCACCGGCAGCTACCCCATTGAGATTCCGGATAATGTCAAAGATGCCAAGCTTATGCTGGAGAAAGTTCCCGCCAAAGTAGGCTAGCGCCTATTTTTATAGACCTGAACGCTATTCCCAGCGTCTAAACCACTCTCTGTAGCGTTGCCTCACTTCGAGGCAACAGCTTCAGGGCCATAGAATCCATCGTTGCAGCACAGCGTCAGCGATTCCTTGTGCCAGATCGGTAATGTTACATGCCAGCTAAATAGCGCTCACATTCTATAGAGCGCAAAAATTACCGACTCAAGCATTATTAACCCGAGCAAAGAATGAAAATAATGAAGAGGGCGAACGACGGGGGTCGAACCCGCGAATGGTGGAATCACAATCCACTGCCTTAACCACTTGGCTACGCTCGCCGTAACTGGCTTACAAGTATACCACCGTTTTTTGCGATGAGGATAGAGAAGTTATTTTTCTCTGTTCCACAAAATTTTAAGCACCGGGAGCTTTCGTCAGCCGAGTACCTCCAAACTGCTGCCAACGGTCCACCTCACCAGCCTTTAGAGAGCAGTTCTGACAGAAGAATGACTGGAGGTTGGCAGCCGGGTCAGATTGATACTTCCTATACAGCAACTTACTAGCCAAATCTTGAATAATAGGGCCATAGTTATTCAAGATTGTGTAAGTTCGCTATCAATAGAAAGGTGTATCTACAGAGAATATGCTAAGGGCGTCTGCGTAATAGGCGAAGGCTACGTAATCACCCTCAATATCTTCTCATTCTAAGAATTTTTACCTAACAACTTATCTAACAAAATGAGGTGTCGCTTGAACCCCGTGGTTGACTCTACTGCATATCTACTAATTTCTCACGGTAGCCGAGACCCTCGCCCTCAAGAGGCCATGAACCGGTTAGCAGACCTGGTACGCACAACTTTAGAAACAAAGCATTATCATCAATCGACCCATGGCATCTCTGATCAGCCACCATTACAGCCAGAGCACACGCCAGACAAACATACGCCAGACAAACACGCACCAGCCCCCAACACCGACAAACCAACCACAGTAGTTGGACGTACCGGGCTTCTGACGCGGCCAACTGTCCAAAAAACACCGCCCGCGCAAGCCATGGCTCAAGTCATGGTAGGCACTGCCTGCTTAGAGTTAGCCCCCATGCCCCTCAGCGAACAAATTTATGAATTCGCCGTGAGAGTCTCAGCCACGGGCAGCACAGAACTTAAGTTACTCCCCGTCTTTCTGATGCCTGGTGTACATGTCAAAGAAGACATTCCGCAAGAGGTGGAAACGGCTAGAAAACAGCTACTAGGGATTGATTTAAAGCTCACGCTCTGTCCTCATTTAGGCAGTCATCCAGAAATCGGTGACGTGCTAGCAAAGCGACTGGCGGCTGTCCCCACAGAAGCTTCTTTACTGGTTGCTCACGGCAGTCGTCGGCCGAAAGGGAACAAGGTCATCAAAGGATTGGCAGAGCGGCTTAATACAACGGTTGCCTACTGGTCTACGCCCCCTGATATCGAGACGCAAGTGATCAACTTGATGCAACAAGGTTGCCAGCGGCTCACCATTTTGCCCTATTTTCTATTTGCAGGGGGCATTACAGACGCGATCACGCACCGCACAGAGGAGCTGGCTGAGCGATTCCCAAAGGTCAATTTTCGCTTACTGCCGACCTTAGGGGCCACAGATGAAATCGCAGATCTTGCGGTCGAACTCATCCATCAGCAGCTAATCTAGCAGTAAGTGCTTTTCCGCAGGCGAACCGTATCGTATTTAGCAATCGCCTTAGGGTGCTTTTGCTTGAATAGTATCTAATTCGATATTGACCTTTCGCCACGCAACTTATGCCTTCTAATTTATCCACACCGATTGCGACTCCTGAGACAGCGAGGTTAGGCAAGGTGTATTTAGTCGGGGCGGGGCCCGGAGATCCTGGACTGCTAACCGTGAAAGCAAAAACGCTAATAGAGTGCGCCGATGTCGTCGTCTTTGACGCACTAGTTAGCGAGCCAATATTGAGCTGCATTAATCCCCATGCAGAGCGTATTCATGCGGGCAAGCGCCGGGGGAGACATTCGATGTCTCAAACTGAAATTACTCAGGTGCTTTTGCAAAAGGCTCACGAACACGCGGTTATTGTACGTCTCAAGGGCGGAGACCCATTTGTGTTTGGCCGGGGTGGTGAGGAAATGAGCGATTTGATGGCGGCAGGGGTGCCTGTAGAAGTCGTTCCAGGCATTACGGCGGGCATTGCAGCGCCTGCCTATGCGGGCATTCCTGTCACGCATAGGGGCTATAGCTCATCGGTCACATTTGTGACGGGGCATGAGTCGGTTGGGAAGTATCGGCCAGCTGTGAACTGGGAGGCCATTGCCAATGCCTCAGAAACCATTGTTATCTATATGGGCGTTCACAATTTACCGAATATTACGAAATCGCTGACGGGTGCAGGGTTAAAGGCAGATACGCCTGTTGCCCTCGTGCGCTGGGGCACTCGCCCAGAACAAGAGGAACTCATCGGCACCTTGGACAATATTGTTGAAAAAGTTGAAGAATGTGGCTTTGAAGCACCTGCGATCGCCATCGTCGGCAAAGTTGTCAGTCTGCAGCCTCATCTCGCCCCAGCATCGCCCATGCATAATGAACATTGGAAAACAGTTCATGGCAGCTGACCA
Source organism: Phormidesmis sp. (assembly GCA_045110585.1). Lineage (GTDB taxonomy): Bacteria > Cyanobacteriota > Cyanobacteriia > Phormidesmidales > Phormidesmidaceae > Phormidesmis. The sequence goes on along the minus strand of JBGCGG010000077.1, from coordinate 56,074 downwards.
GCCTTAAATCGAGACATCTATTGAACGACGAGACCTTTATTCCCCCTGCAACCACACGGTTCACGCACGCGATTAGCGCAACCGAGCAATCCGAGCAACAACCCCAGAACGCACCGCCCCAAAACTCACCACAAGAGATAGAACGAACCGTTGAAACAACGGCCCCCATTCGATTAGACAGGTGGCTTGCGGAATCGGTTGAAACGCTATCGCGGAGTCGGGTGCAAAAGCTTATCGAACAAGGCGCGGTGCGGCTTAATGGCACAGTCAGCGTTAGCAAAAAGGGGCTTGTAAAGGGGGGCGATCGCATACAAATAACCATCCCCACCGCAACCCCTTACGAACTCACGCCCGAAGATATCCCACTCGATATTCTTTATGAAGACGACCAGCTGCTCTTAATCAACAAACCAGCGGGAATGGTGGTGCATCCTGCCCCCGGGCACAGCACAGGCACGTTGGTTCATGCCCTCCTATTTCACTGCGGCACCCAACTCACAGGGGTGGGCGGCGTTCAGCGCCCCGGCATCGTACACCGTCTCGACAAAAACACCACCGGCGTCATGGTGGTGGCGAAAACGGAGATCGCCCTGCATAGCCTACAAGCGCAAATTCAAGCCAAAACCGCCCGACGCGAATATCTAGGCATTGTCAATGGCGCCCCCAAAACAGAGCAAGGCATTATAAACCAGCCTATCGGGCGTCATCCTAAACACCGCAAGAAAATGGCCATCCTTCCGATAGAACAAGGAGGAAGGAGCGCCATTACCCACTGGAAAATCGTAGAGAGGCTAGGCAACTACACGTTAATGCAGTTCCAGCTAGAAACGGGCCGTACCCATCAGATTCGAGTACACAGTACCTATATGGGCCATCCAATCGTTGGCGATCCAGACTATGGCTCTGGCAAATCGGCAGGCGTCAAACTCCCTGGACAAGCGCTGCATGCCTTTCGACTCACGTTGGCACATCCTGTCACACACAAACCCCTCATCGGCGAAGCACCACCGCCGCCCCGATTGGAAAAACTGCTGAATAGACTACGTTCTCTTTAAGCCTTAAACGACAAAAGTAGCCTCTCGCCAAAAACAGCACTTACAAAAAACAGGCCCTCACCAAAACCAGGCTCTCACAAAAAAAGCTGAGGCGGAAAAACCGCCCCAGCAGATAACCTTTTGAGGAAAGAACAAACCTGTTAGAAATTGATGAAATCAGGCTGATGCCATCAACGCGCTACGAATCAGCTATGAATCAGAGCTACTAGGCCCTACGGAATCAACGCTCAGCTTACGGAACGGTACAGAACCAAAGCTGATGTTCGCCGTACTGATTTTTGGTGGCGCAACCGGACGAGGATTCACACTACGAGCCATATCCAAGTACAGAGCAGGGTTGCCAGCGGTAGGCTTCGTCTCTTGAGGCTTGAAGCCACGAACTTCGTCCTGCCAAACAATCTGAGGGAAGCCCTGGATAGAGCGGTAGTACTCACCGGTACGAGGTGTAATGATATCGAACGGACGCTCACCGACTTCACGACCAGGCAAGCTGCGACGACGATAATAAGGCACGATGTCGTAGCCGAAGTTCTCCATGTACTCTTCGCTGTCTAGGAGTTCATCGACGAAGCCTTCGACACCTTTAGTCGCGATTTTAATAGACCAAGCAATTTTTTCACGCTCGTTGTAAGGCTCACGACCTAACACTCTTTGAATGCACTGTCCAACGAAGCGATAGTTACTGTTCTTCGAGTAGTAGTTTCTGAGGAACGTATCGGACAGCAGCAGGCCACGAATAAAGTCACGAACGGTAATTTGGCCGTTACGTAGCTGAGACTCCAAGAACCCTTCACGATCCGCCGTGAAGCAGTGGAAGAAGATCTGACGGTAAGCTGCGTCGATCAGCTCGGTCATTTCGCTGTACTCAAGGAGAGCCTCAGCGCTATAAATTCTGGGCTGATCATCGCCCTCAACGGTATAACCCTCTACCCGCTCATTTTGGGTCTTAGGGGGGTAATTCAATAACGGAAGAGCCACGCTTGAATCTCCAACACTTATGTAAACAGCTGCAAATATTCTCTAATCATAGGGGAGTGCGTCCGCCTGCCCCGAGAAGTCTGAGGAAATCATTACACAGCGTAACATTTAATGGAAAGGGCATGGGCTAAGGGTTTAGGTATTAAAGCTCGGGTTGGCCAGCCAGTCTATGCAGGGTTTGGCCAGATGACACTGATAAGAAAACTCATCTATCGCAACATTGAATGAAACATTGTTTTACGCAATGACGACCAGATTTTGCCGGTCGTCATTGCGTCGTCATCCCGTCTGAGTAAGGTCATCTGTACGACCAAAACCCGCGCTCAGTCACCTTCTCACCGTAAGCCGAAAGACTTTAACAACCCGATTAAAGAACTTCAAAGCTGAAGGCTTGCCCAATCTTCAGCAGTATTGCAGTTAAAGAGAACAGACTGAGGTAGCGCGTCGTAAGCCATCACGTTGAGTGGTTCTAACCAAGATTGGAATGAAAGACGGCGCGGGTGGTCTTGGTTTAACGCCGCATCGAGGTGACGGTGCAAACTAGGCAAACAGCTTCGGTGATAGAAGCCACAGAGAGGTTCCCACCGTTTTCCCGGCATTGACTGTTTTTTCGGTATTGGCTGTTTAGAGGCCCATGGTTTGCTGTTGGCTAAAGGCGAATCGGGATAGAGGCGATCGCGATAAGTCAGCGAAGCGATTGCGCCATCTGCCCCAGGCCCATTTAATTCATCTGAACTCACATCATCCCCACTCATCTGCGCGGCAATAGTCTGCTCGGAGATAGTCTGCTCGGAGATAGTCTGACGCTGAAGCCAATGCCACCATTCACCCAGTGGCTGACTCTCTAGCTGGGGCAAATCGCACGCCAACAGCAAGCACCAGTCTGAATGAATATAATTCCACCCCTGAACGAACCCACCCAAGGGGCCATTTTGGTGGGTTCGCTCAGATAGAAGTTTGACCGCCGGTGGCAACATCGCCTCATAGCGTTCCGGCCAGGGTGTCATCACCACCACATCTGACGTCAGCGTTTGGGCAACTTGCGTGATTTTAGTCAGCAGAGGCTGACCGCTAGGCAGCGTTAGGAGGGCTTTATCTGTGCCCATTCGGCGGCTGCGGCCACCCGCCAAAATCATGGCGGAAAGGGTGGGCCTGGCGATCACTGCGCTCATTATGTTCGCGGCCGCGATTGCCCCGACGGGGCGTTTGGTTCACTGCCGTTCTCGTAAGAGGCTGAACGTCTGGCATCCACCCACTCGCGTCCTTTGAAGTAATAAATGAGTGAGGTAAGCGCTGCGATCGCCATGTACATAAAGCGCAATAACCAACCCACTCGTTCAAACACAAAAGCCACTAAATCAGCTCTAGGATCGTTATAGCTAGATAGTTCTTTCGTAAGAAGCTGACTAGGATTGCTAGAGGATTGTTTTTCCAAGCTAGCGCGTGATGTAGGCAGTTCAGCAACTTCCGTACTGTAGGGATAGAAGCCGAAAAAGCCGCCACTACCGGTTTGTCGTTTGAGAAAATCATTGGTCAGTTTCTGAGCTTCCGGATAGGAAATATTAGAGCGCTCAGCAACTTGCTGCACCCAGAGACGCTGCTGCATCACGTAGCTAGCGCTAAAAACAAACGGACTCACGGCAAGCAACAGACCGATTTTGGCCCATGCATTCCATTGTCGAGGCAGCCAAATAGTGGCCGCACCGATGCCCCCCGCCAAGAAGGCAAACACAACTAAGTTAGAGATTTCAGCTAGCTCAATGCTGCGTAGAAAACCGCCCATCCAAGGCAAAGAATACAGATAGCCCTCGGAAAGACCTGCTGCGATCGCTTTTAATCCACCCGCCAACAAGCTCAACCCAATACCTACCGTGAAAAAAAGCGGAATACGTGCCTGCACGCTTCTGACAGGCATTCCGCTTTTTGGCTTAAATTTCGATGCCACGCTTTTTTTCGCACTCTTTTTAACCGGCGTCGTACGGTTAGGGGTCGTTTGCCTCACCTGGGAGACATTAAAAGCCGACGCTGAAGCTTCTTTTGCAGGAGGACTAGTCGTGGGCTGCGACGATGAACCCACAGGCGACTGAGAGGCTGGAGCGCTCGTTGTTGGAGACGTTGCTGAATATCCGTTATGAGATGGAGCACCAGACGATTGCCCATTGGCGGCATTAGCCCCCGGCTGGCTCAATGACCCACTAAAATCTGGCTGAATTGGCTCGGGCGAATTCGGCTCGGGTGTATTGGGAACGGGGCGATTCGAATTTGAGGTCATACAAAAGACGAGAAAGTGAGGGCGCTAAGCCGGTAGCAAATGCAACTAGCTTTAATATGACCAGCTACGTATCCATACTCTCTTTATCAAATCATTGTGGTCGCTAAATTCAAAATAACTGACTCACTCACGATGGGAGACGACATTACGTTACTGAGATATATCTTGAAACGAATACGCATATTTAGTACATTTGAACCATTCATTTGTATGTACTCTCATTATCGAATTCGTTGCTATGAGTATTGAACAGTCAAACCAGCTCATTCTGCTGATCTTAAATTCTGTACTAATGACCTTATTATCGGCAGCATTATTAGGCGGCGCTTGGCTCAGGCAAAATGCCCTTTCACAGCAGCTGCACCACATTCGAGCGCAGTACCAACAGATAACGACGCCCTTGGACATGCGCAGCAATGCCGATAGCAAACATCATGTACAAGCAGATCTCAAACGATTGAGGGGCGATCGCCATCGCATCAGCAACCAATACATTTGGAGTCGCCTCGGCATGGTCACCCTCCATACTGTCCTGCTAACGTTTGGCGTGAGTCTCTTTACGTTGGCATTGCGATCGCTTATCTCTTTTGACAGCCTTATCTCCGTGGCATTAGTTCTCTTTACCATCGGCTCAGGCGGATTGCTCGCAGGCACAGGTTGCCTGCTGATAGATATCGCACAGGGCGATCGCCAGAGCGATCACCAGAGCGCTTCACTCGGCCAGGCATTGGGTCGAGCGATCGCGCAAATAGGCCGAGGATGGCCGAGAACCAAAACCAAATTGCCAAACGCCAGAGCGACAACAAAACCAACGATGACATCCAGACCGACCATAATAAGCAAGCCTCAATAAAGCACGCTCACTTTACTAATTGGCACTTTCTAATTAGCACCTTCTAATTGGCACCTGCCGGGCAGCGCTTTCTAGGCAGAACTTTCTAAGGCAGGACTCTCTAAGCAGCAATCGGCATTCCCACCTGGGGCTACCTCTATAACCGTTACCCCAAGAAAGCTTAGCTATGGGCTTATCTCATACGGTCAGCTGCTTGCCTCAGAAATCCCAACGGCCACCTTCATCCCCATCAAAAACGCATCCCACTGGATTCAGCAGGATGCGTCAGAAGCATTTACAAATCAGCTATTGCATTTTTTCAAACGCTAGCAAGTCATTCGCGTTAGCAAGTGATTCGCATTAGCAAATCATTCGCATTAGCAAATCATGACAGCTAGACTTGCTCCACCAATTCTCGCTGAGACTCACCCAGCTCAAACGATTTCATAATGCGCTCAGCCATTTGCGCAGGCATTAGGCCCAACGTTGTTCGAGACTGATCTGGCGAAGCGTGATCCACCAGCTCATCCGGCACACCCAAGCGCAACAAATCAGGCGTCATCTTGCGGTCAAATAGCTCCTCAGCCAGCGCCGAGCCAAAGCCGCCCATCAAGCAGCCATCCTCCATCGTGACCACCTTGCCCATCTTCTCAATCAGCGGCAGCATCATGTCGGTATCCAAAGGCTTGGCGAAGCGAGCGTTAATCACCGTGGCTTCTACGCCGTGCTCACTCAAAATTTCAGCCGTTTGCATAGCAGGATAAACCATGTTGCCGTAGCCCACCAGCAGCACGTCGTCGCCTTGGCGCAGCAGCTCAGCTTTACCGATGGGAAGCGCTTCCCAGCCCGATTCCATCAGGGCCACACCGTAGCCACTGCCACGAGGGAATCGCACCGCAATTGGCCCATCATAATTAATGCCTGTCACCACCATCCGCTGAAGCTCAGCTTCATCTTTAGGGGCCATCAGCACCAGGTTAGGAATACAGCGCAAGTAGGCAATGTCGTACATGCCTTGGTGAGTAGGCCCATCCACACCAACGATGCCAGCGCGGTCTAACGCGAGGAAAACGGGGAGCTTTTGGATACAGATGTCATGTACAACCTGGTCGAAGGCACGCTGCAAAAACGTTGAGTAAATGACAGGTACGGGTTTCATGCCTTCAGCGGCAAGGCCCGCCGCCAGCGTCACCGCATGCTGTTCCGCAATGCCAACATCGATGTACTGCTTAGGGAGCTTGGCCTGAAGCAAATCTAGGCGAGTGCCTGTCGCCATGGCAGCCGTAATACCAATAATGGAGGGATCTTTCTCCGCTAAGGTAATCAGCGTTTCAGCAAATACCTTGGAATAACCGGGTGGCTTGGGCTTATTGGTTGTAATCTTTTGGCCGGTTTCAATATCAAAAGGAGACTGCGCGTGATAGCCCACCTGATCTTTTTCGGCAATCTCGTAGCCTTTGCCTTTCACCGTTGCCACATGCACCAGCACTGGCCCGCCATGATTATGCGCTTCTTTAAAGGCGCTAATTAGCTCAGGCAAATCATGACCATCGATTGGCCCCATATACGTAAAGCCGAGTTCTTCAAACACAGCGCCGACTTTAGACACCGCCAGGCGCTTCATCCCTTCTTTGAAGCGGCTTAGCTCGGGGGTGAGGGTTTCACCAAACGGCAGCTGCTTAAATTGCTCTTCTAGGTTGTCCGTCAAAAACTGCATCGGCGGACTGAGGCGCATTTTATTCAGGTAGCGCGGAATGGCACCGACATTAGGGGAAATCGACATTTCATTGTCGTTAAGCACTACCACCAAGTTCGTATCAGGTAAATGACCGGCGTGATTAATGGCTTCTAGGGCCATGCCGCCTGTCAGCGCGCCATCACCAATGATGGCAGCAACTTTATAGTCCTCGCCTTTAAGGTCACGGGCGATCGCCATTCCTAACGCCGCCGAAATACTCGTTGAAGCATGACCTGCGCCAAAATGATCAAATCGGCTTTCAGATCGCTTAAGGTATCCGGCCACGCCATCTTTCTGCCGTAAAGTATGGAAGTCCTTATAGCGTCCGGTAATTAGCTTGTGAGGATAGGCCTGATGGCCCACGTCCCAAACCACTTTGTCTTTATCGAGATCTAAAGTTTGGTACAAGCCCAAGGTGAGTTCTACCACACCTAACCCCGGCCCTAAATGACCGCCACTCGCCGCAATGGTCTGCAAATGCTTGTCGCGAATTTGCTGGGCAATCTTTTCTAGCTCTTTGACCGATAGGCCATGCAACTGGTTAGGGTGGGTAATATCACTCAGGTGCATATAAAATCCTCTCTTATTCGGCGGGGGTGAATGGCGACTCAAGGCAACTCTAGGGGAAACCCAAAGATAGAGACTCTGGAGATAACCATCCAGAGATAGCAACCTTGAGGCCGCAGTTTATGTAGGCCGCATTGCTATTGGGAACAACACTTATCCCAATCGCCTTTACGGTTGCAAACAGTGATCTTAAAGCACCGACGCTTAAAGCACCGATAAGGCATGTGGCAGCGCTAACGTCCTTGTACACGTCCGTTCTTACACATCAAAGTATGTGGGTACATGTACCGTTATCGTTATCTCTATTCACTGTAGATTAGATCAGAGCACAATTAAGCAATAAGGCTCCTTTGCAAATGTCTGTTACTCCAAATGTCTCCCTATTAAAACGTTTCACTGCAGGAATTGCAGCCGCGTCCTCTTTTGGCGCAACTTACTTAGCACTGCCGCTAGTTGCATTGAGCACGCTGGGCGCTACCTCGGCGGCGGCCGCGCCTGACTATGCTGGCTGTGTGGCTGGCATGACGGCTGTGGGCATTAGTGACGCAGATGCTGTTGCCTCCTGCGCCTCTGCCCGTTATCCAGAAAATTTAGGGGATTGCGTCGTAGACGTGAGCGAATTAACGCCTATTGATGCCAATAAAGCACTGCTTGTTTGTGCGCGATCGCGTCGCCCTGTAGAAGTCGCAAACTGCACCATCGACATTCATGAAGCGTTCTTCGATAGCGCATCGACCACCACACTCAATAACTGTGGCCGCAGTCTCCTCCCTGAGTACTACGGCACTTGCGTAGTGGATATTGTCGATACCACTGAAGTCACCGTTGATACGGCACTCGATCAATGTATCCGAGCTGGATTCCGGCCTTGGCGGATTCAACCTAGTGAAGTTTTTTAAGCAGCCACAGACAGTCATTTAGGAAATAGCTTTTAGGAAATAACCTTCAGGAAATGGCTTCTAGGAAATAACCTTTAAGACACAGCACAAGGGAAACAAAGAACAAGCGCGCGGGCTGCCAACTAAAATTAGCGAGAAATTTTTGCCAACAGAACCAGTCCCGCGCTCAGCCCCAAACTGAGCGGCAACCACCCTGCAATAAATGGACTAATCAACCCAGACTCACCCATTGCAGCCGTAATAAAGCTCAGCAAATAATAGCCAAAGATAATCACAATACTGACGCCAAAGCTGGTGGCCTTACCCGTGCGCTGAGGACGGATACCCACCGCCGAACCCACCAAACCAAATACAACGCAAGCGAACGGAACCGAGTACTTATTTTGAATACTTACCTCTAGCTTACGCACCGCTTTTTCATCCCCGGTTTGGCGCAAAATTTCGAGGTAATCCTTCGCCTCGGCAATGTTCATTTCTTCATCTTTTTTAGGCCGCTGAGCCAGATCCAGCGGGGTTCGTGGCAATTGCAGATCTTGCTTTTCAAAGCGCACAATCTGTCGAAAAGAGCCATCTGGAGAAACGGCGTAGATTGTCCCATTTCTAAATTCCCACAAGTTACGGGAGAAGTCCCATTGAGCGGCATCGGCACTGACAATTTGCTTCAAGCCGTCCTCTTCATCCTCCTGTGAAAAATCCACAACGGTGATATCGCGCATCACGGTGCCATCAAAGTCACTGGCATGGAAAAAGCGGATCAGTTCATTCTCTTCCTGCTGCTGGAAGGTAATATTACCTTCCTTAAAGGGCGGTTTCTCTTCATCTAAGGCCCTTGCCAAGAGTAATTTGGCCCGCTGTGTGCTCGCAGGTGCAATCACCTCATTCACGGCAAAGCTGAGCCCCGTAATCAGCAAACTCAGAATGACCGCAGGCACCACAATTCGCTTTACACTGACGCCGCAGCCTCGCAGCGCAATCAACTCACTATCGCTCGAAAAGCGGCTGTAGGTCATCATCGTGGCCAACAGCGTAGACATGGGAAAAGCCAGCACGATGAACTCAGGCAAGCTTAAGACAAAGACTTCAAACGCTAAAGAGGCGGGCAATCCGAACTCAGTGACTTTGCGAATAAGTTCAAACAGTGCACCAATGGAAACACCAATTGAAGAAAAGGCACCTACACCAAAAAGGAAAGGGAAAGACAGTTCGCGGGCAATGTAGCGATCCATGATGGGGATACGCGGAATCCAGCGGCTGAGGCTTTGGGTGAACGTCGGAGCAGTAGTGGGAGTCATTCTTTAAGTATATTTGCTTCCAGATATTTGCTCTGATTTTCTGAACTTCCAGCAGCTGGAATATCTGGATTGGAGAATGTCTGGACTGGAGAAGATGTGCCTTGGCGCTAAAAACTAGAGCATCAAAAACTAGAGCTTGAAACTATCACCCAAGTAGTATTCACGCACCAGCGGATTATCTGAAAGATCACTGGCGCTACCGGAGGCCAAAATCTTGCCATCACTCATAATGTACGCTCGGTCAATAATTTGGAGTGTTTCTCGGACGTTGTGATCGGTGATGAGAACGCCCATATTGCGATCGCGCAGCTCCGCCACAATCGATTGAATTTCAGCAACCGCGATCGGATCAACCCCTGCAAACGGCTCATCCAAAAACAAAAAGTTAGGCCCTTGCATCCCTGCCGCTAACGCTCTCGCGAGTTCTGTTCTACGGCGCTCTCCACCTGACACCTGAATCCCTAACGAGTCCTTCACCTTCTCCAACCGAAACTCTTTGAGCAAATGTTGCAGCCGCTCATCACGCTCATGAAACGGAACCCCCGTCTGCTCCATCACCAACCGCAAATTATCCTGCACACTCAAATTACGAAAAATACTAGCTTCTTGAGCCAAATAACCAATACCCAACCGCGCCCGCTTGTACATCGGCAGGTCAGTGATATCTTCCTCGCTCAGAGAAACCTTGCCCACATCTGGCTTCACTAAACCCGTCGCCATATAAAACGTCGTTGTCTTGCCCGCACCGTTCGGCCCCAACAAGCCCACAATCTCACCCTGGGCCACCGACAAGTTCACCCCTTTGACAACGGTACGCTTCCCGTATGTCTTCTGCACATTTTCCAGCACCAGCTGCGAAGAGGCAGCGCCATCCCTTGCACGAACTGAACCAGATTGGATGGAAGAAGTCATAGCAAGGTCCTAAAAGCTCCCTTTCAAACGCGAGGAGCATGACGTTTAGAAAAAACAGCAATTACAGCCGGTTACTGTCAATCGAACTCAGCTCATCCGGCAAATCATCGGGCACAGCCGGGATATCTAACGGCGCAGGCGGCGCAGGGGATAAATCTGGGGCTACCGTCGGCTCAGCCGCAGGCGAATCTGGCAACAAATAGACGGCCTCAACCTGACTCTCGGCTCCCGGCGTCGCCACAAATCGACCTTCTGAAATTAAATACGTGACCTTCTCAGCCTTGAGCGTATTGCCCTCTTGCACCACGTCCACATTACCGCTGAGCACAATCATTTGCTCTTCGCTGTAGTACTGCGCTTGGGCAGAGGTTGCTACAATGGCACGACTCGGATAATCAATGCGGACATTGCCGATCGCATTCACCACACCGGTCTCAGAGTTGGCCTCCACTCGGCTCGCCTTCATTTGAATCGCGCCGCCAGACTGTCCATATGCGTCAGATAGAGATGTTGGCAACAGCCCCTGACCCAAGACAGGCAAAGTCAACGCCACAGCGAACAATACAGATAAACGTTTCAGAGGCCAGTTCAACATTATTTTCAGGCGATTCTTGTAGTGACTCTTTTTAGCCGTATCCATTTAGCCATATCCATACTAGGCAAGCAGTGAAAATGATGACCTGCGCCGTCGGATCGCTTTCTCAACTGGTATAGATGCCAACATCATCACATTAATTGCTCGCGGGAGCGCATGTCAGATGAATTTGAGGCAGTGGCCTTGGTAAATCCTTCATCATCGCCGCAAGTCCCTCCGGGCCTGCCGATTGAATCAGCTCCAACCATTCAACCGCCTGATCGACCAAGTCATCAACCTGAACGTTGAGATAACTTGGCTCAAAACGCCCTAGCCGACTGATGCCCTCACCCATCAAAATCGCGCCGCCTCGCCAGTTGAGATTACCAAGATGATAAAACGCCACTGAGATTTGCAAAATCCCCTGATAAAAAGGCTTTTCACTGGTATCAGCCTCCATCCAGATCGCTTCGAGCGTGTCGTGACACGCGTAAAAGGCACCGCTATTAAATTCATTAATACCTCTCTCTAAGGTGGCTGGTGGCGTCGGGAATGACTCATCCCCAGACAATGGCGAGTTTGAGGAGGGGGTGGGCATAGTGAGGTGTCCTCATATTTCAACTTTGGTTGATGGCTGACGGAATCAGGCAATGGAAACCAGGCAATGGCAGTCAGGCAATGGCAGTCAGGCAATGCAAATATCGTAGGCATCGAGCGCTAATGACTGCGCGTAGCTTGCAATACTTTGAGACTTTATTCGGCAGGCAAAAGGGCGTTACCAAGCGCAGTGAACGGCTTAGCGTGCCCGAAGGTTTCACGCATGGTTTAGCAGTGACCTTGCAGGAATTGGCACATCTAGCAGCATTCATCAGTCTAAGGTGATATCCTCCACATTTATATACAGACAAGTGAAAATGCATTTGAACTTGTCGGGTCATGTTGGCTGCTGTTCGACACAAGCTTGGGCTGAGAAGAACACAACACACATGACAAACGCTGTAGCGTGTTGCGAATAAAGTGTTGCGAGTCGCTGCTCATTGAAAAGCGGCAAGAAATATACACGTAGCCGATTTCGGCAGGGCTGTTTCGGGGAGATTCCCCCCTCAGCAGTCAGTTAACAACCCCTTTTAATCTGTTATCTCAGGAGTGAGAAAAAATGGTGAGTTCTCCAGTCAAACGTCAACAGACGACCGACCAGAAACGGTTTAAGCCTATTCCTGCCAACAGATGCAGTGTGCAACCACTCCCAACCGCTCCTCTATTTGGCACAGATGGCATTCGCGGGAAAGCCGGTACGCTCATTACCGCACCGCTAGCAATGCAGGTGGGCTTCTGGGCAGGGCAAGTTCTCCAGTGCCACGGGGAAATTGGCCCCATTGTTTTAGGTCAAGACTCTCGCAACTCTAGCGATATGATTTCGGCGAGCCTGTCGGCGGGCCTGACCACTGCCGGGTTAGAAGTATGGAATATGGGCCTATGCCCAACGGCTGCCGTTGCCCACTTAGCCATGGATTCGGCGGGCGGCATTATGATTTCTGCCAGCCACAATCCGCCTTGCGATAATGGCATTAAGTTTTTTGGATCTGATGGCACCAAGCTATCTAGCACTATTCAAAAACAAATAGAATCAGCGCTTCGCGGTCAAGGGCTTCCAGAAGGTTGCCTTACAGAGACAACCGATATCAAATGGGGCAAAACTTATCAGCGCCCTGATCTCGTAGAACGCTACGTAGATTTTTTACATCAGCCGTTTCAGCCACATCCTGACTTGAGTGGCCTGCGCATTGTGCTGGATTTGGCTTGGGGCGCGGCCACGCGAGTCGCTAAGCAGGTATTTGAAGCAACGGGCGCTGAAGTTGTGATTATGCATGGACTGCCAGATGGCGATCGCATCAATGTAGATTGTGGCTCTACCCATCTCGGCGCCCTCAAAAAAGCGGTCGCAGACCTCAATGCGGACATCGGCTTTGCCTTCGATGGAGACGCTGATCGGGTGATGGCCGTAGACACTAAAGGCCGTGTCATTGATGGCGATTATATTTTGTACTTCTGGGGCCAAACCCTAAAGCAAGCACAAAAGCTGCCCAACAACACCATCATCTCCACCGTGATGGCTAACCTCGGGTTCGAACGAGCGTGGGAAAAGCAAGGCGGCACGCTAGTACGCACCAAAGTGGGCGATCAGCATGTCCATGCTGAGATGGTGAACCAAGGCGCGATGCTCGGCGGCGAACAGTCTGGGCATATTTTGTGTCATCACTACAGCCTCACCGGAGACGGCATCCTCACAGCCTTACACCTTGCAGACCTACTCAAGCAAGCTGGCTGCTCTCTCACTGAGCTAGTGGCACAAAGCTTTGAGACCTATCCACAGCGACTGGAAAACGTACGGGTAGAAGACCCTGATGTGCGTCGTAATTGGACTAGCTGTGATGCGGTGCAGCAAGCGATCGCACAAGCCGAATCGGCAATGGGCGATCAAGGCCGCGTTCTGGTTCGAGCCTCTGGCACCGAGCCGGTTGTTCGCGTCATGGTAGAAGCTGCTGATTCTAAGCTGGTAGATCACTGGACAGATACGCTGGCGGACAAGGTTTCACAGCATTTGGCCTAGCACCAGACGCCCGCAACCACAAGAACCGCTGCGGGAACAATTACCCTATAGGGCATTAAATCGAAGCAGCATCATTAAACCGAAGCAGCATTGTGAAGATTTGCAACGCTGCTTCGGTTTGTGCTATCTGTGATTAATCTCTCATCAATTTTATTGCCTCTACTCAGCTGACTTTACCTAGCTAAGGGCTGGTTGTGCCCGGTGAGGAAAAGGCAACTTGTATAAAAGCGACTTGTGTAAAAGCGACTTATTATCAAAGCGACTTTATGACAGCACTCATTTCACGCTCGTCAGCAGCTCAACCTCAGGAAGTCCGCCAGCAGGCGATCGCAACCCATCCTAAAAAAGTCATCGCCATCGGAGACAGCCTTGTGTACGGCTACGGCGATCATGAAGGCGGCGGATGGGTGGAGAGGTTACGCCTCAGCTGGATGAGTCCTGACTCGCCAGGGCCAGTATTTTACAACTTGGGCATTCGAGGAGATGGCGTTACGCAGGTCGCCAATCGGCTAGAAGCTGAATTCGCAGGGCGCGGCGAGCTACGCCACCGCAAACCTGACGTGCTCGTTCTATCGGTCGGCGTCAATGATTCTGCGCGGGCAGGCAGAGTGAACGGACGCCCCGTTACAGATATCGAGCTATTTGAGCAGACCATGGACGCGCTGCTAACCCAGTCGCGTGCACTCTGCCCCACCTTATTCGTTGGGATGGTACCTGTCAACGAATCCGCTATGCCATTTGCAGGCATTCTGCATTTCACCCACGCAGAACAAGCTCGCTATCGCAATGTGACACAGCGGCTGTGCGAGGCGCATAACATTCCGTATTTAGATATTTTTGAGGAGTGGAGCGCTCATAGCAATCAGTGGGTGGGCGATCGCCTTTCTTCGGACGGCCTCCATCCCAACGCGCTTGGATATCGAACGCTTTTACAATCCGTCACCAGCTGGCAACCCTTCATGCAGGCGATTCAGTAGCCTCAAGCCGTTTGCTCTGATATTTGCTTTTGCTCTGATATCTGCTTTTGCTCTGACGTCGGCTTTTGCTCTGACGTCGACTTTTGCAGAAACGTCAGCTTGCTGTTCAAATAAGCTTTTATGCTCAGCAATTGCTCAATCTGAGTGTCAATATCACTCATTTTTTCTTCGATAATCTGTATTTTGTCAGCATAAGACAGCGCGCCACTTTGCCAGTTATCAAGCTCTTGTTTGATTTCGTTTAGCGTAAACCCCAGCTGCTTGGCCTTTTGAATCAGCGATAAACGAGCTAACACCGCCGGGGCAAACTCCTTGTACGTCCGTGACCCCGCTTTGCGTTCCCCCGCCGAAATGAGTCCTATTTTCTCGTAGAAGCGAATCGTATCTTTTGAAATACCCGAAGCGGCCGCAAGTTCACCAATTAGCACAGTTCAATTCCTCATTAAAAATCCCCCTTGACTGTGGAGTATACTCCACAGATTATTCTGGCGATGTTCAAAGATAAATCGATCGTTAAACACCATCGCCATGAACAAGAAATCCATCCGTCAGTATCTCTTTGTGGGCGCTATAGCCCTATTCTTCACTGTTAGCTGCTCATCCACACCGCCGAGCGCACCCCCCGATTATTCAGCAGGGCCACCGGCAATTGTGGAAGGGTTTCATGCCACCAATGTCGAAACCATTACGATCAACGTTCCTCGCAGCGAGTTCTTTGAATGGCGATCGCAAGCAAAGCTTTCAGACTTTTTAACGCCTACAGAGGGTATGCCCGCCGTCCAAAACACCGTTCCACTCGTCGGGGGTGAATGGGGACAGGCCGGTGACAAACGCCGCGTAGAGCTAGACGACGGTCATTACGCAGTCGAAACTATCCTTAGCAGCACGGATGATCAGTTCACGTATCAGGTCTGGGGCTTCACCAGCCCAGCCGGACGATTCGCAGACTATGCCACGGGTGAATTTCTGTATGAAGACCAAGGCGAGCAAACGCGCGTAACCTGGACGTACAGCTTTCGGCCCAATTCTCTACTCTCTCGCATTCCGCTTTCGCTCTTTGTTCGCAATACTTTCCAAGGCTTTATGGAAAATGGACTAGCCAACATGAAAGCAGGTGCAGAAGCTGAATAAATAGCCTCATCTGGCCGCATAGAAGACTGAGCTGAAGATTTGAGCAGCAGAGCTTATAAGCAGCCTTACAAACAGGAAACCTACAAGCGATGGAGGATTAGTCTAAGTGGAGAAGATTAGTCTAAGCGGAGAGGATTAGTCTAAGTGGAGAAGATTAGTCTAAGCGGAGAGGATTAGTCCTGTTGATTAGAGAATTGACGTGCACCGTAGAAGGAAAGCGCGATCGCAAATACCAATAAAATGGGAATGCAATACCAAGGAAACTCATCCCAAGATTTATAAGCAACTGCGCGCAATCCAATGGTGGTGTAAGTCAACGGCAAGGCATACACAATAGGCTTCAACGCAACTGGCAACGTAGTCGGATCAAAAAACGTCCCGCCCAAAAAGGACATCGGCACAATCAAGAAATTATTGAACAGCCCCACGCTCTCTAGCGACTTCACATTCAGGCCCACAATCACACCCAAGCCAGCAAATACGGCACAATTCAAAATCACCAACAGGAAAAACAATGGATTCAAAAAGCTCCACACCTTCCCTGTAAACAGCACCGCCACTAAAATCACTGCCGACGCCGTCATTAGCCCGCGCACAATACCTGCCAGCATTTTGCCAAGATGCAGTGCCAGCGGATGAATGGGATACAGCAGCATTTCCTCGAAGGTCTTAGAAAATAGTCGCTCGCCGCAGATAGAAAAGGTCGTGCCACCAAAGCTAATCACCATAGATGAAAGCGCCACCATACCTGGAAGAATAAACTCCAGATAGCTATCGCCTGCCGTCGGCGTACTGACTCGATCTAAAGAGCTACCCAAGCCCAGGCCAAACGCCAATATATAGATAAGCGGTGAAACTAAACCAGAAGCCGCGACCTGCGGGATACGGACGCGTAAGTCGAGCCAGTCTCCCCAGAAAACGGTGAGCGTATCTGATAACAAAGTCTTAAGGGTAGACTGCGGTGCTTTAAATGCGGAATTTGGGGATGTTTTCACAAACAATGTAGAGGGCAATAAGCCCTAAATCTTAAATTCAAGTGTTACTTATCCCTATTGTGCCGCTATCTGTGCGTATGACCTAGCATCTGCCTGCCTGACCTCACTCATACCGTTAGTAATTGGTTCCATATAGAATGATTGACGCCATGTTGATGGCCTATCTCTGTCTATGGCAAAGGCTGACCAAAAGGAATTGGCTCGGGCCAACGGCTCGGACTAGCGGTATTTGCCCGCCCCGCCGGCAAACTGGCCGCCGCATCTGTGGCCGCCGCATCTATAACGGCACCGCCATTAGCGCGACTGTCTACTATCTCTGTACTAGTTCTTGCAGTCTCTACCACAGCGCTAGGCTCTACAGCCACAGACGTTGGCAGTCGCGCTGGCGTCGCTTCAACCACGGCAATATCATCTATCCCACCAATAAATGGTGGTTCTGCTGGCGTGACCGGTTCAATGGCAATAGGGGGTGCAACTTCAAGAGCATCCCGCTCAACAATAACGGGCACTTCAATGGGGGCCTGATTCAGTTGAATCGGATTTTCTACCACAGGCGTAGATAAGTCAGGGACTCGAACCGGCGGCGCATCATCAATCGGTGGCACACTCACAGGCTGACTGAGCGGTGCTGCCGGTTCTAAAACGGGAAGATCAGGGAAATCGGCCTGTGCGATCGCGGTAGCGACATCCGGCGTCTCCACAGCCAACGCGGCAGCCCCCGATTGTGTCCCTCCTGACTGGGTAGCCACGGCAGCATCCACAACTCTACGACTTGCCATCAGCGTTGGCTGCACCTTCCAAAGCTGAAGCGTATTAGAAGAGGCTGCCAGTGGGGTTGCTTGCTGCGTATCGGCCAGCACAGTACCTGGGACAAAGTCCACCACTAGCCACACCGTTTCAGGGGTGGCTTGCTCTAATGCAATCTGTTCCACAAAGCCGTCATTTACTCTCTGGCCAAGCACGTCACCGACCTGAGTATCAGGCAGCTCTACTAATAGCTGATTGGGCGCAATAACAGAGACATTGGGTGTGACAGAACCAGGTAGGGTCAGTGTGAGCGATCGCGACCTCGAGTCATAGCGCCAGGCAGACAGTTCCGCAGCGATCGCAGGCAACAATCCGATCCCAACAGCAGACAGCGAAACAATGCTGATCGTTGCCCACTTAAACCCTCTTTTCAGGAATGAAGTTCGTCGCCCAGACATATTGCCACATAACGTTTTCCGGCCCATGAGAGATGCTCCCATCAATCAAACTTGTGCTAAATGCACTGTCAGGATACGCCAAATCAACAGATCGAGATAGGTGAGCGCTATGAAAACTTTCAGGAAGATATTAGTTTTCAGCGCTTAACATTCCATAAATTCTCGCTTGCTTTTCGTCATCATAGAGTCGGTCAACGGACGAAGTCTGTAGCTACAACATCATTACCTGTCATTACAACCATGGAACTCCACGATTTTTTCACACTCGTCCTTCTCCTCAGTCCGGGCCTACTACTATCCGTGCTGGTGATGGCAGGCATGAGCGCAGGGGGATAAAGCAATGGTTAGAACAGCATCCACCATGCTGCCGCTCGGCACCTTGGCCCCAAAGTTTGCGCTTACCGATGTCGTCAGTGGCAGCACCATTTCTTTAGAGACCTTCCAAGGGGCAAGAGGGCTGCTGCTCATGTTCATTTGTCAGCACTGCCCCTTCGTCAAACATGTAGAAAATGAGCTTGGCAAAATCGGTCACGACTACATATCCAAAGACATTGGCATCGTGGCCATCAGCTCTAACAGCATAGAAACGCATCCTCAAGACAGCCCTGAGAAAATGAGGCAGCAAGTAGCACGGGCAAACTTCAACTTCCCCTACGCCTTCGATGAGACTCAGGACGTGGCAAAACGCTACACAGCCGCCTGCACACCCGACTTCTTCCTATTCGATAGCAGCTTTCAACTAGCCTATCGGGGGCAGCTAGACAATAGTCGCCCTGGCAATGATCTCCCGGTAAATGGTGCAGATCTCAGGCAAGCACTCGATAACGTAGTCGCAGGTAGATCAGTCTCTCCCGCACAAAAGCCCAGCATTGGATGCAACATCAAGTGGGTACCGGGGAACGAACCAGACTACTTTGGCTAGGTTCCTCAAGCTAACCATTCTCACTGCTAACCTTTTCACTGCTAACCTTTTCACTGAGGTTCTCTAAAAGCAGCAATCACTTCACACGGGCCATCTTCTGCGTCATACATCGCAGGCAGAGGGTCACTGTTTTGCGTAGGCGTCCACGTTTGGAAATAGGTTTCTAACACAGCGACCATCGCCGCTGCGGGATCTTCAATGCCACTGTCGTTTTGGTAAGCCTGGAGCTGAGCCCGCAGCGCTTGCGGCACCGTCACATTTAGCGTTTGCATAAGTCAACCTGCGAAACATCCATCTGAACAAACAATCTACAGAGTAGAAGCAGTCTATGAGGCAGAAGAAACAGGGAGGTTAGCTCTGGGATCAAACCGCTCAATATTTCTGAGTTCCTGATACAAAGCCTTCTCTTCATCATCTAAAACCGTCGGCATCACCACATCAATCTCAACGATCTGATCGCCAAAGAGGTCAGGACTGATGGGATACCCTTTACTGGTGAGCTTAAGCCTTTGCCCTGGCTGCACACCAGGCGGAATTAACATATTGACCATTCCACTCAGCGTCGGTACGGCCACAGTTCCCCCTAGTACAGCTTCACTGGGCGTCACAGGCAACCGGCAATAGACATCGCTTTCTTTCAAGGTGAAATAAGGGTGCGACTCCACTTCTATCCGCAAATACAAATTCCCCCCGTCAATGCCTTGACCTTTGAGGCGAATGCGCTGCCCAGTAACCATCCCCGGCGGCATATTAACTTCTAGGGATCGCCCATCTTCAAGCCGAATGCGCTCGCGTCCTCCGGCATAAGCTTTCTCTAAAGGCACTGTCAAATCAGCCTCTGCATCACGGCGCGATCGCTGCGGTGACTGCGTCCGATATTCTCGCCGAGGACGCCTTGATGGTTCTCGACCGGCTTCTGGTTGCGACGCACTCGCAGATTGAGTGGCAGTACCTGCTGTCTGACTTTCGCGGACTCGCTTATCAGCGCCTTTAGTTTGTGTCTTCGACTTCGACGACTGAGTCGAAAAGGGCGCTTGCCACATAGAGGCCTGATCATCTGCTTGATGGCGCTTGAGCAATTGCTCTACAAAGTTATCAAAATCCTCGAAAGCGCTGTATTCAGCATCTGCTGACGACCGACCACGCGACCACTTCCCCCAACCTTTACCGCCTGAATTACGCTGTGTCCAATACTTACTGTACTCCTCATATTGAGAGCGCTTATCCGCATCTGAGAGCACATCATAGGCTTCGCCTAACATCTTGAACTTTTCTTCGGCGGCCTTATCTCCAGGGTTCAAATCAGGGTGATACTGACGGGCTAACGCTCGGTAAGCCCGCTTTATTTCACCGCCATCAGCCTCTTTGGAAATTCCAAGAATCTCGTAATAGTCCCGAAAATTCTGCACTAGAACCAATCGTCCTCACCATTCCAATTGTCTTTAGGCGATCGCCCTTTCCCCTCACTGGCCCGATTTGGCGGCTCAGGGTATCGCTCATTTCTTTGCCTCTCTTCTGACGGATAAGCAGGTTGCCGATCACCGTACCGACCATCCGAACCAGAGACATCCTGACTATAGTCACTTTGGCCATATGCATTCTGCGAATCAAGCGCACCTTGATCGTAACTATTCTGAGGCATGTACTGCTCTCGGGCATAATCGTCTCGGGTATACCCTTCTCGATCATAACCATCTTGAGCGAATTGATTGTCCTGCGAATAGCTACCTTGGCGAGACCTTTCTGCCCCACTGCTCTGCGAATAAGTATCCTGACGGGAGTTATCCTGCGAGTAGTTGCCTTGCGGGTAGTTGCCTTGCTGATAGTTATCTTGCGGGTAGTTATCTTGCGGGTAGCGATTCGCAGAAGGCGCACTTGGCTCTGAATAATCGTCTTGCCCATAGCGATCCTGACGCGTCTCTGATTGACGCATACCATCCTGCCGATCTTGACGATAAACCTCTTGCGGATAATCGTTTTGCGCATAGCTATCTTGACGGTAGTTACCTTGCGCATAACTATCCTGCTGGCCGTTATTAGAAGGATAACCGCTTTGTGAATAGCCTTGCCCCGCCTTTTGGGCCTGGTTTATCCCCTGCGATGGAGCAGGATCATTGCGCGAATACCCACCCTGGCCATAATCGTTTTGAGCAGGACTGGATTGACTATAGCCACTTTGGTTATAACCGCCTCGGTCATAGCTACCTTGGTCATAGCTGCCCTGGTCATAATTTTTCTGACCACCACCGCCAGCACTCTGGTTATAGCCACCTTGGTCGTAACCACTGCTTTGACCATCACCACGCTGGCCGTAGGCATTCTGGCTGTAGCTGTTTGGCTCGTAACTGCTTGGACTGTAATTATTTTGACCGTAGTCACTTGCGCCATAGTTGCTGGGGGCAGTCCCATTCGGAGGATACCCCTGAGCAGAAGCGCTGGGCGCTGGCCGCTGTGGCTGCCCGGAATTCGGACTCAGCGGGCCACCTCGCCCATTTTCCCAATCATCATCCCAGTCATCCCAACTGCTTCCCTGGTTAGCACTACTTCGATTCCAGCTAGGCGAATCCCATTGAGCTTGCTGGCTCCAATTATTGCCATAGCCACTATTGTCGTAGCCGCTCCCACCGCCATAGCCATAGTCGCCGGTGCGATAGTAATCGTCGTCATCCCCCGCAAAGGCTTGTTTCAGCGTGTTACCAATCTGGCCCAAGATGCCACTGTCATCTTCGTCCATGTCATATAGATAAGCTTCGCGGTTAAGCTCATACACTTCGTTCTGCAATTCAGACTGCGTGATATCAATCATACGCTCGTCCTTTTGCTCCAAGGCCGCGCGCAATTCTTGCACTGACGTTTCAATCCGACGACGGCGATCGCGTGAAAACTGCATGCCAAAATCAATCGCGACTTCACGCAAAACTCGCTCGGCTTTAAACGTCAGCGCCTCAGCGCGGTTACGCTTTTCGATGCGCTCCCGCTGTAGTCGATCCGTCGCCGCATTCTCTTCCGCCGCCCGAATCATGTCCTGAATGGCGGCCTCAGACAAGTTCGAAGCTTCCTGCACCGTAATGCTCTGCTGGCGGCCGGTCGTCTTATCCAAGGCCGACACCTGTAAAATTCCATTCGCATCGATATCAAACGATACCTGAACCTGCGGAATCCCACGAGGGGCAGGCGGAATGCCCATCAGCTTAAAACGGCCCAAAGACTTATTGTCTTGAACCATCTCTCGCTCACCCTGCAAAATATGCACTTCCACTACCGTCTGATTATTCTCAGAAGTCGAGAACGTATCCGAACGGCGCACCGGGATCGTCGTATTACGAGGGATCAGCTTCTTCATCACACCGCCAATCGTCTCAACCCCAAGAGATAATGGCGAAACATCTAACAGCAAAATGTCTTTGACTTCCTGAGTCAAAATCCCAGCCTGAATTGCCGCACCCACTGCGACCACTTCATCTGGATTCACATTCCGATTCGGCTCCCGGTTCATGATCGAACGAACTAAGTCTTGCACCATGGGCATTCGGCTAGAGCCACCCACAAGCACCACTTCATCAACTTGATTCGGACTCACATTTGCATCGGAGAGGGCCTGTTTTAGAGGGCCACGAATTCGGCTAATCAAATCGCTACAGAGTTCTTCAAAAAGCGATCGCTCTAGCTTCGTCTCAATATGCTTCGGCCCATCTTCAGTCGCCGTAATAAATGGCAGATTAATCTCTGTAACCGGTACGCCAGACAGCTCAATCTTGGCCTTTTCAGCAGCTTCGCTGAGGCGCTGCAGAGATTGGCGATCGCGCCTTAAATCAACCCCTTCCTTCGCCAGAAAATCCTCAGCCAACCAATCGACAATCTTCTTATCAAAGTTCAGACCACCAAGCTGCGTATCACCACTCGTCGAACGAACCTCAAACACGCCATCACCCACATCCAGCACCGACACATCAAACGTGCCACCACCCAAATCAAACACCAAAATAGTCTGGTTGTACTGCTGCTCTAAGCCATACGCCAAAGAAGCTGCTGTCGGCTCATTAATAATCCGCTTCACTTCCAATCCAGCAATCCGACCGGCATCTCGAGTTGCCTGACGCTGCGCATCATTAAAATAAGCAGGCACCGTAATCACCGCGCCCGTCACCGGCTGGCTCAAATATTGCGAGGCCTCTTCCGCCAGTTTCCGCAAAATCATCGCCGAAACTTCCTCTGGAGCAAAGTCCTTATCCAAACGATTGCTGCGCAACTTCACATTCCCAGACTCGCCTCGCCGCACCGTATAAGGCACTCGCTTAGAATCAGGCGACAGCTCATCATACTTACGGCCAACAAACCGCTTCACAGCATAGAACGTATCTTTAGGGTTCAGCACCGACTGCCGACGAGCCATCTGACCCACCAGCTTTTCGCCCTCTTTACTAAAAGCCACCACCGACGGTGTCGTTCTCATGCCCTCCGCATTGGCAATCACGACGGGCTTTCCGCCCTCCATCACAGCCACTACAGAGTTGGTGGTGCCGAGGTCAATGCCAACTACCTTACCCATTCGCTCGGTTTCTCCTCATCCAGACGACTTTCTCGTCCTATCCCAATACCTTGATAGAATCCCTTATCGAAATTCCTTTCCGCAAATCTTAAACAGACAAACGAGTGCCACGATTTTAAGTTCTCCCATCATAAGCGCTGAGCGCAACCATTGCGGTTTATTGCCTTTGAATGATGATACTATTGGAATCCAACGCGGATGTGGCGGAATTGGTAGACGCGCCAGATTTAGGTTCTGGTGTCCTCGTGACGTGAAGGTTCAAGTCCTTTCATCCGCATAAAGAAACGAAAAGCACTCGGAGGTCAGTTCCTCCGAGTGCTTTTCGTTTCTTTATCAGATACATTTTGACGACGACATAGACTTGACGACGACATAGATATTTGAGCTCTGTTCTGCTGGGAGGACAAGCACAAGTGCCCACCCCCCCTCTATACTGCTTTAACAGCTGGATGCACAACCTACACCCAGACCATGCAAATCATCACTATCCAGTCCAAGAAAGTTATCTCTGACACAGATTTCAGCCCTTAAAATCACCTCCTCAAAAATCACCCCTATATATAGGAGGGATTTTTCTTTTTTTCCGAAGGGTCACTCACAGAAAGATCGAAGTGTCTGTTAACCTTCATACAAAAATCTGATGAACTGATTTCATCTGTAAAATCTCACTTTCAGAAAAACTGGGCTTACATTTGAGGATTCTTATTTGAGCACAGCTACCTACCACTGAGCTTATCTACCACTGAGTATGCCTACTTCCGCTTCTAGCTAACGACTAACGCTCAACGTTGACGACGACATCGAACGAAACACAGAAGGATTCATCGTGCTGCTATCAAAAGGTTTTGAAGTTGAAATGTACACTGGGGCTCCCAGCGGCGAGGTCATTGGGTTCTCTGACAAAATCGTGGCTGAGCTATCTGGATTTGTACGCGAACCAGACAAACGAAACGTAGAGTACACCACCGCACCCTTTTGTCGATACGAGCATTTACTGTGTGAACTCATTAAACCCAGGGTGCGCCTCAGGAACTATCTCCAAACCCTCGGCGACTACACCATCATTCCTGGCAGCACGCTCCCACTTGGAGGCGCAGACACCTTCCATCGTTCAGATCCCAAAAATCCTTACCACACCTACATAGAACAAGCCTACGGAACCGATGTTGTCACAGCCAGTATTCATATCAATATCGGCATTCCCGACCCTGAAGCATTGATGCGCGCCTGCCGCCTTATTCGACTAGAAGCCCCTTTATACCTAGCCCTAACAGCATCGTCTCCTTTCTTTGACGGCAACATCACCGGCTTTCACTCCACGCGTTGGCAAATGTTTCCGCAAACACCCAAGCACGTACCGCTTTTTGAAAGCCACTTGCACCACATTCGCTGGGTAGAAGAACAGCTAGCCAACAACAGCATGCAGAGCGTTCGTCACCTGTGGAGTTCCGTTAGGCCCAATGGCGATCGCCGCCCCTATAATCTCAACCGCCTAGAACTACGCATCTGCGATCTCGTCAGTGACCCGCTCCACTTGCTCGCCGTTACGGCCTTACTCGAAGCTCGCCTCCAGCAGCTACTCGCAAATCCTGACTTAGACCCTCTGGAAAGCTCGACCTTTAGCGCCAACACCCGCAGCGAAACCTTATTAGAGCTAGCCCTTCAAAACGAACAAACCGCCGCAAAATCTAGCCTCACTGCCGAACTCATCCATTGGCAAACCGGCAAACCCATCACAGCTAGTACCTGGCTGCAACAAATTTACGAAGAGGTGCATCCCTACGCGCATCAACTAGGCATCGCTTGCTTCCTCACTCCTATCAAGCAAATCCTTCGAGAAGGGAACCAAGCCCAGCAGTGGCTGGCGCAAGCAGAAAAGACTAGCCCCACTGAAGTCATTCAAAACGCGATCGCTCAAATGCATGAGCAAGAAACCTTACTCGCCCAAGACATTTGCCAGCCAGCAGCTGTCGCCTAAGCCCCAAGACCAGCCAGCCAAAGCGCTGAATATAAAGATCAAACCTGCGCCATGCCTAAAATTGTTCTCGTCAATCCAGAAATCCCGCCCAATACCGGCAACATTGCTCGCACCTGCGCGGCCACCGGAACACCGCTTCACCTCGTTCTACCGATTGGGTTTGAACTAACCGACAAATACCTTAAGCGGGCCGGGCTAGACTATTGGCCCTACGTGGATCTTCACCTCCACGACTCCATTCAAAATTTTTGGGAACACACCCAAACGCAAAAAGGCAGACTGATTGGATTCAGCGCTCGCACAACTCAACGCTACACAGATATTGCCTACAACGAGGACGACTGGCTCCTTTTCGGGAAAGAAAGCCAAGGGCTTTCTCCTGAAACACTTAAGCGCTGTGATCTTCTCGCTACTATCCCGATGAGCACCAATCATGTCCGCAGCCTAAATCTCTCAGTCAGCGCAGCCATAGGCCTTTTCGAGGCTATTCGTCAAATTCAATAATCTCTCACCACGCAAATAAACTTCTAGATCCAAAGTAAAAATATTGACGCCATATCAGGTAAATTACATAGGCTGAGGCGAAGGAGCGTCACTATGCGCCTATTTTCAACTTGAATCGCACAGCAACGAAGTTGTCAATAAACCTAGATACATCAAGGCTTATTGATATATCAACCTCAGGTACGTAGTTCCCACCAAAAATCCGGTTAGTTAAAGGGGCTTAGCACAGCTTTATCCATAAGTATTTCATATACTTTTCACCTACCTTCATCACTCGTCATTAAGAGTAGGCTTTTTCCACGATTGGATAGGTCTGTTTAGCCAATCACAGTTGCCATATGGCCTTCACGCGAAAAGAGGTGCTTACTTCTACATTCCCAAGAAAAATTGATGAGTCTGTAAAGCCGAACGTCTTTCGAGTGTGCCAATAAAAAGATTGGCTCCCTTTCTATTTTTCCCAAGCCTAGTGTTTTCAGGCATCTCAGAATTTTCAGCACTCGTCCAGCAAAAAGTATCGTCCACAGAAAAATCAAATCAGGTTTAGGCAGCACCGACTTTTGGGCATCCAGAGTAGGTCGCTGATGTGGTGATTGAAATTAGCATTAAGTCGTGTAAACTTGCCTAAGTCGGACAAGCTAAGGTTTGTCTGCGAGCGCTAGCTACGCACTTAAGGGAATCAGTCAAAACCTTCTGTCTAGCTTTTAACGCTACTCATAGCAGCTTTTGCTGTTAAGCAAATACCACGGCGATTTTTGTCATAACGGTTGAACGCTGATCATTTGGAGGTTAATCCTTGAAAGAAGCAATTTCGCAGGAAATGATGGCTGACTCAAGTCATTCATGTATCCCAGAAGAAAACGAGGCAACCCAGTCAGGTAGCAGCCTTAAGTCTGCAGCAATGCTGGGCATCGCACTCTCGGTAGGTGCATCTGGAGTCATTGCTTCTCAGTCCGAAGCATCCGCAGCTGTTTCCGCACCCACCACTTCTGCGGCAGAAACCCTTTCAAGTGACTCAGCACAATCTACACCAGCTGCTACTGCGGAGGCCTCAGAGCAAGAAATTGCGGCTTATCACACTGTTGAAGTGGGTGAGAGCTTATGGCAGATTTCCCAGAGACATCGAGTTGGATTGAGAGAGCTAAAGGATGCAAATGCGCTCCCTCCTGAGACTTCTATTCGAGTTGGACAAGTTCTTAAGGTTCCAGCTAGCGGTCAGTCTGTAGAAACGCCGGATACAGCTGCATCAAATTTATTAGTTGCTCGTCTCAGAACAGATAAAGCTCCATCTGCCGAAGTGGCATCAAGGCTGGAAGAAGAAAGCACTTCAGAGGCAGCCGTCTCTGAGAGAGCAAATGAGTTAGAGATTGCAAGTCCAGCTACTGAAATTAGTATTGAAATAGCTGACGTTTCCTCGACAGCAGAAAAGATAGAAAATTCCTCTGCGCAGGAAGCTACCACGGAACCGGTGCTCACAGCTCTCGCATCACCCAGTGTCTTCAGCCACTATCAGGTGCGTTCAGGCGACACCCTCAGTAAAATAGCGTCCTCTCTTGGAACCACGTCAGAGGAGCTGATTCGAGCGAACGCGTTAGTTAATCCCAACGTCATTTTGGCTGGCGATACGCTGAGGATCCCATCTTCGGCAACTGGGTACGTTCCAGCTCAGACAGCAGAACCGATTACGACAACCATTAGGCCCAATTCCGTACAGCTAGCGGAAGCGCCCATTGAGCGAGCAGATATCAATCAGCTTGCGTACTTACAAGGCACAGCTGTTCGCCCTGAAAGTGCGGGTCTTTTAGAGGACTTGCGTGAGGCGACTCCCCAAGAGCCAGCCAGCGTTGGCGGTGAAACTGTAACAGAGAAAGACTTACTCAGCTCCCGTCCTGAGCGCTCTGAAACGACTGATCCGTACGTTGCCAACCTTCTGGAAGAAGTCAGAGAGATTCGCAGCCGGTCTGTTCAAGTATCTGAAGTTGAAGCAGATATCGAAATCGACGAAGCTGCAATCGCAGAAGGAACTGGCATTGAGTCAGACAGTGCTTCTTTGTTAGCGCGTCGAAACAGCGAGCCAACATCCGCCCCTAGGATTTCAGACCGATTAGCTCGTTTGGAACAGTCTTCATCAGCGGATATTGATGCTGACTTACTGGCAGCAGCGCCGCTGAGCCCTGATGCATACATACCAGCACAACGACCATCAGCAGGGCAGGTTGTCTCACCTGATATGCCGATGCTGCCTGATGCAGGCGAGTACCTGCCTGAAGCACCTGACTATT
Organism: Phormidesmis sp.; assembly: GCA_045110585.1. GTDB lineage: Bacteria > Cyanobacteriota > Cyanobacteriia > Phormidesmidales > Phormidesmidaceae > Phormidesmis. Next base: position 27,804 of record JBGCGG010000077.1, on the reverse strand, counting down.
TTGATGGTTATATTTGGCCCGCTCGTGGCACGCTTACTTCTGGCTACGGCTGGCGTTGGGGCAGAATGCACAGAGGTGTGGACGTTGCTGGGCCTGTGGGTACTCCAATTGTGGCAGCAGGTGCAGGTGTAGTTGAGCGCGCTGGCTGGAACTCTGGCGGATACGGGAATCTTGTTGAGATTCGCCATCCGGATGGAAGCATGACTCGCTATGCGCACAACAATCGACTCAATGTCAGCGCAGGGCAAACAGTTCGCCAAGGGCAGCAAATTGCCGAGATGGGCAGCACTGGATACAGCACCGGACCTCACTTACACTTTGAAATTCATCAGAGTGGTAGTGGTGCTGTAAACCCCATGGCATATCTGCCTAATCGCTAATTTTTGCCTCCTTATCAGAGACAGAAAGAGCTAGGCAACGAGTGTAGAACGCCATTAGAAATGACCTTGACGTATGCCTTCCATAACGTGTCAAGGTCATTTTTTTCGTTCAAACAAACTCACTCAAGAAAGGCATTTTACGTAGAGAAAGGCCCTTCATTTCGTGTTACATTTATCTAACCGACAGGCAAACAGCAAACATGCCTGAATATCGGACAATATATTACGGCTCTGTAGCTCAGTGGTTAGAGCAGGGGACTCATAAGCCCAAGGTCGCAGGTTCAAATCCCGCCAGAGCCATTTCAAAACAACAAAGAAAGCAAGAAGTCGCATTTTTTTAAGATGCTTTTCCCGAAGAATGCTTGTAACACAAGGCAAGTGTTGAGGACAACAGCAGCTATAGATTAGAAAACGGTTGAGTTCTTTTAACGAAAGAGTCTATACGGAGATAGTCGCCTACTCAAAATGCTTACCAAGAAAGCGAAGCATTGTAGGATTTATGGCTCCCGACAGCTACTTAAAGAAATATCCGTAATCATCTGGCCGCTGTTGTCTTTTCCATAGACAGATGTCAGCATGCTTGCCAATACAACCGTCGTCATAAAAGCCTCCTTAAGGGTATTTAGAGGCAGCCTGAGCTGGGCTGTTGTTATCTGTCTCTTTGGTGAAGAAGTGTTTTCTTCATGGCTCCATTTTAGGACTGAGGTGATGAACAAGCTGAAAAACGGTCATAAAATTCACACTCTGTGCTCTTTTGACCTCGTCATTACCTTGGTTCGAGTCCTAGCCAGCTGTATCTAGTCAAAAAGAAAGGACACGAGGCAACAAAGCACTACCTATAGTCTCTCTGAGCAGAAATCTTTCTTGATTAAAAGTTATTATTTTAGGAGTAGGCAGCGTAATGGTGTGGGAGAACTGCTAGGCATGTTTTTTCTAGCACGCTTGGCAATGAGTTGAAGTATTAGTGATACTATCCTTGTGCACATAAGCGCTGACGAAGCATAAAAGAGGAACGTCTTATGAGTGAACAGGCTGCAGAGTGTTTGAGAGTGGGCCAAAGTGCACCTGATTTTACGGCAACAGCGGTAGTTGATCAGGAGTTCAAGACGATTAAGCTATCCGACTATCGTGGCAAATATGTAGTGCTCTTTTTCTATCCTCTAGATTTCACTTTCGTTTGCCCCACAGAGATTACGGCATTCAGTGATAACTACAGCAGCTTTAGCGATATCAACACAGAAGTCCTAGGCGTATCAGTCGATAGTGAGTTTTCGCATTTAGCGTGGATTCAGACAGACAGAAAGGCAGGAGGAGTGGGAGATCTTGAGTATCCTCTTGTGTCCGACATTAAAAAAGAAATTAGCAGCGCTTATAACGTGCTCGACCCTGACGTAGGGATTGCCCTACGCGGGTTGTTCATCATTGATAAAGAAGGCATTGTTCAACATGCCACGATCAACAACCTCTCTTTTGGGCGCAGCGTAGATGAAACCTTACGTGTCCTTCAAGCAATTCAATACGTGCAGTCTCATCCAGACGAAGTGTGCCCTGCGGGTTGGCAGCCTGGAAGTGCAACCATGAAACCAGACCCAGTGAAGTCTAAAGAGTTTTTTGCAGCAGTTTAGGCAGCTAACTTTTTTTACTGAGTTCTATTGGGTTTCGAGCTAGGCTATCTAATGTAAAGCTGACAAATGAGGGCGATTAAGTTCACATCAACAGGTTTTCGTGGGCTCCTCAGCCCACGATTCTTTAATAATCTTCTACCTGTTCCTGCTCGGTGCCAATTTCGGCTCGGCCAATTAGTGCCAGATATAGCCTTACAGGGCATAAGCCAGCAAACTCATCAGCTTTCTGGCTATAGGGGTAGGCCTGTTGTATTGGCGTTTACCCGAATTTTCACAGAGAAACAGTACTGTCCGTTTTGCTACCCGCACATCCTCGCTTTAAATGAGGCTTATCAGCAGTTTGTGGCATTAGGGGCTGAACTACTGATGGTGACCAGCACCCCTATCCAACAAAGCCAAACTATTCAACAAGATTTATCTTTATCCATGCCCCTTCTCACAGATCCAACTTGTGAGAGCTTTCGGCTGTATAAAACTGGCCAAGCACTAGGTGCGCCTCTCCCAGCACAGTTTGTGATAGATGAGGAGGGAAAGCTGCGCTTTCAGCACTTATTTTCTTTTGCCCATACCAATGCGACTTCTGAAAGGTTGTTATGGGCAGTTCGTAACTTGTAAGAATTTACTGACAGGTTAGGGCTGACAGCTATCCGACTTACAGGCATGAGTGCAAGGCTCAGAGCTCAACGATTAAGCAATCAGCACCATACTGCCTGGAATATCTAAAATCAACGGAGAAGGAGGGATTCGAACCCTCGATGAAGTTTACACCCCATAACTCCTTAGCAGGGAGCCGCTTTCAACCACTCAGCCACTTCTCCAAGTGAGCATTTATAATACCAGAACTCTGGCAAAACTCTGTACCGCGCTAGTATTTTTTTATATGAGCGTTAGAACGTAGAGATAGCAAAAGCCGAAAAATCATAAGAGCTATACGTATTAGAGATAATGCGTTAGACGTTCTATATGTTGAGAGTATTTGCGTCAACATTGACACCAGAAGATAAAATTCTGGGCAAACGGTGCTTAAACCCACACAGAATCTCCCAGGAAATCGTGCCTGCGAGGCTAGCCCACTGATCTACGCTCAAAAAATGCTCACCAGATTGGCCTAGCAAAGTCACGATGTCTCCCTCCTGAACACTTGTGAGGTGAGAGACATCTAGCATGAGCTGATCCATCGTAATAGCCCCAATTTGATGAACCAACTGTTTCTGAACAACAACATCTAACTGGTTAGAGAGGACTCTGGGCACGCCATCAGCGTAACCAATGCCTACGATGGCAATGGTCATGTCCTGCTTAGCGATAAATTTATGACCGTAACTGACGCCATCACCGGGTTTGAGTTTTTTGAGATGCGTAATTCGGGCTTTGACCTCTAAAACGGGCTTCAGGACAATAGCGGAATCTAAATGGGGTGAAGGATACAGACCGTAAGTTCCTAGACCAACACGCACCATATCGTAGTAAAGCCGGTCATCTGTTGACAGTGCAGCTGCGGTGTTAGCAAGGTGTAGACGTTGGGGCAAAAGGTTTTCACTTTTCAAAGCAGCGATCGCTTTTTCAAATCGATCATGCTGCAATTGCATAATGGTTGGATCTGGGCTGTCAGCGGTTGCTAAATGCGAATAGAGACTCGTCGTTTCTAAATGGGGCAGCTGCTGAACAAATCTGGCCAGTTCAGTGGCCTTCTGCCACCGAAACCCCAAACGGGACATTCCGGTATCCAGTTTGAGATGTATGGGAATCGAAATATTGTCGTTCTGTTCTGAAGAGTAACTGGCAAGGGTTTCAGAAAAGATGAGGGCTTGTTTGGGGTTGACGATAGTGGGTTGAAGTGCCCATTGAGCGATCGCTAACATCTCAGCAGGCTCATTCACAGCGCCCATCACCAAAATAGGCGCGTTGATACCGGCTTGTCGCAGTTCAATCCCTTCTGGAACAGTCGCAACGCCTAACCAAGTGGCCCCTGAGCGCAACGCCGTTTGAGCAACGGTCACAGCGCCATGACCATAGGCATCAGCTTTGACAACCGACATGAGATCGCAACCAGACGGAAGCAGAGACTTGAGCGATCGCACGTTGTGTTCAAGCGCAGTCAGATTAATATCGACCCAAGCTCGAGTACATCGCATTGGAGACAATACGGGCGTTTTATCCCAGCTCAGCATGACAATCTCCCAAGATAACTTAGAACTATCACCCACCAACTTTACGAACACCCAGCACCGAAACTAGGGCGAGCTATGACCGCTTCAATGGGGAAGAAGCGTCAATTCGTAATATTTGAGACGTACAAATAGTTAGGAAACAGTGTATAGCAATGGGTAAGTGCGATCACAGGCGCGGTGCAATGCCCGTTCACTCCGGATAAATGCGACTGTGCTAGCATCTATGGCATATCTTGGCAAGCTGCAATGAGTAAGGTTCTTGTTCTCAATGCGTCATATGAACCGCTAAACATTACCAGTTGGCGGCGAGCGGTCGTTCTACTTATTAAAGGCAAAGCGGAACAGATAGAGGAACGCGAACAGCAAATCTATCCAGATTTTCCAATGCCCACAGTTATTCGCTTACGTCACTACGTTCGAATTCCTTACAAAGAGATTCCCTTGACTCGACGGAACCTACTGCACCGGGATAATAACACCTGTCAATACTGTGGTTATTCAGGCGATCGCCTGACACTCGATCACGTTGTCCCACGCTCTCGTGGCGGCGGTGATTCCTGGGAAAACATCGTTAGCGCCTGCGTTCGGTGCAACGTCAAGAAAAGCAATCGTACACCAAAAGAAGCTGAAATGCCCCTTTCCAATCCTCCTCGGAAACCGCATAGCAGCCTCTACTTTGAGATATCTCGCCATATTCACGGTGGTTTCCATCAAGAATGGAAACGGTATGTGATAGGGCTGAACTAACGCTCAGCAAATGCAGTCTAGTCATCTGCGGAGGCAAGCCATTCAGGCACATCTTGCCAAAGACTTGCCCAAATGCGCATAGGCGAGCAAAGAGGTAGCCTGGTAAATTGGTATATTCGCCAAGGGAATTTTTCATGGGAATAGAGTCTTTGGAAGAAAGCAGTTTATCGAAGGGTTTGCCCGAAGTGCTCCCCGAAATGATGTTAGAAGAGCAAGCAGCATCCCTCAGGCGTTCAGCAGGCATAGAACCCAATCACACTGCCTTAGAAAAGCTCTTGAAGAAGCATAGCGGGACTCATCAGCTTGTCCTCTTACAAGACTTTCCTGACCCGGATGCGCTGTCTTCGGCATGGGCATATCGGCTAATCGCAAGTGCCTACAACATTCAGTGCGATATTTATTACTCAGGAACCCTGAGCCACCAAGAAAATATCGCCTTAGTGAAGCTCACCAGCTTACCGGCCAAGCGCTGGCCAGCGCAGGAAACAGAAGCCCCAGATCTCACGCAATATCAAGGCTACGTTTTAGTCGATACTCAAGGCACCACCAGCCATCTCACCAAAAAAGTAAAAGAAGCTGACCTTCCTTTGCTAGTGGTCATTGACCACCATGCGCCTCAGGGTAAGCTCAACGCGGAGTTTGCGGACATTCGCCCTGACATCCATGCCACAGCAACCATGATGGTGCAGTATTTGCAGTCAGGATTGATTCAGTTGGAACGTAGCAATAGCAACCATGTCAAATGTGCAACCGCGCTCATGCATGGCCTACGCTCAGATACTAATCAGCTGATGCAGGCATCTGAACCAGACTTTGCAGCAGCAGCCTATTTGAGCAAGTACTACGATGCGCAGCTATTAAGCGCTGTTTTGCAAGCATCGAGATCGCGGCGAGTCATGGATGTGATTGAGCGATCGCTCCGCAACCGTCAAATGCAAAACAGCGTTTCCATCGCAGGTGTTGGCTATTTGCGCTACGAAGATCGAGACGCCATCCCACAAGCCGCAGACTTCCTCATCACAGAAGAGAACGTACACACAGCTGTGGTGTACGGCATTGTGCATGATGAAGATGAAGAAAAAGAGCTCGTCGTCGGTTCCTTACGAACCAACAAAATCACCCTCGACCCAGACGAATTTATTAAAGAAGCCTTCGGGAAAGACAGCCAAGGACGCTTCTTTGGCGGCGGACGCTCGATGGCAGGCGGCTTTGAAATTCCGATTGGGTTCTTATCGGGATATTACGAAAATAGCGACTACAACCGACAAAAGTGGGAAGTGTTCGACAAGCAAATTAAGCAAAAGCTGCAGCGCCTTGTCAATCCTGAAAACGGCGTCCTCAACACCGACTAGACCTATCAATAGATGACACAGACAAGCGGTGCCACAGACAAGCGGTGCCACAGACATGACCACACAGGTTTATGTTTAAAAGCAGAAAGGGGCAGTTTTTGTACTCATGGCTCCAGCGAGGCCTGTGTCTGCGTAACGCATTTTCATAGCCCTTAGTTTAAGGACCATGATTTTATTACCCCAGTGACGCGCCAGCTACCTCATCTCTTCGGTAGTTTGCCACATCAAACCTTTACAACAACCTTTACGACAGGAGATCAAAATGATGGCGACATGCGACTACAGGCCAGGGCTAGAGGGCGTTCCGGCCACGCAGTCGAGCATCAGCTTTGTCAATGGGCAAGATGGCATCTTGGAGTATCGAGGCATTCGCATCGAAGACCTCGCCCAGAAGAGCAGCTTCTTAGAAACCGCTTACTTACTCATTTGGGGCGGACTTCCAACACGCCAAGAGCTGAGTGATTTTGAGCATGAAGTGCAATATCATCGTCGCTTGAAATATCGCATCCGCGACATGATGAAGTGTTTTCCAGAAAGCGGTCATCCTATGGACGCGCTTCAAGCCTGCGCAGCCGCACTGGGGTTATTCCACTCCCGACGTGAGCTAGAAGATCCGGCATACGTGCAAAATGCCGTTGTTCGCCTACTCGCCAAAATTCCAACCATGGTGGCCGCCTTCAAAATGATGCGAAAAGGCAATGATCCTGTACAGCCTCGCGATGATCTGAGCTACGCAGCCAACTTTTTATATATGCTCAATGAGCGTGAACCTGACCCGCTCGCCGCACGAATCTTTGATGTGTGCCTCATCCTTCATGCAGAGCACACCATCAACGCCTCTACATTTTCTGCCATGGTCACAGCCTCTACGCTGACCGACCCGTATGCCGTAATTGCGTCAGCCGTGGGCACATTAGGCGGCCCATTACATGGTGGGGCAAATGAAGAAGTCATTACCATGCTGAAAGAGATTGGCTCTATCGATAATGTACGTCCGTATATAGAGAAGCGGATGGCTAACAAGCAAAAAATTATGGGGTTTGGGCACCGAGTCTACAAGGTCAAAGATCCACGGGCGGTTATTTTACAGCGGTTAGCTGAGCAGCTTTTCGATAAAGTAGGCCGCGATGACTACTACGATATTGCACTGGAATTAGAGCATGTCGTGGAAGAGAAACTGGGTCATAAGGGCGTATATCCCAACGTAGATTTTTACTCAGGGTTGTTGTATCGAAAGTTAGGCATTCCAACGGATTTGTTTACGCCTATTTTTGCGATCGCACGCGTTGCAGGCTGGCTCGCGCACTGGAAAGAACAAATTGGCGAGAACCGGATTTTCCGCCCCACCCAAATTTACGAAGGCCCACACAATCAACTCTACATACCATTAGAAAAGCGTTTGCAGCTGTGGGAGAAATAAATTCACCGTGGAACAGGACTTCCGTAAAATCCGATTATTTTCCCTCTAGCCATTCCCTTTAGCCAGTATTTATCTCTGAAAAAGTTCTGCCCTTAAAAAGCGCTAAAGTTTACTGCGGTTTCCACCATACAAATGCGGCAAAAAATACTATTTTCAGGACTTTAAGCAATATCGGGAAGTGCTGAATCGGCATCAAAAATCACCTATCTTTCGGTATCACTACAGAGGTGATGGGCGTTACCCCCCTTGGCAATATCGAAAACTCACAGGAATATACCTTCAGTGACGATTTTCAGGAACTCCAGCCCCTTCGGCATTTTGCCGAGGGGGTTTTTATTGGCAGCTATTTTTATAGGGATTTGTTTTGATACGTCACGGTTTTTATCGATAGCCATCCACACTTTCTATCGCTTCATCCCCACAGAAGGAGCCTTCAGGGGGAGATTAAGCGCTAGAATCTTTGATGAGAAATTAATTGCGTATCCTCTTAATAGAAAAGAGGCCCTATAAAAAGCATGAATCCAGGCATTGACCTCCAAGGGACAGTTATAAAGGCCCTCACAGAACTCGGACTCCCCTCAGGGGTTGCCAAAACTGTTTGGATTCCTTTGCCAATGGTCCTAATGCTGATTACAGCCACTGTCAGCATCTTCATTTGCGTCTGGCTAGAGCGAAAAATCTCCGCCGGTGCCCAACAGCGTATTGGCCCTGAGTATGTTGGCCCATTAGGAGCGCTTCAAGCTGTCGCTGATGGCATCAAGCTTATTTTCAAAGCCGACATCACCCCGGCAAAGTCTGACCCTTGGCTCTTTACAATTGGGCCAATGATCGTAGTGATTCCGGTCTTTCTTTCTTTCTTGATTGTGCCATTCGGCCAAAATTTGGTCATCACCGATCTTGGCATCGGAATCTTCCTTTGGATTGCGCTGTCAAGTATTACGCCCATCGGCCTGTTAATGGCAGGCTACTCTTCAAACAATAAGTATTCTTTGCTGGGCGGGCTGAGAGCAGCAGCTCAATCTATTAGCTACGAGATTCCATTAGCCTTAGCGATCTTAGCCGTCGTGCTGATGTCTAATGGCCTGAGCACAATTGATATTGTCAATCAGCAGTCCGAATACGGCATCTTGAGCTGGAACGTTTGGCGTCAGCCGGTTGGCTTTGTCATCTTCTGGATTTCGGCTCTAGCAGAGTGTGAACGCCTGCCGTTTGACCTACCAGAAGCAGAAGAAGAGTTAGTCGCAGGCTATCAAACCGAATACACCGGGATGAAGTTCGGTCTATTCTACGTCGGCTCTTACGTTAACCTGATGCTGTCTGCGCTCATCGTTTCTGTACTTTACTTAGGCGGGTGGAGCTTTCCCATTCCAGTAGAAGCAATCACTGGCCTCCTTGGCATTAGCGAGACCTTGCCTTGGGTGCAAGTCATCACAGCCGCTTTGGGTATTGCCATGACGATGTTCAAAGCTTATCTACTGGTCTTTCTCACCATTTTGCTTCGTTGGACAGTTCCTCGCGTCCGCATCGACCAATTACTAGATCTGGGTTGGAAATTCTTACTCCCTGTTTCTCTGGTCAATCTTCTGCTTACAGCAGGTCTTAAGCTCACCTTCCCGTTTGCATTTGGCGGCTAAGGCCTAGAGAACGCAGTTCGCCTTTACCGTATTTAGTCTTCTTTTCGTAACTTCCCAACCAGAGCCATGCTGAATTTCCTCAAACAAGTCGGTGACTACGCCAAAGAAACGGCTCAAGCAGCAAAGTTTATCGGGCAAGGGCTTTCGGTCACGTTCGACCATATGAAGCGCCGTCCTGTCACGGTTCAGTACCCCTATGAGAAGGTAATTCCTTCTGAGCGCTATCGCGGTCGCATTCACTTTGAATTTGATAAGTGCATTGCCTGTGAGGTCTGCGTGCGGGTTTGTCCAATTAACTTACCGGTTGTGGACTGGGAATTTGACCGCGCTACCAAGAAAAAGAAGCTAAACCACTACAGTATTGATTTTGGAGTCTGCATCTTCTGTGGCAATTGCGTAGAGTACTGTCCCACAAACTGTCTGTCGATGACAGAAGAGTACGAACTGGCCTCATATGACCGCCATAACCTGAATTATGACAACGTCGCCCTGGGTCGCTTGCCCTACAAAGTCACCAATGATCCAATGGTGACGCCAATGCGCGAATTCGCGTACCTACCGAAGGGCGTGATGGATCCCCATGACTTGCCTGCGGGCGCACAGCGAGCGGGACGTTTGCCAAAAGATATTCTGGCTGAGCTTGAAGCTAATAAGGCAAAAGAAACAGCAAAGACAGCATCTACAGAAGAAAAAGCTGACTAAATGAAATGTTCCTAGTTAAAAAAGGAACAGGCTAATTTTGAACCGACAGAAACAACCGAAACAGAAGGAGAAACCGCTTTGAATTTGGCAGAAGGTGTACAGCTAGTCACATTAGGCATTTTGGGCTTGATGATGATCGCTTCGGCGCTCGGCGTTGTTTTGCTCTCCAATATTGTCTACTCAGCCTTTCTGCTAGGTTTGACGTTTATTAGCGTTGCGGGCCTCTATATTCTTCTGAATGCTGGTTTTGTAGCGGCTGCGCAGGTGCTGGTATACGTTGGTGCGGTCAACGTGCTTATTTTGTTTGGCATCATGCTTGTGAACAAGGATGAAGACTTCTCAACCATGGAGAATGTCTGGGTGAGTCGGATTGCGACAGGTGCGGTCTGTGCGGGCATTTTTGGGCTGATCAGCACCATGGTGCTTTCCCATCCTTGGGCCATTTCATCAGAGGCTGCAGCCGGAGATAAAGCGATTGAAGTCATCGGTCAGCATTTCTTTAGCGACTACCTTTTGCCGTTTGAACTAGCATCTGTGCTACTGCTAATTGCTTTAGTCGGCGCGATTATCTTGGCTCGTCGTGAGTTTATTCCGGAGGTGTCGGCAGCTAGCCAAGAGGCACTGACATTGCCGGAACGCCCCCGTGAGCTGGTGGCAGCGGGTTCAACAAGCGAAGACCTGTAATCTCCGCACTTGTCATCCTCCGTTTATATTTCTCTCATTTGCGCTGATGACAGTTGAGATACTGTTGATTGGAATGCAATGGATTTAGCCTTTTGATGTCGCCTTTGTTTTAACAGTCCTATGCAACTTGAATATTTTTTACTGCTGGCCGCTGCACTTTTCTCAATCGGCGTCTATGGTTTGGTTACTAGTCGTAACGTCATTCGCGTCCTGATGTCTATTGAGCTAATGCTCAATGCCGTCAATATAAATCTGATGGCCTTTTCTAACTACTTAGACCCGGCTCAGATTAAAGGGCAGGTGTTTGCCGTATTTGTAATAACCATTGCAGCAGCAGAAGCTGCTGTCGGACTTGCCATCGTTCTGTCTATCTACCGAAATCGAGACACGGTAGATATGGAACAGTTCAATTTGCTTAAGTGGTAGTTCAAACTGCGCAGATGGAAGCGACTTAGATAGAAAAGGGTACTTACAGACGGCAGATGATAGGTGCAACTTAAGCAAGTCATTATTGTTTATAGGGCGGGCAATGCAGATAGCAAAGCCTGCGCCAATAAGTGCGCTCGGCAGTTAGAGGCACTGGGTGCGAATGTAATGACGGGGCCTAGCGGTGCGCTTGATAACCCCTATCCTGTTTTTTTAGAGTCTGCGCCTAATCCCATAGATTTAGCGGTGGTGCTTGGGGGTGACGGAACGGCATTAGGTGCAGCGAGGCACTTGGCAAAGCATGATATCCCGATGCTGAGTGTAAATGTTGGCGGGCATCTGGGTTTTTTAGCAGAGTCGGCAGATGTTGTCGGAGATTTTGAAAAAGTTTGGGAGCGACTATTAGGCGATCGCTTTGCAGTACAAAGGCGCATGATGCTCCAAGCTGAGTGTCATAAAGGGGCGTCAGGTAATTTTGACAAGGTGAGCGATCGCTTCTACGCTCTCAATGAAATGTGCGTCAAGCCTGCCTCCTCTAACCGGATGATCACATCCACACTCGAAGTTGAGATCGACGGTGAAATCGTTGATCAATATCAAGGCGATGGCCTGCTCATCAGCTCTCCAACAGGGTCCACTGGCTATACCGTCTCAGCCAATGGACCCATTGTGCATCCTGGCATGCATGCCCTCATTGTCACGCCCATTTGTCCAATGAGCTTATCGAGTCGCCCGGTCGTTATTCCGCCGGGCAGCACCGTTAGCGTATGGCCGTTGAATGACAATGAAGGCGACACTAAGCTATGGACAGATGGTGTCCTGGGTACGGCTATTTGGCCTGGGCAACGGGTAGATATCCGCATGGCCAGTCATCTAGCCAAGTTCATCATTCTGCGTGAAGACCATTCTTATTACCGAACGCTACGCAATAAACTGCAATGGGCAGGTGCACGCATTAACTATCGCAATGTCCACCGCCAGTAGCCATCCTAGAAAACAGCACTTTAAAGGCAATATTCAGATCGACCTCCGATTGAACAGAGATCGCGTGTGAGAAGCTCGCTCTCGTTATCACGCCTGTAGTACGCTGATATCTTGATCATTCTCTATCAGCAATCTCTATGTCTGTTCGCGTTCGCATTGCGCCTAGCCCCACCGGAAACTTGCACATCGGCACGGCCCGTACGGCGGTATTTAACTGGCTGTTTGCTCGTAATCAGGGCGGGCAGTTTTTGCTACGGATAGAAGATACCGACCTAGAACGCTCTAAACCAGAATATACAGACAACATCATGGAAGGGCTGAAGTGGCTAGGGATGGAATGGGACGAAGGCCCGTTTTATCAGTCGCAGCGGATGGACATGTACCGCGAAAAGATTCAGGAACTTTTAGATAAAGGATTGGCATATCGGGCCTATGAAACACCGGAAGAGTTAGATGCGATGCGCGAGTCTCAGAAAGCGCGTAAGCAAGCACCGAGATATAACAATCAGCACCGTAATTTGAGCGCAGAGCAAATCGCAGCATTTGAAGAAGAAGGTCGTCAAGCGGTCATTCGTTTCAAAATTGATGATGCCCGCGAGATTAAGTGGACTGACTTGGTACGCGGCCCAGTGAGCTGGAAAGGGCAAGACTTGGGCGGTGATATGGTCATTGCCCGCGCGTCTTCCGGAACGGATGTAGGGCAGCCACTCTATAACTTTGTGGTGGTCGTGGACGATGCAGATATGTCCATTAGCCACGTGATTCGCGGTGAGGACCATGTGGGCAATACACCTAAGCAAATTTTGCTGTACGAGGCCATGGGGATGACAGTGCCTGTATTTGCCCACACGCCCCTGATTTTGAATGAGTCAGGGGCGAAGCTCTCTAAGCGAGACGGCGTCACTTCAGTTAATGATTTTAGGAAAATGGGCTTTACAGCGGAAGCATTAGCCAACTACATGACGCTGTTGGGCTGGTCTGCGCCGGAAGCACAGGAACTTTTTACGCTAGAAGAAGCCGCAAAGCTGTTTAGCTTTGAGCGGGTGAATAAGGCAGGGGCTAAGTTCGATTGGGATAAGCTCGATTGGATTAATAGCCAGTACTTACATAACCAGCCAGCCGAGGCACTGTTGCCTCAGCTGATGCCGTACTGGCAAGAGGCCGGTTATGACTTCGACGCAGAAGCAAATAAAGACTGGCTGATGCCTCTAGCAACAATGATTGGGCCAAGTTTGACTCGATTAAAAGATTGCGTGGAGCTGGCACACTTCTTTGCATCACCCACGTTGGAATTTAGCGAAAAAGCAAAGGAACAGCTGGGCAAAGACGGCGTAGCAGAGGCAATGCAAGCTGTTGTCGAAGCGCTCAAGGAAACTCAAATTAAAGAACCTGCGGACGCGAAAGGATTGATTAATCAGGTCACCAAGGCTTTGGGCGTGAAAAAAGGCTTGATTATGCGATCACTACGAGCTGCCCTTATGGGTGATATGCAAGGCCCTGATCTTGTAGAATCCTGGGTCATTCTACATAAACAAGGCTTCGATCAGCAGCGAATTGAACAGGCAGCCGCAATCGCAAAAGGCTAAAGAAATCGGCTAAAGAAATATGAGCCTTTGGAGGGATGTTGTTTTGAAGGCCCTGATCGAGTCCCGCCAAAGCATCAGAAAAGTGAAAAAAGTCCAATAATTCAGCGGGTTTTCGGAATTCTCTTTGGCCGAAGAGAAGAAATTACGTTAAATTTAGTAAAGACAAGTCTCATAAAACCCGCAATTCGTTAATAGTCCGTTACAAACAGTACGCGCTGACCCATTCCATGCGGTCTAGCAGGGTATTAAAGGATTGCCAACTCATGAGCGCTGCCTGCGTTTTATAAGCGCGTTCTTAAAAGCAACGAAGCTTACGTCTCAAAACGCCTGCGGCTTACCTATAACAACAGAGGCAACCACCGAGTTATGAAAAACTTTTCTTGGAAAACTGCCCTACTGTGGACCCTGCCCATCCTCATAGTTGGATTTTTCCTTTGGCAGGGTTCCGTCGGTAGCGCAAATCCCACTGACAACGCCCGTAATACTGCTAGCACTAGCATGACCTACGGCAGATTTTTGGATTACTTAGACGCCGGACGTGTCACGTCCGTTGATCTCTACGACAGCGGCAGCACAGCTATTGTAGAAGCCGTCGATCCTCAAATTGACAATAAAGTGCAACGGTGGCGAGTAGATTTGCCCGGTAATGCACCTGAGCTAGTTGAGCGTTTGCGTGAGTCAGACATCAGCTTAGACTCACACTTACCTCGCAATGATGGCGCTATTGTTGGCATCCTTGGTAACCTGCTGTTCCCTGTTCTCCTGATTGCCGGTTTATTCTTTCTGTTCCGTCGCTCCAATGGTGCAGCAGGCGGCCCCGGTCAGGCCATGAACTTTGGTAAGTCTAAAGCTCGCTTCATGATGGAAGCAGACACAGGCGTCATGTTTGACGACGTTGCTGGCATTGAAGAAGCCAAAGAAGAGCTGCAAGAAGTGGTTACATTCTTGAAAAAGCCCGAGCGATTCACCGCTATTGGTGCGCGTATTCCTAAAGGGGTTCTACTTGTTGGCCCTCCCGGTACAGGCAAAACGCTTTTGGCTAAAGCTATTGCAGGTGAAGCCGGTACACCTTTCTTTTCTATCTCCGGTTCTGAATTCGTAGAGATGTTCGTTGGTGTGGGTGCTTCCCGTGTCCGTGACCTCTTTAAGAAGGCCAAAGAAAATGCGCCTTGCATCATTTTTATTGACGAGATTGATGCGGTAGGTCGTTCTCGTGGCGCTGGCATCGGAGGGGGCAACGATGAGCGTGAGCAAACTTTGAACCAGCTCCTAACTGAAATGGATGGTTTTGAAGGCAACACCGGCATTATCGTAATTGCAGCCACTAACCGAGCGGACGTTCTGGATTCAGCGCTATTGCGTCCTGGTCGATTTGACCGTCAGGTATCGGTTGATCCACCTGATATCAAGGGTCGTCGCGAAGTACTGGAAGTTCATGCTCGCAATAAGAAGGTATCTGAAGATGTCTCTTTGGATGCGATCGCTCGACGCACCCCTGGATTTACAGGCGCAGATTTAGCAAACTTGCTCAATGAAGCTGCCATTTTGACAGCTCGCCGTCGAAAGGAAGCCGTCACCATGCTTGAAATTGACGATGCGGTTGATCGTGTCGTGGCAGGGATGGAAGGCACACCGTTAACCGATGGCAAGAGCAAGCGCTTGATTGCTTACCACGAAGTAGGCCATGCCATTATCGGTACGTTGGTTAAAGATCACGACCCCGTCCAGAAAGTCACGCTCATTCCGCGCGGACAAGCTCAGGGCTTGACTTGGTTCACCCCTAGTGAAGACCAGATGCTGATTTCTCGCGCTCAGCTCAAGGCCCGTATTTCGGGTGCGTTGGGTGGCCGCGCAGCAGAAGAGGTCATCTTCGGCGATGCGGAAGTTACCACAGGTGCAGGCAACGACCTCCAGCAAGTCACTAACATGGCTCGCCAAATGGTCACTAAGTTCGGGATGTCTTCAGACTTGGGTCAGCTTGCGCTTGAAGGCGAGCAGGGCGAGGTCTTCTTAGGCGGCAGCTGGAACCGGAATGAATATTCTGAGGATGTTGCTTCTCGCATTGATGCGGCTGTTCGCGAAATTGTACAGAAGTGTTACGAAGAGACTTGCAACATCATTCGCGAGAATCGTGACGTTATTGACCGTGTTGTGGATCTTTTGATTGAGAAAGAGTCTATAGACGGCGATGAGTTCCGCCAGATTGTGGGCGAATACACGGCTGTTCCAGACAAAGAACGGTTTGTTCCGCAACTTTAGGGACTAAGCTCAGCTTAGCTATCTATCTTTAAGTCATTCGAGATATAGCTAAGCTAGTAGCGTCAAAATAGCCACAACTTTGTGAACAGCAACGGGGTGTTACCTATGATAGGTAACACCCCGTTGCTGTTTGATGGCTGGTATTATGTATCTTTCTAACATTTTTTCTTAATAAATATTTTTGATTTCAGACATGTTTCTTTAAGCTGAGCTAAGTGCCTGCCTCTACCTATGCCTACTCTATACATCGCGGTCACCAATCATGGCTTTGGTCATGCTACCCGCGCCGCTTCAGTAGCCACAGAGATTCGCCGCAGAGCCAAACAAATGGGCATGCCCCTCACCCTGATTATGGCGACGAAAGCGCCAGGCTGGCTGTTGGATAGCTATTTAAAGGGAGGCTATACGCATCGGCAGGTGAGCTTTGATGTGGGCGTATTGCAAAGTGATAGCTTGACGATGGATAAGCAAGCTACGTTGCAGGCCATCCAAGCAATTCAGAAAAATCAGACGGCCATCGTTGCAGAAGAGGCTGCGTTTTTAAAGTCGGCAGGCGTAGATTTAGTCATTGCAGATATCCCACCGCTGATGGGGAAAGTTGCCCAGGCAGCGAATGTGCCCTGCTGGTTTATGGGGAATTTTGGGTGGGATTTTATCTACCGGCCCTGGCAGCGCGAATATACAGAATTTAAAGCGATCGCAGATTGGATAGGCGAATGCTGGCGTGGGGGCGATCGCACCTTTCGGCTGCCCTTTGCTGAACCCATGAGCGACCTGCCCAATGTCACCAACGTCGGACTCACTGGCGGCACACCTAACTACAGCGCGGAGTATTTGCAAACCCTATTAAACACGGACATTCCACCAGAAAGAACCGTCTTGCTGACCTTTGGCGGGCTAGGCTTATCGTCTATTCCTTACCACGCCCTAGCCAAGTTTCCCGACTGGCAATTTGTGACCTTTGACCAGCAAGCACCCGATTTGCCCAACCTATACAGCGTGTCTGACCATAAGATGCGGCCTGTAGATTGGATGATTGTGTGCGATCGCGTTTTCTCTAAACCCGGCTACAGCACCTTCGCCGAAGCCTGCCTGCTCGATAAAGGCGTCATTACCATTACCCGAGAAGGCTTTGCCGAAGCACAAATTCTGATTGACGGGATTCAAAATTATGCGCATCACCGCATCGTAGAAGCACAAGATTTTTTTGAAGGCGATTGGTCATTTTTGACAGACGAGCTGCTGCCCCCGAAAAAAGCGACCAAACTTGATAAAAACGGCCAGAGCACAATTGCCTCAGCCGCCATCGACTACTTAGAAAGCTGTATATAGTTAAAACGCTGCAAACAGTGAGTGCTTCGCACAGGTGAGATAAACTGACGAAGTAATTGACAATCCCCCTTCAGCCTATGGTGACAGCCCCTCATCCTACACATACCAAGCCCACAGACATTATTCATCACCAAAGCATTCTCAAGCTGTCTACCCGAGGAAAATCATTAGGGCGCTTTACTCGCAAGGTGCAAGAGGCGGTTGCAGAATCAGGCGTTCAGACAGGCTTGTGCTCGATTTTTGTACGTCACACATCTGCGAGCCTAGTGATTCAAGAAAATGCCGACCCGGATGTTCTGGCTGATATGGAGACATTTTTAGCAAAGCTTGTCCCCGAAGGAAACTACTACCGCCATAGCGATGAAGGGCCAGATGATATGCCTGCCCATATTCGCACTGCACTGACGCATACGTCTGAGCAGATTCCGGTGGTTAATGGGCGACTAGCCTTAGGAACTTGGCAAGGCATTTATTTGTGGGAGCATCGAGATCGCCCCCATACTCGTGAAGTCGTCATTCATATCACCGGGCATTAGGCTGATGAGCGAATCACAAAATCCTTGGTCGAAAGCCCAATCTTCTAAAGGCAAAACTAGATCCAAAAGCCAACACAAAAGCCGTAAAAAAGAAGGACACAAAGCAGGGGGAGAACTCCCTAAATACAAAGGCGTCAAACAAAAACCGATTAAATCCAATGCACCTAAACCTAAGCTAAAAAGTGATCAGATAAAAAGTGATCAAGCACCGGTTCCAAAGCCCTCTCGATCCGCCCCTCTCCCTATCGTCCCACTCGACAATCCAGAAGCCGTCGAAGTCAAAGAAAAGCCCACTATCAGCCAAGGGCTGATTCCAACCGCTGCGCCCAATTTTCGATCCGGGTTCATTAGCATTGTGGGTCGTCCCAATGTCGGGAAATCCACGCTGATGAACTATCTGGTCGGTCAAAAAATTGCCATCACTTCGCCGGTTGCGCAAACCACGCGCAACCGTTTGCAGGGTATTCTCACCACGCCCCAAGCGCAGATGATTTTTGTAGATACCCCAGGCATCCATAAACCGCATCATGAGCTAGGTAAAGTGCTCGTGCAAAACGCGCGCGTAGCCATTAATTCTGTTGATGTGGTGCTGTTTGTTGTCGAGGCCACTTCTCCGGCAGGGAAAGGCGATCTCTTCGTAGCGAACTTGGTGGCTAAGAGCAGTCAGCCGGTCATTTTGGGGATCAATAAAATTGATCAGCTCAGTGAGCGCGGACGAAAAGCTTCAGAAGTTAAGGCAAGCTATGAAGCACTGGCTGCTGAGCATGGTTGGGACGTTGTCAAGTTCTCGGCGCTCACGGGCGACGGACTAGAAACATTACAAGAAAAGCTCGTAGAAAAGCTAGAACCAGGGCCCTATTACTATCCACCGGATCTAGTGACCGATCAGCCCGAGCGCTTCATTATGGGAGAGCTCATTCGTGAGCAGGTGTTATTGCATACGCGAGAAGAGGTACCTCATTCTGTTGCGATCGCAATAGACAAAGTAGAAGAGGATGAGAAAATCACGCGGATCCTTGCCACTGTAAATGTAGAGAGAAAGTCTCAAAAAGGGATTCTGATTGGCAAAGGCGGGCTAATGATGAAAGCGATTAGCACCGCCGCTCGCGAGCAAATGCAAAAGCTAGTAGCCGGGCAAGTGTATTTGGAAATCTTTGTGAGAGTGCAGGAGCGCTGGAGGCAGTCACGAACACGCCTGTCTGAGTTTGGCTACAAAGTAGATAAGTAACCACCACCCGTTACATAGTCAGACATTCTCACAAGTAGAGAATGTAAGAAAGACACTGATCGTGTGGCTGCATTGCTTGCAGCCACACCTGTTGAACAACCACTTATTCTCATAACAACCTGTCACTGTTGTTAGATTGCATTAGTTCTTGTCTCGTTGGTCGCGGTTAAAGGTCACGACCTCATGCAGGGTAACGTTGCCATCTCCGTTTAAATCAGCAATCGGATCACCTAAGCTAACCTGCCGAGCGCTGGCACCTGTGGCCATTGCACCAGCCATGACACTGGCAGAAACAAAAACAGTGAATGCGGAAAGGAAAATGCGTTTCATGTTTCAAAACCTCAAGTTCAATAAAAGCTCAAACGCGATTTGAATCTTCAAACTGAATCAATAGGCTTAAGCTTGCTTACATTTCCTATAGTGCAAGGGCTGACTGAGCTGATACCCATAGGGAATTAAGCCTGAGGTGAGACTTTTATGTGATCTTTCTCACATTACGTTCAGCTTGGGTACAACCCTTTCATAGCAACCGAAATTAGACCTTAAGGCCATCCACACGATAAGAAGAAGCATTTCTTTTGGGCACGTTGAAACCAACGGTGAGTGGGGAGAGAACCTGATGTTCAAGCAATTAAGACGCAGAAAGAGAAGCGTTTATGGTGCGATCGCTCTTTTCACCACGCTCTTAATCCTAAGCAACAGCATTTCAGTCAACCATCATTCACGCTCACCCATACAAGAGCCTTTCTCTAATCATCACAGCGCCTTAACCGACCGCGTCAGAGAGCACATAGCCATTGAATGGCAAGGCAATCATGCACTGGCAACTTCTGGAGGACGATCGAGCGGCGGGAGCTTTGGCAGCAGCTCTGGCGGATCTTCATCTGGCAGCTCATCTGGCAGTTCCTCATCTGGCAGTTCATCTGGCAGCTCTTCGTCTGATAGTTCATCATCCAGCAACAGCTATTCCAGCGGATCATCAAGCTCTGGCTCTGGCGGAAGCAGCGCCGAGCTTGATCCACTCGTTGCCTTTGTTTTCCTATTAATTTCCGTCGGCTTTTTCCTCTTCCTACTCCTTAAGCAACTATTCTCTAGGCTGTTTAATCCAGGAAAATATAGGGCGATGAGAGAAGAAGAACAAGCTCGCCTCGCTCGCAGACAAGAACGGAGAGAAAGATCAAACGATACGGTCACCGTGACGCAAGTTCAGGTGGCAATGCTGGCCTCAGCCCGAGAGGTGCAGCGCGATCTCAATCGCATTGCCACAGAATTAGATTGGAGCAACCCTGAAGATCTACAGACGGCACTGAAGGAGACCTTGTTGGCCATATTGCGATCGCCCGATACCTGGACACATGTATCCAACCTCTCCAAAACTTTCCACACGCGTGAATCTGCCAAACAAAAATTTGATGCCCTCTCCCTAGAAGAACGCAGCAAATTCAACGTAGAGTCCTTATCGAACGTAAATGGCAAAATAACCCGTCGGGCCGTTAAACCCGCATCGAATGAATCTGCCGACTACATTGTGGCCACCATGATTGTCGGCACAGCTCACGACCAGCCATTGCTCACAGAGCCCATCACATCGCCAGAAGAATTAACGCATGGACTGCTGAAAACACTCGGCTCGCTTCCACCTAACTACCTCATGGTGTACGAGCTGCTGTGGTCACCTCAGGTAGAAAGCGACAGTCTGACGTATGAAGAGCTACTACTTAACTACCCGCACATGCGCCAAATCCAGTAAGCGACAGCATCTGATCAGCGCAAGCTCTTAACATATACGAGAAAATACGGAATAGGAAAGCTGCGCTGTGTTTTAAAAGCCATCGCAGTATTTCTCAGCAAGTTGCAGCCTGTCGGCATCTCTAAAGTGCGCTTAACAAGAATCACAAAAAAAAGAATTTGGATCATTATCATTGCGCTCTTTTGCTTGCTGAATGTAGGGGCCTACGCTGGTGCCTATGCCATGACGCACTTTGTACCGCCAGGGCAAGTAGGCATTGGATTGCCTAGACCTTATAGCGAAAATCTGCCTAGCGATCGCAATCTAAACTACGTCACCCATCGCATTCCCATTAATACGCAGGAATGGCTAGAGGCTTGGTTCATTCCAGCCGAAGCGACACCCAAAGGCACGGTTCTGTTATTTCATGGCAAGGGAGGCACCAAAGCCAGCCAGCTCTTGCCATCGGCCCAAGCTATCCACGAGCTAGGCTACAGCACCTGGCTCGTAGACTTTCGAGGTGTGGGCGGCTCGAGCGGACAAACCTCAACGCTCGGCATCAGAGAATCTGAAGACGTCGCAATTAGCCTCGCCTATGCCCAAGATTTTGCACCGAACCCGCCATTTGTGCTTTATGGCATCTCGCTAGGCAGCGTTGCTGTTCTCAAGGCCGCATCCGCTGGCACGGTTGACGCAGACGCGCTGATTGTAGAACAGCCTTTTCACAGCATGGTGAATGCGGTTAGGAAACGAGTCGCTGCCACGAAAGTGCCGACCTTTCCATTAGCTGAACTGATTGTGTTTTGGGGCAGTGTGCAACATGGATTCAATGGATTTAGTCACAACCCAGTTCATGATGCCGCTCAAGTTTCGATACCAACGCTGCTGCTACAGGGAGAAAAGGATCAGTGGACAACCATGAGCGAAATCAAGCAGATATTTGACAATTTGCAAGGGGAGAAACAACTCACTACGTTTCCGACGGCTGAACATAATCTACTTATCTCCGTGGACAAAGAGATGTGGGAAACATCGGTCAGAACCTGGCTAAAAGAGATTAGTCCGTAAATAACAACAACTATCTTTGAGAGGAACGAAAAAGATAAAAAAGTCTTCTTTTTATCAAAAGCGAATTGTTTTTTATAAACGGTGTTTTTTATAAACGGCGTAATCTGCAAACAAAATCTGCGGATAGACCGTTGAGCTGTCATTTATGATCTGTAATTTGCCTTTAGTAACTCCGTATATTCCGAATGCGCAGTGTTAAATAAAAAACAGGCACTGCATCACACTAACCGGCCCTTAACCAGACCGTCTCATTGGATAACCCTCTAACCCACCCTTGTGCATGACTGCTCCTTTAATTAACCACCGCTATCGAATTATCAAAGCCTTAGCTGAAGGTGGCTTTGGCCAAACATTTTTAGTTGAAGATACACAGATGCCTTCTCGGCGGCAATGCGTAATTAAGCAACTCAAGCCGATGAACGATCGCCCTGGGGTGTTCAAACTGGTGCAAGAGCGATTTGCCCGTGAAGCAGCGGTACTAGAGGCTGTGGGCAAAGGGCACAGTCAAATTCCTGATCTGTACGCTTACTTTGAAGAAGCGGGGCAGTTTTACCTTGTACAGGAGTGGGTAGAGGGTGAACCGCTGGTGAATCTCACCAGTGCACCGTGGCCAGAAGAGCGCGTGAAAACCCTACTGACCAGCGCGCTAGAAGCATTGGCTCATGTCCATAACCAGAACATTATTCACCGCGATATTAAACCTGACAACATTATTCTGCGCAGCGCCGATCAGCTCCCCTGCCTAATTGATTTTGGAGCGGTAAAAGAGCTAATGAGTACGGTAGTAAGTACATCTGGAAGCAGGGAAAGCTCGATTACGATTGGCACACCTGGGTTTATGCCATCGGAACAGGCAGCGGGTAGGCCCACCTTTGCCAGTGACTTATACAGTATGGGGATGACGGCAATTTATTTGCTAACGGGGCGATCGCCCACCCAACTCCCCACGAATAGCGCCAATGGTCGCGTCCTCTGGCAGCAGTATGTACCCAATATCAGCACTCGCTTTGCGAGTATTCTCACCCGCGCCATCCATCCCTACTTTCAAACGCGCTACACCACCGCTGCTGATATGCTGGCAGCCCTTCAAGCCCCAACCAATACCATTGCAGCCCATACCGCTTCAACGCAGGCTCCACAAGCGGCATCTGAGCTGCCGACTGTTGCGATCGCACCACTTGCGCCCACGAGCCTACCGATAAGTGCGTCATCAGGATCACCCGCCACTGAAGCATCCTCAGAGGCCATCACACCACCGCCCACTTCAACAAGCCGAGATAAAAGTCCAGTACCTTGGAAGCGTATTGGACTGGCGACAGGCGCTTTAGCCTTGGGTACCGGTGTGATTGTGGGGCTAAGCCCCCGCATCTCTGTCCAGAGCAGTTCCTCAGAGGCGGAAGTAGTTTCGAGTGGGGACGCAACTGAGCGTTTAGGGCAACAAGCAGGGGCATCTGCAGAAGTCATTGAGGCAAACGTACTACGAGAAGGGGGAGATTATGCGGGGGCGATCGCGCAACTCAATCCCATCCTTTCAGAAAGCCCAGATGATGCCGCCGCACTATTTTCCAAAGGACTGGTGCAGATTGAACAAGGAGACTACCCATCAGCGATCGCATCCCTGACGCAATCAGCAGAGAAAAGTGAGGGCACTGCCAGTGCGAATGCGTTGGTGGAGCGCGGCAATGCGTATTACGAAATTGGGGAATACGACCAGGCAATCGATGACTATCGCAGCGCTTTGCGCATAGATGCGAATAATGCCCAAGCCTATGAAGAATGGGCAGCAGTCAATGTCTTGCAGGGCAACGCTCAAGAAGCCGTGCAAAATTTAGATTTGGCGATTAAAAACGACCCGACCTCGATTCCTGCCTACGTCAATCGGGGCAGTCGGCGTTCGGAACTGGGTGATAAAGCAGGGGCGAGAGAAGACTGGCAAGCCGCTAGTAAATTAGAAGCGATAACCGCTCGCGATTATTCCAGCCGGGGCTATGCCAAGTCTCGATTAGGCAACAAAAGAGGCGCGGTGGATGACTACAATCAAGCGCTGATCGTGAATCCAAATCATGTGCGATCGCTCATAAACCGGGCCTACGATTTTTACGAAAGTGGCGAAAAACAGCAGGCACTCAACACGCTAGAGAAAGCCTTAGCCATCAATCCCAATTCTGTAGTGGCGCTGATTTTAAAAGGTGAAATCAAAGCATTTAGCAATCCAGCAGATTGGGATGGGGCGATCGCGTCATACACTCAAGCTTTAGACGTCAACCCCAACGACCCAGATGTCTTGAACAACCGATGCTCCGCCTACTTTGCGACAGAACAGCTCACGTTAGCCTTAGCTGACTGCAACCAGGGTCTATCCATCAATCCTCGTAACGCATCGCTTTACACTGTGCGCGGCAACATCCACTTGCAGCAAAACGAAACCCAGCAAGCCATCCAAGACTATAGCCGCACCATCGAACTCAGCGAAGACATCGGCGGCGACCCACGTCGGCAAGCCAGCGCCTACTCCAACCGGGCCAGCGCTCTCATGCAAACCCCCGACCCAGAAGGCGCACTCGCCGATATCAACAAAGCACTAGAAATTAATCCAGAAGATCCTGCTGATTTGTATAAACGTGGCCTCATCAAAGTGGCCCTAGAAGATCGTGAAGGCGGTCGCACGGATCTTCGCAAAGCAGCTGACTTATACGTCAAAGCAGGTCGAACCGAAAGCCATCAGAACGTTTTAAACATGATGGAACAGTTGAATTTGTAGCTCAAAACATCAAACGGGGAAGCAGGATAAATAACTTACCCACTT
Organism: Phormidesmis sp.; assembly: GCA_045110585.1. Taxonomy (GTDB): domain Bacteria; phylum Cyanobacteriota; class Cyanobacteriia; order Phormidesmidales; family Phormidesmidaceae; genus Phormidesmis. Next base: position 3,135 of record JBGCGG010000077.1, on the reverse strand, counting down.
CCCCGTTTACGCACAGTCAAGCTAATCCATTGCCAAGCTAATTGAGTCTCCAGCTAATTGACTGCCAAGCTAACTGGGCAATTGTTCGGACTAAGCAGTGACTGCTGTGAACTTTTCGCTGATGCGCTTCATGGCCTCTTCTACATTTTCGCGGCTGTTGAATGCGGAAATGCGGAAGTAGCCTTCGCCTGCTGCGCCGAAACCGGAACCAGGCGTACCCACAATGTTGCAGCTATTGAGCAGCTTATCGAAGAAGTCCCAGCTAGTGAGGCCGTCTGGCGTTTTCACCCACACGTAAGGTGCATTGACACCGCCATATACCTGAATACCTGCTGCGGTTAGCTTTTCACGAATGATGCGAGCATTTTCTAAGTAGAAGCTAACCAACTCCTTAGTTTGCTTTTGCCCCGCCTCGGAGTACACCGCTTCAGCCGCACGCTGCACTACATAAGAAACGCCATTGAACTTGGTGGATTGACGACGGTTCCATAGCTGCCAAATTTCTACATCAGAGCCATCTTTCGCTTTGCCAGTTAGCGTCTTGGGGACAACAGTTAACGCACAACGAGTGCCAGTGAAGCCCGCATTTTTAGAGAAAGAACGGAACTCAATCGCACAGTCACGAGCGCCTTCAATCTCATAAATCGAGTGAGGAATGCTGTCATCTGTAATGAATGACTCGTAAGCCGCATCAAACAGAATGATTGAGCCATTGGCCTTAGCATAATCCACCCAAGCTTTGAGCTGATCTTTAGTCATGGTTGCGCCAGTGGGATTGTTAGGCGAACACAGATAGATCAGGTCTACTTTTTCAGAAGGGATCTGCGCTTTGAAGTCATTATCTGCGCTGATGGGCAAATAAGTGATGCCTTCGTACTTACCACTGTCATCGGCGTCACCGGTGTGACCGGCCATCACGTTAGTGTCTACATACACCGGATACACAGGGTCAGTAACGGCAATGCTGTTGTCATCACCAAAAATGTCTAGGATGTTGCCGCAGTCACACTTGGAGCCATCAGAGACAAATATTTCGGAAGCATCGATGTCACAGCCTCTGGCTTGGAAATCATTTTTAGCGATCGCTTCACGCAACCACAAGTAACCTTGCTCAGGGCCATAGCCACGGAAAGAGGAGCGATCGCCCATCTCTGTGACAGCATCAATCATGGCAGTGCGGCAAGCTTCTGGCAACGGCTCAGTGACATCCCCAATCCCTAGCTTAATCACAGGCGCATCAGGATTCTGCTCCGTATAAGCCTTCACCCGGCGGCCAATCTCAGGAAACAGATAGCCCGCTTTTAATTTCAGGTAATTGTCGTTAATCGTAGTCATAAGTTTTCTCTGGCTCTTGTTTGAATCCCAGGGTGATTTCCCAGTGGTGCTCTCAATTGATAAGGCGATACCGATCTTATCAGGCGCGCTGTATGGATTACGCTGAACTCATCACCATTCACGCACCGCCTTTCAACTCCACTCACTGCCTATACAAACTGAGCACAGCCGTTCAAAGCACGTTTACCCCAACCCAAAGCCCCTTTTCGCCCATGCCTCCCATCCTTAATACTCGCACCGCCTGGATCTTCGACATGGATGGCACCCTCACTGAAAGCCTCCACGACTTTCCGGCCATCAGCCGCGCCCTCGGCTTACCGCCAAACGAACCCATCCTTGAAGCCCTCGCCCAACTCTCCCCGCCCGAAATTGCAGCAAAAGAAACCCAACTGGCCAACATTGAGCGAGACATCGCCCGCCAAGCAACACCTCAACCCGGCGCAGCAGATCTCCTCAGCGCCCTCAAGGCACAGAACAAGCAAATCGGCATCCTCACCCGCAACACCAAAGAAATCGCCCACATCACGCTAGAGGCCTGCGGCCTCTCCGACTTCTTCCATCCAGACCATATTCTCGGGCGCACCTGCTGCCCGCCCAAACCAGAACCTACGGGAATCCTCAACCTCCTCAGCGCGTGGTCATGCGCCCCCTCCGAAGCCGTCATGACCGGCGACCATCGGTTTGATTTGATCACAGGAAAAAATGCCAACGTAGCCACCGTCTACCTCGATCCAGCAGGCAACTTTCCATTTCGAGACCATGCTGACTATGCCATCACCCACCTAGACACCCTAAGGCGGCTCAGCACGAATCCAAATCAGGCATAACACTAAGCTTAATTACCTAATAAAGCCCTGAAAAATCCGCATTCATAAAGAAATATTGCCAGAATATTTCCCTAAGAGAATTGTTTATGCAGATTGCATAAATAAAATTTTATGCCCCTCAAAAAGACCGGTTTAACTGAGCTTAGGCCGTAAGAATGAACATACTTCAGACGCGCTCCAGATCCTGAAATCATGGGTTTGAATACTCTCTTCCCTCATTTTTTACCGGAGAGAGTATTTATGCTCATTGACATTCAGATTGACATTTGATGTCTGCGTTCGTTACATTTGGTAAAGTAGATTCAGATGCGAATCCTTCTTAACGAACTTAAGTTTGTGTGCGGTTCTGGAGCAGGGGCACATCGTACCTACTCGTTTATTACCTGATCAAAGGAATCTTAGATAATGGCAATCGTTCTAGCTCTGCTCATCATTGGTTGGCTCGTTGCATTCGCACTAGGTAATCAAGCTGGGTTTGAGAATAGTCAACCTGTCGAGCCTGCTGCACCGGCGCAAACGAAGACAGCTGAAGCAACCAAAACTTACACGAAGCCTGTGTCTGCGTCCTAGACTGAGTTGAAGCTAGAGCAGATTGTAAGTGCCTCTAGCCATCCATCCAGATACGTTAGACATCAGACAAGATAGAAATCAAACAAAAAGCTCGATGAACTTCTTCGCTTCATCGAGCTTTTTGTTTGTCTAGTTGTCAACTAGCACCCTATCTCCAGAAACACTGCTGATATTGGGCCTTTATTGGTTCGTTGATTGAATAAACAGAAGGGTGTCGTCAGGTGTCATTGGCTTTGCGAAGTAGAAGCCTTGAATATTGCGACATCCCAGAGAGCGCAGTCCTTCTAGCTGACCTTCGGTCTCAACGCCTTCTGCAACAATGCCCATATCCAAGCTATCGGCTAAATCAATAATCGTACGGACAATTTCTATGTTCTCGCCCCTTCCCCTAATATTTTGAACG
>JBGCGG010000076.1:0-10924 GCA_045110585.1 Phormidesmis sp. | reverse complement strand
GGACTCCACCTGTTGCCTGGAATAAGTTTGTTCAGCCATAGAAAAAAGGAGAAAGAAAAACAACACAAGAGCGTTAGTCCAACACTCTACGGCTGCATACGTAATCCGCAAGAAAACCTGTGTATAAATTTGAACAAATATGCCGAGAAGATGAAGACCCGACGTAGATGTGTAAAACGAGGAACCCAAAGCAAACCAGTCTGATAGGCTAAATCAACGATTGAGCCACCTACTGGGCTGTATCTCATCCGCAGTAGCAAAAAGCGCATCTACATCAGTAGCAAAGCAGTTCGATAAACATCATCAAATCTTGCTCATTTCATCTGCTCAAATCACCCGCTCTATTTACCTGTTAAACCCTGTATCTAAGCTGTCTACAGAAAGTGCCATCAAACCCAGCTACAAAATCAATCACAACCCTAACGACAAAACCAACAACTAAAAACCTGCGCTAGACTATGGGGCTTACTCAACGTCAGCAATACACCAAAGCAGACCCGCCTACAGAGCAGCCTCAAAACATCCCGTCATAGCCGCTACGCCCACCCCTCCATACCTGGATACACAGCTTTGTAACTCGTGATTAACGGGGTGGACTGCGCAAGCCCTTCAGACATAACTCCCAGCGTGGGACGCGCACCGCCGTAAACCATTACTGTATCTACCTCAAAACGAAAATCCTTCTCAGAGCCCCCTCAATGCTCAGCACCGCAAACGTGAGTGCCGCACAGGCGGAAAACTACTATGAAAAAGACGACTACTACACGCGAGGCGATCCGAACCAGCAAAGCGATAGCCACTGGCACGGCCAAGGCGCACAAAAACTGCACCTCACCGGCCCCGTCGATAAAGAGATCTTCCAACAGCTGCTGCACGGCCAAACCCCAGACGGAAAATCACTGCACAACCGCAAGATAGATCCCACTAAACATCGCGCCGGAACCGACTACACCTTCAGCGCTCCCAAGAGCGTCAGCATCGCCGCATTAATCCAGAAAGATAAGCGCGTGATCGCCGCCCATGACAACGCCGTCAGCGTTGCCCTAAACGTACTCGAAACCCGCTACGCGCAGACCCGAATTAGACGCGGCCCCGGCATCCGCGAACGAGTCACCACCGGCAACATCATCGCCGCCACCTTCCGCCACGAAACCAGCCGCGAACAAGACCCCCAACTGCACACGCACTGCGTCGTCATCAACGCGACCCAACTGCCCAACGGCAAGTGGCAAAGTATCAGCAACGACGAAGCGCTGAACAACGTCAAACTGCTTGGCGAAATCTATCAGAACGAACTGGCCCATCAACTGCAAAAGCTAGGCTACGAAATCGAGCCGAAAGGGAATGGTACCTTCGAGTGTAAAGGCTACGAAAAACCGCTTCTAGATTTGTTCAGTACGCGCAGCCAACAGATAGAAAACTACATCGAGCGGTGGGAGGCTGCGCTGAAAGAACAAGGCGGCAAACCGCTGCATCCGAAGCAGAAAAAACAGGCCACGTTAGCGACCCGGTTGAGGAAGAAAACTGTCCCTAGAGAAGTGCTCCTAGAGGGCTGGGAAAAAGCGATTTCAAACAGCGAAATTCACCTGCCCGCTGTCCCAGAAAATCACCCAGAAAAGACCCCAGAAATAGCTCCTGATAACACCCCCACTAAACCCCAGGCCCAAGCTCTCCAATCCGCCACCGAAGGCATCGCCCACGCCGCCGAACGAGAAAGCGTATTCAAGCGCGAAAAAGCCGAACGCTTCGCTCTCGAACATCACCTCGGCCAGCAGTCCTTTGCCGAGCTGCAAACTGCCATGACAACCGCTGGCCTGGTGGCAGCGAAAGATCGCTTTACGACAGAGCGTGCGATCTTTCGCGAGCTGGACACGATTGCGATCATGGAAAGTGGCCAGAACCAGGCCAGTGCGATCTCCCAACCAACCGACGTCCTCCGACTCACACAGAACGAAACCACCCTAACCGTCGGCCAGTACAAAGCCATCCTTGATACGGCCACCAGCCGCGATCAGTTCATGGCATGGCAGGGGGTAGCCGGAGCGGGTAAAACCTACAGCCTCAACCTGCTGACTCAGCTTGCGACAGAACAAGGCTACGAGGTCACCGGCTATGCCCCCAGCGCCCAGGCTGCAAACGTCCTCTCTGAAGAAGCCCATATCGAAAGCAGCACCGTTGCTAGATTGCTGCACAGCAAAGACACCAATCGCAGCTCAAAAAAAGCCATTTGGATAGTCGATGAAGCCGGACTACTGAGCGCCAAAGCTGCCCACGCTCTGCTGACAAAAGCACAAGCCAACAACGCCCGTGTCATTCTGGTCGGAGATACCCGCCAGCTCTCCGCCGTCGAAGCCGGAAACCCGTTCCGTTCACTTCAGTCAGCCGGAATGAAAACCTGCTACCTGGAAGAGTCACGTCGGCAGAAGACCGCTGCCCTTAAAACAGCGGTTGTCTGCCTTGCAGCCGGTGAACCCGTCGAAGGACTGACGCAGCTAGAGCGAGCGGGTATGGTGCATGAGCAGAAGAGCGAACAGCAGCGGCATCTTTCCATCGTGCATGACTACATCAGCCTGCCCGTCGAAACCAGAGAAAAGACGCTGATACTGAGCGGTACAAACGTAGAGCGGTTGGCGCTGACCGCAGAGCTGCGCAAAGTACTACAGCAGGAAGGTAGTTTAAGCCCGGATAGCTTCATGCTCAGCTCACTGCGATCTCGTGACCGGACAGCTGCGCAGCTGAAGTACGCCTGCGCCTACGAACTGAACGATGTCGTCGTGCCCGTGAAGGACTACCACCGCTATGGAATGCAGCGCCGAGAGCAGTACCGCGTCATCGCCAAAGACCTGGAGAACAACCGGCTAACGCTGCAAGGCCCAGAGGGTGACTCCTTCTCCTTTGACCCAGCGACCTGCGCCGATAAAACGACCTACGAAGTGCAGCAGATTCCGGTTGCTAGAGGCGAGCAGCTGCGGTGGACGCGCAACGAAGCGGTCAAAGGCGTCCGCAACGGACAGCTGGTCACCGTAGAGCAAGTAGACGCCAAAGGCATAGCCACGCTGACAGATGCCAGCGGCAAAGTTACAACGCTCGACCTAACCGGCCAGCAGTATCTGGACTACGCGCTAGTGAGTACCACCTATAGCAGCCAGGGAAAGACGGCTGAGTGGGTGCTAGCAACCATCGATAGCACCGTGAGTAAGGAAGGACTGTATGTAGCCGTATCAAGAGCGAAGTACGGTCTGAGTCTGTACACCGCAGATAGAGAAAAGCTCTACCAAAAAGTGCAGCGCTCGGCTGCCAAGAAAAATCCGAGTGACTACCTTTCGTTATTCAATCTGGTGAACCCCAATGCCCAAAGTCAGAAAACCGCCGCCGCCACCCGAGACGTACGAGGTGCAGATCAATCCGAATACATTGGCGATTGCGCTGGAGAGCGCGTTGCAGTCGGCCACCGCGCCGCTGTACGAAGAGATCTCGCAGCTCAAGACCGAGGTGAGCAAACTACGCAAAGAACAGCAAGAGCAGACCGCATCGCAGCAGGCTATGTCACAGATGTTAGGGGTGTGGTCACAGGAATTGAGGAACGCCGCGCAGCCGCAGAACAAGAACGGCAAGCCGAGCGAATTGGAGAAGCAGCTGAAGGTATTATCGAGTGCGTTGAGCAGTTGGCGGCCACAGCAGCAGCAGTTAATAGACTCCATCAAGAGCTTGAGCCAGTTAGTGCAGCGTATCGAAGCGGACGTGAGCGAGTAGCTGAGCGCAGGGACAGGAAGCGGCAGTATGAGGCGATCACCAGCCAGATAGACACGGCTAGTCCAAAGCAGCGCGACCTGCTAGTAGCGCAGCGTTTGATAAGAGATATTCTGTCAAACAGAAAGGGCAGCAAGCTCAGTCAGCCAGAAGTCATCGAGATATTCAAAGTGTTAACGGCGAGTCCAGCAGCACAGCGGATGAAGCAAGAAGCAGGCAAAGATGCTGCGACGGACTATCTGACCGCTGTACTGGAGAAGGTAGCGATGAATGTGCAACGAGCTATACGATGTGACCGGCAACGTGACAGAGGTATGGAGCGGTAGCCCATATCAACAACGTCAGTTTTAGCCTTCACTCTCTAACATTCAGATTGTCAGTACGGCTTACTATGTTTTGGAATGCAGGGTAAAAAATAATACATCTACTTCAAATCTAATTATTGACGTAGATGACACAAATCGCTTGCATATCAATAATAATTGCTTTAATAGTCGATCTTTCTGGGCCGATGAGTTTCATTGGATGTGCTGACTTGCTAGCAGCTTTTGATACAAAAGCACTCCGTGTACGCTACTATTTTAGATAAGAGATTAAATGATTTGCTCTGAATAGAGAGATAGAGCTTGTTTCTTTGGTTTGGTCGCTAGTGAAACAGCTTTTCCCAATCTTATCAGCGTGAACGTTGGCTCTCCAGCCAGTTCTGACATCTGTTGGAACTGGTGACCCATTCGTTTAGCTATATGGAGATAAATTCCCCATGGGTAAGTCCGTAACGCGAGTTGTCATGCTGTTTTGCGGTGTGACTCTGATTCTGGGCCTGACGGCTATGAACACTGGCTATAGCTTCAGTACTTTGCTGGACACTCACTTTGTCACACTAAAGCTGGAAGGACGCTATGTCGATGTTCCGTAAGCCTTGAGACAAGCCTATCTTTCTGCTGTATCTCGTGATGTATTTGTGCGTCAGAGATACAGCATTGAGGGGCAGCAACTCAAGCTGTTGTATTACCTAGTGAAGAGCAACGCTCACTAACTAGGTAAGAAGTTCATTGTTTAAAAGTTCAAGGCCCCATGTACATCAACGTACATGGGGCCTTAAGTTCTGTCTGAATGAGAGATTCGTTCGGGCAGAACTTGTTTCTTTGATTTGGTCTATGCCTATATTAGCAGAAAAAGACGATATGAGACGACCTGAGAAAACCTAAGATGACTTGAGAGATGCAGAGACTTCTTGCGATGTGAATCTAGGTCTTTGGCTACTTACTACACGCTAAGTTTACCTAATGAGCGTAGATTTCACGAAAACTTAGAAGAAGAAGCTCATGCATTCTATGTAACAGGCGACTGTCCGTAACACTACGTCAGTACGGATATGGTTTAGCTGTCACATTCCTTTTCTCTGGTGGTCTCTAGTCGTCTCATTAGCTCTTATAACCAAAGCTAGTGTGCTGAACTATACGCACTGAGCCTTATTCTGCCCAATATCGGCCTGCCTAGTTCGTAGGATAGAATCCAACCGCAAACCGCCGGAAACATTGATGTCTTCAGTCTTTGACGAACCTTTGAGCGTACTCAAACAGCTTACGCATCCTGAGAAGAAGATCAATCTTGCGATCGCGATGGCTTTGTCTACTGACATAGAGTATCCATTCAGCCATCTGCACATTCAGGAAGAATCTAGGTTCGATGTCCGCGACCAGAGAATATATGGCATTTGTCTGACTAAGAAGAAGGCGCGTATCTTGATTAAGGAGTTTGCTGTAGAAGATATAAGCGAAGCTACTTTCAAAAAGAACTACACAAAGGACAAGTACAAAGCACTGTTTCTAAGAGACGCTCCTCTTGGTCAGAAGAAGGCGATGTTGGCTACGTATGCAGAGTGGCTCCACCTCTGCGGTCATGGGAGTTATCCACTCTTGCTGCCTAATGAGTTTAAGCAGTTGCTACCTGAGAACTGGGATGGTAAGCGGAGAGCAATGGTTGAGAAGTATGACCTTTCACCGACGGAGACTCTGCTACAGCAACACCGAGCTTAGTGACGATGGATGTAGGTTGCATCTAGCATCAAGTAATAAAAGCTCAAAGCAATGAAGATAAAGGACAACGAATCCTTTATCTTCATTGCTTTGAGCGGTGGTGAGATCGTCCGCTGTTGCAGCAGTCAGAGTATGTTCATTTTGGGTATCGGAATTCAGGAAGTGAGACTAGGTTAGGATATTCTGCTAGGAGTGGCTTACGTCGCTGAGCTGTTTGCTGATGTGAAAGTACAAAAAGCCAATTGCGCAATTCGTTATGGAAAAGGTGACCGCTCGATTTTCTTTGGATGATGGCACTACATTTCTGGCAGAGATAGATGAACCAACAGGCAATGCAATAGAACGAGTATCAATAGATAGTGGCCAGCTAGTACTTCAGACGAAAAAAACCTTCGAGCAGGCACTGGATAAGATCAAGCCAGTTGCTTCTGCGACAATATCTAAGTTTAGGAACCTAGATGTGCCTGCTGATGAGGTTGAAGTTAAGTTTGGTGTGAAACTCAGCGCAGATGCGGGAGCTATTATTGCCTCCGTCGGAGGAGAAGTAAACTTCGAGGTCACTCTGAAATGGTCAAAAGCGAAGGCTGACTAAATACTATGGTTCTAGTTGGTGATCATGAGAGGGAGTTTGAGGTTTTTCGTACTGCAATTGTGCGGATTTACCACTTGAAAGGAACAGTCGTAGGAACAGGCTTCTTAGTTGGCAAGCAGTCTATTCTCACATGCGCTCATGTTGTTACAGCAGCACTTGGTGTTCCACAAAGCACTTCAGAAAAACCCTCAGATTTCATCGAGCTTGATTTTCCCTTTGTAGACCCAGGCAGGAAAAAAAGAGCAAGGGTTACCTGTTGGGTGCCTGTTGCGTCCAATAGCGTAGGAGATGATATTGCAGTCTTAACAGCGGTAGACTCGTTCTCCGACAGCGTAGAGCCGCTAAAACTTATCGATTCAGATAACTTTTTAGAGCATAAAGTAAGGCTCTTAGGTTTTCCCAAAGAACATATTGAAGGAATCTGGGCGACTGGAATTCTACAGGATCGGTTGGCCAACAGCTGGATACAGCTGGATGCCATTTCTGCTCAGCATCGAACAATTGAGAAAGGCTTTAGCGGAGCGCCTGTTTGGGACTCAGTCTTGAAAGGCGTAATAGGTATAGCAGTTGCGGCAGAGAAGCGTCGAGATAACGCGAGCGTTACTTCTGCTTTTGTACTTCCCACAGCACTTCTTAAGCGTGTATGGGTAGAGCTTGACGTTAAAGAAGATACTAGCCTATCTAAAACTTCATCCAACAAAAAGCAAGAAGCTCGTGAACAGAACCGTGTCAATGTGAATAGGGGCATGCACAACCTCCCATTGCGGCCACCCTGCGACTCCCCTCAGGTTCAGTTTCCACATCATAGGAAAGTTAATTTATTTGTAAGCGAGTGCCACGGGGCTAACAATCGATTGTTAGGAGATTATGGGGAACTGACTGCATCACTAGAAAAGAAAAATTGGCGAAAAGCAGATTTAGATACTGCTACAATCCTTCTTCAGATAACAAAAAAAAGCAAAGCCGGTTGGTTATCCCCTAAAAGTATCGAAAGGTTTCCCTGCTCAGATCTTCAGATGCTCGATGAATTATGGCGAGATGCTAGCGACAGTCGATTTGGCTTTAGCGCTCAACTAAGGCTTTGGTTGGACGCAGATAGTAAACCAAGAAGATTTGACCCTGAGACTTTTCGAGAGTTTGGTGAATGCGTTGGCTGGCGAAAGGACGATGAGTGGCTGAGATCATATGACTCATTTATATTCTCTTCAGGTGCTCCAGAGGGACACCTTCCGTCATTGAGATTTCCTCGTGCTGAAGAGGGAATTAACTGGTTTAACACATGGAAATCAAGCTTTAAAGGCTTTTTGGCTCGGTCTATTGAGTGTTGGCTCAACTCTTGATTTTGGTACAGCGTTAGTCTTTCATTTTGTCACAAATCAAAGCTTCTTAGTGTGACTCTTGAATAAGGTGTCCTATAAAGCGAACTGTATTATGCTTAATCACTGAAAATTGAGCTTAAGCCTAGCTCACCTTATCCCCAACACTATAATGAAGCGTCAAGGACTATCTTACGTAGCTATTCTGATAGGTTTAATGACTGTAGGCGATCTCCCCACACCAGTAGGTCAGCCCAGTGAATCCATGTCGGCGGAAGCAGCTCTACAAATAGAATCTCGATATAGTGTACAAACAGAGTTTTTGTCTGCGTATGAGCGAACAGCTTCAGAGAATGATGAGATAGGTTCGAGCATTACTCTGCCTGCAAGCACCTCGATTGCGGCTATACAAGCAGTTATACTGCCAAGCTTCGTATTTTTGCTTGTCCTTGTTGGTGTTACTGTGAAGTTTATTGTCCTGCCGGGCATCGTTCGGATTGATCAGCACGAAGTTGGGCTTGTACGTAAGAAATTCGGTCGCTCAACTAGAAACTTGATTGCTTTATACTCAAGCGAATCAGGCTGGCAAGCTGAGACATTAAATCCTGGAATTCATTGGCGCTTTCTGTGGCTATATGAAGTGGTGAAAGAAGAGGCTATTCGCATCGATTCGAACAAGATAGGCTTAGTAGAAGCGAAAGACGGCGCCTCACTGCAAGGAAGTGAAAACTTTGGTAAGTTCATTGCTGAGTGTGACAATTTCCAAAAGGCAAAGGATTTTTTTGATAAAGGCGGTCAACGCGGTAAACAGCTTGCAGTATTGAACTCTGGAACTTACCGAATTAATACAAAGCTATTCACCGTTAAGATTCGAGATATGACTTGTATCGATACAGGTCATGTTGGCATTGTGGAAGCCATGGATGGCTCTTCCTTAGAACCTGGAAAGAACTTCGGAAAATCCGTAGATAGCGATGATTTTCAGGATGCTCAAAAATTTGTTTCTCATGGTGGTCAACGAGGATACCAAATATCCATTCTTAACCCTGGTACATATCAGATAAACACAGATTTCTTTAGAGTTAAACCTCAGCCACTTATCCATATAGAAACTGATGAGATTGGTTTAGTGGAAGCACGAGATGGACGCTCTCTACCACATGGAAGGAACTTCGCAGCATTCGTTGAATGCAATAGCTTTCAAGATGCAGAAGCCTTCTTAAGAGAGGGCGGTCAGCGTGGCAAGCAGCTTTCAGTATTAAAGGCCGGAATATATCAGATTAATACAGCTCTATTTAATATTCGTAAGACTCCCATCGTTAGAATTCCTTCTGGAGAGATAGGCTTAATAATTGCTCAAGATGGTGCGCCCTTAACCGATGGCAGAATACTTGCTAGAGCTGTGGACTGCAACGAATTTCAAGATGCACAAGCGTTTATCTCTAATGGCGGGCAGAGAGGAAAGCAGCTTTCTATTCTAAGAAGTGGCGAATATCAAATTAATACAGACCTGTTTACTGTTGTCACCACAGCCAATGCTAGCGCCCATGGCGTAGACCCCGCTGATCTTAAAGTTTATAAGGTTGAGGAAGGTAATCTAGGAATCATCACTACTCTTGATGGTGCTTCGTTACCAAATGGTGAAATTGCTGGACCTATCATTGAAGGCCATCGCAATTTTCAGAACGGACAGCGGTTTATAGACGCAGGCGGTTATAGGGGATTGCAAGAAGAGTTCTTGCAGGCGGGTTCTTGGAGTCTAAATCCTTGGTTCGTTCAAGTTCTTCAGATACCAATGACAGAAATCTATCCGGATGAAGTAGGAGTAATCGTTTCTTATGTCGGTCAGAATTCCGATAGAGCATCAAGAAAAGTGTCTCGATTGGTAGATGAAGGATTCAAAGGGATTCAAAATGAGCCACTGCCACCTGGAAGATACTCTATAAACACTAAGGTGAAAAGTGTGGAGATTGTTCCTACGAACGCGATTGTTTTAGAGTGGTCAGATGATGATAAGCCTTCCGATAATTACGATGCAAGTCTTACGACATTAGAGCTACGTACTCAAGAAAGTTTCTCCTTCAGAATCGCGGTAACACAAGTTATTGGAATCAATGCTGAAGATGCTCCCAAAATGATACTGAGAGTCGGCTCTCATGTCTCAGAGGCTACAGAAAATCGCCCCTCTTCGAGGAGAAAGAATAACGCTATTAAGAGTCTTGTTATGAAGATTCTCGGGCCGATGATTGACAACTACTTTCAAAATTCAGCACAGGATTTTGAAGCCTTAGACTTTCTTGAAAATAGAGCACAGATTCAGGCGGCAGCAGCAGAGCATATAAAGATAGCGCTCAATGAGACTGGTGTACAAGCTCTCGGTACTTTTATAAATATCACTGACTTTCCTCCTCAGTTAGAGGAACAGTTGAAGAGAAGAAAGATTTCAGAGCAAGAACGTCAAACTATCGAGACAGAGGAGCTGACAGAGAAGCTACGAAGCAAACTAGCTAGGCAGAAAGAGGAGACTAAGGCTCAGGCAGAGAAGCTCAAAGCTGAAAGAGAACTAGAACTCTCAAAGTTAGATGCACAAAAAACTATTCAAAAGTCGCAAGCTGAGGCGGAATCTCAAAGGTTGAAAGACGATGTTGATCTCCAGACAGAAAAGCAAAGACTTGAGATGGCTACTCAGGATGAGGAGAAAAGAAAGAACATAGAGATAAATGAATTGAAAGAAAGAATCATGACACTAAGTCCTGACCTATACGCCAGAATAGAGTCAGAAAAGGCTTGGAGCCAGGCACTTATGCAGATGAAAATTGATATGCCGGAGGTATACGTTGGCGGAAGTAATAGCAACGCTTCGGGGACAGATGCTCTTCAAGCAGGAGCTATGCAGTTTGCATGGATGGATATGTTAAGAGAAACCTTGACGAAACGAGGTGGCAAATCTATCAATACAGCTAGAGTTGATGTACTGAATCCTAGCGTTGAAGACGACTATCCAACTGAATAGCCTGTTTTTCATAATCAGACATAGCGGGGAAGGAAGTGGTAACGCTCTCAATCTAGGGGTTTGAGTAGTAACGGATGCTGTTGGCGAAGTCAAAGCAGGACCTAAACAGCCGGATTAAGCGCTGCAAATCGAGAAGTCCGAGTTTTGGCATGAGGAACCCCATCAAGCCAGTCAGATAACCGCGCGACGTTCATCGCAGCAGCTGTCAGCAAAT
>JBGCGG010000075.1:0-43730 GCA_045110585.1 Phormidesmis sp. | reverse complement strand
TTGTCGCAGAAAAATCGTAAGGCTGCTGCAAAAATTGCATCATATGCAACTTTTCACGATCCAGATCTCAGATACTGGATTGAGCAAGCTGACGGTATCACCGGCCCTTGGAGCGACCAGTCTTCTAATCAATCAGATATTCCGATGGACTGCGAAGCCGTCGCCAACACATTGATGCTTCAAAACCTACTCAATCAGTTGAGTTGTGTTCCTCCAGACGATATTACTTTTCAAGGATTTCGAGACTTTTTAGAACCTGTTCATCTAACATCGACGTTCATAGAGAGGTCTGCGGTTTTCGATGAGGAATGCTATCAGCGTAGACACATTCTTCAAACGCATCCGCTTTCAGTCTACGTGATTGGCTGGAAGCCTGGTCAAATAGCAGGAATGCATCATCATGGCAACGCTCTAGATGCAATTCAGGTCGTCAGTGGGGAAATGGCCTACTGGACGCTGACACCCGAGGAGAGCGAAAAACGAAAGGTTCCTTTTGAAGGAGGTGCGATAGCAACTCAGGACAAAAGCGAGCCGCAAGCAATTTTGAAAGCTGGTGAGCGCGTTTTTGTAGATCGTTGCCACGCCCATCAGATAGCTAACTTATCCAACGAAGACTTGATCACCATCCATTTTAGAGTTGGTATGCCGCCTAAGGACAACAACTGGAGTCCGTCTACTAAGAATGAACAGCATTCGCTTAGATGGAAACAAGTTGATGAATATATATTGACATTAGCCTAACGTTGACGGCTCTTGAGCTTCTGATAAGAAGAGTTGAAGAAAGCACCTTCCCACTATGAAGGAAGCGAATTTCGAGGCAGGAAACCTGATTGAAGAAGAGTCCAAAATACGCTGCTTCTGCTAATTGTCGAGAATGACTAACGCTTCAATCAATTAGTATTGATGCCCCATCAGCAGTATTGACGATCCAGTTTGGCTGTGCTTCGATGGGAGGTATGTAACGAATATCACTTTCTAGATGTTCGTCTCATGGGCACTATTTCTGTTCCTCAGATTAATGCAACCCCAGTATTCTGGTCTGGCGTTTATTTGAAATAAGAGATTCTATTTTAGGTAAACGCTGGATCAGCCTACTGGGGCTGCGCTGGTGTGAGGCTTAGAGATAGTACGCTTGAGACGTTGATCCATAGGTGTTAAGCCAGCACGCTCCTGCGAAGAAGCGTGTACTGCTGCTTGCATCTGATGTTCTGTTACTACAAAAAACAGTAGTAAATGGAAAATTCAATATGCCGATGTCCCCAAAGCGGAAGAGATCTAAAAAGACCTCCCTTCTCAAAGACTACGGATCGCAATGTTGGTGGTGCCAGTGTGCTTTACCTGCTAAGAAACTGACTCTCGATCACTTACTGCCGCAAAGTAAAGGCGGTTCTCACTCTTTAGAGAACCTGCGGCTGGCCTGCGTCCCTTGTAATAGAGACCGTGGCAATAGTCTCAATCCACCTAAACGGCTCTTCTCACTCAACTCAAATTCAACTAACTCGGTGAGAAAACATGCATAAGCTCCTACAGTTTCAAGATGAAACGATTCTGCGTCGGGCACTAACCCATCGCTCGTATATCAACGAAAATCCTGAAGCAAATGGCGACAATGAGCGAATGGAATTTCTCGGCGATGCCCTACTCACGTTCGTCTGCGGCGAGTATCTCTATCAGCTCAAAGGTGAAATGGGAGAAGATGAAATGACCCGGCAGCGAGCATCGCTCGTAGATGAGAAGCAGCTCGCTAAGTTTGCCACTGAAGTCGGATTAGATTTCAGGATGCGGCTAGGACAGGGGGCCATTCGAGAGGGGGGCTATCACAATCCTCGTCTTCTTAGCAGTACATTTGAAGCTGTCGTCGGAGCTTACTACCTGGACAAAAACCGCAATATTGAAGCGGTGCGGCCTCTCTTAGAAAAGCTGTTCAAAGGCGTGGATAAAGACATCGCACCCGTCCGTGCTCGTGAGGGGATCGCACAACAGACTCGCTCTAATATCGACCCAAAGAACCAACTGCAAGAGTTTGTGCAAGGCAATGGCGCAAAGGCTCCTCCTAAATATGTCACTGAGCAGATAGGGGGAACGCCTCATGCACCTGAATTCCACTCTAGGGTTTACGTAGACGGTGTTCTTTATGGAGAAGGTCGAGGATCAAGCAAGAAGAAGTCAGAGAAGCGGGCAGCTGAAGATGCGATCGCGAAGCAAAAGAAGCAGGGGCTGTTATAAGTCCAGAGCAGTGCCTTGACGCCAATTCTACTAAAATAGGACGCAAGTACTACATCGAGTCTGGCGTTCAAGGCATGAGCGAGCAACCCGCTGAATACCTCCAAGGCGTCGTTGACCGGCTGACCTTTCACTCGACCGAGTCTGGCTACACCGTGGCTCGGTTTAAAGTGCCGCGTACACCAGACCCTGTGACCGTCACCGGCAGCTTCGCCAATATCCAACCGGGTCAAACGCTGCACCTTACTGGACAATGGCGCAATCATCCCAAGTACGGCGAGCAGTTCCAGGTCTTCAAGTACCGCGAGACTAAGCCTGCGACCTTAACCGGATTAGAGAAGTATCTAGGTAGCGGTCTAATTAAGGGCGTTGGGCCAGTCACGGCAAAACGCATCGTGGCTCACTTTGGGCTAGAAACACTCAATATCATCGAGCAAGAAATTGAGCGATTGCAGGAAGTTCCAGGGATTGCACACAAGCGCGTGAAGATGATCCAGACGGCTTGGGAAAGCCAGAAGGTGATTAAAGAGGTGATGCTGTTTCTTCAGGGGAACGGTGTCTCGACGACCTACGCAGTAAAGATTTTCAAGAAATACGGCCAGGATGCGATCTCAGTCGTCAGCAACAATCCCTACCAGCTCGCTCAAGATGTGTATGGCATCGGCTTCATCACGGCTGACACCATCGCCCGCAATTTAGGTATTGAACCCGGCTCTCCCTTTCGCTATCGCAGCGGCCTGGTGCATGTGCTCAACCAGGCTGCTGAAGACGGACATTGCTTCTTACCTCAGGCGGAACTGGTCACTAGCGGCGTCAAGTGCCTCACACTAGAAGAGCATCAGCCTAACCCGCAGCAGCTAGAGCAGTTGATTGCCCAGATGGGGCGGGACAAAGAACTGATGCTAGAGCCACAGGCAGAGCGCGTTGCTTGCTATGCCCCACCGTTCTATCAGGCAGAGCGGAATCTGGCCGCGCGAGTGGAGACGTTACTGGCCTCGCCAGTGGATGTGGACATGAGCAGAGTCCAGCAGTGGATACAGCGATTCATCGCCGCAACTGGAATGCCGCTCTCTGACGAGCAGCAGCAGGCAGTGGAGCTAACGGCAAGTCAACGGCTCTGCATTCTGACAGGTGGGCCAGGAACAGGGAAGACCTTCACAACGCGCACCATTGTGGCGCTATGGAAAGCGATGGGTAAGTCGATTGCCTTGGCCTCTCCCACCGGGCGGGCAGCTCAGCGGCTTGGGGAAGTCACCGGCAAAGAAGCGACGACGATTCACCGGCTGCTGGAGTTTGACCCGAGTAAGAGGCGTTTCAGGCCGGCTAACGATGCCCGGCTGTGTTGCAAATAATGCTGATCGTTGCGATCTCGTAGAGATCTGAAGGCGAGGCGATGCCAACGCAGGGAAGTCTAAGGTGCCGTCGCGCCTCTTGTCAGCATTTTATGACTTCCTCAAAGCCTTTCAAGTGGCGTCATTTCCAATCAGACTTGATCTTGCTGAACGTGCGGTGGTATCTACGCTATAGCCTGAGCTATCGGGATCTAGAGGAAATGATGCTGGAACGCGGTGTCAAGGTTGACCACACGACGATCTACCGTTGGGTACAGGCCTACAGCCCCGAACTGGATAAGCGCTGTCGCCCGTATCTCAGGCCCACCAACGATTCGTGGAGGGTGGATGAGACTTATGTGAAGGTCCGAGGAAAGTGGAAATACCTCTACCGAGCCGTTGATTCTGAGGGAAATACCCTGGACTTCATGCTCAGTGCCAAGCGCGATGCCAAAGCAGCCAAGCGCTTCCTGAGCAAGGTGCTCAATGCTTCTCACACCATTGAACCAAGAGTCATCACTGTCGATAAGAATGCGGCCTATCCACCTGCAATCGCTGGACTGAAAGCAGAGAAAGCTCTGTCTGAAACGACAGAAACTAGGCAGGTGAAGTACTTGAACAATCTGGTGGAACAGGACCACCGATTTATAAAACGGCGTGTCAAACCTGGTCTGGGATTTGGCTCATTCAATACGGCCAGACGAGCGCTCAAAGGGTATGAGGCAATGAACATGATTCGCAAGGGGCAGATCAAAGATGCTGAGAAAGGAAATGTCATAGGACAGATCTCATTCATCAACGAAATCTTCGGGGTCGCCGCATAATCAGGGGGTGATGATTGAGTTATTCTATCTCAGATAATTTATTGCAACAGAGCCCCGATAGGTCCTTAGAGGTTCCCATTCGGGCGTTGGTAACCGGTCGCTCTAGCGATATCGTCGGGATAGAGGGTGTTAGCTGGCAGGTCGCGAACACCCCTGGCCTTGAAGCTAGCCACACTCAACCACTCTTAAGCCTAGTGACCTTAGTGCAGGAAGAACTACTGGGCATTTTGTCGGTATTTGACCCCATTGCGCTCATTGCCGACCCTTTAAATGAGCAGTACGACAAAATTGTTCAGCTTTTCGACGAATTAGGCATTGGTCGATTGTTTGATACTTTTTTTCAAAAAATAGAGGCAATTGATCAAGAAATTTCATCAGGGTTAGCGCGAGTAGGCGATGATTTTGTTGGACTTGTTGCCGCGATGCCACTGTAAAAGAGCAACACCTATGCAGCCTGTCAGTTACCAAATCAGCTTGGGCACAACGACCTATACCCCCACCGATCGGCCATTCCTAATGGCGCTTCGGTGCCAAATGGCGCTGGATATACCGCTTCATAGCTGCCGCATTGTTTTAGGGCAGGCTGAAAATATCACAGTCACCCCTGAGGATGTCGTAAGAGTTAAGCTCGGCTATGGAAACCGTTTAGGAACTGTGTTTACAGGTATTGTTCAATCTGTAGAAACAGGCATTAAGCACCTGACTATTCAAGCAATTTCTGCCTGCTACCCACTTACACTAACGCGATTCAACAAAATTTATGAGCAGCCAACAGCGGGGGATATTGTGACAGATGTCGCAAAAAAGAAACTGAAACTGGTGCTGAAAAAGGTTGAGAATGGACTCAGCTTTCCAGTGTATGCGCTGGGAGATCGCACCACCGCATACGACCATATCAGCAAGCTGGCGCTGCAGTGCGGGTTTGATTTTTATGCTGACCCCGACGATAAGATCATTTTTGCCAAATACAAAGCGATGAAAACCCACCCTGTCACCTACGGCAAAAATCTTTTGCGCCTGAGCCAAACGCAACCATTGCCCAGTATTACCGATGTGGCTGTATATGGTGAGAGTCCGGCTAGCCAAGGGCAAGGCAATCAAGCCTATGCTTGGCTGAGCAAAAAAGAAGTCAAGGGCGTCGCCGGAAAAAACACTCGAATGGGAATGAGTATGATTGACCCAACCGCACGGACGCAAGCGCTCGCCAGCAAGATTGCTCAAGCGACCCTCACGCATGCTACTGCAAAAAAACGAGGTCAAAGTCGAGTTCTCGGTGACGCTACCATTCACCTCGGTGATGCTATAAATCTCTCTAATCTGCGCTCAGCTAGCCAGAATGGCACGTTTAAAGTGACTGGCGTGACCCAGTGTCTCGACCGTTTTCGTGGATTTTATACCGATATTTCTTGGAGAGAGATCTGATGACTTCAATTGTTGGTGTAATGCAAAAGGTGGCCGCACAGGAGGCCCGCAAAATCTACACCACTGAGCTAGGGGTGGTCACGGCGGTGTTTCCCCATACCAGCGGCAGCGATAAAGACAACTATCAATGTTCGCTCAAGCTGAAGAACAAAAAACAGCCCGATGGACAAGACTTTGAGCTGCGCAAAGTGCCCGTCACCACGCCCCACATGGGCATGGTCAATATTCCCAATGTGGGCGATTTGGTGCTGGTCACTTTTGTGGGGGGTGATATTAATGCGCCCATTATTATCGGACGGCTCTATAACGATCCGGATCAGCCTCCCATTAATAAAGAAAATGAATTCTTATTGCAGCACAGCCTCACTGAAGGCGGCAGCCTAAAAATTGATCAAGAAGGCGTGCTCACCCTGGCCAGTAAAGATGAAAAGAGCACAGTAGAAGTAAAAGATGGAGACATTACACTCAAGAATAAACAGTGCACCATCGCCCTCTCTGGTGGAGATGTCACCATTGACAATGGCACTTGCAAAATTACAGTAGACAGCAGCGGCATTACGCTTGATGCCGCTAGCAACAATGTCACCGTAAAGAGCTTAGGTTCAGTGAAAGTAGGCGATGCTACCACCGGCTCGGTGCAGCTGGGCGGGCGCGCTCCGGGTAATGCCGTAGCAGACAGTGATGACATTATCCTCAGCAGCCATACCCACGTGGGGAATTTAGGTGCCCCCTGTCCGATTATGGTGCCCCTAGAGAAACTTAATTCTATTCAGGCCAAGCTGAGGAATACAAAAGTGGGATAGGAGAAAGAAACCACACAGTAAAACATATCCGCAATCGGGTCTCACACAACAAACGGTGAAAGCATGGCTAGAATTAAAGGCGCAAACAGCGACTATACCTATATAGGTGTCCCCGAAACAGCTCCGATTAAAGAAGATCTCAATAGCGATCCACTCTATTTAGAGCTGTTTATTTGCCCAAACAATCAGCCCAGCCGCGTCGAACCCCATGAGGGCGATCGCTACTGCAATGGCACCGACGCCGGTTGCCCCGATCAAACCCATGATGGCCATGTCAAAGTCCGGCTGGAGAAAGACAAAGGCGTTGTTCTTTCGGCCAAAGATGTCGATGCGCTAACCGTTTCAGATACTGCCGTGACCTCAGCCGTACCTCTCCAAGTAGCCAACGCGCTACAGGTTTCAAATGCAGGTGTGAAAGCGACTGCGCCCTTAACGGTATCTGAGCCACTCACGGTAACCGTTGGGAATCCGGCGGTTACTTTTGAGGTGTCGGCTGAGGGGGTTTCGATGCAGGCACCTGGCGGTGCAGAAGTGAAAATTGATGCCTCTGGCGCGATCGCCCTTACAGGCAATACCACTATTTCAGGCGATATGACCGTATCGGGCAACGTCAACGTCTCAGGAAATGTCACTGTCTCAGGCGAAGTCACGGTCACTAATAAAGTCACGTTCTCCGGCAATGGCAAAATTGCAGGCCCACTGGATCTTTCCGACGCCGATATTACCTTTTCTCAGAACACCGTTGATGAGATTAAACGCAAAATGGGATTTTAATCTATTTACACTGCATATTTTCTAAAGCCTCTGTGTATATACCAATAGGCTATACCAACATAGCTTTTCTAAGCTTTTCATCGTTATCTTTGGCTTCAGGCACTGACATATGATGGCTTCTCAAGATCTCTCCCTCACCAGACGACAAACAAACCAGGTCACCACTGACCGTAACACCGTGGATCTGCAAAATCGGCAGCGAGACCTGGCCGTGGTTAATGGCCGTGAAAACCTGACACAGGCCCTGATAAACCGTTTGCACACCCGCAAAGGTGAACTCACCGCACTAGGCCACCCCGACTATGGCTCACGGCTCTATCAGCTTATTGGAGAATTGAACAATCAGCGCACCCGCACCCGCACTGAGCTATACGTGCGAGAAAGCCTCGCCCAGGAATCGCGCATTTCAGAAATTATTGACATTCAGTTTCAGCCAACGGCTCAGTCTCCCACGATAGAGGCTCGCACGACCTTAGTGATGACCATTACCGTCCAGCCGATTGATGATGAGGCACTCCTAACGTTGGATTTTTCGTTGAACTTAGGCGCATAACTTAGGCGCATAAGAGATGGGTAAAGAGAGAGAGAATTATGACCTTTAAAGCGAAAGAATTTGACCAGATTGTGGCGGGAATGCGCGATCGCACTCCGCCCACACTCACTGACTTTGCCGAAGGCAGCGTGGTTCGCACCCTGTACGAATCGTTTTCCTATGAGCTGGCACTGCTGTATGAGCAAATGGAGCGGGTGTATCTCTCGGCCTTTGTCGATACCGCGCCCGGCTATCAGCTCGATCGAGTCGTGGCGATTTTGGGCATTCAGCGTGGCGAGCCGGACTATGCCACGGGGCTGGTCACCTTTGAGAGAGATTTAGGCATTGATGAGGTGATAGATATCCCCAAGGGATTTTTGGTCACCACTGCCGAAGATACGGAAGAGACGCCTAAAAAGTCGTTTGAAACCATTGAAGCGGCGGCCTTACTAGAAACAGAAAAAACGGTACAGGTGCGGGTGCAGGCCGTGCATCGGGGTGAGGCGCAGGCCACGGCTGCTGACACCATTCAGGTGATGCCCCAGCCGCTTCCTGGCATTAAAGCCATTACCAATGAACAGCCCGTGCGCTTTGTGGGTAAGCAAAGAGAAACCGATGAGGAATTGCGCGATCGCGCCAAAACAGCGCTGATTGCCGCCAGCGGTGCCAACACCACCGCCATTGAACATGCCCTGCTGAGTATGCCAGGGGTGAGCGAAGTCCGGGTGCTCGAAAACTTTCACTATGCGCGGGGCCGGGTCGAAATTGAATGGCAAGGTGACCGTCGGATAACCTTGCCGAAAGGAACAGACTTACGCCTCACGCCGCCCAACTCAAACCCCGACTCAAACCCCGACTCAAACAGGGAGCGTCGGTTTACGACCCTTGCCAGCGTCACCTTGGGAGGGGGAGACGCGACGGAACAGGTGGTGGAAGTGATTGCCCAAACCCGTGGCATGGTGGGCCAGCTACTCGCAACAGAAGGCCAGCTACTCGCAACAGAAATAACAATAGCTGACACTGACATTGCACTAAGCGTAAAGTCGGTAGAGCCGCTGGTGCTCCAAGACTTTGGGGTGATTGATGTCTTTGTTGATGGCGTAGACTTTAAAGATGAAGCGCTGCTGGAACAACTGCATCAAGAAATAGACCGAGTGCGGGCTGCGGGCATTTATGTCTTGATCAAACCTGCTCAGTCCGTGTTTGTGGATGCGACTTTCCAGCTTGAGCTGGTGCCGGGTAAGCGAGTCTCTGCCGAGGCTCGGCTAGCCCTAGAAACCGCTTTGCAAGAGCGTATTATTGGCTACTTGAGTCAGCAGCGGATGGGACAGCCATTGTTGCGATCGCAGCTCACCAAGCAACTGCTAGAACCGGCCTTAGCAAACGATGTGATAAAAGCTGAGCTAGTAAGCTACCGCCATGAAGGAGACGTTTGGGTCTCATCAGTACAGTCTGAAACTGCGAATCGACTTAGCGTAGATGTATTAGAGAAAATTGTCCCACGCCATATTCGCGTAGCTTCAGAAACGAAGCCATTGCCTGTGGATGTTCAGGTGAAAGCAGCTTCTTTAGGTGACTCAGACAGTCAAAAAGCGGAAACTCGCCGGGAGATTGAACAGAGCATTCAAGATTATTTTGGCACGCTAACGCCTGGGGAAATGGTCAGTCGAGATGCGCTTCAGGCGAATTTTCAGGATGATCTGGCTGCTGAGGTGATGCTGCTACCCCAATTTTGGCAACCGCTGACCGCATTTGATGGAAACAGTGTTGAGGTGAGCTTTGTAGAGCAGGCACAGCTCAGAAATTTGTTTATTTATGACCAGACGTTGAACATCAATGGTGCACTGCAGCTGATGGTGTCTTTAACGGCGACCGCAGCAGAAAAACTAGCGCTGCAAAATCAGGTCAGAGTCGCGGTAGAAGATTATTTGGGCGGACTGAAGCCTGAGGAAAATGTGGACTTGGTGCAGATGGCAGAGGTCGCCCAGGGGATAAAGGGCGTGCTCCAGGTAGATTGGCAAGCTGACGATTTTCAAGTTTCGCTGGCAGAAACTGCCGAAGACATCACAGCGTTGACAGAAAATCGCATCGCAGGCACCACGATTGAGGTCAATCCATTTGAGAAGACCCGCCTAATGCCTTCTTTTGCGATCTCTTTTACATCGTAGATATTTCACCCCCTAGGCCCTATGGAACCTACCGGAAAAACACAAGCTATCTTAAAGCGGTTGCCTGCCTTTTATGCAACGGAAGGTGAGGGGGCATTGCTGTATAACCTGGTGGAGGTGTTTGGCCAACTACTAGAACAAACAGAAACAGATTTGTATCGGGTGATGCGATCGCACTTCGTAGATACTGCTGACAATGACGCCTCCCAGGGCTTAGGTAGCGACCATCCGGGCGATCTCGATCAGCTCTTTACCCTTTATTTAGAATCTTTAGGGCTGACTGCCCAGGTCGCACAATTTGACAATCACAGCAAAAGCGCTGCCGAAGCGCTGGCAGAGCCAGTCGATCCCTATCGTCAGCGGCTCAAAGCCCTCATCAAAGTGCTCCGGCAGGGGGCCGCAACTCAGCAAGGCATTCGAGATATTGTGGCTGCGAATCTGGGGATTTTTGACGAGACAGCAGCGGATATGGAGGCGAAAAAACAGATCACCATAGAAGAGTTTGCTCCCCAGCGTACTAATCAGCTATTTACCCTACATCCCTATACCGATCCGGCTGCCAATGACCCTGCCAATCCGGTCACCTTTGTTCACGCCCAAACTTTCACTCTCAACAATCCTAATATTGTGCCTACCCGCATGGGTTTTCAATTGGTAATTGGCGATTTATCTGCTAGCAATCTACCTACTAATAATTCGCCTGCCGACGATGCGTCTTCAGCTTTACTACCCGTGACTAGCCTGCGTGTTATTCGAGTGTTTACTAAGGCAACGCAAAAATATACACGAGACTTTTTCGACTTGACCTCTTTTGACTTCAACGGAATGCTGAGAGTGAATGATGTCCTTACTGTTTCTGCTGATGGGCAGCTCTTGCTAAATGGGACGGCTCTGCCTTCTCAAGGGTTACCACCTCAGCTTCCGACCGGAGAGTCTATCTGGCGTATAGAGGTTAAAGTTTCTGAGAATCCGGTAGGGAAGCTGGATCAAAGTCTGTTTGATTTTTCTTTTTTTGATCGTGCAGGCGAACAAACTCGACTCGACGCTACGACCCAAGCACTCCCCACTGCTCGCTTTAATCAATCTAAATTTGGTCAGGCACGCTTTATGGCAGCGTCTCCAGATGTGCTTTCACCTGAGTTAGCGAGTCGCTATGTTTTGTCTTTAGAAACAAACTTTATCCAACAATCGCCAGGGCAATTTCGGGTGAAAGTGCCTTGGGATATTCCCGGCTACACCGATAAGTTTGGTGAGTTTGGTGACCATCCTCGCAGCCAAATTCCTCAAATCCTTGACAAGGTTAAAGCGGCTGGGGTGATGGCAGTAGTTGCTTATGAAAAACGTTGGCGTGAAGAACATATCCACACTGCTCAGATGGGTGTCGTGCGATCGCCTTTTACCGAAAACCAAACTATGACCGAAACCAACTTTGACATTGGCAGCTACCAAGAAGCCTACCCCAACGGCCTTCATCATGACATCACCGATAGCTTTACTACCGCAGGCATGTTCGACTATACCGGTTTCGATTCCGGCAACCACTTCGGCTAATTCCCTTTTCAATAGACTCAACACAGTCAAAAAAGGCGGCTGAGCGTAGCCATAGGCATTAGCCTTCTCACAGAGTAGCCCCGCCTCGCCAACCTTCATCGCCCAGGAGACATTCACATGAAGTATTCCGATGCCCTAGACATGCGCGGCCGCCTCAGCCTCCACGCCTTCGACCGAGCGGGCAATCCCATCGGCACTACCCAAGCCAACAACTCGATTGTGTATACCGGAAGAGACTTGGTTGCTCAGCTTTTTTTGAGTGAAAAGATTGACCCAGTTCGCTACATCGCGGTAGGCACGGGCAATAAAACCGTAGAACCAGATGTAGATACCCAGCTACAGAATGAGATTTTCCGCAAAAAACTCAAAAAGGTAGATATCACTAAAGATGTGATGGATATTAATACCGGGACAAAAGCAGCCCCTCACACCAATCGAAAGATTATTCTCAGTGCTGATTTAGATTTTTCAGAACCTGCCACCCAGCCAAACGGAAATCCTCATAACCTCACAGAGGCCGGACTGTTTAACGCTGAATCGGGCGGCATTATGTACAACCGAGTGCAGTTTCCCAGCATTAGCAAAACTGAAGATTTTAAGCTCACATTGGTTTGGGAGATTATTTTCTAAAGACAGTCTCCTTTAAATCCGCTCTTGTTTGCTAATCAACCTTATTCTTTGAACCCATTCTCACTTTTGGAGTCATTAACCTATGTTTTCCCCCAACGACAAAAAACCAGGCGATGTTATTCTCTCTGCCGACTGGAATGCTTCCATGCAAGAAGTTGCCCGATTGGAGACTGACAAAGTTAATCGGCAAGGGCAAGAGACCCTAGCTGGCCCACTCACCATCGAAGAGGCACTTACCATCAAGGGTCCAACTGGCATTGGCAAAGACCCCGACCCTGATATTCAACTAGACATTGCGGGGAAAGGTGGGGAAACTGTTGACCTACAAGTGAATGGTCGATTGAAATCGAATAGTGATGATGGCGGCCTATGGATTTCTGATAATCGATTTGTTGGTGGGTTTGAGGACAAGCTTGGCTTGTGGAATGGGGAAGATTGGCAGCTGACCGTTCAAAAGGATGGCAATGTTGGCATTGGCACAACCCATCCGAAAGTGACGTTAGAAGTTGCTGGAGATATCTCGTCTGGACCTTTATACGAAAACAAAAACACGCACAGGATCAGAAACTTGTCTATCACCATACAAGCTCGTGTTTCCTATGCTTTAGACTATAGCGAAGAATCGTCCGGTATTCCGGTAAAGGTTAAAGCAGTGGCTAAACGTTTCAGAACTGATCCTGCAGCAGTATATATGAGAGTAAGCTCTCAGCGGCAACAGAGTGATACGGGTACTGCTAATCAGCCAAATAATACGGGCGTTTTTTCTAGTTATGACTTGTATACCACGCCTGAGTTGGAAGCTGGTCTAAATACATTGATTTTCAATCCTAAAACGGGTTATAAACAAATCGCCAATCATAATATTTCAGACAATAGAGACAACTGGAATCGTTGGGCAGATTGGATTCTTAATAATGCTGAATTTGGAGATATAGTCTCAGTTTTTTGCTGGGACAAGATTAATACAGTCCCCCTAAATGGTTCCGCCGAAAATCTTCTAACTTCAATTTTAGCGACAGAGTGGGTTAACATTAAGAAATCCACTGACAACGAAAACAACTTTCAGCGTTCTTTGGTATCAAGGCATAGTCCAGAAAATACCGGTGGTGTATTTGAAATAGCTGACGTCTCAGGACAGTCTCCTTGGAACATAAAACAATACTCGTTATTCTTTGTACAGGGTCGCTCTACCTGTGATGAAAGACTTTTCCTCCCTGCGGCCAACAACACAGACGCCCGAATAGTATCGACCAGTTATTATCCGCTCCTTAAGTAATATCGAACCGAAAAATAAAGCATGAGCCTGAATTCTATTTCCCATAAATTTCACCGCAAACTGTCTCTTAAGAACTATAAATTCTTCGCCTGCTCTTGCTTAAAAAATAAATTTGTTTAGATTCTAATTTTGTTTAGATTAACAGTGGAAAAACAACTCAGAAATCGTCTAAAACAACTCAGAACAGAACGCCAATCGGGTCAACAGGTTCTTGCCGAACTCGCAGCCAAACAATCTAGTGTGCGCGACACCCTATTACGCATCAACGGTGCTATCCAAGTCCTTGAAGAAGAGCTGGCCACAGCCAATGGCAGTGAATCTCAATCCGGCGCTCAACCCGCTATTGCACAAGCTAATGGTCATGAAAAAATCACCACCCCACCGCTTATTGAGGTAGTTTAATCCCGTGATTTACCACCTCCTCACAGCCATCACCATCACCCTCCAGTCCGAGTTAAAAGACTCAGTCCCCCTCCCTGAAGCTCCCTGGAACACAGTCCCTATCACCGCACCCACCCAAGCCAACCTCCCGCTGATTGCCCTCTACCCTGGCCCCCTCCAATCCAGTCAACGCAGCAACTCACAAATCAGCCAGCTAGCCAGCCAACCAGCTCAACCTGAAGCCAATGAAAAAACCGCTCCTGTCCTAGCCACCACTCAAGAATTCCAACAAACCTTCTCCATAGACCTCTACACCCAATCTCCTGAAGATCTCGAAAAACTCTCCTCCCTCATCGTCGGCATCCTTCTCACCTACCAAGACCCCCTGATCAAACGCTACAACACCACCGAGCCATCAAGCACCGAGCCATCTACCTCCGATCCACCCACCACCTACCAAGCCAAAACCGTCACCACCCGCCACCATCTCCGCCAGTATCAGTTCCTCTCCAGCACCCCCACCTATCCCCCAGATCCCACCGCAGGCGTGGGCCTCACCCTCACCTTCAGCGCCCTCGGCCACCTCACCCTCAGCAAACCTGTCACAGAAGGCTTGCATCCCATCGAAACCATCGACATCGACATTACTTCCAAACGGCCCTTCAGTGACAGCAGCCATCCTGAACCCTAAACTACATATACTCAAAAAAACGCGACTTCTCGCTCGCTTCAAATCCTAATCCAATTGGGTTAGCAGCCTTGAACCGCTAGCCAAAACCTCGAAGGATTTTCCTATAAATATCTGTGTAAACAAAAATTCCATAGCGCATAAGCCTATAACCCTCTCGGCTATAGGCTTATGCGCTATGGGATACAAAGTGAGCGCCCTTAATTTCTGCTCCGCAGAACTGAACGCTGCATATTTTGCCTAACCTCCTCGGTATATTCCCATAGGTGCAACACAGGGCTGTTTTATACAAAACGCACGTTGTGTGAATTCGTATACCAAACAGCGTTAATACAACAGCATGAAACACATAAGGATTAGGAAATGACCCTGACTGCAAAAATGAATTTGGTGGGCGCGGCAAATGATGCGACCCGTAACGTAGCTGCAACCCGTGACGTATTAGGTAACGTAGATGCATTCACTCCCACCCTGCGGATTGCAGTGGATGCGACATTACCCACATTAGTGAAGCCATAGCCCATAGCCCAACAGCGTCTTCTACCATTGTTGCCCACGGCGCTAAGATTATTTGATTTCCTAACGCTGTTAGCAACTAGCAACTGCGATTAATAGTGATTGACTGGTTGCTAACTTTCTTCAATACATACTCTTTTATGCTCACCATCCGCTAAGGCACTGAAACATTAGCTTGAACGGCAATTACTACAGAAAATACTAAGAGGCTTTATTTCATGAAAATTCTTCGCTTCCGTAATCATGGGCAGCATCCCCCTTATAGAGATGTTGAAAAAGGAGCTGTTTCTGTAGGTTCTGCCTGGGCGGGTATGCTCTTATCTCCAAGAGACCTAATTTCAGTATCTTCCACTCTACCGAATATACACATTCAAAACCATTGGCTAAACCCGACCAAGCCTTAGCCAATTGGATACGCGGCGACACTCAAATCAATCACTGGTAATGGCTAGGAACAGAACACATTCAATACTCCTTCGTACAATATTTATTCGTGTACTTTTCTATGATTAACCCACAGCTAAAATCCTTAATCAGCCCCCTCAAAGCTCGTTTATCTCGCAAGATAGCATTTTGGGTTTTTCTCTCTTTGGTCGTTATTGAAGCCATTATTTTAGTCCCGTCCTACCAGCGTAGAGAACAAGAGCTATTAGACGATTTAGAACAGGTAGGTCTTGCCTCAGTAAAGCCTTGGCTAAGCTTACAAGAATCCGGACTATCAGGCCAGAAGTTGAGCGCTGCCGAAAGCAGCCTATTATTGGATGCTCATCTGCTAGGCGTTAAGGTCTATACGCCCAACGGAGAAACCATTTCAGATTTTGGTGAATCGCCTGGGCTAGCCTTTGCTGACCTTCAGGATATGACGCCTCAAGAAGCCCCTCAAGAAACCTCTCAAAAGGTCCAATCACGTCGCCTGCTAAATCAAGCAGCACGAACTTACAGCGTGGCATGGGATATAAAAACCCTAGAGGGAAAAAATTATGTGGTGATTGCCCAGCTAGACGCTTCATCGGTGCAGCCCGCAGTCACGGCCTTTTTCTGGCGGATTGTTGGGTTAGTTTTAATTATTGGCCTTTTTGTCACGGCTGGAACCATGTTTGCACTGGGGCCACTGGTGCTACAGCCAATCTTAAGTTTGAGGAAGGGATTACAAGCGGCAGAACAAGCCATTGATCAAGGCGAGCTTAAACCTACGCCTTTGCTGACATTATCTCCAGAGAAAGATGCGCTAAAGAACGGGCATCTCGATGAGCTAGGAGAGGTGATTCAGGCATTTCAGAGCATGGTGAATCAAACCCACCGTGCAATCAGCGATCGCACCCAGGCTGAACACGAGCTACAAGGACTCAATCAACAGTTGGCCAACAGTATGCAAGAAGCCGAAGCAGCCCGCGTCAAAGCCGAAGAAGCCAACACAGCGAAAAGTCTGTTTCTCGCTAATATGAGCCACGAGCTGCGCACACCACTCAATGCCATCATTGGCTACAGCGAAATGCTGAAAGAAGAAGCCGAAGACCAGGAAGAAACAAGCATGATTCCTGACCTGCAAAAGATTCGCGGTGCTGGCAAGCATCTGTTGGGGCTAATCAACGACATTCTCGATCTCTCTAAAATCGAAGCGGGCCGCATGGAACTTTACCTAGAGACCATCTCGCTCAATACAGTACTCGACGACGTGGTATCACTAATACAGCCACTGATAGCAGAAAAAATAGTTCAGCAGCCAGCTAAATCGCATACAAATTTACCGCCTCTTTCCCACATCAATCCGCCCATAGAAGGAACAACTATCCGGCTAGTCACAGACTATCCAAAAGATTTAGGCAACATTCACACCGATGTGACTAAATTACGCCAAAACCTATTCAACTTGCTCAGTAACGCCAGCAAGTTTACCGACCAAGGCACCGTCACACTCAAGGTACGACGTCACCCCGCTCCCGATCAGCCGCCGTCATACCCGGCACAGGTAGGCTGGGCCTCCACCGACCGACTCACCTTCGAAATCCAAGACACGGGCATTGGCATGAGCGAAGAACAACAAGCAAAGCTGTTTCAATCTTTTACACAGGCCGATAGTTCTACCACGCGCAGGTACGGTGGAACAGGCTTGGGCTTATCTATTACTCGTAAGTTTTGCGAGATGATG
The DNA here is from genome assembly GCA_045110585.1 of Phormidesmis sp. Taxonomy (GTDB): domain Bacteria; phylum Cyanobacteriota; class Cyanobacteriia; order Phormidesmidales; family Phormidesmidaceae; genus Phormidesmis. The sequence goes on along the minus strand of JBGCGG010000075.1, from coordinate 26,462 downwards.
GGCGGTGATATCCAGGTTAAAAGTCAGCCCGGAATCGGCTCAACCTTTACGTTTTGGCTACCCGCCCAAGTCACCATACCCTCTTCTACGGAGTCAGAGGCGTCCATACCAGAAGCCTTAGACACGGATGAGCTAAACATGGGTGCTCTGGGCACAGGTGGGTTAGGAGATTTAGAGAATCTAGTTTTAGTGATTGATGATGACCCAGCAGCCGCAGATTTACTAAAGCGGTTTCTAACCCAAGAAGGGCTAAAAGTGCAAACCGCGCTGAGTGGCGCTGAGGGGATAGCCCTTGCAAAACGACTCAATCCGGCGGTGATCACGCTAGATGTGATGATGCCAGAGATGGATGGATGGAGTGTGCTGAACACTTTAAAGGAAGATCCTCAGCTCGCTGATATTCCTGTGGTGATGGTCACCCTGTTAGAGAATCAAACGCTGGGCTATACGCTAGGTGCCGCAGACTACTTAACCAAACCAATCGTACGCAGCCGTCTGCTACAGGTCTTAAAAAAATATCGAACGACGGTCCAAACACCACGAGTGATGATTGTAGAAGACGACATCGACAATAGAGAAATGTTGGGCAGACAGCTTAAAAAAGAAGGCTGGCAGGTCGCTAAGCTAGCAAATGGGCGCATGGCTTTAGAACAGATGCCTTACTACCGGCCCGATCTTATCCTGTTAGATTTGATGATGCCTGAAATAGACGGGTTCGAGTTTCTCGATAGATTGAGACAAACGCCGGACTGGCAGACCATCCCAGTAATTGTGATTACGGCGAAAGATCTCTCCTCCGCAGAGCGCCAGGAGCTAATTGATCACCACATTGCAACTATCTACCAAAAGGGGGCCTACGACCGTCAGGCCATGCTGGCAGAAATTCACAGCCGAATAGCGATCGCCCTCAACGCGGAGGTGGTAGAAGTCTCAGCTTAGAAAACTGACTGTCTAAACAGCTACTATCTACCAAAACAACTGTCCACCAAACAACTATCTACCGAGACAACATCGATAAGCCATAGAACGATATCTAAAACAATGTCCAAAATTCTGCTAGTAGAAGACAATGAAATGAATCGAGATATGCTGTCTCGTCGCTTAGCACGAAAAGGGTATGAGGTGGTTATTGCCATAAATGGAGCCATCGGCATCAAAATGGCGATCGCGGAGAAACCCGATCTGATTCTGATGGATATGAGCCTGCCAATCATCGATGGCTGGAGTGCAACGCGCACCCTAAAGGCAGATCCACAAACCCAGAAGATTCCAGTTATCGCCCTAACCGCTCATGCCATGACAAGCGATCGCACTAAAGCCTTCGATGCAGGCTGCAACGACTACGACACCAAACCCATCGATTTAAAGCGTCTGATCAACAAGATAGAGACTTTCTTAGCCGAACCCAGCTAGCTCGAAGTGAAAACTCGTTTCAGACATCTGCTAGTCGTAGACGACAATGAAAATAATCGAGAGCGACTCTCCCGGTAGCGCACTCATCAAGGCCGTCAGGTAAAAACCGTTTGGCCCTGTCAATTGCCAGCCAGAAGGTTGGTACTCGACTGAGCGAGAAAACTTCTTAAACTTAGGACATCCAACAGACTTTATCCCTTTCTTTCAGTTTTCGTAGAATCGGCTGAGCGCAGACCATGCACGTTCTGCACTGGCCTATCTAGCCATACTGTTCAAGTCAGCCGCAAAGGGGAATTCCTTTGCGAGCTGCTAGCACAACTTGTTTAAGTCGTACTTGCTCACTTGCTCTTCATCCATCCAATAGCGCAAGGCTCTGCACAAACTGTGCAGTTCTTACAGCCTCGTCGATTGCGGCGAACTGCAAAGGTTTCGCCTTTACTTTGAGTTCTTAAACTAGCATAGATGTATTATATTTTATGCCAAGACTACTGGCATAAAGCCGCCTTAAAAGGGCGGGGTTTTAGACCCATTGCTTTGATAAGAGCGAGAAATTAAGGCTCGCAGAATTGATTATGGTGACTTCTGGGTACAAGACTGAACAGCCTATTTTCACTCAGAATGAGGAACCCCAGTTAAACTGGCGTACCTGCTGGTATCCCATTACCTTTGCGGTGGATATGCCTGCGGATCAGCCCTACGGGTTTTCAATTTTTGCTGAGCCTTTCGTGCTTTTTCGAGATGGGGCAGGAGAGCTTGTCTGCCTAATAGATCGTTGTCCTCATCGCTTGGCGAAGCTTTCCGATGGCCGTCTTGAAAACGGTCGAGTGGAATGTCTGTATCATGGTTGGCAGTTTGGACAAGAGGGAAAATGTCTCCATATTCCCCACCTACTAGAAAATGCCAAAATTCCTGAACGGGCTAAGGCCAGTGCATTTCCGGCACAAGAAAAACAAGGAATTATTTGGGTTTGGGCGGACAGCAATACGCCACCCTCACCTGAGGCACCGCCTGTTATTGAAGATCTTGAAACAGACGGTGTGTTTCAGGTAGATACGGCGACAGATCTCCCGTTTGACCACACTTTTCTAGTGGAAAATTTGTTGGATCCAGCTCATGTGTATATCAGTCACGATGGTACAGAGCTAAATATTCGTCGTGAAGATGCGGCTCCACTGAGTATGGAGATATTAGCCACTTCCATTAAAGGCGTTGAAGGTCGTTTTCGCCGGGCAGATCGCCCTCAGGCACCCTGGACTAAGCTCACGTTCCATGCGCCTATGCTGGTGCACTACAACTTTTCCAATCCAGCCTATGGCATCGTAGGGGGGTTAGGGCTCTATGCACTGCCTGTAGAACCTGGAAAAAGTCGAATTTTAGTAAGGCGCTATGGCACCTTCTTCAAGAAACCTTTTACGCTCAAACCCCGCTGGTTAGAACATTTACGGCAGAACAAAATTCTGGAGGAGGATTTAAACTTTATCGTAGCGCAGGATCGGTTCTTCCAAACATCGGGGCAATCAATTAAGTCGGTGTACTTCCCACTAAAAACGTGTGATGCCTTTGTGATGGAACATCGACGCTGGTTAGATAATTTTGGCAAGGATTTGCCTTGGTATGTGGGTAGTGAAACAGCTAAAGCACCATTAGATAGTCAAGACGCATTGACATCTATTCCAACTCGGTTTGAGCGTCATACGCAGTCTTGTCAGGCGTGCTCAGGAGCCTATGAACGAATTAATTCCATGAAACAGGCGGCTTGGGTTGGCGCGATCGCCAGTGTTGCGTTAGCACTCGTTACAGAAGGACAGATGCACATTTTCTTTGTCGTTAGCTTTTTGTTGGCAATGGGTGCGATTTCATTAGCAACTCGATTAGCCGCCCGATTTTAGCGCCAGGATTCATACGCCAGGGCTATTGCATTCTAAAGAGAGACTTGAATAGGTCGAGACCTTGGCCAGCTTTGCATTGTGCTTGAGCCATATTGTCAAAACCAAAAGGAAAAGACAACACTTCGATGCGCTAATGCTTATCATCCCCACCTTCAGCGCCCTCGGCCACCTCACCCTCAGCAAACCCATCACAGAAAGTTCGATATTCTCTCTCAACTACCCTCAAACTAAAGTTCCTCTTCATCAGGGTCGTCGTCAATCCACTCTTCATCAGGGTCGTTGCTTTCACTATTGATCTTTGAATCACTTTCAAAGACATTCCCATCGAAAGAATCTGGTTCTTCCCCGCCCACTGCGGCTATTTCCTCAGCGCTAATCAATCCGCCATCTAAAAAGTCGGTTCTGTTGCAAATTAGATAGCCATCGCCATCGTAGCCATAGCATTCAGACCCAGGCCCGCTAAAAGCGAGCTGAGTGAAGAGTGCACAGCGATCGCTATTTAGAATTTCGAACTCGGTTTCTGTAAACTCGACACGAGCTGAACAGCTCATATGGTCTTTATCCGTGCGGTCAATGCCGCCCGTACGGTCTCTGACAGAAGGGATATGGGTGTCTGACATGATAATACCTATCAAGCAGGGATATCACACTATACAAATCACATAGAGAGGATATGCAGTTAACTCAGGGCAAGTGAATATTTAAGCCGAAAAGACCTGATTGCGGCTCCATCCATTTATAGGATTTCCATTTGTAGAACTTTCCATTTGTAGAACTTTCCAGTGGTCAATCGTTACTATCCAATGCCAGTGCTCGTTGGGCTCTTTCATACCAATATTTTGCTTTTTCTGGATGGTATGCCAGTAGGCGTTCTGCTTGCTCACTTGCCCAGTGGAGCCAACGTTGAGCTGCTTTCTGCTGACCGAGCTTCTGCTGACTTTCGCCCATCCAAGTAGCTGCGGAAATAGCGTTTAAACTTTGACTACCTGGGTATCGTAACGCCCATCCTTGGTTAAAAGCTGCTATTGCACTGCTAGACTTCTCTGCTAACGCTAGCACTCTACCCTGTGCAAAACAGGCATCGGCTAGTTTAGGTTGTAGGGAGACGCCGTGCTGAGCATAACGGCAACCCAGCTCAATCTCTTGGAAGTGCTCAACTAAAATTTTACCCACCAGTGCCCATAGGCTCCAGCTTTCAGGAAACTTCCTTAGCATCTCTGTCATGAGTTCGCGTGTTTGTTCTTGTTTCCCTAACGATGGAAGTACGTTGCACAAGGCTCGATAGATTTCGCGATCGCATCTGGTTCCAGACAAGGTGTAAGCTTTTAAGAGCGCCTCAGCAGCAGCGGTCATCTCCCCTAATGATTGCAAACACAGGCCGTAGTAGTACCAAGCCTGTGGATTATGAGCCTGCTCTTCAGTACAACGCTGAAGCATCTGTCGTCCTTTTTGGGGCTGCTTACGCAAAATGTAATAACGCGCCAGTAGGCTGTGGGCTTCTGGTAGGCCATTAGCCTGAGTCATTAAAGTGTTAAGGAGCTGTTTCGTTTGCTTACCAGCTGATTCATTCACCAGCCTTTGACGATATCGATAAGCAAGGTTGCGCTTCAGCGTTTGAATATCGTTCGGGGCAATTTTAGTCGCTTTCTTAAGTCGGGTTTCTGCTTCTGAATAGTTGCCCAAATGAAGCAATAAGTCATGGCTATAGATCAATGCCATAAAGTCATTGGGATCAATCGATAGCATATGCTCAAAGCTAGAAAGCGCATCAATAGGAGATTCTATTAGCATCTGCATTTTACCCAATGCCAACCATGAGATGAGACTGTTTGGATCACTGTTGGCAGCTTTTTGAAAAGCTGAGATAGCACCTAGCCTATCGTGAAGACAATCGGCAACCAGCCCCTGTAAATAGTGTTTTGTCGCATCGTAACTTGTGAACGTAATGGCTGTTCTGTACGTTGCGATCGCCTCTTTCTCACGAAACATGAACTGTAAAATTTTGCCCAACTGAATATAAGCCTGAATGAGCTGAGGCTGCCTATTAATAACCTGTTTGTATTCCACTATGGCCTCTGCCCACTGCCCCGTCTCATACAATAATTCAGCTAACTCCAAGCGTTTTTTCCAACCTGACGGGTGCTTGTCCACATATTTTTTCAGCGTAGTAATCTTTTGTGCCTGTCGAGTATTTCTTTGGTCAAGCGCCAGATATACAGTCGCATCTACATCAAACTCTGAGGAGAGTTTAACCAATTTAGAGACAAATTTTCGAGACATGTAATAGTTGATTTATAGTTTATTTTTTCAAAATTTTTATTCTGTTGACTAGATGTGCTTTCCCACTCTTCATCAGAGTCCCGCCCTGCTGGTTGCCATAAGGCATCTTGGATTGTGGACGTGCTTAAGCCAGAAGAATATTGTGAAAGATGTTTTTTAAGTAGTACTTTTGCCTCTTGCAGCCGCTTAGATATGGTATTTGCCTTTACAGACAAAGCATTTCCGATCTGGATACAAGACATATTCTCGTAATACCGGAGAATTAAAGGTTGTCGCAAGCGGATTGGCAACGTTTCAATGCAATGGTAGAGATAATCTGTAAGTTCTTTCTGAAGCAGCACTGCTTCTGGATTATCGGCTTCAGTATGTACAAACAATGGTAGGGAGTACTGGGCCTCTTCTATGTTGTCAATACCGACTGAATCACGTTGTTTTTGACGATGTAAGTCAACGCAAAGGTTATGGGTGAATCGATTGAGCCAACCTCTGAGATTGGTAATTTTCCTTGCATAAGTTGGAAGCTTTTTCCATGCTTTCAGCGTGGCTAAACTAAGCGCCTCTTCGGCATCAAAAGTATTGCCACCCATCCAGATCAGACAACGCGCGTACAGATAGTTTTGATGTATGTTCCAGAGTTCCCAAAAGGCGGCACGCTCTCCTTTGGCCAGTAGGTTTAAAAGAGCCTGTTCTTTTTCAGAATTTTTAGCACATACTAAGGGGGCAGACTTCGTCGTCGTGGAAACAGAATGTACGGCGAGAACTTTCATCTTGACTTCACAACAACTGGCTAAGGGAGCTGAGATAGAACGCACCAGTCTCCTTGACCTACTTTGATAAAATTGAGTAGGTCTATAGCTAGATTTGGTTAATACTTTGGCTGCCGTATGCGAACACACACTGCCGTTATTTAACCAACTACATGAACATCCTTGACAAACAAGGCTAAAGATGGAAAAGTGCGCTATCTACATTTCATACTAAGTTCTCACTTATACCCACAAACTCATAAAACCAACTACAAAAGCTATTAAAAACCCCACTCAAAAGCTAATATAAAACCTAATAAGCGCTTACTAATAGTACGCATCTTAATGGCAGTGGTATCTCCATCCTATTGAGGTAATCATTAACAACTAATATATCAGGAGCCTGAAGCGTCTAATGCCTGTTGACTCAGTTATAAATTTGCTTAATCGAAATCTCATCGAGAGTCAGCATAGGCCTCTCACACCTACAGAGGTTACGATTCTACGAGGCATTTGGCAGTATCAGACCTATAAGCAAATTGCACTGGAGGCAGAATACAGTCCTGATTACTTTACAAATGTTGTTGCGCCCGGATTGTGGAAGAGACTATCTAAGCTCATTGGACAGCGTGTAACGAAAAAGACATGTCGGGTTCTAATCGAGGCATATGCTACATCACAAACTGCTGGTGAACAACTGCCGCCTACGTTAGGCACCTCTGAATCAGCGGTTACTCGTTCTGTTGCTGCTCGCTCGGAAAAGGCAACAGCCGATAACACAACACATGAAGAGGCTCTCAGGAGTACATCGCCTCCCTCAAATGAGCTGCCTCGCTACCCCAGTGGCTCGGTACCGATGGATTCTCCCTATTACGTTGAGCGTATACCACTAGAGAAATTTGCCTGTCAAGAGATTGAGAAACCCGGTGCCTTAGTACGGATTAAAGCACCTCAAGAAATGGGTAAAACCTCAATGCTGCTAAGGGTTCTAAGTCATGCGAACAAAAAGGGATATCGAACTGTTAGCTTAAATCTGGAGCAAATTGATAAAGCTATTTTGAGTGATCTCAATCGTTTTTTGCGTTGGCTGTGTGCGAACGTCAGCCTTCAGCTCCAGCTGCAGCCCAAATTAGATGATTATTGGGATGAAGATATTGGCGCTAAAATTAGCTGCACCCTATATTTTCAAGACTACCTGCTAGCGCAGCTTAATGAGCCATTTGTGCTGGCCTTGGATGAAGTCAATCAGCTATTTGAGCATCCTCAAGTTGCTAAAGATGTTTTGCCTCTTTTTCGCTCTTGGTATGAAGAAGCAAAGCGACTGCGGATCTGGCAAAAACTACGACTGATTGTGATTCACTCAACCGAAATTTATGTGCCGCTACAGCTGAGACAATCTCCATTTAATGTAGGGCTGCCGATTCAGTTAGAGGGCTTTACACTAACACAGATACAACAGCTTGCTAAATGCTATGGCATGAGTTGGGAAACGTTGGAAAGTCAAGCAATACAGCTATCAGATATCTTAGGTGGCCATCCTGCGTTGGTTCACATTGCGCTTTATTCTCTACACCAGGGAGATACTACACTGACACAACTGTTAGAAAATTCAAGCATGCTTACTGGCATTTACCATCATCATCTTCAGCGGCATTGGGCCACTTTAGACGCGCAGCCAGATTTGAAAGGAGCCTTAATATCTGTCATGGAAGCAAGTGAGCCAATCTCATTAGAGCCTATGATGAACTATAAGCTAAGTAGCATGGGGCTAATCAAGCAGATTGGGAATAAAGTAGTGCTAGGTTGTGAACTGTATCGACAGTCCTTTTTACAAAATTAGTGGTTCACCAGGGGAGTGATGATGCTTAATAAGCCTCAGTTTAAGGCCTGCTATTTAGTCAAGACAATAGCACCAGATACTGTACTTCTCGTTTCGGAAAGAGGTTCAGTCTGCTTGAGCGATCGCTTCATCTATTTAACAGCATCTTTAGTGAATGGAGAGCGTAGCAGTGATGAGATTGTAGACACAATTCAATCGATGCTGCTAGATAAACTAGCGCCTGCTGAGGGAAAGGCGATGGATAACACCATGCTCTTTCAAAAAGCTTTAGACGTCAGCATTAAAGTTCAATCAGCTCTATTTCAATTAGAAAAGGCAGGCTACTTAGTAGAGAAAAACGAGCGTTTACCAAAGGCTGTGACGGCATTTTGCCATCAGCTCAATGTCAATGTACAGCAGGCATCTGAGAAGCTAACGTCTACAAAAGTAGCGATTAAGTCTTTGGGTTCTGTTGCCGCTCAAGACTTACAACAGGTTTTAGTGCCCCTAGGTATTCAGCTTACTGAAAAGAGCGAAGCCGCAGATTTGGTGATTGTCTTAACCGATGATTATCTCCATCCAGAGCTAGTGAATTTTAATCAACACACGCTTACTAGTCAGCAGCCTTGGATGCTGGTCAAGCCAGCCGGGACAATCGTTTGGTTAGGGCCATTGTTTCAGGGGGAAAACACAGCTTGCTGGCAATGTTTAGAGCAGCGCCTGTCAGTTAATCGGCCCGTTGAGCGATTTATTAAAAGAACAGAAACGCCAAAAGGCACGGTTTCAGGAGATCGCGCTCCAGCAGATAGTGTTCCAGCAGATAACGTTCCAGCAGATAGCGTTTCATCACCATGCCTAGCACTCCCTTCAACGGTTCAGATGGCGCTAGGCATGGTGGCAACAGAAGTCTTTAAGTGGATTGTAAACAGCGATCGCTCGTTAAAGAACGAAGTATTAACCTACGACACACTAACCCACCAAAGCCAGCGACATCACGTGGTCAAACGTCCTCAATGTCCAAGCTGTAACCCACACTACGAGAGTTTAAATGAACCCCCTTTACCGGTAGTTTTGGGTCACCGCAAAAAGGCATTTACTTCGGACGGGGGGCATCGATACTGTTCTCCACAGGCAACTTTAAAGCAGTATCAGCACCACATTAGCCCTATTACGGGTGTGGTGCGTGAGCTGACCAAACTGCCCACTCATCCGCTTAATCATGCCTATGTTGCCAAGCACCATTTTGTCACTGTTTTTGACGATGTCGATAGCTTGCGGAAGAACTTAGGCGGACGCAGTGCGGGGAAAGGGCGTACAGATAGTCAGGCCAGAGCCAGTGGCTTTTGTGAGGCGATTGAGCGTTATTCAGGCATATTTCAGGGGAATGAACGTAGGGTGAGGAAAAGTTACGCAGGGTTAGGAAATCGTGCGATTCATCCCAACGCATGCATGAATTTTAGTCAGCGACAATATGAGACAAGAGCAGCCTGGAACGCGCAGTGCCAAGGCTGGTTTCAGAAGGTGCCTGAACCCTTTGATGAAAACAGAGAAATTGACTGGACACCTATTTGGTCGCTGACAACACAAGACTTTAAGTACTTACCAACCGCTTACTGTTACTACGGCTATCCTCACACTGGCTCCATTGATTGCTGGGCAGACTCTAACGGTTGCGCAGCAGGCAACACCATTGAAGAAGCTATTCTGCAAGGATTTATGGAGTTAGTAGAGCGAGATAGTGTGGCTCTGTGGTGGTACAACCAGATTCAAAGGCCACAGGTTGACTTAAATAGCTTTGATGAACCGTACTTTCAAGCGGTCAAGCAGTACTATCAAAGTTTGGATAGAGACCTTTGGGTTTTAGATATTACCAGTGATTTGAATATTCCAACCTTTGCGGCAATCTCTAGGCGGCGCAATCATCCTGTCGAAAATATTGTGTTGGGCTATGGCACTCATTTTGATCCGAAGCTTGCTTTGAGTCGTGCATTAACGGAGATGAATCAGATTCTGCCAAGCGTTTTATCGAGTACGGTGAATGGAGAAACGCAGTATCCTCAGCATACCGATCCGTTGGCGATCGCCTGGTGGAAAACAGCAACTATCGCCAAACATCCTTACTTAGCTGCCGATGTAGCAGTCGCACCCAAACGGCGTACTGATTATCTCGACATGGCAAGTGACGATCTTTTGGAAGATGTACAGCGATGCCAAAAGATTATTGCCGAAAAGAAGATGGAAATGTTAGTGCTCGATCAAACTCGGCCTGATATTGGATTGAGAGTTGTAAAAGTCGTCGTTCCAGGTCTACGCCATATGTGGAAACGATTCGACGTTGGCAGACTGTATGAGACACCCGTGCATATGGGTTGGCGGCAGGAGCCACTCGTAGAAAATCAATTAAATGCCTATCCTATGTGGATGTAATCGGCGTAGCCTAAAACTAGATGTGTGATTCGTTACAGTGTCACCTAATTGTAGACTACGCCCACTTTTCCATTAAATTTACAATGCCGAATGAATCTGTTGCGCAGCTCTAACACCCGAAGCTAATGCCCCCTGAACCCAGCCTCGGTCGGTAGAGGTATGTTCTCCAGCAAAATAGACGCGGCCCTCGTGACGGCTAAGTTCTAGAAATAGATCGCTCTCTTGGGCGTCAGTTGGATAAGCCCAACCACCCCGTGCCCACGGATCTTCGTTCCAAGAATGACTAACCGCGCTGACAGAATAATTCTTGGCCCCAGGTAAAATTTCCTCCCAGCGTTGCAGCAATCGTGCCAACTGTTGTGATGAGCTGAGGGCATCCATTGCCAACGCGTTTTCCCCTTTTAGATAAGCGTGCAAAATCCCTGAAAGGTTAGGGTTATCCCAAGTGGGATGCCATAGCTCTTCAGGGCGATCATAAAAGATACCCCATCCATTGAGTCCGTCTGCTTCCCAAAAGCGTTCAGGAAATTCTACAAACATTCTGGTGGCTGCTCGATAGTCATATCCACCATTAATCGCCAATTGCTTCTGAGAAGAAAGGGGTGGATTAAACGTGATCCGCTCTAAAATGGTGAGCGGTACCGTGCACAGTAGATAATCGCCTTTGTACTGCCGCCCTGATTGACACGAGACATTCACACCTGAGGCGCTTTGTTGTACCCGAGTGACCGCATCACCAAGAGACAGGTGACTGGCGAGTGCACCTGAAAAAGCTTGAGGTAAACGATCAAAGCCTTGCTCAATTTTTGTCCAGGCCTGGAGTTGCCCAGAGGGGAAATTCCTCGCCAAATCTTCAGCTGAAGACAGGCTACGCTGTCCAGATTGCACCGAAATATAGAGCCCATCTGAGGGATAAAAGGGCGTTAGTCCAAGGCCAAAATGTCGAGCATAGGCAAGCGTTAAGTCATGGGTGGGTTGAATTCTGGCTGCGCCTGCTTCCACAAAATAATCTTCCCTAAACCGATCTCGTAAGGTGAGCACTCTGCCACCCACCCGATCACGGGCCTCTAACACCGTTATCTGGTGGCCGACTGCTGCTAGCTCATAAGCAGCAGCAAGCCCAGAAAGCCCAGCGCCAATAATAATCACTTTTTTAGGGGAGGTGTGTTCGCCGAGCCAACCTGGCGTACTTTGGAGTGAATTTTGAGATGTGCTTGAGGGCGTTCTTATGGTTTGAGCTTTCACTTGAGTCTGCGTCGTGGCTGCTAAACAGGCTAATGCACTGCTCAATAGAAATTGACGTCGGTTATGTTTGCCCATAGATAGAAACCTAACAAGACTGCTTTAAACAGTTACCCATTACGACTGAGTGGAGCGCAAGGGCATTATCAAAATCAAGAATGAAAGTTCTCCTTATGGCGTGCGGTTGACCAGCATGGCACGGTTTTGAATATGTTAATGCAGCGCCAACGAAACATAACAGCTGCTTGTCGATTCTGATCTTTAAAATAGTGCACTATCGAATTCTGTTATAAGAATTGTGTTATTTGTTGCGCAACTCTCCCATACTTATTAACCGCCCCAAAGACCTGGCACATGCTTGTGTGGCAAATTGGACAGCGTCTCAGAGCCGAGCGCGATCGCGTCTATCTCCGTAGAGGCCTTATCTAAGGTACTACCGTCTAGTGTGCAAGGTGACAATGATGATAACGGCTCTAAGCCAAAGTGATTTAAAGCCAAATCAGCAGACCGCAGCGAGCCATTCACCCACCCTTGCATATCTGAAAATGCCTCATTACAGATATATAAATCTCTTAAGGGTGCCGATAAATATTTTCTAACGGCACTATCAACCACGTTTAGCCCCCACTGATGATAAGCATATTCAAAGTCATCTTCGCCCCCCCAAAGTCGATAGCTCGTCAGCACCGGCTCAGGCACCCAGGTTGTATCAAACAAAGCCGCCAGCTGCTTTCTTGCTTCCTCTACGACAGCCAATGAAGCTGCATATATTGTCTGGGTCTGCTTTTTCTTTTGTTGCATTTGCAATTCTGATGTGAACATTGGGCCGATATTTTGAAGCCCTTGCCAGAAGTTCGTGTTGTCAAAATCACAATAAATAGTCAGCGCTGCGGCAGCATCACGAATAGTAGGATCAGAGACCTGTTCAGTAGAGAGCTGATCGGTTGTGTAGCCGAGCAACCGCTGATGATTAGGTAATGAATAAAACGGGTAAACCGCATTAATGGGTAAATTACTGAAATTTGGCCCAAACTGTACAGAGGGTCGCCCTGTTTGACCGTTCTCCCACCAAGGCTTGTCAAAGTAAAGGTTAATTTTCATGAGCTTCATTCCAATTGCGGAATGGATGCAGTCCCACAGTTGTTGAGAACTTTCTCGCCCATGCAGAACGGGTGAAGTAATAAACAACTGTTTGAGACCTTTGGCCGCCACCGCCAAAATCAACTTATTACTATACAAAAACTTACGCTTCCCACTAGGAATAAAGGGCTTAGCGTTCTTGTTCTCTGGCACTTGCGTCAGATTCAATTCAAAGCCTTGGTCAGCACTAAAAATACTGTCTACGTTCGTACTCAAATAAATCTGAACTTGGTCAGCATAGTTATCTTCGAGTTCTTTGCAAAGAGTATCAGGTAACATGCTGAACCCTTTCGCAAATGTGTAGTATGTTGGATTTTCAGGGAAATCAGCCAAAAGCTGAAAAGCATCTCCTGCATTTGCCATCGACTTAAACGGCCCGGCAAATCCAATAGTCTCAGAAAGCATTTGGATACAAGCTTCCGAATGCCCCATGTCTCGTAGCAATCCCCAGAGCTGCCACTGATTCATCGGCTCATTTCCCCAAATCACCTCTTCGCGGAACCATGTCCAGTAATCAGGGGTTCCGGGCTTTTGAGGGGACGCTTCATTGGCATACAGTACATTGTTGTATGCATTAATAACTATCTGAGTCGGACTTAACCCCTTCTCTTTGTCGTTGAGTTCGTACAGCTCACTCCAAATAGCGTGGTCACTAGCTTCAGCTTCAGCTGCCGTAAAGCTACGTCCTCTCACAAAAAAACGATTGGTGTCATGATGGCTGCTCATGGGGAAAGGCACAATGTCTTTGTCATTGCACAGACCCAGTTCGCCTATTAAGCCCATGAGCTCTTTCATGCTGTCGTTAAAACGCATGCCGCCCTGTTCTTCTCGAACCAGTTCGCCAGGTTTAATTTCAACAATGTCAGAGTCTAGCCGTCCCCCTGTCCGGTTGAGCCGCTCTACAATGATAATTTTCAACTTAGGATCTTGTTGAACCAAGCGCCATGCACAATAGAGACCCGCAATCCCTGCACCAACAATGGCAATATCTGCATGAAGGGTTTCTTCACAGTACTCAAATTTCGCTATCGTCATAGCAACTCCGTTTTCTCGCTCTGTATTTTCAACGTTCGCGAAAGCGGGTTTATGATTTTTTTGAGTTATGGGTCAATTTTTCCTAAAACGATCTGTACTTAGTTTTGTAACCTGTGCTTTTGTAGCTCATTGTTCGCCCTCTCATTTGCCTGACCGGCTTGCGGATGAGGACAAGGTTTCGAAGAGGGGAAGATATGAAAAGAAAAGCAATGGCGATCGCACCGCTAATCGCGTATATGGCCGGAATATGTGCAGTCATTAAAAGCCTGTACAGACTTCCGCTGGTAAACGATGCAAAAGCATAGTCAGGATGCTGCATAACAAACGGTATTTCGCCATCGATAACATCGCGAACCATTCCACCGCCGACAGCGGTCAGGAGTCCCATCAATGGAGGAATTAGCCAATCCAACCAAGAAGTTGAGGGCATTATCGATATGGCGATCTGTGTCCCCACAATCGAGAAAATTCCCAGACTCAAAATCTCTGCAAACCAAAGTTTTTCGCGCTGTAAACGAGCGAATTGAGCTAGGACAAACGTGAGCAAGCCTCCGGCAATTGCAATCCACAGATAGGCAGGCGATCGCACCCAAAAAACGGGCTTATGCGCTAATAAAAGATCGCGCATCGTGCCTCCGCCCAGCGCTGTCAGTGCAGCATAAAAAGCAGCCCTAAAGCCACCTCGACGTTGCTCATAGGCAATCAAAGCGCCGCTGATAGCAAACACAAACGTCCCAAAGAAGTCGAACGAATGAAGAATATAAAAGTCATCCACAGTAAATCTCTATCCAAATCCTCAAGCTCTAAATTGTAATGATCCCAATTTTCAAGCTCTAAAACATTCAAAACCAGCGCAGATGGCTGCACAAATGTCACGTTGCCCAAACACATATAGGCAGCGCTAAGTCATGCCTAGCCTATGTAAATCCAGGTTTTCAGCCACTGAGCAAAACTACGGCTAAGTGCTCAAAGCTACAGTGCTTACAGAAGCATTAGATAACTTATGACTCTGGATATTGACCAATCAAAACAGGCTCTAAAGACCGTAACTTTCGAACGACTGCGAAAGGCGTGGACATTGTGGAATGGGTATTTTTGGAAAGCGTATTTTTGGAAGGCGTATTTTTGGAATGGATATTTTTCTGATAGGTAAAGCTGCGGTACAGAGCACCTCGATAGGTCATTACCGTATAGCCACTTACGGAGAGATCTTGAGGAACAGATTTGAATTGACTTTTAGCCCCCCGACAAGTACCGATCTCTCCAGTCGGAACACAGGCTTGCCTAATGTTTTGCTTTTTACACTGAGCATTGCGGTAAGTCAGTTGCATCATAGTGAAGGTTCCTTCTCTCTCAAAGGAGTAAGCGTTTGTACATTTCTAAGACGCTCACTGACCTCGTTTTCTGATTTTTTGAGTTAGCGCTGTTTTTTGGTAGTACAAATGACTCAAAATAAGGATCACTATGAGATTAAGCTTTGTAAAAAGCATGGCTGATTTTACTGTTATGGTCAATTATAAGTATTTCAAGAATGGACACTAACAACACCACTAACTTTTTCATGCTTAATGAAAACTAAAGTGATTGGTATGTAATCTTATATAGCTGAGTCAGCTTGAAAACAAGCTAATCATTTATTTCTAAAAGTTATAAAAGATACATCTTGTCTGTCCACAAATCAACATACAAGATGTATCTGAAAGTCGTGGTGGAAAGAAGACCTCAACAGAGAAAAAGCTATGTCAATATCACATGAGCATTTCCATGCCATCCTCAAACAAAATGGCGACGGTGGAAATGTTAGACCGATTAATCATCTTTATCAGTTAAGTAAACAGATATCTCAACTAATTGCAAAATCTTGGCTGCCAGAAGGAGAAAGCATTAGAGAAGTATTTTTATCTGGAGACTCAGATAAAATAATGAAAATGCTAAAAGAACAAAACACTGATATAGACATTCTAGGGAAACAGATAATTATTGAGATGGATTGGGATAGCTTCTTTGGGGGGCTTATAGACATCAACAATCCTATCCATAACCGCGATTCCTCTGAGATGGAATACTTGTTCAAGCTGAAGATAGGATATCCCCCGAAACCATCTGAATACAATCTTTCAGATGCTGATTTAGAAGCTTGGGTCGCAGACGACGGAGATTGCTACGAACCAAATACACCTTATATTCCCGTCACCTGGTAGCCACGACCCCTCTATTCTAAATGCTTCAGTGATGCGTTGCTTCTACTTGCCATCGATTGATATGGTAAGTAGAAGCAACGTACTTTAATAAAAGTCACACGGCTTCCTATCGTTATGCTTGACGGATACAGGATTATTGACGCAGATCGTCATACCATCGAGCCTATTAATGCTTGGAAACAGTATCTTGAACCCAAATTCCGAGATTTTGCTCCTTTGGCAGATCTAACGATTAAAGGGAACCCGATCTATCACAAAATTCCTAAGCAAGTAAAAACGAAAGTTTCATTTGGTGATCGCCATGCAATAGACTCTTTTGATGCAGAGTCTCAAGTTAGGGCGATGCTCTACACAGGAATTGATATATCTATCATCTATCCTAGCTTTGGCCTATGGCTATTAGCTATTGATACGATGCCTACTCAACTGACTCAAGCATTCGTTGTCGCTTATAACAATTGGTTGAAAGATTTTTGCTATTACGATCCTGATCGGCTTAAAGGTGTGGGGCTTGTCAATCTCCATACTCCCAGTGAGATGGTTCTTGAGTTACAACGAATTGCAAATTTTGGATGGAAAGCTGTCTGCGTGCTTCCTAATCCAGTCAAAGGACGATTGCTGAGTCACCCAGCCTATGAACCCTTTTGGACAGAATGTGAAAACTTAGATATTGCCGTTGGACTTCATACCGTTGCACATGGCCGAGTTCCAACCACGGGTGCGGATCGCTTTGATACTCATTTTTCGATGCATGCATGTGCTCATCCGATGGAGCAGATGATGGCACTTTTATCCTTAATAGAGGGTGGTGTGTTAGAGCGTCACCCTCTATTAAGGATAGGGTTATTAGAGTCCGGCTGTGGTTGGCTACCCTACTGGCTCTGGCGATTAGACAATGAATACGAAGAGCTTGCATGGGAAGTTCGAGACAACGTCAAAATGAAGCCTTCAGACTATTTTCGCCGCCAGTGCTTTATTGAAATAGAACCCTCAGAGCCATATATTTTTGAGCTTATTAACTATATTGGCGCAGACAACTTAATTTTTGGCTCTGATTATCCACATCACGATCATGATCCAGATATTGTCAAAAAGGCTGTAGCTTTAGATAAACAGCTTTCGTCTGAAGTTGTCAGAAAAATTCTTTGGGATAATTCTGTTAGGTTCTACGGTATAGACCAATGATACCTCCTAATCATAACTATCAGATTCACGCTCAAATTTACGAAAGCGAAAGGTCTCGAGTTTATAGAGCTACGCTGGAGCCAAGTAATCAGCCTGTAATCTTAAAAGTTCTCAAAGAAGAACATGCTACCCCCTCAGACCTCTCTCAATACAAGCAAGAATATGAAATCACACGATCTTTAGACGCAAATCATGTTATCAAAGCCTACGGGTTAACAAGATACGAGCATCATTTAGCCATCATTTTAGAAGATTTCGGTGGCCAATCTCTAAATTTTTTACTTTCACAAAGAGCACTGAGCATAAAAGAATTCTTACGACTTGCTATTCAAGTGACTGAAGGCGTAAGTGAGATTCATTCTGGAAGAATCATACATAAAGATATTAATCCATCTAATATTGTTTATAGTCAGCACTTAGACATCCTAAAGATTATAGACTTTGGCATTTCATCTCGTCGTGGACAAGAGCCACTACCTACCCCCTCAAATTCAGATTTGAAGGGCACTTTAAATTATATTTCACCAGAACAAACAGGCAGAATTAATAGAGGAATAGACTATCGCAGTGATTTTTATTCATTAGGAGCAACTTTCTATGAATGCTTGACTCAAAGATCTCTTTTTGAAGCAACCGATCCGATTGAACTCATCCATTGCCATATTGCGCAACAACCAACTCCAGTTCATATACTTAATCCTCAATGTCCTCTAACAGTTTCTCGAATTATTGAGAAGCTACTAGCAAAAAATCCAGAAGACCGATATAAAACTGCATGGGGAATTAAGACAGATTTAGAGATCTGTCTCAGTCATCTAATCAACTCTAAAAAAGTACCTCTATTTTCATTAGGCCAACAAGATGTTGCAGATGAGCTAAGTACCCCTAAGAAGCTGTATGGGAGAGAATTAGAAGTCGAGCAGCTTTCACAAGCATTTGAGAGGTCGAGAAAAGGACCTAGTGAATTTGCCTTAATTTCAGGCTATTCTGGCATTGGAAAATCTGCTCTCGTCAGTAAAGCTTATACTGCCGTCATTAAGGGGCAAGGTCAGTTCATTCGAGGCAAGTTTGATCAGCTTAATCGAGGCACGCCTTATTCTGCCATTACTCAAGCATTTCAAGAGCTAATTTATAGAATTTTGGGTGAGCCAGAAGGTGTTCTGCAAACCTGGAGAGTTCGAATCCTTCAAGCATTAAAAAACGATGGTCAGGTTCTCGTTGATATTATTCCTGATTTAGAAAAGATTATTGGCAAACAACCTAAAGTTAGACAGCTCAGTAGAATTGAGAACCAAAATCGTTTTAATTCGTTGCTGAAAGATTTTCTTGAAATATTCTGTCAACCAGAGCATTCATTAGTGATCTTCCTAGATGATCTACAGTGGGCAGATCTCCCATCATTAAATCTAATTCAGCAAATAGTGACAGATGTTAACAGCAAGTACCTTTTAATAGTAGGTGCTTACCGAAATAATGCTGTTAGTGCATCTCACCCTCTCACTCATACGATAGAAGAGATAAAGCTGGCACAAGTCTCAGTGCATCAAATATCTCTTCATCCTTTAACCAGTAGTCAATCTAAACAACTAATTGCCGATACTCTTAGCTGTTTATCAACAGATATAGCACCCTTAGCTGAACTTGTTTACAAAAAAACCAGCGGTAATCCTTTTTTCTTAATTCAACTCATACAGTTACTGTATCAAGAGCAGTTATTAACGTTTGACCAGAAAAAATCGTTCATTGATTCAGATGATACGCCTCAAAAGTATTGGCAATGGGACATAAATGCTATTGAGAATGTTTCGATCACCAATAATGTCGTTGATTTGATGGTCAAAAAGCTCAGTAAGCTCAGTTCTGAAACCCAAAATGTCATAGAGCTAGCTGCCTGCATCGGTAATAAATTTAATTTAGAACTTCTCTGTGCTGTTCATGCCCAACCTGAAGTAGAAACTATTAGGAACCTACAGGTTTTAATAAGTGAGGGACTAATTGTTCCACTAGATGTCGATGATGACAGCTCTCTTCTATCAAGAGAAAATCGTGTTGTTGACCCGGCAGATAAATACCACAAGCTGATATCTTATAGATTTCTACATGACCAAGTGCAGCAGGCCGCTTATTCTAGGATAGAGAGAACAGAGAAAGAAGAAATTCATTTTCAGATAGGTCAACTACTTCTCAAAAGAGAAAACTCTAAAAGTAATTTATTTGACGTTGTCAATCATCTTAACAAAAGTCAAAGCCTGCTCCAAACCCAAGCACAAGAATATGAACTAGCTGCACTCAATCTTGAGGCTGGAGCAAAAGCAAAAGAATCAGCTGCTTATAACCCTGCGCTCAAATATTACATGTCTGGTGTAGGGCTATTAGCCATAGAAAGTTGGGTTCATCAATACGCACTGACACTTTATTTGCACTTAGGTGCCGCAGAACTTTTCTATCTAAATGGGAAATTAATTGAGGCTGAAAAGCTTACTGATATTGTCTTAAAGAAGAGTCATAATATCCTTGACAAGGTCAAAGTTTATGAATTGAGGATCAGTTTTTATAGATCTCAATTTCAGTTAGATCTAGCTGTACAAAGTGGGCTAGAAATACTAGCGCTTTTAGGTTGGAAGATTCCTGAAAATCCAAGTATTCTGAGAATTGCTTTAAATCAGGTTAAAGTAAAGTTCTTGATGAGGGACAAGCAGGTTGAAGAGCTAGCTAGTTTTCAACCTCTTCGCAATCCTAAAGATATTGCCGTTGCTAGAATATTGGCAACGCTAATTTCTCCTACTTTCACTACAAATCGAAGTTTGTATTACCTGATCATTGTTAATCTTTTATATATTCATATCCAGTTTGGCAAGTCAGATTTTTCTTCCGTTGCTTATGTTCACTACGCATGCTTCTTATCTGAAGTCGTCAATGATACTGATTTAGCTTATCGATTTGGCCAGTTAGCACTTGAATCTTTAGATGAAGCTCATTCGGGCTCAAACAGAACAGTCGTTCTACACATGTTTCATGGATTTGTAAAACATTGGAAAGACAATGCAAACAAAGATCTTAAACAGCTTTCACAGGCCATTCATTCTGGACTTGATTGCGGAGAAATTGTTTATGGTGCTTATGCTGCTTCAAATTACTGTTATCATCTACTATTCTTCTCTGGAGAAAATCTAAAGAGAGTACAGACGGTTACAGATGACTATATATCCTTATTTGATAAGTACAACGACCGTCTAGGCCGTGATTACTTTGAGTTTTGTGCAGCTTTTTGCGACGGTCTCATTTCGATTGAAACGGATATATTGACATCTAATCGAAAAATTTTATCAGAGGAAAGTATAGACTTTTATACAAAAACTAAAACGTTCGTTTCGATATTCTTTGGTGCTCTTTTTAGATACATACAACTATATTTTTTGAAGAGTTATGCAGCAGCGTATCAGTATAGTCAATTATGTACAAAGCATAAGATATTTGGTGGTTCAACGATACTGACGCCTCAGCACAACTTCTATGAGTCTTTAGTCTGTTTGGCATGTGCCAGAGAAAATTTAGGTGGTAGCAGAAAGCGATTATTAGATAAGGTATCTCGTAATCAACAGAAACTAAAACAATGGGCCATAAAATCTCCAGAGAACTATCAGAATAAATATGATTTAGTTGAAGCTGAAAATCTCAACACATTAGGAAAGTACTGGCAAGCTGAGAGCTATTACGAGAAGGCGATTCAAGGCGCTAAAAGATACAATCTTGTGCATGAAGAGGCGATTGCCTATGAACGAGCCGCTGAATTTTATCTCCACCAAAACAGAGAAGAAATCGGCCAGCTTTATTTGAGGAATTCTCATTATTGCTACAGTCTTTGGGGTGCAAGCGCAAAGGTTGAGAAAATAGAGAAAGCCTATCCGGAGTACTTTTTCAAAGTAGAAACTCAAAGAAATCCGAGTAACCTTGGAACAGCATCAGTAACGGGCCAAACCAAGGGTAACATTCTTGATTTAGCAACAGTATTAAAAGGTTCTCAAGCAATTTCTAGTGAAATTAAGCTAGAGAATCTTTTGCGAAGCTTAATGAGAATTTTGATTGAGAATGCAGGTGCACAGCAAGGATTTTTACTGTTAAAGCGAAATAATGCCTGGTGTGTTGAAGCACAAGGCTCTGTCGATGACACTAATATCACTACATTAAGTTCAATTCCTATAGATTCTTTTGAATCTGGCGGATCAAGCCCCCTCTTGCCCACTACGCTTATTCACTATGTTGCGCGTGTTCAAGAAACGATGGTGTTAGGCGATGCGACTCAGAATGAACGTTTCGCAGACGACCCCTACATTATAGATGCTCAATGTAAGTCTGTTCTCTGTACGCCTCTATTGAATCAAGGCGAACTAAAAGGAATTGTATACCTAGAAAATAACCTAACTACCTATGCATTTACCTCAGAACGGGTTGAATTGGTAAATATTCTTGCAGCCCAAGCGTCTATTTCTATTGATAACTCAAGGCTATACAGCACGTTAGAGCAAAGGGTAACAGAGCGTACGCAGGAACTTTCCCAAACTTTAGAGGTGCTCAAAGCAACTCAGGCAGAGCTAATTTTTGAAAATGATCTGCTTAGGAACCCCGAGCAGACCTCAGCCTTTGACTACCAGGTTGGTGGCAGCCTGCCGATGGATGCATCAACCTATGTTGTACGATCTGCCGATAGAAGTCTTTATAAAGCGCTGAAAAAAGGTGAGTTTTGCTATATTTTAAATGCTCGCCAAATGGGTAAATCTAGTCTGATGGTGCGGATGATGGATCATCTTCAGCGCGAAGGTTACCACTGTGTCGCGATTGATATGACTCGCATTGGGAGTGAAGGAATAACACCTGAACAGTGGTATAAGGGCTTTGTTGTAGAACTATGGCGCTGTTTTGGTTTGAGTCGTAAAGTAAAACTCAAAAGCTGGTGGAGTGACAGAAGTGATATTTCTCCTGTACAGCGCCTAAGCCAATTTATTGAAGAATTTTTATTGGTCGATAAAGAGAGTAACTCTCCACCCCAAAAAAGAGTGATTTTATTGGATGAAATTGATTGTCTTTTAGGGCTTAGCTTCCCTGTCAACGATTTCTTTGCGCTGATTCGTGCTTGCTATAATCAGCGTAGCCTTAACCCAGATTATCGCTATCTTACCTTTGCGTTGCTAGGCGTTGTGACTCCAGCAGATTTGATTAGTGATCGAAACAGAACTCCTTTTAACATTGGTCAGTCCATTCAGCTAAGAGGATTTAAAGAGCATGAAGCCCAGCCCTTACTCAGTGGCTTAGCCGAAAAAGTCACGAACCCTCAGGTTGTGCTCAGAGAAATTTTGAGCTGGACTGGAGGACAGCCCTTTTTGACTCAAAAGCTCTGCAAACTCATTCGAGAATCCAATCAGCCGATCTCTCATAGTCAGGAAGCTGCATGGATTGAATCCCTCGTTCGCGAGAAGATTGTTGAGCATTGGGAATCTCAAGATGAACCTGAGCATTTAAGAACCATCCGCGATCGCATTCTTCAAAGCGATCGCTCAACAACCAATTTACTCAGCCTCTATCGCCAAATTTTAGTCCAGCAAGATGATAAACAGGTTATGGCTGTAGACAGCCTAGATGAGAAAGAACTGATTCTATCTGGTCTTGTGATCAATCAACAGGGCACTTTGAACGTTTGCAGCCGAATATACCGACTCGTATTTGATCTCTCTTGGATAGAAACGCAGTTAGAGGCAGTTTTAACGATTTAAATTTTGGCTCCATCAGAGTGGTATTTAGTGAGTTCTGCCCTGCCCGCAGGCCACTGCCACTACCGACAATCGTATAGTTTGGGTCGAAGCCTCAGGCCATCAAATCCAAAGGATAGCAGCCCCAGATAGCTACATTCCGATGCCCCCCCTTTAGCAAGTCGCAATAGGTCGAAGCCGCATCGACACCTACCAGCACGGGGGTGTCAGCCTGAGATATCTCATCCGCTTTAGTCCGTTGAACGGACTAAAGCGGTTTTGCAGAATCAGGTGACAGCAAATACCACTGTTCAGCGGCCTCAGCAGCAGATACTGTACTACGCATACTCTTGGGCCGATTTCCTAAATAGACTTCAAAGGGGCTGTTTTGTGTAATTGTTTGGTCACCCTTGGTCAAAGTAGCATCATAGGTGCCTGTAACCTTATACAGCTCATTGACATATGCACCATGAGAAGCCGCTTGTTTCTTAATTTCTGGATCCGCTAGCTTTTCTCGACTTTTAATGGAGACTTGACCTACCTTAAAGTTAGGAATGACACCTGTTTCAGTCGATATCTTTAGCCCCTTCGCAACAGCTGATTGCATTTCTACTTGCTGCTGAATAATGGCCTGGAACACAGCTCTATCAGGCGGTACCTGTGCAAGCATCCCACAGCTTGTGAGCATAGTAAGCACTAGAGCGAAACAAAGTAGCTTTAGTTTTTGCATAGTGTTTTTTAATGGCCCCTTCTAACAAAATAGCGTGACAAATACTAAAGAAATAATACCTACAAACAGCCACATAGTTTGCACTGGGTTGAGACCACCAAAGAGGGCACGGTCGGTTTTGTCAGATTTTGCGACTATTCGTTTTCAATCACTACCTTACCCATCGCTTGTCGGCTTTCCAGACGAGCGTGTGCCTGTCCGGCTTGATCAAGAGAATACCGTTCTTGATCAAGTATTGGCTTTAGTTCGCCAGATTCAACAATCTGAGCTACGTTACGCAAAATTTCTGTGTGTTGTTCTCTCTTGACGTTGTGCAGCATCGGGATGAGCATAAACACGACATGTAATGACAACCCTTTGAAGTGGGCCAACGTCAAATCTAGCTCACACATTGCAACAGTTGATGCCACTTGACCATTGAGTGCGGCTGCTTCAAATGAATTAATCATGTTGGCACCACCCACAGAATCGAACACCAGATCAAAACCTATTCCGCCCGTATGTTTCGAAACGTACTGTTCAACTGATTCCGTTTTGTAGTTGATACCGGTTGCGCCCAGTTGTTTGATTAAAGCTAACTGTTTGTCACCTCCTCCTGTGGAATATACATCGGCACCAAAGTGTTTTGCGAGTTGTAAAGCGATATGACCAACGCCGCCAGAGCCTCCATGTACGAGAACTTTCTGGCCTTGCTTTATACACGCACGGGTCAACCCTTCGTAAGCAGTAATGGCAACCAACGGCAAGGCAGCGGCCTCACGCATCGATAAGTTTTTCGGTTTATGGGCAATCAAATTTGCATCCGCTACTATGTAGTCTGCCAATGTACCGGGTAAGTCTGCCAGTCCACCGGCACAGCCATACACTTCGTCGCCAGTTGAATAAGCCGACACCCCCTCGCCAACAGCCTCGATTGTCCCGGCAAAGTCCATACCTAGAAGCGCAGGCGTATCGGGCGAGAGTGGTAATTCCTTGCCCATCTGACGAATCATCGTATCGACTGTGTTCACGCTTGATGCCGCAATTTTCACAAGGAGATGCCCCGCCTTGACCTGAGGCTTTTCGATTTCTGTTGGTTCAAATATCGCGTCTTTGCCATACGATTTTATGAGCATTGCTTTCATGTCTTAGTCTCCAATTGGTTATAGTTTTATTCGCAGTGCTGAGTGATAGCTTTTCTCTAATTCGCTGTCTACCGAATGCTGTCTACCGAATATAGACCCCGCATTTACGGACCCGAGCACTTTCATCTTGGTGCTTCTTGCTAATCCGTGAAGCGCGTCAACAATATAGTAATCATTCGCATAAGAAAAATAATCATGATTTTTGCGAAATCATAATTCGGTTATTTTTGATAATCAATGATTTATCACGCCGCTTACTTCTTAAGAAGTGTCGAATTTGGCGGCACCTACGCCAGCTGCACATGACTGCGGCTTGCCTAGCTCATCACGCGCTTCAGAAATGAAATACTCTCACGCCATACTGCATCTGTTGCAACTGGGTCATAGCGATAGCCATCATCTCGCATAAACGTATGATTTGCTTCATATAATGATGTTTTGTGAACAACATTCGCCTTGTCCAAAGCCTGTAAGATCTTTTGCCGTCCTTCTGGTGGTACGTGAGGATCTAAAGTGCCAAAGACTGTGAGTACTTCAGCTTTTATCTCGCTAATTCGTTCAATCGTATCAGCGATGCCTCGGCCTAGTTTGCCACTGTGAATACCTGTGGGATAGCAACAGATCGCAGCTTTTACGGAGGCATTGAGGGCCGCTCGCAAAGCGAGGTGTCCTCCAATACAAAAACCAAAGGTGGCTATCTGCTGAAGCAGCACGTTTTCCTCAGCCTGAAGCCACTCCACAACAGCTTGGGCATCAGCATCATAATGTGCAATCTCACTTCTGCGGGCATCATCATTTCCCCGCAGTTTCCCCAGCTCATCTGGCTCAAGGACTGTTCCAATCGGTTCTAACCGGTGAAAAATTTCCGGGGCTGCTACCACATAGCCATACCCTGCGAGGCGATCAGCTAGACGGGTGATAGGGCCACCCAGTTGATAAATATCTGAATAGAACAAAATGCCAGGATATTGACCTGCCGGTTCTGGTGCGGCGATATATACCCGCATCAGACTGTCATCTACCGTTATACCAATGTTGCGTTGGGTAATTTGCACAGAGTGAAGCCGCCTATACGTTAGGTACTTGTGGTCAATTCAGTGTTCACTCTATCGGGCGGTACTGATAATGACAAGGTAATGCCGAGTACACAAGTCGGTGCTTAAGAAGTTACAGCAGCAGGTGCACTACAGTAACCCTCCAAAAGCCTACGACACCTAATTTATTGCCAGGGCGATCGCCATCATGCCGCTCAGAAAACCTAGTTGTGCAACTTAGTCTGATGTCTACCTAACCTTAGATCGATCTGATAAGGCCGATCTGATAAGGCTTATCTCAAGTCGGCCTTCTGAAGTGGACCCCAAAGACTAAACAACTTGGAAGGACAGTTAAGCTCTGAAAAGGTCTACGAAATTAATCCGATTTCAACAACTATTACACAGGATCTCCTCTTCAGAACGGCAGTCATAATAAATTTCATCAGGAGTCCG
>JBGCGG010000074.1:0-8416 GCA_045110585.1 Phormidesmis sp. | reverse complement strand
GTTTTGGCACCCGATAGGTGACCCGTCACGCAATGGGTATCAACCCCCTGTTTCAATCCCTGAGAGGGTTTGAGAGGTTTTGGCACCTCCACTGATACAGGGTTTGACGTTCAGTATTTTGTTTCAATCCCTGAGAGGGTTTGAGAGGTTTTGGCACACAGCAAGCAGGAACAAGCCGTTGAGCGCGTAACTGTTTCAATCCCTGAGAGGGTTTGAGAGGTTTTGGCACCAGGGTTGTTCCTGGCTACTCGATATAGATTCACGTTTCAATCCCTGAGAGGGTTTGAGAGGTTTTGGCACATCGCAGGGGATGGCTAGATTATGAAAAATTGGGTGTTTCAATCCCTGAGAGGGTTTGAGAGGTTTTGGCACCTCAGAAAAAACGGTTTGAGCGGCCTGAATATCTGTTTCAATCCCTGAGAGGGTTTGAGAGGTTTTGGCACACCCTTATTACACAGGTAATACACAGATTGAAGCCCGTAGATATTGTTTCAATCCCTGAGAGGGTTTGAGAGGTGTTGGCACCGTAGCAAATCGCTAAAGTTTGGCACTGCGTAAAAAGTTTCAATCCCTGAGAGGGTTTGAGAGGTTTTGGCACGGCGGGCCTTGGAAAGGCTTGCCACATTTAGTTTTCAAGGTTCGATTGCGCGGATCGCATCGGCAGAACCAATTTAGCATAACAATTCCTCTTTCCGCCGAAGATACAAAACCCTTAAAGTCATACACACCAATTATTTCAGCTTCTGCGCGGATCGGTCTTACTGAAAAAATCCTGCAAACCCATGACTGGCCTGAAATCCATCCGTTTAAAGTAGGTTCGAGCATCAAACACCTATCCATCCGCGCAGGCTATGAACTAACTCTTGATATCAATGAACTCATGCTAACTGTTTTGCGTAACACTCTCCCTTTAACCTTACGGGTATAAACAGAGAGTATTATTTTATCCACCCTTCGCTAAGCACAAAAAAAGTTGCGCCCCCACCAACCCGTCTCGGCAAGCATTTTCTTAAAAGAAGTCGGCCCAACTAGACGCCTGAGGTCTCACAGTTTCCTCAAATCGCATGATATTCAGTAAACTATAATGGCAGTGGTATGTTCACCGTTTCACTATGACTGACCCCAAAGCACAGCTCGATCAGCTACAAGCGACCGTTACCCAGTTGAGCGGGGCCGTTAATACATTAGTGAGCGAGTTTCTACACCCACTCGCTCAGCAAACACTAGAAAACCAAAAATCAACTACAGCGCTAATCGCCAGAAGCGAACAGCATCAAGAATGGCTCGACGAAGATAGACAAGACGTCGCCAACTTGAGGCAAGCTCAACACGAGCAGTCGCAGCAAATACAAGCACTGCTAGAAGATGCCAGAGCCGAT
This sequence comes from Phormidesmis sp., assembly GCA_045110585.1. Classification (GTDB taxonomy): domain Bacteria; phylum Cyanobacteriota; class Cyanobacteriia; order Phormidesmidales; family Phormidesmidaceae; genus Phormidesmis. The sequence goes on along the minus strand of JBGCGG010000074.1, from coordinate 7,037 downwards.
AGAAAAGCCACAACAGACAGATTTGAGGCGCTATTACAGAAAATAGATCAGCGCTTTGCAGAAATGCAAACTGAAATACGTCAGAACCAGCGCTTACTCCTCGAAAATCAGGCCAGGCTACGCGATAGCGATCGCAGATTAGACGCGACGCTAACTGAAGTACTTTCCCTATCTCGCCGAGTAGCCATAGTCGAAGATGCTGCTTAGCAGAAACGACACAGCCAGAACTCCGTCATGCATAACTGCGATCGCTTAACGACTTACCAAAAGCCGTCCCTTTTTGCTGAAAAGTAATCACATCATAGAAGGCTGTAACGCCTCTAATTAGAACGCGGCACAACCACCTTTGAAGAATTGCCGACCAATCTAGTTCGTGTGTAAATAGTATTTTTGAAGAATCATCTACCAACTTAGTTCGTGTGTAAATAGTATTTTTAACAAGCTGTCCATACTGCTACAATAAAAACATATTTTACACACGAACTAACCTAGCCGTGCCTCGCCTCAAACCCGAAACAGTTCAGCAAAAGATCGATACCATCGATGCACAAATTAAAGAATTAAACCAGGCCATCAATCAGCTCAAAGCGCTTAAGCAAAAACCGCTTCAGAATCGATACTTGAGTCAGTGTCCTGCAGGGGGGTCTGCTTTCGCAGGAAAAGAAGACAAACAATCAGAAAATTCCTACTGGGTGCTTTATCAGAGCAATCCTAGAAAGCGTATTCGCAACATCAATAAACGCGACGTGGTCACCGTTAAAGCGCAAGTTGAAGCAGGGAAGCAACTGACCAAGCTCAGCAAGCGCTTGGATAAACTTGTAAAAAATAAAGCTAGTTGGCAGCAAAAACTTTGAAGGGCACTTCGATCATTTAACCGCTAGCCATCCAAAAACGCCTACCTCAAGAAGAGACTCGAAAGGATTTCGGGCAGACCAAAGCTGAATAAGTTACCGATGCGCACCACTAGATATCGAACATCTAACGCATGTTTCTCTCGGCTGACAAAACAACAACGTAACCCAAACATTAACAAACAGCTTTCTTTTAAACCAGCTCACTGCTCTCTCAATGTGGCAACGCAATTAGTTGAAAGAGCTTCAAACACCTCCAACAACTTTTTCTAACCTTCACCGACACCAGCTCATTTTCAGCCGAATCTACCCATGCTCGATCCTCTGTTAAGCAATACGAGCGATCATGCCCTGGCTTTCCAAACTGCTGACGTGTTTAAAAGTATTCCTGTGCTGTATTAGTGCGCTCTATGAATTAAGCCATGACAGTCAAAAGGTATGTACAGAAACGACTATCTGCTACTCCTGCTTCCTCACCTGCTTCTCTTTTTCATATTGCTGTAGTTTCTCTAGGATTAGCACCTTCAACTTTGCGCCAAAACTTAGTTCCTGCCAACTTAGATCATCTCGACAGGTCTCAATTCTCTGTTTGTCCTCTTCAGACAAATCAAGTGAATATCTTGGCATTTTCATAGTTGCTTAGTTGACTCCCAAATACTGCCACACAAAGGCATGACATGCCCTTTTTTACTCAATATCACTCCTTTTTATTTTTTATAACTCATTTTGAGTTATTTTGAGTTAACGTCAATTTATGAGTTTACAGCCGTACTTAACTTAGCCATCCAGACCGATTTTCAGTGCTTTCCATAAGGAACCAAAGATGAATATTCCAACTACCGACCTAGACGCGATCGCCCGCAACCTCATCGCCCTAGACCTAGCCCATCTCAGCCCCGAAGAAGCCGCCCCCTACGAACACGAACTCTCCATCATCACAGCCCTCAACGACGCCATAGAAACCGCCACCCACGCCCTCACAATCACAGAATCCTCCGACTTCTGGCAGCGCCTCCATCCCATCCTCTCCAACGCCGCCGCACTGCTCACCAGTCAAACAGCCCCCCTAATCACACTCAACGCCGAACGCCACCTAGAAACGACCGGCCAAACACTAAAGCCATCACCCACACCCATCACCGCACACCCACTATGTACAACCGCTCCCGCTATAGCCGCAACAACTGGTACATGGCCTTCTTTTGGGCCTTCATCGGCTTCGTCTTAGGCCAAATCATGCCCCGCATCAGCTTCTCACTCGACGAAAGAACCCAACTGACACCCCCCACTCAAAACGCCACCACCCCCTACACCCACATCGCAACCGGAGACCGCTAAACAATGGCAGACTTTGACTTCTCCCCCGAAGAACTAGAAAGACAAGTTGACGCAGAACGCACAGAAATTGCCCAAGAACTAGAAAACGCCAAAGCAGACACCTACGCCGCCACCGACGACTTCATGAGCGCCACCGACTACGAAAGCTCAGATATCTTCACACCACCTGAAAACGTACCTGCCCTCACACAGGCAGAACACAACGACCTCACCCAAATCGTCTCCGGCCAAACCCGCGCCTGGGACATCGCCAAAGGCGTCGCCAAAAACGCCCAGTCCGCAGCTGAAGTAGAAAGCATATACGCCAACATCGGCCTCATCGACGCACGGACGACCGTCACTAAAGAACAAATCGTCAACGAAGGGCTACGGCTCATAGAAGTCTCTGAAACAGGCAAACTCATCTCAACTCGCACCGAAGGCGTTGTGATCGCCACGCAGATGCAGGCACTCAAAAACGAAGCAGGCCACCAGATGATCGCACTGGAAGCAGAACGCACCCAGGCCCTGATTGATTCAACCATTGCCGATATCAACGCCATCCGCTCCTCCACCGAAGCCAAACTGCTTGAAGCAGAAGGCAAATACCTCAAAAGCGCAGGCGATCGCAATTCTGACCACTTCAGACAATCACTGAATTAAATAACAAATAGCCCCAACCCCATAAACCAGAGAAAAATCCAACAGAGACGAACCCAAAAAGAACCAACAGAGAAGAACAAACCATGCAACACACTTCTCATCGCCCAAGGCACCACACCTCCAACCAGCCAACAGCGCATACAGCCCAGCTTGCGCAAACATCTTGGGCGATTATCTCCACACACAAAGTCTACACAGCCCTAGTGCTCTCTTTCTTACTCTCTTTAGCTCTATCGTCATTACATCCGAAAGCAGGCGTCAGAGCACTAGCAACCAACTTCTCATTCGGCATCTGGGGCGCTTTCATGACCGCAGTCATCAGCAACGCCCGCATACAAACCCTAAAGCTAGATAGGCAAAGCCTACTAACAGAAGCCCATCACATTACAACCCAACAAAACCGTAAAGAAGCAGACATCACCAGCCAGCAACGGGCACTCAGCACAGCTCAAGCCCAGCTCGAAGCCGCCCAGCTACGCCTAAAAACCTTTGAAGAAAGCTACAAAGTCAAAGCCACAACAGCCGCCACTAAACTCGCTCAGCGCGAAGCCAGCAAACAAATAGCAACAAGCGAACGAATCGCCAAACGTCAGGTTGATGAAGCTGAAAAACGCCTTAACCAAGCCACCCAAGACGCTGACACCGCCTTAACGCAAATGAAAGCAAAACTAGCAAACGGTATTCAAACAGCCCAAGCCCAAGCCGACGCGCAAATTCTGAAAGCGCAAACTGAAGCAGATGAAGCCATTATGCGCGCCGCGCAAAAAGCCGCCACTGCCGAAGCCGCCGCGCAAAAAGCAAAAGAAGATAGCCGCATCGCCATCAAAGAATTCTCTGAACAAGTAGAACTCTCCAGACTAGACGCTGAAAAATCAAAACAAGCCTCCATCGACAAGGTAATGGCCATTAAAGTCAAAGCCCAGCAGCAAGAAGCAGGCGCTCATCAGTACAAAGCAACCGTCCACCATGTACTAGGAGATGAACGCGCCAAAGTCAACGACAGAATACAGACCCTATCCTCTGAACTAGCCAGAGTCACTGCCGAACTATTAGCCCAAAAGAACTTAGTTACTCAGCTCACTGGGCCAAAATTCTTCAACCAATCCAGCCTAGAAGGTCAAATCGCAAACCGCATTATGGCATTCCTAATAGGACGCAAAGTAATGGTCAGTGGTGTCAAAATTGGCGAAACCAGATACGGCGAAGCAACCTTCTACTTCGAACCCATCAACTGCGATCTCAAAGAAATAGAAAACCAGCTCGAAGCCCTCCATCTACACATAGCCCTCAGCGAAATTCCACGTATTTCAATCGAAAGCGATGGCACCATCAAAATGATGGTACGCATCAACTCAGAGCGTAAGCCCAAAGCATCTGTCATAAAACGCGTAAGCGATCGGCAATTGCGTCAAGCCTTTTTAGATGTGCCCTTTGGCCTACGCTTTACAGGCTACACAGGCAGAGGCAAGTCCACACTGCTCAACAACGTAATCTGGCTATACGAATCAAACATGGGCACTCGCTTCACCATCTTTGATCCCAAAGTCGATTTTCCCTCAGCCACCTACCCTCACAACCAAGTTTATAGAGGACTAGAAAAATGCGTCGGCAACATCGATCTCATTGGCAATACGGTCAAGGCCCGGCAAGACTACAAAGTACTCAATGACGAGCAAGGCGTACCCATTCCACACACACATCAGCAGCCCAAACTCTTTCTCATTGATGAATGCAAAGACATCCACGACGCAGCCGTTCTAACCGATTTAGATCTGCCTGCTAGGGAACGATTTAATGTTAAGAACTTCAAGTTTTCAATCCAAAAGGGATTAGAAGTAGGCCGAGGACTAGGGGTCAGAGTTATCTACTCAACCGTCACACCTGACTCATCCGACTTTGGCTTCAAAAACAGCGTCTTCAAACAGTCAGCCACTGTTTTCTTAGGCGATCAATGCTACGAAGCACTCAGTACCAAAAGCCAATATTTAACGACCGTTTCTGATGCTAAAAAGGCGCAGCTAAGACAAGAATACGAAGCCAGAGTAGCATCAGCGAACGAACAAGATAAATTCATTGGCCTATTCTTTAATGGCCTCACCAACGAGACATTTTTCTTCTCACCACCACCACCGAACGCCTGGAAAACCGACCTTGAGAAAGCCCAGAAAGCAGCCCCCAAAACACCTCGTCACACAGCTGAGTTTCAGCGGGTAGCCCCAGCGATCGCCCAGCAGCCCACACAGACTAAAACCGCTGAAACCCTCTCACCACCATTAGCCCAACCCTCACCAACTTTAGCCCCAGAGCAGCCCAACCCAGCGCCCAGTCCAGCGCTAGGCCAAGATAGCCCAGCATCGCCCAGCACCCTTATAAGCGTTGCTGAACTCGCAAAAGAAGGCCACCAGTGCCCTCACTGTCATGCCCATTCAACCAGCTTCAAAAGTAAACGACCTCGCAAATCAGATAGCACCGTGCGAATGCGCTGCAATACAAAAGGATGCGTATCAGGCGGCGAATTTAGAGTGCCAGTATCCGATGAACTAAAACCAACGTAACTACTTTGTAAAACTTGCTTATACGCAGCTTGACTCAACCTTATTTCAGCGAAGACAGACAACATCTCTGCCAGGCATTTCTGCCAGGCATTTCTATCAAGCATCTCTGTCCATCAGAAGTGTCTATTTTCCAGATTCTTTATCAAGGTAACCTCAATGATCGTTTTGCCCCTTGACGATATCCCAGAAGAAATATCCAATCATTTACAGCTATTTCTATCAGAACGACCTGGGTGGTCACAAACACGAATTTTACAAAGCGCTTTGGCTCTATTTCTATTACAAAACGGTGTCAGCGATAAAGCGATTTCAAACCTGTATTTACAGGCTATGTTTCCCAATGCTCAAGTCACAAAAGAAGATAGCCAATGAGTCGAGAATCTTGTATTAAACACAGCGATAAACAAGCACTTGCCATTGTCCGACAAGACTATTACGAGCTGACAGATCACGATGCCTGCGCCGCTGCCTTACTCAATATTTTTGAATATTGGGCGAATGCGGCAATCGCAGTTGATCCCACCGCTGAGCGGCCCTGGGTTGGCCCAAGGCCCATCCGCGAATTTGAGCAGCGGCTACTAGGCATTGCCACAGATAAACAAATTCGCAAGCGCCTCAGCCTGCTAGAAAAAAGAGGATTTATTCGAACGCAGACACCCACTAAGCGAGGCGCAGCGAAAGTCTATCAAGTACTCATTCCTGAAATTCAACAAGCACTCTTCGGTCAAATAACCGAACTAGAAACAACCCCCCGGTCATATAACCCAAGCTCTTTCGGTCAAATAACCGATGAGCCTTCGGTCAAACAACCGAGGCCCCTTCGGTCAAATGACCAAGCTTTAAAGAATATATCTAAAGAATTTAAAAAAGAAGATTTAAAGAACGCATCTTTGCCTTCAATGAATTTTGAACAAAACAAGGCCGATCCAGCCCAGACCAAGCATCAGGCTAGGCATCAGGCTAATCAGCAGCAAGAACCAGCGCAATCGCCTGTCAACATCGGCACCGTTCAATACGCTCAGCCACCAGACACTATCGATCTCTCTGCACTTTTAGCCACTAACCCCGGCATAGCCAAAGCAAAACTGCACGTCATCGCACCTGGACACAAGCGCCTAGAAATGGTCGCTCACGGATTCGGACAGTGGTGGATCGGCCCTGGCCTAAACGACTTTGACGAGTTTTTAATTAAAGCCTGTCAGCAAAGAAAACGAAAGCTAGAGCAACCTCATGAAATCGGTGATGCCAAAACCTTCATCAACAATTTGATTAGGCGGGACGACTGGGCTAATTTTTCGCTGCGCTGCGATGAGGCAAAAGTGCTATGTGCTCAAGCTTTGACTGCGCAGGCAACCAAAGACAAACAAAACGACCAGAACGCTAGCACGCGACCTTTTTCAATCCATGGCACAGCGCATACTCAGCAAAAGCGCGCTCAGCTAGAGCAGGGTCACCTAGAACGTATTCAGTCAGAACAACGACATGCCGCAATCGGTTTAGCGAAGTTTAAAATCAGTAAAGGAGAAGTGACGAGAGCAAAAGAAATTGCCGATCAGCTGGGAATTGCATACTCAGCTATTGGCCTTATAGCTCATAGGAAAGAAGCGATCGCAGCTTGACATACTCCTATCGCTGAACGAGAGAGATTCAG
>JBGCGG010000073.1:0-35809 GCA_045110585.1 Phormidesmis sp. | reverse complement strand
GCGGTTTACCGTCATAATTGCTGTGCCAATAATCCGCACACCACTCCCAGACGTTGGCATGCATGTCGCAGAGTCCAAAGGCATTGGCAAGATCAAAATAATCTACGGGTGTTGTTGTTTCTCGGTATTCTCCTTTTGGGCCACCCCCATAAGAACCAGACCAACTCGTATCCTCATTATCTGTGCCTCGATAGTTGGCCAACTCTGTTGTAATAGTGCTACCAAAGTGAAAAGGAGTGGTAGTATTTGCGCGGCAAGCATATTCCCATTGCGCTTCTGTAGGCAGTTGGTATTGCTTTCCTGTGTAGGCAGAGAGGCGATCGCAAAACTCCACTGCTTCATACCAGCTCACCTGCTCCACTGGATGATTATCACCCTCGAAGTTCGATGGTTCAGGTTCTAACGCAATGTTGACTTGTTCTAATCCAGCGACAAATCGCCACTGGGCCTGCGTAACCGGGTACTTCCCTAAGAAGAATGTTTCAATGCTGACCTCATGCTGAGGACTTTCATCGTTGTAACGGTCTACCTCGTCTTCAGGGGAACCCATCATGAAGCTGCCGCCCGGTATTTGCATCATCCGTAGGCGTAGCTCATCGCCCAGCATTTCATCGAAGCAGGGATTTTTGCCCTGCTTGCGGCTGATTTTGACTTGAGGCTCGCGGGTTGGGGGAGGGGCCATGACAATGAGCGTGAAAGATGAGCTGTTTTGATTTTTTAAATCGAGGCGCTACGCGCCTATAAGAGAAAGAAACAAGAAAAAAGAACAAGAGGGCAAAAGAAACAAGAGGGCTAATCGGTGGGCGGCTGAAGAGTCCTCGGGGCGCGACAACTAACTCGAAAACCGATTCCGTCGTAGCGGTAGTCGGGCGTAAGGCAGTCGCGCGTGGCAGAACGGCAAAGCCACGGATCGTCGTCCCAAGAACCGCCGCGTAGGACACGTCTTGCACTTTCATTGTCCGTTAACCAAGCTTTTCCGTCCGGTGGTGCCCCCTTGTAATCGCTATGCCACTGATCCTCGCACCACTCCCACACATTGCCGTGCATCTCACATAACCCAAAGGCATTAGCAACCTCGCATGTATTCACATCAGTTGTCTCATTTCGAAAGTCGCCTTTCGGCCCATCGTTGTAGGTATAGTCACCGTTATAGTTGGCAATTTCCGTGGTGAGCGTCTTCCCAAAGGTAAACGGAGTCGTTGTCCCTGCCCGACAGGCATATTCCCATTGCGCTTCTGTGGGTAGACGGTAAGGCCGCTTAGTATTCTCACTCAATCGCTTACAAAACTCCACGGCCTCATACCAAGACACCTGTTCCACAGGTCGATTATCGCCTTTGAAGCGCGACGGCTCCGCAGGTAACTCAATATCTACCTGTTTCAGGGCACATACTGCTCGCCACTGCGCCTGAGTGACCGGATAGCGTCCCATAAAAAAGCTAGGCAGCGTAACAGTGTGCTGCGGGCCTTCTGCTTCACTCCGTTCGGGTTCGCTGTCAGGAGACCCCATCTCAAAGCTACCGCCTGGGACTAACACCATATCTAAAGGGAGTGCCTTGCCTCGCCCTTCCAACGGCTCAGTGAAGCATTGCGCGGTGCTAGAAATTTTATCGACAGTAAAAGCAGTCATAGGCATTGACCAGAGATTAGCATCACTAAAAAAAGGCTATCGTCTTTGCAACTAACGGGGAGTTGGGGCTTGCTGGTGGCGCTGTACGAGCATTCATGTGGATAAAGGGATTTGTATGTTGCGATAGATCAGTTCAATAGATAGCTCAACGCCAACGCTTTCCAAGATTATCGACTCCCCAGGATAATAGGGAGAGTATAGCCATAGACGACCTTCACCACGCCGATAACACTCTAATTTCATTTCTTCGGTACTAATCAGTAAGTACTCTTGCAGCGTTGGAATTTGGATATATTCTTTGAACTTATCTATCCTATCTACGGCCTCAGTCCCAGCAGACAGCACTTCAACAATTAGCTTGGGATAGCGATAAAACGTATCGTTTGATTGATCGCGCTCATCGCAGCTCACGACTAAATCAGGATAGCGATAGGATTGGCCTTGCTCGACAAGCACCTTCACATCAGAACCTGTCATATCACACCCTTGGGCCTCGACGGTATCACTCAAAGCACGTCGTAGATTAAACGACAGCTTATCGTGGTTCTTTGTCCCACCGGCCATCGCAAATACTCGACCGGCACAGTATTCGTAACGGCATTCTTGTTGAGGTTCCCACTCTAGGTACTCCTCAACACTCATAAGTTGAGATTGAAAATCGGCGACCATAGAATAAAATCCTAGAGGCTCAAATAGGTGTTTCTGAAAGGTTGCAAAGTGTCATACCCCCTTAAAAGGGGCCAGAAAACTCTTCGGTTGCCCTACCAAGCTCAATGGCCCTGTTTTATTTTCGGATAACCAGCCGGAGCCAGCCATCACAGGGAAAGATCTGGACTCTTCAACGCACGCCCGATAGATTCCCACCTACCAGTTCTGACCCTCAAGAGTACTCGGGGCGCGACAACTAACTCGAAAACCGATTTTGTTGTTGCGGTTGTCGGGCGTATTGTTGTTGCGCGTGGCAGAACGGCAATTCCTCGGATTGTTGTTCCAAGAACCGCCGCGTTTTGCCGATCAGTCCCGCCCGTAGCTTAGCGCTAAATGTCTGATCAGAAGCGCTCTATTGCAGAATTCTTAAAGGGCAGGGGTTCTGGTGGTGGATGAAAGATGGTGCGAGCAAAAATATCGCGACGTAGATGGTACGTATCGCCGTGCAGCAGATGGGCCTCCCAGCTTCTAAGCCGCTGGATGAGATCTTCTAAAGGCAGCTCACCAGCGGTGTAAGCTGTCTGCATTTGCTTTAGCCTTGCCCTTGCCCGCCATAGGTTGCGGCTGCGAACCCGAACCCTCACCGCCTTCGGAAATCCTTCGCCAGTGGATTGACCAGTAGGTAACACTCGAAACCCCACAAAATTTGCCCCTTGCCGAGTGGCAAATAGCTGGCTCTTAATCGGGTGTATCTTCAGCCGAAAGCCAATGAGGAAGTCTTCAATCGCAAGGCGAGCATCCGTCAAAAAAGCGCGATCATCCCCAAACAGCGCGAAATCATCGACATAACGCAGATATTTTTTCACCCTGAGCTGCTCTTTTACAAAGTGGTCGAAGGGATTCAGGTACAAATTGGCAAAAAACTGACTGGTGAGATTGCCAATCGGCAGCCCCTTGCGGCGCTCTAGCGGTGTCAGCAAATCGTCTCCAGGAAAGTACTCTAGCTCGCTACCTTGGGGGTTACTGCCATCGATGATGGTATCGATTAACCAAAGCGTGTCTGGGCATTTGATTTTGCGGCGGAGCAAGCTCTTAAGAATGGTCAAATCAATGCTGGGAAAGTACTTGCGAATGTCGCATTGCAGCACGAAGCGACTGGTGCTGGTGAAGTGAATAAACCTTTGCAAGGCGCGGTGCGTGCCATAGCCTGTGCGGTTAGCGTAGGTGTCGGCAATGAGGGTACGCTCTAGGGGAGGCACGATGACATTGCACAGCGCATGATGCACCACCCGATCCCGGTAGGGCGCAGCCGAAATCATTCGAGGTTTGGGATCAAAGATGCTGAAAGTACGATATTTCCCTGGCCTGTAGCTTTTATCGCTCAGCTCCCGCTGAAGACGCAAAATCTCGCGGTCCAAGTGGTAGTTAAAGTCCAGCACATTGGGCCGGTAGCGCTTACCTTTTTGGGCCTGCCGCGCCGCCTGGAGCAAGTTTTCAAAGGCAATGATGTCGGGCCACAGGTTACCGTAGCGTTTCATGCTTTCGCTTGCTGCCGCTGCTGCTTAATCCAGCCGCCCAAGTCCATCCCGATGCTATCGATATGCTGACCTGCATAGGCATATCGCTTGGCTGACAAAAGCTGAAAATTCAGCAGGAGCAAGGTCTGGTGGCGCAGAATGTCGAGCTGCGTGTTGAGTTTTTGTAGCTGAGGCAGCTTTTCTTTTGAGAATCGAACTTTGATGAGTCCTTCTAGCAAGTCGTAGAGGCCGGAGATGATGCGATCTCCTAGCAAATGCTTATGGTCGCGGGGGAGTCGGTTCAAAATGGGGACATACCACTGAATGAGATCATGGGTCTTTTGGATAATCGGTAGCTCGTTCATTATTGGGGCCTTTGGGATGCAACTTGCTATTGGAGCAGATGAGAGGGCCGATTTTTGAGAAAATAATTCGAGCCGCTGCGCGGCAAAAGCGGCAAGAAGAGAGGGCAAGAGGGCAAAAGAAAACAAGAGGGCTAACTGGCTGGGCGTTGAAGAGTCCTCGGGGCGCGACAACTAACTCGAAAACCGATACCGTCGCCGCGGTAGTCGGGCGTAATGAGGCGGCGCGTGGCAGAACGGCAATACCTCGGACTGTAGTACCAAGAACCGCCGCGATTGACACGGCTTGCATTCTCGTCCTCAGTCAACCAAGCACTTCCGTCCGCTGGTGCATCTTCATAATTATTGTGCCAATGGTCCGCGCACCACTCCCACACATTGCCATGCATTTCAGATAGGCCAAAGGCGTTCGCTACCTGAAATTGATCTACAGGTGTCGTTTCATCTAATTCTTTGCCTTCTGGGCCGTCATTATAAGTGATCTGACATTGATAATTCGCTAACTCTGGTGATATCGTTTCGCCAAAGTGAAAGGGCGTTGTGGTGCCTGCACGGCAGGCATATTCCCACTGGGCCTCGGTCGGCAGTTCGTACTTGTTTCCGGTGTGAGCCGAGAGGCGATCGCAAAACTCAACTGCATCTAACCAGCTCACCTTCTCCACAGGCCGAGCATCACCTTTAAATTCCGATGGGTCTAGCGCTAGCTCCCGATTGATTTGCGCTAACCCGGCCACAAAACGCCATTGTGCCTGAGTCACTGGATACCGTCCCATAAAGAAAGGCTCAAGACTAACCTCATGCTGCGGCCCCTCAACGTCATAGCGTTCTGGTTCATCCACTGGCGATCCCATCAAGAAATCGCCGCCAGGGATCGCAACCATTTCTAAGGTGTGGCCTTCACTGAGCCGTTCATTATACTTGTAGGCAGATTGAGAACCTTGCTGACGTTCCCATCCCTTTTTCGTAGCAACTACATTAGAAACGACATTAAAATCAAACTCAACAAGCTCTAGCGCACCTCGCTGCAACTTCTCTAGATCTGTCATTAGAGAAAGTACACGCTCTTCTTGAGAGGCACCCAAGCTGTGAAAGATTTGCACACTGCGCTCGTACAAATGTCTCGCCTCTGCCCATCGCTCTTGAGAACTATAGATACGCCCTAAGTTCATCAAATTATTTCCTTCACCATAGCGATCGCCCATCTCTTGAGCAATCGCTAAAGACTCTTGATGCAAAGAAATCGCCCGCTCAAGATCACCCGTATTAAAGTAAATCTCCCCCAAGCAGCTGAGTGTGTGGGCGATACCCGGAGACTCACTAAGCCGCTGGTACACCACCAAAGACTGTTCATAGAAAGAAGTTGCTCGACTGTAATCTTCCAAAAGAACACAAGCCTTGCCTAAATCACTCAGTATGCTCGCTATACCTTGATTGTCGTCAACCTCTTTAAAAATTTCTAAAGCTCGTTGAAAAAGAGAAATACCCGTCTCTATCTCATTGAAAGACTGATAGGCATTTCCCATCAATTGAAGTGTATTGGCTTCTTTAAAGCTATCTGCCCCCTGTTGATAAATCTCTAACGCCTCACGATAAGCAGCAATAGCCTCTTCGTTGTTTTGTCTACGATCACCTTCAAGACTCGCTTGTAAGTTATTAGCCAGCTCTACTTTCAAAGCAGCCCAAGTAGCTGGGTCATTCTCTTTGTCCGTTAATGACAGCGCTCTACGACAAAAGGCTATCCGTTGCGGAATCTCTTCTACATCTCTAGTCGGCTCTGATAACCGTTGCAAAATTTCTTGAAGCTGCTCACTTGTCGTTTCTGCCTCTATCGTGACAGTCGCCATCGTAAACTCATCCATTATGAGCTGCACAGGCGGCAATTCTTCCCTCACCTCTGCCCGTTTAAACTCAAATATTCTCAGCGGCGGAATCTCAAAATCTTCTGGCTCTGGCTCTGCAACTTGCCCTCGATCCGAACCCGCAGCCCCCCGCTGTAGCTGCTCCGCCAACTGGCCATACTGCCCGCCTAACTGCTGCAAAATAGATGCTGCAACACTTGCAAAAGCTCGCATACCCGCCAATTCTTCAGGTACCTGAGCATTGGGATCAAGTAAAACCGTCCGAAAATCCTGCTTAGAAAATGCCTTCCAGCGGTCCTCCACTGCCGCTGACACGCTGTTAATCACATCAACCGTATCGGCCTCGGGCAGCGCCTTTAGCAACAAAGATCGCACCCCTGGCACAAAGTCATACTGCACCAGATTAGGATCAAGGCGGCCCAAACAAGACACTGACTGAGGCGACTGTACTATCTGCTGCCCCGTTTCATCTTTCTGTAGCTCACGCTGATCTGGCAACCGCTGATCTGGCAACCGCTGCAACAACCCACTCACAAACGCCTCCGCCACTGGCAAAGGAGACCTTGCACCAAAGCCCTCCATCTCCGCAAAGTCTTCTGCATCCATCATCGCATCGCGAATCAGCCGCATCACCGGCAGCGTAATCACAGGCGCAGCCGCCAACAACATAATCAATCGACGTGCGGCTGGTGAAGAAAGCTGTAAAAACCGCTGAATGCGTGCTTGAGCAATGGCATTAATCTGCGCTGCGATTGCCGCTTCATCTTCAGCCATACCTGCCCGCTGCAGTTGCTCTCTCGCCAATGTCTCAATAGACTTGGCTTTCGGCACCACGCCGCCTGCAACAGGCAGTAAAAACCCTGGTGTCAGCTCCCGGCGATCGCCCGTCAACATCAAGCTCCAGTTATGCAACGTATCAGGTTCGCTCGTCACGACCGGAATCGGCGATCGCTTACGCTCAGCATCTGATAGTTCATCAAGGCCCATCGGCAAAGGCTGCAATCGTTGACTCGCTGCGCCTGGCTCGCCATTGCTGAGCGTCACAGACTTTCCTCGCCCCAGCGCCGTACGCTCCCACATCCATTCCGGCAGCAGTTGCCACACCACCGTTGGCATCACCTGCCCCCAATCTTTCAGCATTGGCAACAGTTGCCCGTTCCACCAATACTCACCGGCGCAGTCACTGAGCATCATGACAATTCGACGACCGCGCTTTTCAATTAATTCACTGGGTTGGTGCCCAATCTGACGGTTGCCTCTTGCTGATTTAGCCACAAGGCGCACACCACTGCTATCTCCTGCCGCCACATCAACAGCCAGATCATAGACCTGCACATCTCTAAACGCACCGTAGCGCTTGAGCGTTCTAACCAACTCTTCTATTAGCCGCTGCCAAAGCTGCATCGAAGAAGCTTGATCCACCACGAGTACCAAATCAAACCAAGGCTCTGTCTCCGGCTCCATCACAGGCAGCCAAAGCTTAGTACGGGCAATACCGTCTACTGTGGCAGGTTCATTCAATCGCCTGCCGGTACCGGCTTTAACCTGCTGCAACAGCGGCTTAATTGCACGAATAATCGCCAATGGATCGCTGAGCATAGCTGGATCTGCAATCCAAACAGGTAACGCCTGCGTGGGTAAAACATCGGCTTGCGGGATGCCCGTGGCAATATTGATCCGTGGCGCGGGTGCGGGCTTAGCAGGCGGCGTAGACGGCTCACTGACCGGTGGAGAGGGTGGCACGGGCGGTGGCGCGGGCGGCGCTTTTGGGGTTGACGCTGCAGCGCCAGATGAACCCACTGCCTCGGATTCGAGATTTAATGCTAACCACAATGTTTCAGCAATTTCAATACTGCCAAGCTTTTGCTCTTCAGCTAAAAGCTGAACCAACCTGCGAACAGATGCCTGCGAATTCGCAGACTGATCTTCCCCCTGCCTCATCAGCTCAGCTCGCTTAACTGCTTGAACAGTAGTTTCTTCAGCCGCACCATATCTGCTTCACTTGGGCTTTCTTTGCGAGTCATCAAGTAAATAGCATTCAATAATTGATCCGTCGCTCTATCAGCCCTATTTTCTTTACCTAAGAACTCATTAATGACATCCCCTAATTTTTCTTCTGCTTTACTCCAATTTGTCTCTTCAGAGCTGTGTTCAGCGGTCTGTTCAGTCTTTTTAAAGTGAGACTCTACAATGGGCATTAACGACTCGGCAGTTGGGTTTGGCATCGTCAACCGCAAACAGCGGCGATAAAACGCAGGTGGGAAGTCCCGCTCACCATTACTGGTCATAATCGTAATCGGAAACTCACAGCACCTTACCCGCCCATTGGTAATCGGCTTTTCTGCCATATCTTTATCAGCAGTGAGTACACTGACCGTCTGGCTATGCACTTTCTTCTGTTTCTTGCTTTTACGCTTGCGCCGCACTAGCTCTGGAATTTCAAACTCTCCCTCTTCAAATAGATTAAGGAGATCGTTCGGCAAGTTCAAATCGCTCTTATCAATTTCATCAATGAGCAATACACGCGGCAAGCGAGAAGGCAAAAAGGCGGTTCCTACCGGCCCCAACTGAATGTAATCGCCGAGGTCGTCTTCCCCAGAAGTGTCACTACCGGCATTTCCTGCCTCACGGGTCTTATCGAGCTGGGCATCTTGCAAACGGGCGATCGCATCATATTGATAAAGCGCATCCGTCAGATTAGACTTCGCAGTCACTGGCCATGCCAGCACAGGGCCAAGCGCTAGTTCATACGCGATCGCATAGGCTAAAGACGTTTTGCCAGAACCTGGTGCGCCAGTGACCAAGAGCGGGCGACGTAAATGAATCGCCGCATTCACTGCATCGATCACATCAGAGTGCCCCTCTTCTAGCTGAATGCGGAAGCTACGACCCCGCTGAAAAGCGCGATCTGTTGGGCTAACGAGCTTTCTCAACGACTGCCAGTACAAATCATCCGCATCTTTATCCACCTCACTCGTCAGCAAGAAATCTCGCCAAGGCGGACGCTCTGGCAGCTTGGTCAAAGGAGCTGGCGCTGCTTGATTCCCCTTAAAATATTTCCAACTCATATCCCCAGCCATTCCTTAAGGTGCAACAATCAAATCGTCATCGGCGGCTATTATTTCAGATGCTTTCGCTGGTTGAGCAGCCGCATCTGAAGCCGTATTTGGTAAACTCGTCGGCCAGCGCGTTGGACAATCAAACAACACCCGCAGGCCACCCACAAGCTCATCATCTAACTGCTGGGCGCGGCTCTGCATCCAGCATTCAGCCACAGAATCAAAATTCGTTAGGCAAGCACCTACCAGAACTCCTTTCTCTAGCTTTTCAAGCATTTGCTGTGAAGAACAAGAAGCATTCGCGGTCCATATCGCAACCGGCACTGCAGACTCAATAATGTTATTAAATACTGCTTTTCGGGCCTTTTCGTCTTCAGGCAAAAGAGCCGCTAACGTCAGTCCGGTTTTCTGACTCAAGAGCGCTTTTAACTGCCCAGATTCAGGACATGTTTTGTGATGATGAAACTTTTCATACGGTAGCTGCCGAGAGACGCTTGCTTCTAGCGCTTGCCAATTGCGCTCCAGCATAGGCATCAATGCCTTGTTTCGTTTAGCCTTCAAAAATCGATCTAGTGAGCGAATTAAATAGCGCTGATACTTAAACTTAAAATCATTTTGATCTCTATCTTCACCGTCCCAATTCGCGGCATCTTCTTCAATTTGCGGCCAACGGAGAAACAGCTCTAAGGTAACCCGCTCACAGTACGGCAGCAGCTTATCCTCAGCCTTGTGCAGCAGCTTAGACAGCGCTTTACCGATTTCACTTAATGGGCATTTTACAGGGGTCATCGTCTGCTGATTGAGCTGAAATAGAGCCTCCCCATTCTCACCGTCTACTGCAGATAGGACTTGCTCTGGAGACTGCTCTGAGGGCTGCTCTGAGGGCTGCTGCAAAATATGCAGTTCAGGGTAAAGCATCACATCTTTCACCTGCTGACGGCGACGACCCGTTTCTTGCACAGAAACAATCAAATATCCGGCGGTCACCGGCTCTACATCGGTGATATCAGCTAATTGATAGGTTTTAGAGATCCAGTCTTTCCACTGCGCAATGGGGGTTAAATCTCGCACACCCTCTGAATCCGAAAGCCTAAGCTGCTCTAACGCTTCACAGGCAAAACAAAACGATAGCTCTGGGCTATCCCACTTTTCTAAGCGCTCACGAATGGTGAGCACGCTCTGAGGCACCGCTTCAAACGGCTCTAAGCTTCGTATAGAGGTCTGAAATTTAGGGTTAACGAGCAGCTTGCTGACCACTTTAAATGCTCGGCTTAGCTCTAATTTATCGCCTTCATTGAAAGACTGAAACAGCCGATCCCAATCTTGCTGCGCAATTTTGCTTGGATGAGAACCAGTGCTGACCGCTGTAATCGATTTACCTTCAATGATGGCAATATTTGAATTGTTAGGATTCTCCTCACAAAAAGCTTCAAATAATTCATCGAGCACCCCCTCTCGACCATCAGCCCAACGCAACAGATACCGAATAGAAATTTCTACTCTCGTATCGTTGGTGATATCTGCTAAGTTTTCATCTATCGCATCATAAACAAATAGATCTAGCTGGTTATAGTCTGGATAGACTTGATGAAGCGCAGACTTAAACGCTTTTCGTTTATGACGATCCCAGGTAATTGACACAGGCTTAACTTTCTGGCGGAACAACGAATCCGATGGCGGCTGTGTAGGTAACGAGCAACAGCGATCCATACAGCGGTTCGTATCCTGGCCACGCATCCGTCAATGGCCCGCCTGACGCTAATACCCACACCACAAAGGCAACACAAGAAATCCCGATCTGCGTCCAGGCCGTTTTTTGACCAGGGCGCTTAGTCTGCTGTCGTGTCCAGCCAAACGTAAAGACCATCCCAATCACAAAGAATAACCACAGCAGACCCAATTTAGGGATACTTTCACCGGCACTTTGAATCATGCCACTGACCGCTAACCAGAACCCTACCGCTTCGGTTGGAATATACTTCAGTATCCGATCAGCATATCCATCAGGAGACCCATTACCAGCAGCACGAGACTGGAATTGCTCAGATACAATACGGCGACTCATATACACACCTCTCTAGGCAAAGACGATAGCAAAGTTATATTGCCATGAGGCAACTGACTACTTAGACAACGTTGTAGGGTTTAACATACCGCATGAACCTTTACATATGAGAATGTCTTAATAAGACCTTTTTCTTGCCCAAACGTTCTAAGCGATCAAACGACTAACCATCTTCAGAAAAACACTGATTGAGAAAATCAAGCCCTGGGAAAACGGTCTGCTTTAAGATCCATATGGGCGGCATGATAGTAACTGGATTGTTGTGGGTATACGCTGTTTGATTTTGTGTGTCGATTGCCCACGATACGACCACCGCGCTTTTGTTAAAAGATTCCGCCCGACTTTGCTTTTGAATGAAACTTGGGAGCGCATGAGGACACTCTTGTTCAAAAACAAAGATCAGTAGCCCGTTCGGGTTTCGGGCCAATGGCCTCAGTCCAAAATCATAAGAAACCGTTTGAACAGCTTCAAAGAACCGATTTCTCAAATCAACGATTTGTCTCTCATTCAGACAATCCGCCGCCACCAAGGCGACAAAATCAAGCGAACTTAGCGTTTCTTTATAAGCAATAAAGCTGAAATCAAAGAATTCACTGTTTTGAGAAAGATCATGGACAAGCTTTTGCTGCACTAATGCTTCTCTAACGCGATCAATGAATGCTACGGAATGTGGCTTGTCTGATAACGAAGCAATGGCATTTCGGATACCAGGAATATCTGAGCTGTTTGGATTCTCGGCGCAAAAAGCTTCAAATAGCTCATCAAGCTTTCCTGGCTTGGTTAGCGCCCATTGCAGCAGGGCATGAACAGCGAGATCTAGTCGTTTATCGCCTGCAATATTGGCTAGGTTTTCATCTATCGATTCGCTGACAAACAGCGCTAGTGCTTCATAACTGGGATAGACGCGCTGCAAGGCCAGCCTAAAGGCTTTCCGGCTGTCATGGTTCCAGTTAGCCATAATTTCACCAATGACGTAGGCTCGCTACAAAAATGAAGCAATTTGTGGATAGATAGCGCTAAAGAGCACACCTTCTCTCACGCTACCAAAGCTCGTGGCCAGCTCCTTATGATGCAGGGCCACTAATTTCCATTCGCGATTGAAGCAAGGTGCGCCACTAGACCCACCTTTTGTACGATTAACATACAGCACTAGCCCGCGCTGTTCGTCTGTTTTGACAATGCCATTATTGCTAAGCGAAACTTTTAAGCGATCGCCCTCCGGATGTTGCAGAATGCTCAGCGGTGATTGCTTGCTTAGGGCAGTATTAGCATCAAAAGGAACAGGGTCTAAGGCTCGATCACTAGGCGCTAAGCGAAGAAGCACATAGTCTAATTCATGAATAGGACTAGACTGCATAATTGCATCTTTGGCTGGGGCGATCGCTGGAGCATGAGCACGCTGACCAAGCTGAGCGCTGACATCGCCAAAGTGGAATCGCATTGACTGGGCAATGGCATTGAGATTAGCGTCAGCTTCCAGGCTCAAGACATGGTAGTTGGTTAGCACCAAATCAGGTGCAATCAACACACCAGTTCCACTATTAGCAGGGTCGTCTAAAAAGGTAATGCGACAAACAGCATCTCCCAAATCTAACCCGCGCCGCAAGTCGCCTACATCTGCTTCAAAGCTATATTGCTTGGGCAGGAAAAGCTGTAGCTCTTCGCTAACGACATCTAAGTTCCACTCATCCAGGGAGGCCGTGAGCGGTAATGAACTGGCTGCCGTTGCGCCATTCAAATTCAGATACTGCGGCAAGATACGTTTGCAAAAAGCCTGAATATCTGAATTCTCAGTATCTTGTGCCAACTTCAGAATCAGATCGTCAATGCGCTCTTTTGAAACTGCCCAGCGAATGAGTGCAAAGATGACTTGGGTATGATTATGCCCGCCAGCGATCGCGGCCAGATTCTCTCCAAGTTCCTCGGATACGAAAATATCCAACCCTCCAGGATCTGGATAGGCTGAGAGCATAGCCTCTCGGAGCTGTTTCCGATCTTCTTTAGATAGCTTTATCATCGCTGTCTTATGGTGTATACCTTGCTTAGGCTCTCATAATATGCTCTGCGAATGGCCTAGAGCCGTATTAATCATTAATATTTTAGTTCGTGTGTATTTTTCACTTTTGATGCAGGTGAAACCGTATAAAAACAAAAAATACACACGAACTTATTTTCAAGGGCATGCCGAAGTCCCGACCGAAACCATAGACAATTACTGGCATTGCTCTACAAATCAAGTAGCTCAATGTCAGTAATTGTCACAGGGCTTGTCAAAGGGCCTGTTTTTTCTAGGAACTGGCAACAGAACTCATCCATCAGCTCAATACAGTACCGTAGGTGCTTAAAGCAACAGAAAGTACTCGACTCTCTTGCAACGAAGCGTACGTTAAAATCTACATCGATAGAATGATGGAAAGGGTTTAAGGCATTCGTAGATGTGATGCAGTTGCGGGTAACACGTTTAGTTTGACGTCATCAGCTGAAATTACTGACAACATAACCTCATAAAGATTCGGAATAATCAACAAGTGTCACCCTCATCCTCTGAAAGTTTAACCATGCCTGTCTTCTTAACGATTCTGTGCCCACTCGCCTACCTGCACGCCACCATTTACAACTCTTGTACTGACGCCGTTTGGCAGTGAAACTTCCTCAGATAAAGGAATTTGTCTAGCGTGAAGGCCAATGATGTAATAGTTATTGTTAGGAAATTTTAAAAGGATCGGCCCACCAGAAGCGCCTGAAGTTGTATCACAATCATGCACCATGATGTTATCTAGTGGTTCTTCTGACCATACGCCTAATATGCTACAAGTCCTATCTACACCCGCAGTTGCCGCAGATTGCCCGTACTCTCTAAGTGAGTCAGTAGGAAAGTCGCCTGAATAGCCTATTAGGTTAATCTTTTCTGATATCGCTTCGAGAATGTTAGCGTTAGAAAAGTCTAGCGATCGCCAGCCAAGGTAGCCATATCTATCCCCTAGAGGAGCATCAATTTTCATCAGCGCCCAGTCTTGGTCAGGGGCGTATTCATCTATCTGCCACCCTGTTTTCACATCAATCACAGTAGCTTCATCGGGAGAGCTATTGTTAATTAAACTTGGCTTGAACACTAATTTGGGAACAGGTCGTTGCGTTGCTAAAAGTTGCTGATAGCGTTTAGCGCTGACAAATACTTTGCTAGAGTTACCGCTGCTCTCGTCACGGTAGGGCAGCAACAGACAGTGCGAGTTAGTGAGAATAATATCAGAATGTACTAGCGTAGCCGTGCAGCTACTAATGATATCGTTTTCAAACTGCCATTCTAGTCGGCCTACCGCAGACCAAGGGAAAGCTCTACTCAAAACGGGTTCGCGCTGATCGTCGCCAACAACTGCTCGCGCGTTGCCTAGCGGTTCATCAGATTGTTCCAAAAAGGGTGGAATAAATGTTTCTTCGTCTAGGTCACTAGTCGATTGTTCCATATTGACTAGCGCATCTATTTCTACAGCTTGAATCGGGATACTGCTTATATTTTGAGCTAGAAAAGCTGACATGAGGCTAGTAATAAGTAGGACAATAAATTTGAAGCGAATCATGATGCAATTTCCTAGCTAACAAAATATCTCTATTTACTTCATCAGGTTCTACGGCTGAGTTTTATACATTTATGGTTTAACTATTTCAACTAGTGTAGAGAAAACAGCAATCGCACTACTATCGACCACCACGCGATCGCTACCGATCTCACTAGATGACACACTGCCTCCTCGCGAGAGCTGATCGATATCACCTAGTACGTCCTGTAGAAAATTCAGCTCCCCCCCTTGCAGGGAAATGCTGCTATATCTTGACTCACTCCGATTGCTCGCAATCTCTTGTAGTGCTCTCAAGGTGCTGCGCAATGAGCGCGTACTTGTGATTGTAACGACTTCAGAAAAGTCTACTTCTTTGCCTTTATCTAATGCAAAGGCATATCGAATGTTCTCATCTTCTGGGCGTGGCAACACGATGCTGGTCTTAGGCTCAATTAGAGCAGCATCTTCAGGCGCGTTCCAATCATTTGGGTAGATGACAGTCATGTTTCCATCTGAATGAATTGCAATGCAGCTTACGTAAACAGCTTGATTATCACTTTGATTCTCAACTCGGATTCGGATGGTTTCACCTGCTCTAAAAACGCTAACGGGCATGGAGCTAGCTTGAGTAGCTGCCTCAACACCCTGGTTGATTGCAACCGCTCGGATAGGATCGCTTTCGGCATAGATAGCGCCTGCCACAGCTAGCTCTGATTTAATTGCAGTGAGTGCTCTAATTGCCTTATTTGCGAGCAGCACCTTCAGCCGCAGCCGCAGATAGGCGATGCTATCGGTGAGCGTTTTGCTAGTGTGATTAAAAGAAAGGGGCACTGGCTCTAGCGCAGGTGTAAATAGTAAAAGCGTGTCTACTGACGGAATCAAGGCCGTATCGAACCCTTCTCTAACGAGCTGTGAGTGGCGATTTTCATCCATACGTCCAAAGATATAGTCATAGGGCAATTGCGGATCAATGGCGCTCACCATAAGCTGAGATTGACCTGTCTGAGCCGAGATCATGCTCTCAGACAAAAGGGCAATGGCTCTGTTTTGCTCTGTACCCAAAGATGCATCTACGCCAATTTTCAGCTGTAAGTTCGTCGGTAAACCTACAACCGTCTCTCGCATTAACATCCCTGGCAGCGCTCTACCTGAGATGAGTTTTCCTACACCTATTAATCCAAATCGCTTCGTCTGTTCAATCTCACCCACCGGTTCACGATTGTCATTTAAAAGCGTGAACGTCATGCGCGATCGCGACAGGCTTAAAAGATGCGAAGATACACCACCTAGCCAGAAGGTAATCTCTCCACTATCAGAAACTGCATGAACAACGGCTTCAGCTGATCCTCTCTCAGGCAGCATAAAGTAGATAGGCTTTTCTAAGTTATCGCGCCCTGGCACAGTCTGGAATCTTGGTATTTGGGAGAAATTATGATGTGAGGCGGCTACTTTCACCTGCGTACTTCTCACTAGGTTGGTACGTACGCTAGCTGCCGAAGTACTGCCTGGTATTTGCCACAGATATCGAGTGAGCAGGTAAGTGAATGCGCCTGCAAAAAAGCCTGGCTGAGGAATATCAAAAGATAGCTGACTAACCTGAGATGAACCGAGGCCAACGCCCCTAGCAATACCGGCTGTTCGCGCTTGCTGAAAGTCTTCAAAAGATAAACTAGCTGATTTTAGTAGCTGATCTTGAAGCTCAAATTCTTCAGGCATTACCTGACGCTTGCGCCCCGCACTATTTACTGATCGTACAAGCGTATTGCCTCGCAGCCCGCCCCCCGAATGACAGCTATCGAGTATGGCCGTAACATTGTCTGTTTTCAGCGATCGCATCAGCAAAAACAGCGTGCGGCCCATAATATCGCTCACAACATCGCTACCTTCAGGTGTTCCATCGCTTGGCACAATTGTCCCGTTTAGCGATAAACCTTCATAAATAGGATCAGGATCTAAAACCAGCGCGCCGTGACCTGAGTAGTGAAAAACGACAACATCACCCGGTTCAGCCTGATTAATGAGATGGCTTTGGAATGTATCAATAATATTTTTACGAGTGGGCTTGAGCGGCTGATCGTCAGTGATTTTTACAATATTGCTCGGGTCAAATCCAAAACGGTGAACCAGCAACTCATACTGAAGATCCACGTCTGTCAAACACCCTCTCAGTGAAGAGAGCACCGACGCGTTTTTTGTATAGTCGTTAATACCAATTAGCAGCGCTAGTTTACGAGGAGAGGCTTGCGCTGCGACTCGCCCGTAGTGACTTGCGCGTCTGAAGAAATTAGCTTGATCTAATCCAGCAGTAGCTAGCGTTGCGCCTGCAAACTTTAGGAAATGACGTCGTTTCATAAAAGTCATATCATTTACTCTCTTATTTTTCTTATGCTCTAGCGACAGTCCGTGATCAATGAGAATGAACAGTGACCAGTCGTAGTGTAGGTGGCTAATTTTGGAGTGACTCTAAGCAGGGAAAACTTTCGATTCAATCAAATGACTCGAAGATGTGATCGCATAGACTGAATAGTTTTCGCCTACTTGCTTCAGCCATCGTCCCTTATGAGTTCAGCCTTTTCTGTCACCACCAAATACAAGGGGCAACGACGTAATCAATCAAACTGGAACAAAAAATTATCAAAGCCAAACTGACTGGCAGCATAACACAGAAGCTAATCATCCAACAGGTAACAGCCAACTCCCCAGAAGCAGGGCTAGTTAGCTCCCAGACAGGATTTCACAACGCTGTTGCAGCAGTTTTCTCACGATGTCCTGGCCCTAGCGGATCTAGCTTTGAGCGTTCAGCAGGAGATACTCGACTTCATTGCCACAAAACTGCAACAACGAAAAAATAACCAAGACCCGATCAGCCACACGCGCAGAAAGGCACTGTAAAATCAGCGCGATCAGCTACTGGCCTTTACCGGTGTCCTCGACCATTTACCGGTAAAGGTCAGAAGTTAGATGCAATGGCAATCCAGTTTGAACTGCCACGACAGGCGGTGCGCGATGTCTGTCTACTGCATCGAAAAGCATAAGCCTATTGTGAACTCCGCCCGCGCATAGGCTTTGACCATAATCCATGCACATACATCGGCACGCTCATGAATCAGGTGTCTTTGCTTTTTTAGAAATCATGAAAATTTGTATAAAATTCGATTCAAATGAGAGAGTGAGGAAATAAGACTGATCACATAGCAATATATGAACAATGATTTTTCAGCCCTTACTCAATACCTACTTGTAACGCCAGTAGATACTTCAGAGTGGCAGGTGGCCTGTGACCGAGTCGTTGACAAAGTATTGCGCGCGCGAAAGATTGTCAAACGCCATTCAAAAGCACCACTAGCGGGAGTACAACTTGAGATTTACACTGCACTTAAGACGTTGCTTTGTGGGGTGGTGTATCAGACGTGTTTGAAAACGCAGAAGCCGCGATCACTGAACTTGGCTCAGCTTCAATCGCAGCTCGATTTGATCACGCCGCAGGTACTCACATATGATCGCCTCACTCAGTTGGCCATTCATCTCCAGCAGCAGCCTTTTAGAAGTGTGAGCTGGCAGCACGCGCTAGACGATCTTTTTAGCGCGGTTTACTTATCAGGTAAGCTCAAACGTCCTGTCACCTATGGCAGCGGAGATACCTATAGCGACATCACCAACGAAGCTTTGATGCAGGCAATCAAAGATATTCAGAAGTTTGATGCAACGCGATCGCACTTTATCGGATGGATCAATCAGGTCTATATCAGCAGGCGCGGCATTGATATTCGTCATCAGCAAGAAGACACACTAAAAAAATCTCACCATCGGCACATCATGCCAATTAAATATGCGCTTCGTCAAACTTTTGTCAGAGCGAAAACAACAGCTTGCAAACAACACCTATTAATCTACTTAAAAAGCAGTTGTCACGGGATCGAGTCAGATCTCTCTATTATTTTATCTCTATCCCTTTGCTTAATTAAACGGCAAATAGAAGATGAGCCAATTACAGGCAGCCAACTTCTATTTGCGATGGCTGAAGCAGTCACAGGGCGATCGGTTGAGTTTGATAGTTTAGATGTGCCTATTCGTAATCAAGACGGTACCGGGCAAGCGAAAGAGATTGCTTCACCTGTACCAGCCTCGCCACCTAAAATAGATTTTTTGCGAGCGTGCCTTCAACAGCAGCATACCGATGCTTGCGCAAACATTTTAGAAAAACACATCAAATCCAATCCTCAAGCAACGCTAAGAACAATTGCGCTGCAAAGAATAGAAGGCAAGACACTAAAAGAGATTAGTCAAGCGTTCAATATTGTTATTCCCACTATTCAAAAATTTTATGAGCGCAATATGCTCAAAGCTACAGAGTGTCTCAAGCACTGCGTTGACGATCAAATGGCCCTGTGGGAGATGCAGCATCCGCCAGGGTAACATTCCCTCTCAGTAGTTAAGCCCCCCTACTCTTCAGCTCCGTCTGTTCACAAATGCACCCAATCCTAAGTAGCCGACCGCTCAAGAGTCTGTCACACATCCTATGATTCATTCTTCTTTCCCAACCCTTTCTCCATTTTCTTTCGCTTTGCCCGAAGCCGCTCACGCCGAAGCCGCGGCCCTCAGCGAAGCTTATCCATCTGATTCTGATAATGCCGACGCCATCTACTTATCTTCTCTAGCAGCTTACGCGGCTCGCTATTACCTACAGCTGTGCAGCTATACAGTTGAACCAAGCGATCCGCAGTCGCAGTCACTAGATTTTGTTCATTTCGCGCTTTCCGGCGGAATGAACGTCAATATCATAGGCTACGGTCAGCTAGGCTGTCTGGTAGTGCCTCACGGCGCTGATACTATAGCTCTTCCTCTGGTTACTTCACCACTGGGCTATATGGCCATATCTTTTAGCAACGACCTCTCTGAAACCTCGATCTTAGGTTTCATTGCTCAGTGCAGCCAGCTTTCAGAACGGCTTTCTGTTTTTGTTCAAGATATACAGCCAATAGTAGATCTGCCGACCTATCTCTCTCAAGCGCGACCAATCTCTGATTCTGTCAATCGATTGAGTCAGTGGTGGAATCGCTCTTTTGACCGGGGATGGACACTCATTTCGGAGCGGGTGGGTGAGCAAAATGCAGGGCCGGATCAGCCGTTTCAGATAGCGTTTCGCACTCGTAGCGGGGCGACGACAAGCGCTATCATGAATGGATTAGACGATGACTCGGCGCGATCGCCTGAAGAAACGCCTGAAGATGGTATTGTCTCTCAAAAAAGACTTACGCTGACTAACACAGGCACCACACTTTCTCTCATTCTGATGATGGAAAAGCTATCTCGCCGCAATTCTCCCATCAATATCGTGGCTAGGCTCAGCCCTGATTTAGGTCAGCCCTATCTGCCAGAAGCCATTGAACTGATAGCTGCTGACGACGCCTCAGTTGTCTTTTCTTCCATTCGCTCTCGTGGCCGTAGCCCTTTCATCGATCTAAGATTTAGCGCTGACTCAGGCGACTACTTTACTTTAAAGGTGGTGCTAGAGGGCATTTCAATTGTAGAATCTTTTGTCGTCTAAAAGGCCACGATGCATCAGCTAGTCAGGCTACAGCTCAACGAATCCTCGACGGCCTCTATTCAGGCACAGGTGGTTATTTCAGGAATAGACGGCGGTGGATCGGCGATTGGCTATCTGCCGCCGATTGATTGCGTGATTGATCCATATCAGCAGTGGCGATCACGCTATCTCAGCTTAGAGACGCTCACCAGAGTTATTCGGCCTGCTTCAACAGGTGAACACAGCGGCATCAGCGGTCAGTATGTGAGCAGCCCCAAAGCCTGCAAACAGGCGGCATCAAATTTTTTACACTCGTTTAATAGCTGGCTACGCTCAAGTGACTTTGTTGAGGTGCGCGAAGTCATCGCTGCCGCCTTCAACAACTCGGCAGAAACACTATTTGTGATCTGTACAGACAGTTCACAGCTCCAGCAGTTGCCCTGGGTGCTGTGGGATTTTTTATCGCTCTATCCCGATATTGAAGTTGCAGTTTCGGCTCAGACCTATCGCGCTAGGCCCCGCGAGCTAACTTTTCCGATGCAAGACAGTGCTGTGCAGGTGCTAGCTATTTTAGGTGATAGCACTGATATCGATATTCAGGCCGATCAGCAGTTTTTAAGCGAGCTTCCTAATGCAAAAGTAACTTTTCTCGCTGCGCCGCAAAAACCGCAGCTCCATACTCATCTTTGGGATCGACCGACCGACATCTTATTTTTCGCAGGTCACAGCGATAGTCAAGGAGAAACCGGAACTCTCTATATAAATGAAAGAGAGGCGCTTTCACTAGAAGATATTCGGCATGCGCTGAGCCGAATTGCTAGACAGGGACTAACGCTGGCAATATTCAACTCCTGCGACGGTCTCGGACTCGCTAAATACCTTTCGCAGGCCATTGAGCCGACTAGCATCCCCTATATTATCGTGATGAGAGAGGCTGTTCCTGATGCGGTTGCTCAGACCTTCTTAAAACACTTTTTAGAATCGTTTTCTCGCGGAACCGCATTTCACACCGCCGTGCGCACCGCTCGCGAACGCTTAGAAAATTCAGCCAACACGCTGCCGCCCTACGGCGAGTGGATGCCTATCATCTGGCAAAACCCGCTAGCCGAGCCACCAAGATGGCCACAGCCAGAACAACAGCCAGAACAACAGCCAGAACAACAGCCAGCGCTACCGATGGCTGCTCACAGCGTGCCGCTAAAGCGTGGATTGCTGACGAGTTTGGGAGTGGCTGTCGGCGTCAGCGCGCTGCGTTTTTTGGGAGTAATTCAAGGGATAGAGCTGGCAGCTTACGATCATTTATTACGATCACAGCCTGCCGATCCAATCGATCAAACTATTTTGATTGTCGGTATTACCGAACCGGAGCTAGACACCAACGAACTCGCGTCTATTAGCGATGAAACGCTACAAACGCTGCTAAACCGGCTTTATCAAGGAGGTGCTAGCATCGTTGGCCTAGACCTAGTACGAGACCACAAAATTAGTTCAGAATACGCTCAGCTCATCAGCTATTTTTCCGATAGCGACCGGCTCATCACGGCCTGTGGCACCCGTGCATCGGGAGAAGATAATAGCGAGCTGGAGCCATCCCCACAGGCAAATCCAGAGGGCATTGGCTTAGCTGAATTCGTGCGGGATAAAGATATTACGGCGCGCAGACATCTGCTGGCAATGGATAGAAGTGTTGGAAAATGCCAGGCAGAGTTCACTTTTAGTACTTTGCTGGCTTATCAGTATTTGCTAACGCGATCGCCCGATGTAGTCAATACCATTGGCACTGCGAACTATTGGCGCTGGGGAGCGCAGCACATTCCCCTATTGCGACTACATCAAGGTGGCTATCACCGCGAGGATATGAGAGGCGATACGACTCTGTTGAACTATCGCATTGCAGCAGATTCAACTCAGCATCCGTTTCAAATAGTGACGCTCACCGACATACTCTCTGGAAAAGTTTCAGATGAGATTATTAAAGATCGTATTGTTCTTGTGGGTACAAATGCAAGAAGCATCGATTACAAGGTAAAAACGCCGCTTCGCACCAACCAGGGCGCTCAGGTTGAGATTCCGGGGGTTGTTCTTCACGCACATCAAATTAGCCAGCTCGTGGATGCAGTAAAAGGCCAGCGACCGCTATTGCGATTCCTGCCTGTGTGGGCAGATAGTGGCTGGATATTTTTATGGGCAGGTATAGGCAGCACAACTGCTGGAATAATGTTGGCGTTAACAGAAAAGACGCGATCGCATCCTGTGACCTACCGCTTACTGGCGAATACGGGTACAACCAGTGCACTGTATGTTCTCTGTTGGACAGGCTTTGTCTGGCTCGGACTATGGTTACCGCTGATTCCAGCCGCACTCTCACTGACATCAGCCACTGGTCTTTACTATATTGTGGCTGTGCGTTCTAGCGCCCCCATTCAACGTTCTTAATTATTACGTCCCCTTATGAAAATATTCAGATCTGCTTTCGCGCTCACTCTTCTTTCCTGCACGCTTTTAAGTCCCGTATCTGTCAGCGCTGATGATGCGCTGCCTACTTTTGTGTTCTCTCGGCCCCAGCGTCATTCTGGATCAGGCGTTCCGGATAACTTAGATACCGCGATTGGCAGAGGGGAGTGTCCACAACTAAGTGCGTTAGTACCCACAGAAATTCCTGTTATAGAAGTGATACCAGGGCAGTGGGAAGAGATGCTTGAGCGAACATGGGGATTGACTACAGTGGACGAACCCGTCATTTGGTTCCGTGTTAGTCAGCCGGTTCCAGGTGCTAGTTTTAACCTATCGATTAAAACTAGAGATGGCACCATTATTACAGCTCAGCAGAAAGTACTCTCAGAAACTGACACATTTTTCTCAATGTCTCTTCCTTCTGGCAGCCTAGCGCAGAAAGAGACTTTCTATTCCTTCACTGGCTCAATGGAAGTGCCTTGTGAGATTGTTCCTGGTAGCGCGCCGCAGATTTTTCCAATTGAAATTAGCGGCTGGATTCAGCGCATTGATCCGCCTGTGAGCGTAGCCGAGTTGGAAACAGATAGGGACTTAGCGATCACCTACGCTGCAGCTGGGCTGTGGTTTGATACGTTCGACACGGTTGTAAGACTCCATCAGCTAGACCCAACCGATGCCTGGGTAAATGCCGCGTTAGCTGAACTTATGGCAAAGCTGGAACCAGTTAAAATCCCTGAAAGCTACTCGTATTAATAGATTTCAGGGATTTACTAAAAACATGTTCAAAAAACTTTTTTGATTTTGTATAAAACAGACTGAGAAAAGTTGATGGGTTAAATGAGGCAAGTCACTCAAGTTACTCAAGTCACTTACTGCGACTTCGCCTCATCGCTCATAGCCTCTTCTAAAAGAAAGAGTGCTACTCATCACTAAACTCAAGGATTCAAAATCATGAAAAAAGTAATTGTTTCTCTTCTCGCTCTTGGCGCACTCAGCACGGCTGCTATTCCCGCGCAGGCAGATACCGCAACCGTTAACGAAGGTGTTCAAACCTCTATCACTTCTGGCCATAGAAACCGCACTTCTCAAGAGAGCGTACAAACCACCAGCAATCAAAACCGCAACACTCGCGACAACGTAGGCAATTCTTCATTCTCTGATCAATATTCGGATACCTACGGCACAGACAACGAAACCATTCAGCGTGTCCACCAAAGAACAGACAACAATTCGACTAGAACTCGGTCAAATCGCCACGCTCACTAGGTCTGGTTCTGCCATTAAGCTTTCGCATTCAAGTTTCTGCTTTCAAGCTTTTACATTCAATTTTCCACACAATCAACAACAACACCCAAGGATTCAAAATCATGAAAAAAGCAATCATTGCTCTTCTCGCTTTTGGTGCACTCAGCACAGCAGCTATTCCAGCTCAGGCAGATACAGCAACCGTTAATGATGCTGTTCAAACCTCTACTACGTCGGGCGTTGGGAACCGCACAACTCAAGAAGGCGTTCAGAATACGCGTAATCGAAGCCGCGATACTCGTGACAACGTCGGGACTTCGTCCAGTATCGATCAGTATTCTGCAACAGATGGCTACAACAACACAGGAGACCAGAGGGTTATTCAGACGACCCAGAACGATTCAGTGAGAACTCAGCCTAGTAATCGCACTCGCTAAATCTAACCTTCTGCAAGGTTTGGAGAGACCGCTCTTTCTCTAACTCTTGCAGAGAACTACGCTCAAAGCCGAATGAGCGTCTTTGCATGTAACTTCCTCTAATCCTAGTTCGCTCCTCTTCATCTAATACATTGATTCCATCAGAATCGCTACAAACTATCTCTTTAGGACTTCAAAATCATGAAAAAAGCATTCATTGCACTGCTCACCTTTGGCGCACTTAGCACCGTGGCAATTCCTGCGCAGGCCGATAGTACTGTTGTTATCGATAGCATCCAAACGTCTGAAACCACAGGTGATCGTAATCGCACAACTCAAAGCAGCTATCAGGGCGTAAGCAGCCATCGGCACAATGCTGGTGAGAACACAGACACTGTGATGACCCTCGATCAATATTCACAAACAACAGGCCATGACAACATAACTACTCAGATAGGCACTCAAAGAACTAATAACACCTCAGTGCGCACGGTACCTAGCCGCTCCTCTCATCAATAAGCCACAGATTACGAAAGTACGAGATTACGGAAGCACACTATGACTTTATTTAGAAACATCACACCAGAGCTAACGATGATTTGTCTGATGATGATGGCTGGATATGCGCAGGTTGCTAAAGCGCAGGTAAGCGTTCAAACCGAGAATAGTCGCATTGAGACTGGCGAACACGGCGTTCTCATTGAAACTGGAGATCGCAGGCTAGGCCGCCCGCCCCTCAATCCATCGCATCCTCTCATCAGAAACGCTCATCGAGCATACCCGACCGCACCAGCTGTTGGCATCCCAGAATCGCACACTGACTATAGCGTCAGTAATCAGTGTGCGGGCAGCCACGTTTCTACGTCTCAACGCGTCTCCACACAGCAATCGCACGGCACGGTAACGCAGCATCAAACGCAAACGACAGCAACTTGCCAATAACCACTGCCAATATGGTTGATTCAGCTAACTTTTACTCCCCTAATTTCTGATAGAAATGATGATGAAACAAACGCTCTCTCTCTTCGCCTGTGCAAGCATCAGCATGTTCACACTACCCACCACTGTCTCTGCCCAGTGCGTACAAATTGATGTTGGGGTTCAAGCCAATATTTCTGGTTCTCGCACGCCCGCTCGTCAAAACAGCCAGGTAGATATGAGCGCCGATGGCCCTTGCTCTGGTGCCAGCACACACACACGGGGTGTGCAAGTCAACACTGGCGGAAGAGATCCCGTAGTTCAAAACCGGCAAGTTACTCATACAATGACGCCGGGGCAAGGAAACGTCACGGGTGTTAATGTCCCAGTGGTGCCTGTACGCGCTAACGCCCAAATTGATGTCTACAACGCGGCTGACTAATTCTTTATAGCGGGCCTATCTCATTAAACTGGGACAGGCCTTGCTGATTTTTTACGCACGCAATCTATAACTGCGTTCTGCTTATTTCGTGTTTTGTTCCTTCTGTTTTTGTCTATCGTCATGCAGCTGCTCTCACTCTCTGTTTCTTGCTTTAGATACATGCGGTTTTCCTTTTTACTTAGACTTGCGGTCGTGCTTACTGCGAGTCTGGCCTGTGCAGTGCCTGCTAGAGCGCAGTCTTCGGGGCAAACGACAACAACTAGCTCCGGAATCACGGGCGATTTTAACAACGTCATTCAAATTCCTAATCAAAATAACGCGCAGAGCAATAGTTCAAACAGCAACATCAACAATCCCATTTTCAATAACATCTACCCACTCAACACGCCTGCTAATGCAGAAGATGACTTCAGCTTTAATATGTCGGTCGGGTTTTCTGATGATGTTACGGTGTCAGTCGGGCTACTCTATCAGCCAGGGCGAACGCGAGCGCATCAAGCTCGCATGAGACATCTTTCCGAGCAAACTGATTTACTCACAACGCAGAAGGAAATTGCAGAAGCTGAGCTACAACTATTACAAGTGCAAATTCAGGCGGCTGAGCAGCAGCTTCAATCAATATCGCCCGTAGCAGTGTCCGTAGGTGTATCAGATGATTCAATTGATTACTGATGTAATTCGAGTCTGTTTTCTGTTCTTATACAGATTGCGGATGTATATAATCTAACGCTGATGTTGTAGTTTTACGTTTCTACATATAAGAGTTCGAATTCTTACTATTGTTTTCCAAGCTATGCGCTCCAAGCTATCTCTAATTGGTTTAGCGGTCTCCTCATTTATTTTTTCTCTCAGCGGGCCTCAAGCCACTAACCTTGCGATGCCAACAGTCGCTGCGGCAGAGCGCGTTGCACAGTTTTCAGTCTCATCGAATACCTTACGTCATGAAGGACTGCGGCTATCGGCAACAGGTCAACTATTTTCTGCTGTAGAAAAGCTAGACGCAGCTGCGCTACTCTACCCGCTAATTTTAGAAGATCGTATAGAACTGGTGCTTGCAACGGGAAATTCAGAACCGCTCTATCGTACGGTAGGAAACGTGTCTAAAGAGCAATTAAATCAGGCTATCTTAGACTTTCAGGAGGCGCTGAGAGATCCAAATAAAAATGCGATCGCACCTGCCCAAAAGCTCTATCAATGGCTCATTGAACCTATTGAGGAAGACCTTGTTGACGCCGAAGTAGACACTATTTTATATGCCCCTGACGGTGTACTACGCTACATTCCTTTGGCAGCCCTGTACGATGGCGAGCAGTGGATTGCTGAACGATTCCAAATCAATAACATTACATCGGAATCATTAGAAACGATAGGCACTCAACCCTCTTCCTTAGCAGAGCCTCGCGTTTTTGCGGGTGCATTTGCCAATCCATCAGAGGTCTATGATATTGATGGCAACAGCTACCGGGGGCTTCCCTTTGCTGGTCAAAAAGTAAAGCTGCTGTCAGAAACCGTTTCTCTGATAAAGACTTTCCTCGATAAAGACTTCTCGTTTGGTGCTGTCGAGGCAGAAATTGGCAGGGTCAATATTCTTCACTTTGCCACTCATGCTTCATTCATCTCAACTGAAGCAATTTAACCGTCACTGAAGCCATCAACCGCTCTGGGCTAGAAGTTCTTAATACGACAACAGGGGAGTTAATGACTCAATCTTCTAACAACATCAGTCATCCAAACTACTGGGCACCGTTTATTCTCATTGGCAACGGCCTATAGGAAAATGCCTGCTCATTCATCACGATTTTAATAGAAACAAGCCCCTTATTCTATCTTTATTCATGCCTCTATCAACACATCTCATTCGCCTCATCACCTCATCGTCTTTGCTTGTAATATCTGCGCCCGAAATTATCCCTGCGCAGGCGTCAGAGAGAACTCATGAAATAAAGGAGCTCGGTAATGCACTCCCGACTGATCAGCAAGCAGTTGAAATCCTAGAGCAAACCGATGAGCGCCAAACCCTAATCAGCACACTTTTAACTAAATCGAGAGAACAGCGTGTGCAGGCCCATGAGCATGTTCAAAATGATCGACAAGACGAGGCAGAAATCACTTACCAGCAAGCCGTAGAAACAGTACAGTCTGCCCTCAATATTGCCCAAGAGTTAGAAGATCCTGTCAAAATTTATGATGCGCTCAATCACCTAACTGAAGCTTATATTGAGAGTGCTCAATTTCATTCGGATCAAGCATTAAGCTGGCAATCAAAAGAAAATAACGATTTGGCAGAAGAACAGTTCGCACTCACTGAAACACTGTCGAAAAAAAGTATTGAAAGTGCATTAGAGGCACTTTCACAGGTACCAAAAATCAAAAACGAAACAACAGTTAGTCAAATTTATAACACTGTCCTTACAGCTTATCAACAAGCCGGACGACGCTATCAGGCTCAAGTACTGACCTATTCTGAGGCGGGTGATTTTGAGGCTGCCGAAGCCACCAGTAGAAAAACGATAGAGATGTGGGAAACGGAAATTTCGCAGGCGATCGCCTTTGGAGAAACGCAAAATCTAGCTTTCCGAAAAGTGAGTCTCGCAGTTATCTATAACTTTCTTAGCCAGACACAGGCAGCTCTTGAGAAATATGAAGAAGGTATCGAAACAACAGAGTCTGCGCTAGATATTCTCGCAGACACTAACGCAAGAGAACTAAAAATCAATATTTTAAACAGCCAGCTCAATCATTATTATACTCTTAGCGATCTATCCTACAAAAATAGAGACTACGATCAAGCTCTCGATTTCTCAACGCGGGCACTGCACATTGCCCAACAAATGCTGACGCTTTCAGAAAAAGCAGTGCAGGTTGCCGGAGAAGATTTTTTAGAAGGTGAGGCCCTGTATGCCTATATTGATTCAGAAGAAGAGCGGCAAGAAAAAATTGAATTTACAATCGTGGCCAACAGTCTGATCTTTCATCAGTTTGCTCAGAGCTACGCTGAACAGAACAATCATGAGAAAGCTATAGAATATAGAACTAAAGCAGTAGAGATGCATCAAAGACTAGGTCAAGACGAGCAAGTCTTTTCGAATCTGTTGCTGATTATATATAACCATTTAGCAATAGGACAATACAGCAAAGCGCTAGCCATTGCAGCAGAAGCCGAGATGATTGCACAAACACTCGATGACCAATCCATACTTCTACGTGCCAAGACGTCAACAGCACGCGTATATGACGAAATGGCGCGTTACATAGAAGCGACTGAGCTGTATGAAGAGGCATTGACCTTAGCAACAGTCCAAAATAAGACCGAACAAGCAGACACTATTCGCAATAACCTAGGCGTAATTGCTACGGCACAAGGTCGATATGCAGATGCACTCAACACATTTAAAGCTTCCATCACACCCATACAAGAAAAACGTCAACGGGCAACAGAGGCTACCACTTGGAGTGAACTCAACGACATCTGTTTCAAGAACTCAGCAACAGACGATACATCTCTTTCCCAGCGCAGCGCGTTCGCTATTAGAGCCGAAAACAATTCTTTGGAGCAGCAAAGGCAAACTTGTCTCAGCTCAACCTGGGACTCAGAGCTAAAGTCACTTTCTAACATAGCGCATGTATATACCAGCCAAGGCCGCTATCAAGAGGCGATTGCAACTTATCAAGAAGCACTGGAAATTACAAGAGAATGGGGTACGCCTAGTCAAAAAGGAGGATTATTAAATAATATCAGCGTCGTTTATTTTGAAAAGGGCGACTATCCTACATCGCTGCGCTTATCGCAGGAGGCGCTAGCTATCTTTCAATCTCTCGATGAGCCAATTAATATCGCTTTTGGCTTAAATTCAATTGGCGTCACCTATTGGACACAAGGTGAATATGGAAAAGCACTCGCCAACTACGAGCAAGTTTTAGAAATTCTAAAAGAAGTTGAACATAAGCCCCTAGAATCTGGAACCTATAGCAACATTGCACTTGTCTATAGCGCCCAGGGCCGCTATGCAGAGGCAAAATCGTTGTTACAACGAGCCCTATCCATCGATAAGCAGCTTCAGCTTTTACCAAACCAATCTATTCGCTTCATCAGCCTTGCTCATATAGCCAGAGAGAAGGGTGACTATCCCACCGCCTTAGCTTATTTGGAAGAGTCTCTGAGTCTCCAGAAGCAGATGGGCGATCGCGCCAAAAGAAGCGGAACTCTGGTAAGTATGGGCCTTATTCACGAGCGACAGGGTAGCTATGCAGAGGCACTATCAGCTTACGAAGAAGGATTAGCGATCGCCCAATCGACTCAAGATCTTGATGACGAAGCAAACGCGCGATTAGCTCTAGGCCGCGTCTACAGCAAGCTAGGGCAGAACGGGAAAGCACAAACGTTTTATCAAGACTCACTCGATATACTCAAGCGCATTGGCGATACAACGGGAGAAGCGGTTGTGCTAACCCAGCTTGGTGAAAATGCGGATAAGCAATCTCAATATGCAGAAGCGCTTTCATTTTATAAAAGCGCACTGGCCCTGCACCAACGAACCGGTAACGTTGGCGAAGAAAGTTCTGTACTGCTTAAGCTAGGCCTTACGCAGATAAATCAAGGTGATATTACCAGCGCTGACGCTAATTTACAGCAGTCTTTAGACATTCAAGATCGCATTGGCTCTCAAAAGAATAAAGCAGATACCTTAGCTGGACTCGCCCGCATAGCAAGTGAACGAGGTAACCTAGAGAATGCTTCCGCTCAGCTACAGCAAGCCCTCTTTTTACACAAAGAGCTGGGTGATAAAGATGGAGAAGCCGCCGTTCTCACTCAGATCGGCAACCTGCTCACGCAGCAAAATCGGCCTGCGCTAGCAATTATCTTCTACAAACAGTCTGTCAATATCATCGAAGATATTCGCAGCGACCTAAGCGGGCTACTGCCTGAAATTCAGCAGTCTTTCACCGGCACGGTTTCTGGCACCTACCGCAGCCTAGCCGATTTGCTGCTTCAGCAAAACAGAGTCCTCGAAGCTCAACAAGTTCTCGATTTGCTGAGAGTGCAAGAGCTAGAAGATTATTTAGAAAACGTTCGCGGTAACGCAATAACAGCTGGCGGCGTTGAATATCAGCCAGCAGAGCAGGCTATCTTAGCTGAATATCAGCGCAGACAAGAAACTGCCATA
This sequence comes from Phormidesmis sp., assembly GCA_045110585.1. Classification (GTDB taxonomy): domain Bacteria; phylum Cyanobacteriota; class Cyanobacteriia; order Phormidesmidales; family Phormidesmidaceae; genus Phormidesmis. The sequence goes on along the minus strand of JBGCGG010000073.1, from coordinate 4,946 downwards.
GAACTTGCACAGGAGAGAACCACACTAAACGCAAAAGCAAAAGACGGCACGATTACGCAGGCAGAAGAAGCACGCCGAAACAAACTGTTTTATCTTTTACAGGAAATCACAAATGGATTTAATGCCTTTGCAAGCAGCCCTGACATCACTCAGCGAATTGAGCAGCTGGTGAGCGATACCGAAGGACAAACGATTCGATTAACTCAGCTATCTGGCTTAAGAAATCAGCTTTCCGAACTGGACGCTGCGCTCATCTACCCGCTTATCTTAGAAGATCGCACAGAGATAGTCATTACAACAGCTGGTCTTGATCCACTGCGGAGAACGGTGGAGGGCGTGGGCAGAAAAGAAATCAATGACGCTGTCACAGCGTACCGGCAAGCACTACAAGATCCGTCTAGCGATGCGACGACACCAGCTCAGCAACTCTATAAAATGCTCATTGTGCCGCTTGAAGCAGATTTAGCCGCAGCAGGGGTTGAAACGATCATCTACTCGCCTGATGGCGCGCTGCGATACATTCCGCTAGCGGCACTACACGACGGCCAACAGTGGATGGCCGAGCGCTTCAAGATAAACAATATTACCGCCACTTCTCTGCAATCACTGGTCTCTGAGCCGCAAGCGCAGCCCAACATTTTGGCAGGTGCCTACGCCGATAGATCGCTTATCTGGCCTGCACGTGGCGCTGACTATTCTGGGTTACCCTCTGCGGGGCTAGAAGTCAACCTTCTCAATAAAATGATGCCAGAGACCACTACTGCACTGTTCGACAAAGAATTCAGCGTTCAAGCCACTATTCCCAATATTGAACTCTACAATGTTCTTCATTTTGCAACACATGCGTCCTTTGTCGCGGGCAATCCCGAAGAGTCCTTTATCCTCTTTGGCAGCGGTGAAACCCAGACCTTAAAGCAGATTGAGAGCTGGCCGCTCTCCAATGTCGATTTAGTCGTGTTGAGCGCTTGCGAAACAGGACTAGGACAATTTGATAATAATGGCGAACAGATTTTAGGGCTGGGATACCAGTTTCAAGAAAGGGGCGCAAATGCCGTTATCGCGTCGCTATGGCAAGTGAATGATGGCAGCACACAAGTTCTCATGAATGATTTTTACACTCAACTAGGTCAGGGTATGTCAAAAAACGAGGCAGTTCAAAAAGCACAGATTGCCATGATTGAAAGCGATCTCACCGTCGCAGATGCTATTAATCGCTCTGGACTAGAGGTCTTGAATACAGAAACAGGCGAAGCCGTAGCCAACTCAACTGGCAAGGTTAGTCATCCGCACTACTGGGCACCTTTTATTCTCATCGGCAACGGGCTATAACACCAGAAATACAACACGAGAAACAGGAAACCATCAGACCTAGCTAGCCAAGTCTAGGGCATGGTTTAACAATAGGATTAGTCAAGAGTGACTTCTAATATGTGTTAAAAGTTAATTATGACTCCCATCCTCAGAGTATTCAGAGAAAATTAATCCAGAAATCTTCTCTACAATCGACTATTCGTAGTCATCGTTATAATGACGCCACACTTTCCGATATGGTTCAACTTTCAGAGGATTCGGGATGACACTTTCGACTCATCCCGAATCCTTACAAGCTTTTCTTCTTAGTATTTTCAGCTTATGATCTCAAACTAAAAGTGTTACCTGCAGCTGAACCAGACCCTCACGGATGCGTTCTTGAAGCTGGAGGAGGAATTGGCCTACCTAGACAGATGGATTAAAGGTAGTGAAATTAGTCGATTTGACGCTCCTTTTCAAGCGATCCGAACATGAACCACAAAATAAAATCATTCTACGATTACGTGATGACGTGTAATCACGTAATCGTAGAATGATTTTATTTATTTAATGTTTAAACATTTAACCGTCTAAACAGTGACGTATCCTGCTCCCATGCAACAAATCGGCTCGTAAAGACAGGCTTTTAAGGAGCGGAAGAAGAATAAGAGGGAAAGAAGGGGAAAGCGCGACGCAAGAGCCCGAGGAGCGGCAGCACTACAGATCGTGGAACCAGTTTCCGCCACAGCCGCCATGTATTACTATTATGAGATATCTAACTAGCGGCTAGAACAAGTGGCATAGGCGTGAAGACTAGGTTGAGTGGCTTTTGTCGTCGTGAGATTAATCTCTCCTGTCATACTCAGTTGCCAGCCATTTGCCTCAGTTAGCGTTTCAGCCACAGACTCATTAGAAACAGTTGCTGGGGCGATCACAGGCATACCAGAGACAGCATTCGTGAGTGGGCGAGTAGAAGGAACATCACTTGGAGCACGTAGATCACGCCAAGGCACACCGTGACTGACTAAACTGCTTGGACTGATGGGTATACCGCCACGTCCAGTCGCAATAAAGTCATTGCGGCTGCTGTTACTACACCCCTGAGCCACCTGATCACTGCTATCTGCAAAAATATTAGACAGCTCTACAATGCCAGAATCGGGATCAACACCAAAGTTGTTGATCTCGACTTCACCACTCACGCCAAACTGTGAGCTGGCCGTAATGTCATTTTGGGGCGTGCGCTGCTCGCGAAATTCTAGTCCGAGAATGCCCTGTGTTGTAATCGAAACATTGCCGCCATTACCTGTCACCGCATTAGCCACAATATCGCTATTTTCTAAACCAACAATCACAGGTGCTTCCACTAGAATATTACCGCCATTACCATCCCCAAACGCCTCACTATCAATGACTCCCTGATTGCGAAGAAACAGTCCCTCGTTCAATCGCAGCTCCAGGTTCCCTCCCTCCCCAGATTGGGTACTTGAAAAGATGCCACCTCCATCCGTCACATCAGCTCGATCTGCAGACACCATGAGCGTTCCAGCATTCCCAATTCCTTCATTACGAACGCTCAAAATCCCTCCATTAGTGAGCTGGAGGTAGGGAGTGTTTATGGTTAAATCACCCGCATTACCGGAAGGCACTGCCAGTAAACCTAAAAAAGCCTGGAACGCGAGAGATGGAACATTAATAGATGAGCGCAGTTGACTAACGAGATCATCAGTTGATCCCTGTACTAAAATTGATTCTGTTGCATTAATGGTTAAGTTTCCGCCATTGCCTTGGGCCACACCAGAACTGGTAACACTTCCTCCATCTTGAGCTACTAACGTACCTGTGTTGACCCTTACATCACCTGCATTTCCAGTTCCAAAAGAGGTAGAAGTAATTGCACTAATGCCTGCTGATGTCACACCTTCTATCAGAACGGATTGGGCATTAACGGTCACATTTCCACTAGGCCCTAGTCCCACAGAGCCAGCACCTAAAATGCCACCTTCAAAAATATGAATATCTGAACCTCTCACAGTAACGTTGCCAGTCCCCCCTGGAGAAGACAAACTGTTAGAGACAATGGAACCTAACATATTGTTATTAGCGTTGATACCACCTACAGCGATATCTCCAGTGGCATTAACCCGGATATCACCGCTCGTAACTGATGAATCAAAGGATATTGTATTAATCCGAGAACCATCTATAACAACTAAATCCGATGTCCCAACGTGAATAGTGCTACCAGGGCTAGTACTAGACCGCAGTGATTATGACAGTCTAGGTTGAGGGTAGAGTTTAGCTAGCTTAGTACGAGCATCATCAACCTTGAATAACCAGTTGATGGTGGCCCCTTGAAGATTGCGTTTGTCTTCCCACGCAGTCACTTCTTGACTGAGTTGTTCAAAATCAGGAATGCGTCGATTCAGGCACTGTCGTGAGAGCACGGAGAACTCACACTCCACCATATTCAGCCAACTGCCGTGCTTTGGCGTGTAATGAAACTGAATGCGATTGAGGATGCGTAAGGCTTCATCCGGCTCAAAAGTCTTGTATAGCGCAGCCGGTGTATGAGTATTGAGGTTATCCAACACCACTTGAATTTCGCTCGCATCGGGAAAAAGGACATCGACGAGATACTGCATACATAAGGCAAAGTCTTGGCTTTTTCGATGCTGAGTCGGCCTCATGTGTCGCCAGCGCCCCAACGGCTCAAAGAAGCCGAATAGATTACAGGTGCCCTTGCGCTCATACTCATAATCGTAGCGCTCTGCCCGTCCTGGGTTGGGCGGGCGGGGTACCCGCGTCTCTCCAATCAACTGACAAGGCCGCTCATCAAAACATACCACCGGTTTGTCGGGGTCGTAGGCTTGGGCATACAAATCCAGAATGTGTTCCATGCGCCAGACAAAATCTGCGCCGACTGTCGGAAAGCACCATTGCTCTTTCAACCAAGGCTTAAGTTGTTTTTTTGAGCGTGCGTCGCACCGTTTCACTCGACAGGTTTTCGACGACGTTGAGTTCAACTAATCGGTCTGTTAATAGCTGCATTGTCCAACGGGCTCGACCTGATGGCGGTTCACTGCAAGCTGTGGCGATGAGAAAGGCTTCTGCTTTGCTGTCTAGCTTCCTTTGGCCGCCCGGCCTTGGCAATTCGTTGAGCGCAAAGTCAACATTCCCCTCAACGAACTTTTGACGAGTGCGATGAATCGTCGAGAGGCCCACGCTGAGCATCTCTGAAATGGTTTCGTCTGACTGCCCCTTATCTGCCAATATCAGAATCTGGGCTCGCTTCATCTTCCGCGCTGACAGTTCACCACGACTCGTCAGTTGAGTCAGCTCCAGCCGCTCTTCGGGGGTTAGGGTTACTCTGTATTTTTCAGGCATAAAACTAGGATTTGATTGCTCCCTAGCTTACCTGTCAAATTCTATATGCTCAACTACTAGAGCAAAAAATGTTTCGGGTCGCCCATCCCATTTCTGAACGACTGCGATCGCTGGCCGAGCAGCTTGGTTTTCTCAAAGCCGGGGCAAGAGATGTAGTAGAGCTACACACCCTAGCCCTGAAGAAAAAAAGCGAGCAGGAAAACGTGATGAGAGTGAGAGTCTACGCCGAAGAAGGTCGGCTGATTGTTCTGGAGCTGATGGGCTACCTC
>JBGCGG010000072.1:0-2686 GCA_045110585.1 Phormidesmis sp. | reverse complement strand
AAGATCCTTGGTTAACTCTGTCTGCCCATAACAAATAACCACATCGCCGTCGGTGAGTCCTTTGAGATCGATATGCTTGCGCACACCATCAACGGCAAACTCTACACCCTCGTGAACCTCTCCCTCGGCATCCATACGTTCCGCGACGCCTGCCTCCCTAACCAGATTGGCAAGACCTTGCTCAAGAATCCCCGCGCGAATACGCCCAAGCACGTAGTCACCGCTGACCCGCTCCAAGATAACGTTACTAATTCCCTGCTTGGCCAAAAGCTGACCCAACAGCAGACCCGCTGGGCCAGCGCCTATAATCGCAACTTGTGTCTTTAGGGCTTTCAATCGACGGCCTCATTTTACGACGGCAGGACCTTAAGCTTTTAATTTGCCTGAGGAGCGACGCCCAACGCCATTCACTTACCCTCCATATTCTTGTACTTTTCGTGCATATTGCACGAACACGACATATTCTGACCTTTTGCAAGAGTGCCTATGATCGAGATCATCCCCAACTACGACCTCTATGGTGAACCTCGTATTGGCTCTGCGGCAACGGGCTTTCACATCGAAGATATCGAAGAGCGGAGTAAAGGCCTGGATTGGGTGATAAAGCCTCACCGCCACAGAAATCTATTTCAAATTCTCTGTATTTTTGAAGGCAAAGCTGACGTTCAGATAGATAGCCTCGGGCACGTTATGAAGGCTTGCAGTCTGCTAAGTGTTCCCGCGGGCGTGGTTCACGCATTTAGCTTTCAGCCCGGCAGTGAGGGTGTCGTCATCACACTGTCCACCGAAAACATTGCGACAGTTTTGGAACAGGGGGATGCTGACTACCTGCGACCACTGATCGAAACCGCCACCGTCATCGACCTCAACAGCAAACGGATAACGCAGGTTCAGCAGTGTATTTCAATGCTGCGTGAGGAGTTTTTAGCCCACGCGGACAGAAAGCTAAGTGCACTGCTATTACTTACCAAGCTACTTCTGATCACCGCAAAGAGACAAGTCGATGGCCAGCTCATAGCAACCGCAGCAATGCCGCAGCACCTAAAAACGGTAGAGAAATTCAGGGGCCTGGTAGAGAAGCACTATAAAGAACAGTGGCAGGTAAACCGCTATGCGAAAGAACTCAACGTATCGACGTCGACCTTAAACAGAATGTGCCATAAAAGCCTCGACACCAACGCCAAGGCAATCATTCACGATAGAGTAATTCTGGAGGCTAAGAGGCGACTGACTTATACCCAGCAGCCTCTGGATCAGATCGCATACCACCTTGGGTTTAAGGATCCAGCGTATTTTTCGAGGCTTTTTAAGCTATCCGAGAACATCTCTCCCCGGGGTTTTCGTAAAATCCAGCAAGCCTAAATATTAGTTGACAAAATCAACCTTTTTGTCATATAGTTGACGAGATCAACTAAATAGCGACACAGTATGAGCATGACATTAAGCGATTCGATACACCGGCTCATGCACGCCTATAAGCACCTTCTCAGCAATGGCATCAACACGCGGAAAATCCAGTTATCCATCACAAACATCCGAGTGCTCAAAAGCGTTTGCCGGAGACCGCAAAGCACCGCTCACTCGGTCGCGCAGCGCATGCAGCGCGATAAAGCGCAAATCACCCGTGCTTTAAACGACCTTATCGACGCAGGGTTGATCAAGAAGGTTGAGAACCCCACAGACCGGCGCAGCCAACTACTGGAGCCCACAAGCAAAGGCAAAAAAATGAAGGCAAAACTCGATTCTATTGAAAGCCAAGCCGTGGAACAGCTCACTCACAACCTAGCACCGGCAGATTTGGAGGCCTTTCTTCGAATCAGCCAGGCTATGGCCGATAACGTTGAGCCCTCGCTGATTAACGAGAGTACAGAAACACTATGAGCAGACCAGCACCGAGAACCCTCACAGTCTTAGGATCGAACTACGTTACGCCCAACATGTTCCGCGTAACCCTTGGCGGTCCGGGACTTACTGGCTTCCCCAAAGATCAGGAAAGCGCCTATGTAAAGCTTATTCTTGCTCAAGCGGATAAAGCACCTTCGCTGACACGAACCTACACTATCAGCGCACAGCGTGACGATGAGATCGACCTCGACTTTGTACTACATGCAGGGACAAGCCCTGCTACGTCCTGGGCCCTCGCTGCACGGCCCGGCGATCAAATACTTGTGGGCGGACCCGGGCCCAAGAAGCTGATCAACAGTGAAGCTGACTGGTTTTTTCTGGTCGGGGACATGACCGCCTTGCCCGCCATCACCACCAATCTTGCATCTCTTGACAAGAACGCCCAAGGCTATGCGGTGATTCAAGTGAAAGAGGAATCAGACATTCAGCCTATACAGTGCCCCACTGGCATTGCTCTGCATTGGGTTATCAAACCCGAACCCGACAGCAACGACAGCTCATTACTTGAAACTGTCAAAGACCTACCCTGGCTATCGGATGAAGTTGCGGTCTGGGCTGCCTGCGAGTTCCATAGCATGCGTATGCTCAGAAAATACTTCAAATTCGAGCGTCAAATTCCTAAAGACAAACTGTATGTGTCTAGTTATTGGAAAATCGGCAACACCGAGGACCAGCATAAAATTGCAAAGCAAACAGATGCCCGCCTGGATCAATCCTAGAGTAACGCCTGAATCTTTGGCCAGGCATCACTGCCTGATTCTTTCATGAGCTGCAGGTACGC
>JBGCGG010000071.1:0-9863 GCA_045110585.1 Phormidesmis sp. | reverse complement strand
GCCGGGGCCGCGTCTGACTCTCGTTTGCGCGTAGCGAGTCTCTAGGACTTCGAGTGCGGTTTTGACGGCGCTGTCGTGGGCCGCGATGACGCGCTTATCTTTCTGGATTAGCGAGGCGATGCTGACGCTCTTCGGGGCGCTGAAGGTGTAGTCGGTGGCGGCGCGGTGTTTGGCTGGATTGATGCGTTTTGAATGCAGGGATTTTCCGTCTGGGGTTTGGCCCTGTAGGAGCTGTTGGAATATCTGCTTATCGACGGGGCCTTCTAGGTGCAGTTGGGCGGCTCCGTTGCCTTGCCATTGGCTGTCGCTTTGCAGGGCTGGATCTCCCTGCGTATAGTAGTCGTCTTTCTCGTAGTAGTTTGAGGCTTGCGCGGCGCTTACGTTCGCCAGACTTAGCATAATCGTTCACTTCTTGAGGGGTGATCGGTATAAGTGTTGTTGGTTATGGGGTTTGTTGCTCTTTTGCCCAAAAATGGGCGTGTTGTCTGAAGGGCTTGCGGAGTCCCACCCCGTGAATCGCTTAGGCTCACTGCCGGTGTGATGTGAATAGGGTGGGCGTAGCTGCTACTGACGGACTCTATGTTTATGCAGGGGTTAGCGGTATGTTTTCTGATTGGAAGTTAACGGCTATGTGTCTGCCGTAGAGTCGGGTGATACTGACGTCTGTTTTATCGGTAGCTTTTATCTTCAGTAGTGGTATTTGCTTTAGCGGTGGTAGTGCGGCACTTTCTTTTCGTCACACACTAGCAGGCTTTGTTTGAGGCCATGTCCGCTGTTCTGAATTAGTTCCTATCTCCGTATATTTATTCATTTTTGTTAATACGTTTTATACCGGATAACACGCAGACATTCAGAGGAAGGAACTGGTCTGTTATCTATCGGTTGTCCTATGGCTGAAGTCGTCTATTCCAGAGAACAGGTTGAACGCTGGCAGAAGAATTTAGAGGAGATATCACAAGCACCCCGCACTACCTTCACTAAAAAGCAGGCGGTTGAAGAGCTGATTGACACGATTGAAAAAGCGTTGCTGACGCGCTCCTATGACGAGGTGGCTAGCGGGCTTAAGGAGTGGGGGCTAGAGATCTCGGCGGGGTCGCTCAAGCAGTATGTGACTCGATACAGGCGATCTCACTCGTCAAAGGCATCGGTGGGTAGTCGTAAGCGTTCAGGTAAGTCGAAGAAGAAAAGCAGTGCTGCTAGTGCTGATTCTAAGGCTGGTTCGACGGCGGTGACTGCTGAGAGCAAGGAAGGAAAGTCAGCAGTTCAAAAGAGCGATCGCACAAAGTCCAGTCGCTTTATCGAGATGGATGAGGATTTGTAGCGGTCAATTTGCAAAGTTTAGAACGGTGAATTTGTGAAAAAGAATAATCAGGGTCAGAAGATGAAGCGAGTGATCTGGGTGACAGGGGGTAAAGGCGGCGTTGGAAAATCTACGTTTGCTCGTGGGCTGTTAGACATCTTGAGAGAGGCTGGGTTGAATGTTGCTGCATTCGATGGTGACCCAACGAATGCGCAGCTCTTTCGCTACTACGACGGAGTACAGCGCATTGAGCTGGATACGCAGGGGGAAGCAGACACGCTGCTCAACGATATGGATGCAGGCAAGGCGGATATCTTTCTGGTGGATGTGGCGGCGGGCGGCAGTCAAACGCTGCTCGATTTGGAGAATGATATCGGGCTGATTTCTGAGGTGATGGATATGGGCTATCGCTTTACGGTGGTCTCGGTCATGAGCCGGATTAAGGACTCGGTTAATTTGCTCAAGGCGTCGCTGGAGATGACGAGCGATTTTGATGTGCAGCATGTGGCGGTGAAGAATCTCTACTTTGGCAATGAAGATCGCTTCAGCTTATTCAAGGACTCAAAGACCGAAGCACGATTAAAGGAAGGTGGTGGGGTCGTGGTGGAGATGCCGGATCTCTTTGATGACACCTATGAGCTATTGGACAAGTTGAATTTGCCCTTTCGCTCGATGCTTAACGATGAGTCGTTTCCTCGGGCACAGCGCTCGCGCATTAACCGATGGCTTAAGGACTTTGAGCGGGAGGTTAGAAAGGCAGGCCAAGAGACGGGCGGAGTGCTGGGTCTATGAACGCAGAGGAAAAGGCGTATCGGGCGAAGGCGAAGACGGCGATTGATCGGGCTCTGGAGCATCGTAATGATGGCTTCCGGGCGAAGGTCTTGGACATGACCTTGAAGAATAAATGGGACGTTGATGACCCGGCGTTCTTGATTCTGCTTTCGACGGGGGAGATGCGGGTGTTGATGGAGGAGCATCCGGCGCAGTTTGAGCAGTTGATGAATCGGGTGTTCAAGCAGGCCGAAAGTCAGTTTCTTTCCATGCATGAGAAGGTGATGGCAGCACTCAGTTCTAACGAGCTGGCGGCGCAGGCGTTGGCGCGGCGGGTGGAGGAAGTAGAGCAGTTGCTTAGCACTGAGCGCTCTGCGTTGGTGACGGAGCAGCAGGCGATGGTGGTGCGGCTCGAAGGGGCAACGAAGCGGCAGATTGATGTGTTGGAGGCGAAGGCGTCGCAGCTAACGGCTCAGGGCTTTGCGGTGTCCAGGACGCAGGCACAGGATCAGGTGGCTGCGATCTCGAAGGAGATGCGGCAGGTGCATTACTGGGAAACCATGTTCTGGGCCTGTGGCGTGGCGGGTGCCTTGGTCAGCCTCTCATGGTTCGGCGGCTGGCAGATGCGGGGAGTGGCTGACCATAATTCGTTCTGGGGTGATGTCCAGCGATGGAATAAAGACCATGTGCGCGAGTGCATCAAGGCGGAGCAAAATACCTGCAATATCCATATTGAGGTGCCGGATCATCCCGTTGAACAGTGAGGGCGCTTTCAACCGACTGGACGCCCACTGATTATTGAAGGCCTTTGGTTATGTAGGCCATCGATAAGTCGCTGCCGACTGCTACGCTTGAGCTGCTCAATCAGCTTGAGATTTTTGAGGGGATAGCCTGATGGCTGAGATATTCCGGTACCGGGGCATAAAGTTTATTATTTACTCAGATGACCACGACCCAGATCACTGTCATGCAAAGAGTGCTGATTTTGAGGTCAAGATAGATATCTCAGGCGATGCGCCGATTCTCATGGATGTAGCCGCTGGTGGTTCTAAAGAAGCTAAGTTTCAGAAAGCTGCTCTAAAGTTGGCACAAGCGAGATTAGATGAACTCAAGGCCGCTATGGAGGTGATTAAAAATGCTCGCAACTAAACCCATCACAACCTTGATTGAGACGGTCAGCTACGAAGCTGAGGAGCGGTGCTTTAGGATCTCGCTCGATAACGGCGCTAGCCTCTTGGTGCCCGTCAATCTGCTGAAAATGGAACTATGGGAAGATGGGCAGTTGAAGACGGCACCGAGCCCCACTGACGCACAGCTATCAACTGTCCAGGTGTGGTCGGGTGGCCGCTCAATTGACATCGACTGTATTAAGCAAAACTTTGGGCTAGAGCAGTTGCTAAAGGCTGTAGCAGCAAAAACTTGACAGCAAGTAATAAGCTCACTTTTTCTCTACTCTAACTGTCGGTTGAGTCACTGGCCCAAAGCTGAAAACGACTCTCTTATCAAAAACATCGTCAGTCAAATCAGCTATTGATGCGGCTGTTATGTCCTGTGCATTACTCATTGCTTGTCTTAGCATCGCATTGATATGCTGTTTGTCTATACCTTGCCAAAGGCTCTCCTTGGGTAATTCGCCTGATAAAAGCGCCACAAGAGCATTAGGAGACAGCTCGATGGAAGATAAGGTATTAGCAGTCAGTGAGCAACTAATGTAGAAGGTGTCTGTCGGAGGACGCAGACTTTTAAGTCCTGCAACTCTGACCTCAATACAGGACATGCCATCGAATGGAGTTTCTGGCTGCACATAGCTGATACTTGCTATCTGTTGACCAAATAGTGCAGCAAACTTGAGGCTTCGACCAAGATCATCTACCCGGTTATCCCATACCTCTGTGGCACTGATATCTTCGGCTAAAAGTCTGACAACTAGCTTGGTTGGGATCGTAAATTTAAAGGCTCTATCTGAAAGAAAGCTCCATGTGAAGCCACTGTTCCAATAAGCTTCTCTTCGGTATCTTTCTAGCGCTGTAGGCGCGGTCTCTTCAGAGCTTTTCCACTCCTCCCAATTTTGTCGACCAGATCTATAGGCAATCTCATTGAAGGGTATCTGCATTAATAGCTTTTCCTGCTTTCTTGATAGCGTCACCAAAGGACTAGGGTTTCTAATAAGAAAGGGATCTGCTTTCCGATAAGCCTTAAACGGTAGAACTTGATGTTCATTACGCAAAGGAACTAACAAAACGGCTGAGATCAGCTCTGAACTCTGAACTTTTGAGCTTCTTCTGTCCCAAGGCCATGATTTATCGTCTGAACACGTCATGATTCTTCCTATGTTCCACCAGTCATCGTCTGCCAAGGCTGAGTAGACCGGTTTCTCCATTTCTGTGGAAGAAAACCTATCTTGAATCTTCAGCTGATACAGATTCTGAGAGACACAGATAACAAGCACAATGGGATCTTGAGTTCGGTCATTTAACTTGCCTCTGTGCCATTTTTCAGCTTGCTTTGCCTTCTGCTGAATTGACCTATAAATTGGATTATCAAGAACATTCTCTAATCGCTTTATCTTCTCTAACGACTTTTCCAAGTCCCCTTCGCTCATTACCGGCTGAGTACTGACATGAGTGGCCTCTATCCATATAGACTGGCCACTATCCATACGCAGCTCTACGTCGGGCATCCCGCCGCCTTGCTCTGGAAAAACTTGAAACGAATCTTTAAGAGGAGAGCTGTCTGGTGCTTGACTACATAGCTTGTTATGTAGAGTCAGCACACTGTGCAACACGATTAGCTCCCATAAGTGCCCTCTTGTCGTTTGATGATCCTTTTTCAGTGTCCGTCTTAACCCTGACAGCCTGCTTCCAGAATATTTTTCACAGGCTTCTAGCAGATACTCGGCTTGCGATTGACTGATCACTGACTAATAAAACAAGATTTAGAACATTACCCCATAAGCTAGCGCTTTCTAGACCCTTTTGAATGCTAGAGAGCTAATTCATTAGTGAAAGAGCATTATGTATGGGTAAGCCCAATACGAGCAGGCTCCAAAAGGCTGCTTCATTTCTCAGTTGTCTTGAACACGGCACACTAATCAGCGCTGCTATCAAATAAAAATATCAGCCGTTCCAATTACTGAGCGCGCGCTCCACTTCAGCCGCAGCGACCTTGGTCAGAATGGGTCTGAAAATAGAGAACGATGAAGCACCAGCTTTCGCGGCTACTTTCTTCGCCTTCTCCCATACAGTTTTATCTCGGGCCTCATCCAGAAACTCGTGTCCATCCCAGGTCAATTGGGTAGGATTAATGACTTTTCCGTACAATGGATCTCCAAATACAGCCCCTTTGATGTAACCAGCCTCGTGCAATAGGAGCGCATGGTATGTAATCGCTGGGGCAGAATAACCCTCAACGTCAACATTCCTAGCCGAGACGTTCGGGGGCCAACTCTCGACTTCCAGCAAAATTTTACGTATTAAATCCAGATCTCGAATCATTATCTACAAATCAACGAATGCGTTGCATCTCGACAGGCATCTATTCTAAGCCGTTCAAAAGAAGAACACAGAGACAGAGATAGATAATCTACTCCCTCAACAGCTCATCTTAGACATCGCGAGAGCTGCATCAAACAAAGGGGTTTAGCCAAAGTTGGGCAAATGACGCTTCCCGTTGATAGGCAGCTTCCGATAACATTTTCGGCAGCTCACACCGTCGTCATGCACCGGAAATTCCCAGCCCATCCGATCTCGCTGGGGCGGAGTGGCTCCACACAGCGCTGCTGTGCGCCACTCGCCCACTTTGTCTTTACCTAGAACCGCATGGATGACCAAGCCCTGCTTGGTTTTCACATGGGTATATAACTGTTTGCGGCCCCTCGACTTTTTCGTCCGAACAGCTAGGGCTGAAGTTGGATCTGGATTGACAGTCAGTGTAATCACACCCGCTGTCGTAGTGGCCACGTCCGCTTTCCCGACCACTGGAACCGCTACCCGAATCTCATCGGCTCGTCTGAGGGATGTGATCGCCTGGGTAAGTTCGGCGATCGCATCTCGTCGGTGAATGGTCGCTAGCACTTCGACATACTTTTCGCTGCCGACTCGTCCACAGGATTTAAACTGACTGCCATTACGCAGGCGGGCGTAGTCATGACCTGATGTGGCGTGGGTCGAAATGTCTAGCCGTGCTTTCTCAGCCGCAACTGGCCCCGAGGCTTTGACCTGAGCAATCAGCTGTTCGAGTTGAGTGATGATAGCGGGTAGCATGTTGTATTTTTACCAGCTTTATTACGACGGCGTTATCCAAAGAATAGGCAAAAGGAATTCACACTGATGAACCTGTCGTAATTATATTTATTTTTTACAACTAAGCGAGAGGGAAGAGCAATCTGACAGATGTCGTAATTTATTAGTGAATAGTACGACAAGGGTGTAGCAACGACTGCATACTCACAGTCGAGGTGTCGTAGGAAAGGGGGAAATAATTACGACACACCATCCACGCTATAAATTGCCTAAGTATTTGAAGTCACGGCAGTCGTTCGCTAGCCACTCTATCGCGCCAGTCTCGCTCAAGTAGTCAAACAACTCAGCTAAGTCAGCTTGGATAATGCCCTGTTTTCGCAGCAGGCGGCTGTTCTCTCGGATGCTTTTGACTGAAGAAATAGTGCCGGGTTGCAAGCGTGATAGGCGCTGTTGGACTTCGCTGATCTGTTCGGCACTCAGGCCGAAGCGGGTGACGGCTCGGACAGGCTCTGGAGAGTCAACGGATAGCAAGCGCTCTAGGTCGGCACGGATGTTGAGGGGCTCTGGGGTTGGATCTGGGGAGGAGGGTTGTGGTGAAGGGGGCTGGGGTGCTTGGGCAAATGAGCGGGTGTCTCTATCAAAGCCTGATAGGTTCTCTAGCTGTGGCATCGGTTGCCAGCAGTCGTTTACGTAGTCGTAGACGGCGCGGCCACAGGAGGAGAGATCGCACATCTGCATGACGGCTTTTTTGCCTTCTTCGGGCAGCGGTACAAACTTAGTGCCCAGCAGCGCGTTCGCCGCTCGCCGGTCGTGGTTGCTGACGATAGCGATCGGCTTGAATAGGGAGCGGATGCCTGCGGTCACGCCCAGGTCTTTGGCATTGCTCACTTGGCCAATCTCCCAGATGTAGTTATCTAGGCTATCACCCATCGATGAAAGTCCTATTTTGTACTGGATGTAGTCTTCAAAGCCTTCTTTGTCGGTGGTCTGCCACACTTTATAGAGATAAGTGACCTCATCAAATATCAGCAGCTTCGGCCCTTCGATGGATTTGAAGTCTTCTAAGCATCCGTTGATCCAGCTGACTAGATTGAGTGGGCTTTCTTCAAGTCCTTTGATTGAGCGGATGTCATCAGCGACACCCTTCCAGTAGCCTGCTTCTTTGGCGTCACCTTTGCCTTCCATGACGAAGATATGCAGCTGCGGGTGGTGGTGACGTACCAAACGTAAGAGGTTGGAGACGAACATGCCTTTGCCAGCGCCAGGGACGCCGATGACGGTCATACTCAGCAAGCGCTGGGCAATCTGCTTCATCGTGACTGTGAAGTCCGTAGGTGGCGAGCTGACAGCAGTTACTGGCTGGGGGGTGCTCGCGGTTGTTTCTGCTGTCGCGTGATTGTTCGTTTGTTGTTGTTCTGTTTTATTCGGTTGAATCTGTTGCTGTTTGGTTTGGACTGCTGTGACCGCTGTATCAAAGGCGGTGCGGTCGTTGGTGGGTGCTGGTGTTGCATCAACGCTCGCTGGGGCTACCACCGCCTGCTGTAGTTCAGGCGGTAGTGATTTGTCTAGCTCGTAGCCATGCCGTAGCAAGTTTGTCTCAGCTACTTTGGTCTTGGCCTCGGCGTCTGCGAATAGGCGCAGCTGGCGGTCTCGTTCTTTCTGCGTTCGTTCCTCATCAATGTCGTCTTGCAGTTCATCTAGCTCGTGCGCGGCCACGGCCACCATCCCTGCACCGGCAATCGTCGTCATCAAGGTGATGCGCACGGGGGCGGCTTTGGCGATGGGGATAAAGGCAAGGGCGAGGCCAGTGATTAAGCCGCTGTAGCAGGCGGCGGCTCGGGTGGGGAAGATGCGGGCGATGGCAGAGCCCGCTCTTCCGAATAGGAAACGGAGGATGGCCCGATTGCGATCGCTATTCAAATCAGCATCAAGCAGCTGCATCAAAGGATTTCCAGACATGTCCATAAGCCTCCGACAACAAACAGCAGAACGATAGCGGTGCTCTCGATGGCATCGACACCCAGCAGGTTAAAGTTCAGCACTCCGGCCCACCGTGCGCCTCTGAGCACACCTTGAATGCAGATGATGAGGAAGGCGAAGTAGAGGAGGGCGATCACGCCCAGCGCACCGACCGCAATCCAAGTCTGCGGCCAAATGACAGCCAGCTGCACCAGGGCGCTACCAGCAAAACCTGAGAGCGAGTAGTAGCCAAACTTTGAAGCGAGACGGTGACTCATGGTGGTGTTCTCCTAGCTGACGAGCTTGATGGGGTTCTGTGGCGTAGGGTTGCCGCTGCCGTTGAGCGACAGTGCGCCCTCATGGGTGCCGCCGGTGGCGAGATTAGTGACTCGTCTGAGGCCTTCTTGTAGCTGGCGGCGGTAGGCGGCAAAGCCCACGTTTTCTTTCTCGATACCGGCGGCAAGGCCGATGCCTGACTTGGCTCTGACTACTTTGAGCTTGTGCTGTAGCTCTTGGAACTGTGCAAAGGCTTCTTCTCGGGCGATCTCGTTCTTCGCCGCTAGCTCTATCAGCTTCTTCATGCGCTTGACGAGTTCAGTGTCAGTTTTGAGTAGGGAGATCGCACTATCGGCAGCTCTGATTCCTTGAGATCGCTTCTCGGCTTCCTCTGTCATCTGGTCGATGAACTGATCGGCGCTGGCTTCGTCAAAGGTGAGCCAGTCGGTTGGCAGTTTGACGCCAGGGGGCAGCTGTAGGTTCTCTAGGTTGCTGGGGTTGTAGCTGTCGTCAGTCAGTCGGCTTTTAGTGGTGAGCTGGTTCTCTAGACGTTTGGCGAGTAGAAAGGCCATTGGGTTGTTCTCCTGGTTTGGGGGTTATGGATATATGCGGTATTCGATTTGATTGAGGCGCTCGTGAAAGCTGAAGGCTTTATCGACATCGAAGGCCAGGGCAGCACCACCACACAGCAAAGTGCCGAATAGCAGGATGTGCGTCAGGGTGATGCGCGATTGCTTCAGCCGTTCGATAGTTTGTTGCTGTTGGCCATCGCTATTGCGCAGGAAGGCCAGGGCGTTGCGTTGCGCTTCTAGTTGGCTATCAATCGTGCGCAGGCTGTCGCCTAGCTCGCCCAGCTGCTGGCTGTGCAGGTCGTCGGCACTCGATAGGCGCTCTACCTGACTGACAGCGCTTTTAAGGGCACTGCACAGCTTCTCAAAGCGACGGTCGGTTTGTTCGATGCCATCAGTGAGGGCTTCGATACGGGTCGATAGGTGCGTCACTTTCACTCTGACTTTGGCTTGTTCTTCAGTCAGCTCTGAGAGGTCGGCTAGTTCGCTCAGGCTGACTTCTCTGACTAGCTCTTTGGGTGAGGCAGGCGGCGCGGTGGTGGTCTGGCCGAATAGTTCTTGGTTCAGGTCGCGTCTACTGGTCATCGAACAAACCTCCTATCGTTCGGCTTAGGAGCGGTCAATCAACAACTGTCGGATTTTGAGGAATGGCTCTGTAATTCCATTTGGGTAGGTGTTCGTCGAAGACAATTTTTAAATTGCGTTTAATAGCCTCAGTCGCATTGCGCCCCGTCAGGTACTTTCTCC
>JBGCGG010000070.1:0-7439 GCA_045110585.1 Phormidesmis sp. | reverse complement strand
TAAAGGTGCAGTGTCTTGTGCTAAATCGCATGATTCAGGTCGCTAAGCCGGATAGCTATGTCGGTTAAACCAAGGTATAGCCCTCAACTGGAGGCAAGGCAGGAATCATACTGTCCCTTTAATATTGTTGCAACAACGCCGAGCAGCCCTCCGATTTCTGTGGGTAGCTTGTCCCAGAGTCCTCTGAGCTGTTCTAGCTGTTCTAGTAGCTTCTTTTCAAACTTGCTAGGAGCATACAGCAACCTTTCATCAGCCAGGATAGAATCAATTTCCTTCTCTACCTTTTTGAAAATCTTCTTAGCCTCGCTTTTGATGGAAAACCGAGCGTTGATGGCATCAAAAAAGGCTTGAGGAGCTAGCTTTAGTACTAAGCTTATTAGCTCCTCTTTGCTTAGAATTTTTAGATAATTCTCAATATTCTCCGTGGATCTGGGAGGCTTCATGTCAGTGGCCGCTCACAATATATTTTGAAATGCTTACTCCACTCGCTCTGCTAAAAACATTGAATTATCCCCTAAATGAAGTTTAATCGACCCCTCAATTGTATTTTCATCTCTCAGCCGACACCAACCACAGCCTGAGGCTGGATCACACTCATCATTTCCTTCCCAGCTGAATACAAAAACTTCCTCTTCCTCAATTTTGTTCGTCTCACCATCAAGCTGACCTGATACCAATCCAAATTGAAAATTCCCGAGATTGCTTGATTCAATTTGAAAATAGGCTTGAACGTCCATATTGAAATAATCTTCATCCCAAGCTTCCATCTCTTGAATATGCCAATAACCTTCAAACTTTTTTCTCTTTTTCTTGGCTTTTCTGCTGACAGTCATATAGCAATATCAGTGAATGTTTTGTGGGCTCTCGCTTCTTTCTTTATGCTAACCAAAGCTGTGGAGTTTCCGATGCTGAGGTCCTTTGTTTTTAGAATCGCCAAAGGTGAGAGCCGTTGAGCAGCGTTTCATGGCGTAGTCATTCGCCTAGGTATCAAATTATCGCGTGCTTAGACACGATTGCTCAGTGCCCCTTACAATTTGTCAAACCACCCCCAAGCCGATATGCCTGCCACTGACTATCATGCTCCTGTATCCCAATTGCTGAGCTGCGGGAGGCCAAAGAATATTAGCCGCACCGAATGGTTTGATTATGTCGAGGCCTACGACTTCACAGATGAGCATATCCCCGCGCTAATTTAATTAGCCGCTGAAGAAGACCTTGACTGGGAAGACGAAGGCGAGTGTTATGCCCCTATTCATGCTTACCGTGCACTGGGGCAACTGAGAGCGAAGGCTGCGATTCAACCTCTGGTGTGTCTTTTAGACAGTGATGACAGCGACTGGTTTATGGAGGACCTACCTATCGTTTTCGGTATGATCGGCCCGGCCTGTTTTCCCGCGCTCACTGACTACCTAAATCGTGTCGAGCCTTCGGCCTGGAGTAAAGCCGCCGTAGCAGGCGGGTTGGAAAAAATTGCGGTCTATCATCCTGGGCACCGCGATGAATGCGTAGAGCTATTAACCGAAGCATTATCTCGCCATCAGCAACAGCCGCCCGAACTCAACGGCAGTCTGGTAGCCCGGCTGTTAAATCTGAAAGCCACCGAATCGGTGAGTGTGATCGAGAAGGCTTATAAAGAGGGGCCAATGGATGAAATGGTCTGCGGTAGCTGGGCGCGGGTACAAATAGATTTAGGGCTGGCAACAGCAGCTGATTTTAGCCCCGAAGAGCTACGGCATAAGGAGCCGGAATGGATGGCTCCCATTCGGCAGATGGCAGATCTCGTTGGAGAACTGGCGCAATCAGATAACGAGCCGAGTGCATTCGCCAGCCTAAAGACATCTTCGAAAGACTCGAAACTGAAACAATTTGGTCAAGGAGCCCTTTCTGCAAAGCGTCATAAAGCTTCTCAGCCTAAACTCGGTTTTGGAACTCAACGGTCAAAAGAGAAAAAGAAAAAAAGAAAGCGTTAGTCTCTTCTGAATTTCCAACAAATTAGGCAGCTAATCTGACTAACGGGTAATCGGCATAGCTGCCTAGCAACTTTGCCGATTACCCAACCTTTTGACTTCGATACAAAAGACTTGTCACTGTACCGCCACAGTCAAAAAAACGGTCGTTTTTTATGGTTAGCTTGTACTATCGGAGTGCGACAACTGCATCCGATACATAGGCGTATTATGACTACGAAAAAGATTGAATGCCCACTGCGCTAACAGTGGGACTTTCAGCAATTCCCTTAATCACCAAGGTACTATGCCTACATCTCAAAGCTTACTGCCTGATAATTCGCCTGTGCCACCAAAAGCAGGCGATCGCCTCATCGTGACTTACTCAGACCGAGAATTTGAGGTAATTATCATTGACCCTGATGGACTAGGCAAAAGGCAGCCATCTTTTGGGTTTGGCTTCAGAATGGCCGAGAAGTATATCGGGATTGATAATACGACCCTCTCTAGGAGGGTGCTGCAAATAGAAGACGACAAGCTACTCAAGAACCCGTCTGGCAAGACGTTCAGGGTGCTGCAAATCTCTGGAACTGACGGCAATGAGTACAGCGTAATAGAGGCAGGTGATTGGTTCGCTCTTTCTGCTGATGTCTTAGTGAGTCCAGGCAAAACTCGAAAGGCGACAAAAGAAAAGGTAGCCGAATTTATCCGCTGGTTTGCGATCACAGGCTTTTATGCGTCAGCGAATGTCGCGCTCAAAGGTACGTTCACATCAAAAGACGAACGGGCAACCCAGCGATGGATTAGAGCGCGTGAGTCAGGAAAGCCCACCCGCAAAAACTACACCGACATTCTCCACGACACGGGTGCTCAGAGTAGAGATTATGCCGACAGGACGAACCAGGTTTATATCGGTCTGTTTGGAATGAAGGCAGATGCAATGAAGCAGCAGTGGGAGCTGATGCGCGGCGACGCCAAAATTGCTCGCAACTACATCTCTGAGGAGAAAGGGTTAGAAGCCGTAAAATTCTGCGAGGATATGGTCACCCGTCTCTACTCAGACGATATGGACTACGCTCATGAAATGGCCATACAACTCACAGTGACTAAGTACGATCTGCGTCGTTAAGAGCTGGCTAGTATGACCAGAGGATTGATACGGTCTTCTCTTGGAAGGGCACTGCGATCACATAATAGCCAGGAGCTATTGTCGAAAATTACGCTTATATCCCCATCCTGCAAGCTTTCCTACTTATCGTCGTGTGCCTCTTCCAAAGGTGTCGTAATCTTAGTCAAAAAATTACGACACCTTTGGAAGAGGCTATAAGGATTACCTGCATCTAAAGTACTCGTGTTAAGTGGGTAAACGTATAAATCGCTGATTCAAAACTTTAGCATTCAGATATCTAAGCATCTAGATTTTTACACGCTTAGATGTTTGAATGTTTAAGTGTTTAAACATCTAAGCACTTGAATGTTTAAACATCTAAACTTTTGGACGTTCAGATGATTATAAGTCTATGTTCTCTAAAAGGAGGACCAGGAAAAACTACTCTCTCCTTGCATTTAGCCCACGCAATCGCCCAGGCAGATAAACGAGTCATTGTTATTGACGCTGATCCACAAGCCTCTGCAAGTGATTGGGCAGCAGCGCGTGACGAAGCCCCTCCATTCCCAGTGGTAGGAATGGCTCGCGAAACAATTCATCGCGACTTGGCAGGTGTCGTAAAAGATTACGACCATGCTGTGATCGATACGCCGCCTAGAGTTTCAGCTCTAGCTCGTTCTGCAATCTTAGCCAGCGACTTAGTATTAATCCCAGTTCAACCCTCTAGCTACGATGTGTGGGCAGCGGAAGAAACCGTAAAGCTTATCTCAGAGGCACAGCAGTTCAAACCAGAACTCACTGCTGCTTTTGTCGTTAATCGCAAAATTCCTAAATCTGTCATTGGTGGAGATGTCTCGACAGCTCTTCAGGGCTATCCATTCAAGTTACTACCTAGCGCGATCGCACAACGGGTAGCTTTTGCTGAGTCGTCGGCAGGTTACACAGTTTTAGAAGACGCACCGACCTCTACAGCTGCCAAAGAAGTTCGAGCGCTAGCTAAAGCTGTCTTAGATTTTGTAGGGGATGAAAAGTGGTAGCTAAAAAAAGACGTATTGCTAAGAAACCTACTGAACAAACTCCTGACAGTTGGGTGGCAGCTGGAGGAGTAGACCCTGAAATATCTGAGACTCAAACTTCTAAACGCTCAGACGCTCAGACATCTAAGCGCTCAAACTCTCAAACGTCTAAGCATTCAGATGCTCAAACGTCCAGCAGTGTTGCTGTTGAAAAAACAGCGAAAAGTAAGAGGGCTGACTACACACGGGCAACTATATACATCCCTAAAACACTTCATAAGCGCATGAAAATGGCACAACTAACGAAAGAGCTAGAACTGTCAGAGATAGCTGAGCAAGCAATTACAGCTTGGTTAGACACCCTAGATGCTTAGATGTTCAAGCGTTTAGACATTCAAGCGTTCAGATGTCTAAACGCTTGAACGCTTAAATATCTGATCAGACTATGGGTAGTCGTTTGCTTACAAAAAAAATGATGCTTATATCTTAAAAAGGATTGAGCAGCGTATCAGCAGTCACTTGAAACTCGGGTAGTAGAGGTGAACTGATTAATTCAGTGCTTCTATACTCGCCAACTTCTTTGTAAGTGGCTGTCTCTGGGTTCAGCTGTAAAACCAACACATATTCGCGAATTGGATTAATGATCCAGTATTCGGAAATATGTGCCAGCGCGTACTCTAAACGCTTATCTACCGTGTCACTCGTTTCATTGCCAGGACTCGAAACCTCGATCACAAGATCGGGTGGATTCCCTTCTAAGAACATTGACTTTGTCAGGTGACTCATTGCTCGCCACTGTTCTCGCTGACAAAGAATAATGTCAGGATCTCGGGCATCACTCCGCCGACCCGCACGCGGTATCTCTATGCCTGGACCTCTGATGCATTCTAAGCTGTAGCCTTCAGCATAAATATGCCGGTCTAACAGTCTGGTGACCGCTCTGATGATATTGATATGTAGACTACTCGGCTCCGTCATCTCGATAATTTGACCAGCAACGAGCTCGGTTTTCTTGCCGTCGTAAGGAAGTAGCAGGTATTCAGCAAAGCTTAGTGTTTTCGTAAGTAACTCAGGCATCTTATCTGACTCCCTGTCGTATGCAGCAAGGCATACGTTCCGCTGGATAGCTCAAAGATAACCTATTCCTCTCATTCCTCAGGAGGCTTTGCTTCGCAGCAGGTTGTAGCAGTCTGCGATCAGACCCGTCTTATCTATAGTTGTAAGCTCGATATAAACTGCGTTGAGTTACATCATGGGGTGCCAAGGTACTAAATCAGACCTTCCAACTAAAAAAGTACTCCCACTTTCACTGCGAATCGTGACCATCTGTCCGACTTCATCCTGAATCACCCAGGGCATCGGCGAAGCCTCCCACCTCCATTGCTTTAATTCCATCCGTATCGGTGTGTTTGGTGTGGCACACCCCTCCCTGTTTAAATGATTAGAAGGGGGGGCTGTGCCACCTGTTTCGGCCTGCTCCCGACAGGCTTTACGCCGTGCCAGTATCGCTAAATTTTGCTCATAGCAAACCGGGTCCAGTTCATAGATTCTTACCCGATGCCCCTCTCGTCTGGGCTGAGAGCTGACACAAAGTACGCCCATCTGCTCTAAAAGCTGATTAAGCATCTGCGCCGCACTCATCTCTGCCCTCACCGTGAAGTTGAGGACTGCCTTAATCTGTGGCGCGTAGTTCAAGGCATTTTCCTTAAACGCCGATAGCGAATCCTTATCCCAGGTCTTACCCAGCTCTAAGAACTGGTCGAGTCCTAACCTGACGCGCATCTCCCGCTTGAGTGTGGCATTGGATAAATCCCAAGGCGTATACCCCTGTTGCCACTGCCCTTGTCGTTCGAGCGCTCTGATGTCAGCATCTGCCGCCGTCTCCGGTTCTAGCATCCGTTCTAGATTCAATATTTGCCCTCGGCTTCTGCCACTGTTGTCCGAGAGCACTACGTCAGCATCCACATCGTTTATCGGTAAGCCGTAGAACTTAGCAATCTCATATTTCTGCAAGGCTAGCTGCTGCTGAGGTTCTAAGCTTTCCATCTGACCCAGTAACGTAGCCTCCGCTTTCGTGAGGTTAACGGCTGCTTCTACGGCAATGGCCTGTTCAATCTTCATGTCCTCTCTGGCTTCTTTGAGCAAGACATGGGCCTTTTGGTTTTTACCGAGGGTAACCACCTCTACCTGATTGCCCTCATGCATCAGTCTGACTTTGAGTGCCGTTCTGAGTGACCACATGGAACGATTGCGCTGGGCTTCAATCTGCGACCAGTAGCGAATGTGTGGATCTTGCTCCCAGTCATAGCTACTGAGTGCGCGCTGATGGACCTCAGAGAGGCTAGCGCGGATAAGCAGGGTATTCGCCTGTGTTTTTTGTTTGAGCAGGTCTCTGAGGGCACTGGGACTAGTCTGACGGCCTGCTTTAGAGAAGCTGCGCCCATACTTGGCACACCAGACGACTCTCGGCACAGGAGCCCGTACCCGACCCAGTGCTTGCGCCATATCGGCATCGGTGGAGCTAGCCCCGTAGAAGAGTCCGTAGACCTTATCGAAGTGGTCACCTTCGATGGAAAGGCCGGTGGCAGTACTGGGCGAACCGATGACGGCTTGCAAGGAGATCGTGGTGAGATGGCGATCTGGGTTTTCCATAAAGGCGCGTTCAGTCTCGCCGCCGCTGGTCTCTGAGTTGAGCAGGAGGTTAGCATTCTCCTGCTTGAGCGAGGTTTGGAGTTCGTCAATCAGACGATGGATGCGTTTGCTGCCGCGTTTGGAGTCGGTAGCGATGTAAACGCGATCGCCTTGTTTGAGGTCATGGAGCAGTTCGCCGATGATGGCGCTGCTGTCGAGTGCCTGAATAAACCGGACGGCATAGCCCGGTGATTGGTAGTTATTGCGGATGAGGAAGAGCTGATTGGCCTGGCGTAGCAGTTCGGTGTTTGGGTTGTCTTGAGTACGCAGCTGCTGGATGTAGCGGATGGCGCTGTCATCGAGGTCGGCATCGGCGATGATGATGCGCCGGGCAGATTGGAGCAGCTGGCGGAAGCGGGTGAGTAGGACGGGGCGTTTGCCTTGCTGGTTGCAGGTAGATGAGGTCAGTAGGTGTCTGAGCACCTGGCAGACTTCATCGAGGACAAGGTCACAGCCTGCAAACGAGTTTGGGTCGATGGCGAGGAGACTATCGACGCAGGTGCCGACTCTAAGGGTGTAGCCACTGCCGGTGATGAAGCGACCATCCTGTTTATCGAGGTCGCCGCGATAGTAGATGCCGCAGCGCTCGCACAGGTGGCGCATCAGGCTGATGCGATGGCCTGCGAGGAGGACTTTGGGCTGGTTGGCAACAAGAGTGTTAATCAGGTTGGTTTTGCC
>JBGCGG010000069.1:0-51772 GCA_045110585.1 Phormidesmis sp. | reverse complement strand
TTGGCAGCAACGCTTCAAACTCATTCGGATTGAAGCCGGTTAGACTGCGCAACGTTCGAGGCTTATGTTTGAGCTGGGTGTAACGCATTGGCAGCAAGTGACCTTTGTGGGGACTGAAATCCAATTCTATCTAAATTGCCTAATTTCCGATTAAGTCTAGTGTAAGAAGAAGAGGAAGTGACTACTCCCGACGCTCATCCAACGGATAGAGCGCGAGCTTCATCGGTCACCCGATGAGTTTCCTGCATCACACGGTTTTGTCTAGTCTCGAAAGACCCCGACAGATCCCATCCACAGGCATTTTGAACACCACGTTGACCACGGGCATTGATAACTTGTGCTGCAGCAATATCGCGGGGTTTTATTGACCCGCATTCGCCGCAACGATGGACACGAACAGATAGATCCTTGCGAACCGTTTCGCCACAATCAGGGCATTCCTGACTTGTGCCTCTTGGGTCTACCTTGCCGTAGAAAACACCTCGCTTGAAACATACCCAGGGCAACACTTGATTGACGAACTGACCTAAACCAGCATCAAGGGTGTGTTTGCCCAGCATTCCTTTAGCCATGACCCGAAAATCCAGATCTTCAACAAAGATGCTTTTAGCGTTGTCGCAGAGTTTATGCGCCAGCTTGAATTGCCAATCAAGGCGGCTCGCTGCTATCTGTTCATAGACCCTACCTATCCGCTTGATGAGCTTTGCACGGTTGTTTGAACGGCTTTGCTTATTCTTCAGTCTACGTTGCAGCAATTCAAGCTGGCGGTGCAACTTACCGAAAAAGCGCGGACGTTCTACCTGCAAACCATCGGAAGTAGATAAAAAGTATTCAAGACCAACATCTATCCCAATACTGTGCCCATGTGGCGCAACGTCTGGAATAGACACATCAGCTTGAATGCAGAGCGTGGCATACCAACCAATATGTTTACGGATGACTCGTACCGTCTTCACCCCAAACCTATCAGGGATAGGGCGGTGCAGAACGATAGGCATTAGGCCCAACTTTGGCAACTTGATTTGATTGCCAATAACAGGTGACTGATTGAACTGTGGGAACAAGAAAGAACGGTATTGACCGTACTTTTTGAATCGTGGGAACCCGTGACCTCTAGCTTTTCTCGATACAAAAGCAGCGTCAACACGGCGTAACGGTTCTTGTATAACCTGAGACTGCACATCCTTAAGATGAGGCATTGTCTTCTTTGCCGCTGTCAGCGAATTTTGCTGTTTGTAGTAGTCAGGGTAAGGCGCATCAGCCGGAATGATGTACTGGCTACGTAAGTCGCACCGATCAATGGCGCATTTGCGAGATTTAATCCAGTCCTTACGCTCTCTCAAGGCATGGTTATAAACACCACGACAAGCTTCGAGCCACGCAATCATGCGGGCTTCTTGCTCAAGTGATGGATATATTCTGTAGCAGTAGTTCATCGTAAACATGACTGCATTTTAGCGAATTTAGATAAACATGTAGTCCTACTTAAATAACGATTGAGGCAAGATTGTTCGGCTCCGCGCCTCACCGGGCTTTCATCCCGACGCTCACCTTTCAGGTAGTGCGCGGGACTTCCCGCCGATTAGGTAAAAAACAGTAGAGATAGTTCAGAATAAATTCCCAACTATCTCTACTGGAATTATCGGCTCTTCGAGAAAAACTCCTTAAACAAACTGGAACTGGTTAATATCAAGATTTGCTGCTGTCTGTCCTGTTAGGCTAGCAACCGCATCAACGCCGCCTCCCTTATCGTTACAAAGAATGACAGCGGAAGTACCATCTGCATTATCAACAATCGAATACTCGCTGGCCACACCATGTAAAACAATTTGATCTTGACCTGCAACGAAATCGTCAATAATTGCAAAGTCGCCAAAATTATTACCCAAGTAGAAAGATCCATTACTATCGCCAAGGATAAAGGTATCAATGCCTTCGTTTCCGTTGAGAACATCTATTTCATTGACACCTCGGGCAACACTGTCCGTGCCGTTAACCACGTCATTACCAATACCCGCAACAATTACATCACTACCAGCGCCACCTGAAATGATATCGTCACCAGCTAACGCATTGATGAAATCGTTACCACCAAAACCATATATTCTGTTATTGCCAGCATCACCGAAAATTGAATCATCGCCAGCAGTTCCTGATATCTTGCTGTCTTCAACAACATCCTTAACTGAGATCTTTAGCAGTTGGCTATCGCTGTAGCCTGCAGCATCAAAGACCTTGACCTTGACTTCGTATTTGTTATCACTACCATAATCTAGGGGCTTTTCGAAGTTTGGAGCGTCTTTGAAGTATACCTTCCCGCTACGGCGGTCAACCTCAAATAAGTGCGCATCTTTCCCCCCAGAAATGTAGTAGGACAACCGGCCATTTGCTTCTGTACTTTTGTTGTCAGAAGTCTGAACATCCGTTACAAATCTTTCGTTTTCGGATACGTGAAGGTATGCCGTAGAACCACCACCATCGCTCTTAATGTCGGGGCGAGGATCCTCATAAAAACGGCTAAAGCTTTTGAAAAAATTGAAGAAAACCATTGAAAATCTCCGAGACAACGATACGCAAACATAGTTTAAAAGAACAATTCACCCTGTTTAACCAGCACCTAATCAGAAGCTAAGAACAAGAAATTCGATGTTAATGATAGAAAACGAACGAACTCGTACACTTGAAGCCAACCGCATTCTCAAGGTGCTGATAACTTGAAAAGTATATGTCCGGAGGTTGATGCGAAACCAGACAATACTTAAATGATACTGAGATGTTTCCTGCCATTAGCACGTGAGTTAGGCAGTAAAAACATTCTATAAAGAGATGCAGTATACTTAAAAGTATAATACAACAATTTCTTTTTTGAGGGAACTAAAATCACATGATTTTAGTTAAAATACTCATCACAGAGTAATTCTCAGAACAATATGATTCGGATATCAGAGCATCAACATTCTCCAACACTAAGATTTTCCAAAATCTTATATGTTCCTAAGACAAGGCAGGTTTACCTGCCCTGTAGGCGATCTGAAAAAGTATTCGTTAGGACTGATGACCTTAATTGCTACCTGTCCGCCAAGCTGGCTGATAGCGATATTGTCTAAATTCCTGCCGCATTTTTTCAGTATCAGTATTCTTAGGCAAGTGCTTAGTTTTTGACTGATAAACTTTCTCTCCAATAACAGCTTGAACAGAAAGACTCAGCAATCGGAGGAAATGATAAATATGACGAGGATTCAATATGCCCATAAGTCCAAACCCTTTCCACTGAAACTTCACATACCAGAGTGCTATGAAGAAGTAGGCATACTTCATCCCTGCAAAAACATTGCAACGTAGCGGTTCTAGTTTTGCATTCTCTAGAAAATGATCAAAATGGTTCAGAGGACTATAATCGCCAACAAGCTGATCAGCTCGGTAGGCATCCATCAGTCCAATATTTCCACCCCGATCTACAATTTGGTTAAATTGATCATATACATCGACAAAAAGACCCTTCATATTGGCGGGCATTAACTTGAGGAACTTATTAACAAAGGTGAGATTAAGATGCCACTTACCTACATACATCGGCACATGAACACCAAACCACCACATATATTCAAAATACACTCGCCAACTCATGACGCTGGCATGTCCCAATTGCTTATCGTGGAAACGGATAAGGTGATTAACATTTTCAGCATAGGCAAGGTTGAACTGATTGTAGGCTGAACGTTTAGTCTCTGCATCTGCCTCGCCTGCAAGCTTAGCCCGGATGATCTCGGTGACACCTTCAACTGCAAAGGCAATGGTAGTGGTGCCATAAGAATAGAATGCATCAAAAATATATGCGGCATCTCCGAGTACGTACCAGTTATCAGAGGAGAACATTTCCTTACTCTTGTAAGCAATGCTACGACGATAACGAAAGTCAATATCCTCACCCGATTCTACCAAATTAGCAAGAATCTTATGATTGGACTTCAAGAAAGCGTAAAATTTTTCCTTAGAATTAATTGACTTAGATGGAATCACATTATGGTGATGGATGATACCAATGGATAGTTCCATAGATTCGCGATCTGTAGGGATCATCCACAACCAGTGCCCTTGGCCAAAAAAGTGGTTGGTGGCGTAGTAACTGCTGCTGGTAGCGCGGTCAGGGTTATATCCCTCATCGAATAAGTTTCGATCAATATTCTTGACCCGAACCCAGGCGGAACCAGTGTTAAGCCCATACAAATTTTCGGGCTCGGTAATCAAGTTATCCTTCTTTTTGCCAATCATGCATTGCCGACCCGCAGCATCAACAACATGTTTAGCAGTAAGTTCCATCAATTCACCGTTAAGCTTCACTTTAACGGTATTGAGAATGTCCCTTTCAGGCAGCTCCACATCCATCACACGACCGTTGTAGAAGTCCACCCCCATCTCGCGAGTCATGGCAAGTACGTCGCGCTCAAATTTGGCTCGATTCATGTGAAAGGATGCAACTGCAGTCTGTCGATTGGACCAAACATGGTAATAATCATCCAGCTGGTCTGTCTCTTCGGTTTGCTTGGGCCAGTGGAAATTTAGACCTGCCTTGGGTGTGTGATTTTCGATCATGTATTCGTGCAGCCCCAGCTCTTTGCACACAAAAAGAGCGGCAACTTCTACCATCGACTCGCCAATTTTCATATCTTTGACGTCTCTCTCCTCGGGGCGGAAATCAACGAGAGCGACTTTGATGTTAGGGATATTGAGGGCCAGGTGTCTGGCCTGACAGATACCTGCAAATCCAGCCCCCATAATGACTACGTCGTAATCATGTTGGCCTGGCTTAGTAGAAGATTTCTCAAGTAATGCTGTTGTATTCATTGTCTTCGTTAGGGAATCAGTGTTGGTGGTATTAAAGATTTTCGTGCTCGCAGCCCCCCTTGCTCGAAGTTCCCCTTACTAAGGGGCGGGTTAAGGGGGCGCTTACCTTGTCTTACCGGCATAGATTATTTGAATGCATATTCCGCAGCTTCTTTCGATTCCTCGTCTGCCATGGCTTGGGTCTTGGTAGCCATATCTGTCATCCAAGAACGAAGTTCAGGTTTATATTGATAGGATTTGAACTCCTCACGCATTTGAGTGATCTGAGTGTTATTGGAGAGATCTTTGGTTTTAAACTTGTAGACCATCTCGCCGATAGCCGATTGCACTGTAAAGCCAATCAGCACAAACAGATAGTAAAGATTTTTGGGGTTCAGCAAGCCTCTGAGGCCAAAACCTTTCCAGAGAAACTTGGTATACCAAACTGCCACAAAGAAACAGGTGTTCTTTATACAGGCAAAGACATTGCAGTGCAGGGGCTCAAGCTTTGTATTCGCCAGATAGTTATCAAACTGTTTGGGCGTGTAGTATCCCCAGATCAGCTGGTCTGCTCGATAACAATCCATCAACCCAAGGTTGGCATCCCGTTCAACCAATTCATTAAACTGCTCGTTGATATGGGCGAACATGCCGTCAATCTTCTTATTGATGTCTAAGAAAATTGAGATAAAGGTTTGGTCAATATGCCACTTGCCGACATACATAGGTACCATCATGCCAAACCACCACATATACTCCCAATAGATGCGCCAGCTCATTACGCTGGCATGGCCCAACTGCTTACCGTGATCACGATAGAGATAATTAACCGTTAGGGCGAAAATGAGGTTGAACTTGTTAAAGGCATCTCGCCTTGCTTCCGCCTCGGGTTCTTCCGCCACCTTTGAGCGAATGATTTCAGTGACACTTTCAATCGCCAGGGCTACTGTGGAGGTGCCATAAGAATAGAACGCATCAAAGATGTAAGCAGCATCTCCAATCACGTACCAGTTATCAGCGGAGAACATCTCCTTACTCTTATGGGCTACCTTAGGTCGATAATTGAAATCGATGGCCTCTCCGCTTTCGATTAACTTATAAAGCAGCGTGTGATTGTGCTTTAAGAAACTCAGGAACCGCTCTTGAGTATTCACCTGGTCAGCGGGCAACTGGTCATGGTGATGCATCATGCCGATGGATACTTCCATTTCCTTACTATCAGTAGGAATCATCCACATCCAGTGGCCATGTCCAAAATAGTGATTAGTTGCGTAATAATGGCTGGTCGTTCCATTGTTAGGGTCGTATCCATTATGAAAAATAGAACGATCTACACCTTTGACTCTCATCCACGCAGAGGCATTGTTCAGGCCCAGTAGGTTCTCAGGGCCTGACAGCACGTTATCTTTTTTGCGCCCAATTATAAAGTTACGTCCCGCAGCATCGATGACATGCTTACAATTTAGGTGAAACTCTTCTCCTTTTATCTTCACCTTCACCGTCTTGATTTCATCACCAGGCGTCAGGTCAACGTCCTTGGCACGACCGTTATAAAATGTAACGCCCATTTCTTGATTCATCTTGAGTAAATCACGTTCCAGCTTAGCCCGGTTCATTTGAAATGCTGGAATTGAGACCTGGCGGTTGGACCAAATGTGATAGTAATCTTCAAGTTTTTCAGTCTTATCGGCTTCTTTAGGCCAATGGAAGTTCAAACCGATTTTTGGGACATGGTTTTCTACCAGATATTCGTACAGACCTAATTCCTTACTCAAAAATAAGGCCGCGATTTCAATTGTAGATTCTCCAATCTTTAAATCCTTGTCTCCTCGCTTAATTGGGCGGGGATCGACGAGTGCAATCTTGAGATTAGGAACATTAAGCATTAGGTGACGAGCCTGACAAAGACCAGCAAAACCTGCCCCCATAATGACCACGTCATAATCGTGAGTTTTAGTATTTTCATCTGTTGTTGTATTGCGAATCAAAGTGCTAGTCATGAGATCAGATTGTCCTAAAGAGAAAAGCGAAACATTTCAGACTGAGGTCTGTTTGAAAACAAAATAAAAATCCCACCTGATTCCATCAATTTCTAGCCAGTTCAGCCAGAGAGAGAGAGGCAGCATCACCTTGTAGGCTATCCGGTTGCTTCTCAATCTTGCGGTCTTCAAAGATTGAGGGTTGGATTTCAGGGATATATTGATAGCGCTTAAATTCTTCACGCATTATCTCAATATCACTATTGTCAGGCATTCCTTTAGTCTTAATCTTAAAGACCAGTTCTCCTAAAGCTGCCAGGCACATCACAGATGAAACCCAACCAATCTGTCTAATCGTCTTAGGGCTGAGTAATCCTCTCAGACCAAACCCTTTCCATTTAAACTTGATTAACCAAGCGATCGCATAGAAACAGGCATTTTTCAGACTGCCAAATACATTGACCTTAAATGGTTCGTACTTAGCATTTTGAGTAAAGTCATCGAAATGCTTAGCTGTGGTGTACCCAAAAATCAATTGATCAGCTCGATAGCAGTCAAGAAATCCAAGATTGGCACGCTTTTCAATTAATTCATTAAATTGGTCATACACATCGAACCATAGCTTAGATAAACCGCCAAAAATCCTAACAGTTCTTTCACAGAAATCAATGTCCAAATGCCATTTACCGATGTAAAGTGGCACAACGACTCCAAACCACCAAATGTATTCAAAGTAAATGCGCCAACTCATGATGCTGGCATCACCTAACTGTTTATCGTGGTCACGGTAAAGTGCATTGACGAGATCGTTATAGCCTAGAGTGAAGCTGTTGTAAGTCGCTCGTTTTTTCTCAGCATCCGGTTCTTGTTCAAGCTTTGCCCGGATAATCTCCGTAGTACTTTCAATGGCAAATGTGGTTAACGTTGACCCTTGAGAATAGAAGGCATCAAAAATGCAGGCAGCATCCCCTATTACATACCAGTTATCTTTAGAAAACATGGTTTTAGATTTGTGGGCAGCTTTAGGCCAATAGTGAAAGTCAACAGCCTCACCACTTTGAATCAAGTCGTATAAAACTGTATGGTTAGCTTTCAAAAACGCCAAGAACTTTTCTTGGTTATTAACCTGTTTTGCGGGAAGCACATCATGGTGATGCATTACTCCAATAGACAACTGCTGGTTCTCAGTGTCAATGGGAATCATCCACAGCCAATGACCGTGACCAAAATAATGATTGGTGGCATAGTAATGACTCACAGAGGCATTGTTGGGATCATAGCCATTGTGGAAAAGAGCGCGATCAACATTTTTGACTCTGACCCATGCCGCACCATTGTTTAACCCATAAAGGTTCTCAGGGCCAAACAACAAGTTGTCTGTCTTTTTACCAATTAGAAATCTTCGTCCAGCAGCATCAATAACATGCTTAGACTGAAGCGTTTGGACTTCGCCTTGGGTACGCACCTTAACTGTGTTCAGGTCATCACCTTCAGTTAGATCGACATCGACAACCCGCCCGTTAATAAAGTGGATACCCTGCTCAATATTCATCTTGAGCAGATCTCGTTCAAATTCAGAGCGATCCACTTGGAAAGATGCTATTTCTGGTTGGCGATTAGTCCAAATATGGTAGTAGTCATTGATTTTCTGTGTATTTTTAGGCGTTTTCGGCCAGTGAAAATTAAGACCGAACTTAGGAACCTGTTTTTCCACCAGATAATCGTATAAGCCTAGCTCCTTAGAAAGAAATAGAGCCGCAACTTCCACTGTCGATTCCCCAATCTTCAAGTCCTTCACAGGACTTCTTTCTACAGAACGGGGATCAACTAGGGCAATCTTAATGTTGGGGACTTTGAGCATTAAATGCCTAGCCTGACAAAGGCCCGCAAACCCTGCCCCCATAATTACAACGTCGTAGATTTCAGAACATTGAAAGTTGGTCATTTAAAATCACATAGTGGGGGATAAAACAGTCTCATTACCATTGTGCTTACCTTCTAGCCTTGGTTGTTTATGTTGTACTTTTCTTTTTCTTGAGCCAACGGCCAATGCGCGGCCCCTGCCACATCCATAAACCAGACAGCGACAGGAGGGGGAAAACAATTGCTCCCATAACAAGAGGGAAGCTATTACTGTTACGCAAGGGAGAATAGATAAAGACGCCCAAAGCCACAGATGCCAAAATGTGTATATTGCGGAGTTGACTCCTTAGAGATTCTTTGGAGGTAAACATGGGTTCTATTGCTTTAAATACAGTGAATGAAAATGTTCCAAATGGTCACGTTAGCTTTGTCTTACAGAGTGTCTTACAGGGCATTGACCGCTGCGTATTCTATCGGTTGTAACTTAGAGCGCTGAATGATTGCATTGCGAATTGCCTCTGGCCAAGGTGCAGGGATGGGGGTGCCATCCACTTGACGGTTAGCCCAGATCACCTTTTGTTGCCCGGTGTGCAGTTTTTCCTTCTTACCGTCAGGCATTTCCCGGAAAAACTCGAAGTTAAACACTGCTCCACACTCGGTCACGCTGTGTAGATAGAGATAGACACGCACCTTATCGAAGGGCATGGCCTCTCGCATGTAGTTCATATGGCTATACAGAGAGATGACTTCTCCTTTAGCCGTTGACACTCGGAAATAGTCTGGTGCCAAGGAGTAAAGTAAGAGATCAATCACCCGTCCTTGCCAAATGAAATAGTTACCGTAATAGACGTTCCCTACAAGGTTGGCCTCTTCCAAGGTAGTTTGGAAGACTTCAGTGAAAAGTAAGTCGCCATATGGCGTTTTAGGAGATTGGTACTGAGTATCTCCTGACGGCATAGAAGATAGACTTTCTGGCAGCGGCTGCAGAGTAATGGTGGGAGACTTTTCTAAATCAATAGCCGCAGGGGATTTGGCAGTGAATTGATCCATATACGCCTGCAAATAGTCAGGCATTTTCTCAGGGGAAGGAATGCCATAGCTGAGTAATCGAACCCAAGTAGCATTCACTTCTGCCATGGCAATACGCTCTAAGGATTCATCAGGCAGCACCTTACAGAACTCCATGTAGGTGGAGAAAGAAGAATTGACTAAATTGCCTAGCCAGCATCGAGCCTGAATGGTGTCGTAGGTGGTGGCTTCACCTAAAACTCGCAAGCTGACACTGTTGGTCACCATCCCAAACTCACCGCTGAGAAAGTCAGGAATCATCTGGTCTGCCATGCTTCTCATGGGCAGCTCTCGGATTTTGCCAACCCAGCTAATGTACTGGGATACAGTAACCTTACGGCTGATGCTACACCCTTCTTTAAAGGTGACCGGAAATCTCTTTTCGTAAACGGGCTGCTCCTGAGGGCCGTCCTCTGTAATCCGTGTTCGGCTTTCTCCTGGTTGAATAATGCCATAGGGATCAACAGGATGTTCATCGCTTTGAGATGACTTAAGCTGTGATAATCCAGATGCCTCGGGCGTGAATTCCACGACCATAGCCACCATACGCTCTGGATATCGAGTTAACTGTACGGGCGAAGTTAATACGTAATAGTTCTCACCCAAGTCTGTCTGAGCATGCAGTAACACGGTACTGCTCTGACGCTGTTGCAGGGAGAGTTTGACCTCTACACCATTGAAGGCTTTATGAAGCGCTTCCAAAGCAGACCAAACTCGAGTGCCAGCGACATCTCTCTCATCGCCTGAAGCGACTAGCTGATCAATAATCTCAGCACGATCATTACTCAACAACGCAACCCAATCTGCAGATGAACGATGGTCAATTGATTCGATATCGCATCCCTGAGGCGTATCAGCTACTGTACACAGGCAATAGCAGTCGTCGTGAGAGATCGAAAGGGCTGGTGGAGACTCAAGAGCTTGGAATGCCTTTCCACTCAAATAGGGTTTTCCAGAACTGTGAGTACGGATGGTAAATGTCGGGGCAGATGCATCTGGCGCTAATTGGAGAACTTTATTAATGGCAAGACCCACAATCCTCTTTTCTACCTGCCGACGCTTTGTCTTAGTTTGTGCTCCCAACCCAGGCGCATAGGCTATAGCTACGGCAGGCGGCTGTATGCCCACCTGTTCGGCAGCATCTATCAGAGTTTGTTGAAGTTTTTTCTGATCTCGTTGCTCTGGAGAAGCTAATTCTGCTGCAGTTGGATTCTCGGGATGCTCTTCTAGGATCCGCAGTCGATAGCCGTGCAAATGTTCAACGATTGTGCCGGCTTCGTCAGTAGCTACCACCTCACATATGTATTCTTTATCAACTTTCTCATTCAAAATTGCGGTGATAATCCGCCTCCCTTCTCCAATCACTGGATCTTGACAAAGCTCTACGCGCTCAATTTCCACTGGCAGACAAATGTCCTGAGGAATGTTGAGCTGCATGCACTGCAACAAGACATCACGTAAGTAGGGATCGCCTAAAAGGAATTTATTGCCATTGCCAACAGGAAACCCTGTTTCCGTTAAAGTAATTGAGGATTGGGCATGTGATTCTAAGATGCTCCGCTCACGACTCAGAGAGTAAATACTATCCATTTGCTGGAACAGCGTTCCCTGGAACAGCAAACCTCCGTAAAGATCTCGTTTTGGCTCAATGGCCAAGGGTTTACCGAGTTTGTGCTTCAGGTTTTGGGTGGACTGACGCTCTCCTAGAATCAACGTAGCCGAGAAGTGATCTGTGTTAAAGCCGGTTTGTTCAGTACGGATACCGATTGCAATTTGACGTTCCCCTGAGGAATTGAGTTCAGTCATCTCGGCATGAATTTCAATATCAACACCATTGTCTGGGTTGACCACAATGGGACGACGCAGAGAAATATTTTCCAACCTCACAATGGTTGGGTTGGGGTCTGCTGATATCACGGCAGCAGCCTGAGCCATGGCTTCTAAGCCGAAGACGGTGGGGAATAAGTAAGACCCACGCCAAATGTGATCTTTAACGTAGAGATCTTTTTCTAAGGTTAGATGGGTGCGAACCTTAAGTTCGACGTTGGGTTCTAGATAGGTGACTTTCTCCATAAAACGCAACCCATCTGTAGGAATGATCGGAAGGGGAGACCACGTATCTAAGCCACCCAGTTGAGCAGAGATAACAACCTGTTGGACACCAGGATCATGGTGAAACAACTTAACACAGCGACCAATACCTTCATGGGGAGAGATAGCGCCAATACCCATGCGCGCCAAGTTCTTGACACTGCCCATACGAGCCCCCATACCAACTTCATCCCAAACACTGTAAGCCAGCGACACCACTTGGGTTTCTGGATGTAAGCTAGAAAACTGACGGAGTAGTAGGGCTAAAGATTCGTTGGCGAAGCCATACCAGCTGTTACCAGGCATCCCTGTGATACCAATAATGGATGTAAAGGCCAGGAACAGCTTAGGCGGGTAATCAGCAAGCGCATGTAAAAGATTTTGAGCACCAACAAGTTTTGGACTGACTTCTTTTTGAGCAGACTCCAAACTCACCTGTTCCACACGGCGTGGCGTATTCAAGCCAGCGCCGTGGATCACACCTGTCACTGAACCTAAATCCGTAGTGATAGACTGCACAAGCGTATTAACGGCTTCGGGATTAGCGATGTCACAGGAATAATACTCAGCGGTCAAATCTTGCTGACGGTATCGAGCTAGGTTTTTGACAATTTCATTCTGACTACCAGGTACAGGCGCTGCCGAGCGGCCTACCAGGGCCATTTTGGCCCCTGTAAATTTGGCGATCGCTAAGGCACATTCTGCCGTAATCCCCTTGGCCCCGCCTGTTACCAAAATCACATCTTGACTAGACCAGTTTTGCTCACGGGGCGTATAAGTAGCAGGCTGTTGCAGTCGCGATTGGGGTACCCGGCGCATCTGTTCAGCATCATAGCCTGCCGTGATAATTGTTTCTCTACCAGCAAGTTCTGCGATAACCCGATCAGCACTTTGCTCTGGGGTTAAGGCAACTGAGAGATCCACTACCCTTACGCGCAAAGAGGGACGCTCTAGGTGTAAACTGCGAGCAAAGGCAGCGGCACAACAAGATTCGGGGGAGGCAATCACATCGCCACTCGTACCGAAGGTGCCCTCCCCAAATTGAACGTAGGCCACGCAGGCATCCTTAGCAGCATCGGCCAAGCTGGTGACCCCCTTAAGCCGAGAAATCATCTCCTCTAAAGGCAGGCACGAGAGTTTTGAAGTTGCCTCCGCAGGCTGAGGCAGAACAGCAATAATATGGGTGTAACCAGTCTCTGATGACACCGCACTTGATAAAATCTCGGGAAATGTAGAGAGAACAATCTCACCACCTAGGGACTGAAGTTGATCCGCTAAGGCCACCACGACTGGCATATTGAAATCATCAGCCACTAACCGTACCTTTGCCTGAGACCAATTTTCTGGAGCACGTTCAGAAAGGTTTTCTTCTACGTAATCAACAGCAAAATTTCTCACCCATTTACTCAGAGCTGCCGGTTGGGCAGGCTTAATGGCCGGGCTAACTGCTGTAGTGACCGCCGCCGGCGTAGGCGTAGTGAAATCTTCCAGGGTGACCACCACATCGGCCAGGGTTGCATTCGCCAGATTAGCAGGATCCAACTGACCATCAATTTCCAGTTGCTTAGCTGCCCTTGCCACCAAGTCAGCTGCTTTAATGGAATCTAGGTTCAAATCATCCAGCAACCGCATATCCATAGCCAAGGATGACTGAGGAAATCCTGTGCTCTCTTCTACTAGATTCAGCAGCATTTGGGTAACGCTGATCTTACCAGGCGGCTGGGAAGTCAAACCAGTTGCATCATCTGACGATAAGCTCGAATCAGCCGGTAAGAGGTCACAAATTGCCTGAGCTACTTCACCTAAGGTTACATTAGCTAAAGTAGCGGGATCTAGTTCACCTGTTACATCAAACTGCTTAGCCGTCGAGGCTACGACTTCTCCTGCCTTAATAGAATCCAAATTGAGATCATCTAACAATCGAGCGTCTAGAGCAATACTTTCTTTTGGATAGCCAGTTTTATCGACAATAAGGTTGACTAGCACATCCACAACTTGAGCATGATTCGTCACTGGTAAGGTTTCGGGTATTGCAGAGGCTTGTTGAACAGCGGTTTGTTGAACAGTGGGAGGAGAAGCCTCTAGCCCAGATGAACCATTTGCGGGTAAATCACTTGAGTTATCGCTGTGGTGATGCCCATTCTGAGAATATCCATTCTGAGCTGCGTTTGGTTTGTTGTTATAACCATTGTGGCCATTTAGACTACTAACATTGCCATTATGATGCTTGCTATAGTGCCCGTTTTGAGCATTTATGCCGTGGGTCTGAGCCAACTTATAGTGCGGCAGTGTACGCATGTCAGCACGAATCACCTGCGCTAAAAAATCACCCCTTGTTGCAAAATATTGAGAGAGCCACTGAAACATCTCCTGATCGGAATTTAAATTATTCGTCATGTCGTTTAACCGTTGGTAGAAGGGGGAACAAACTGCATATCTGCTTGAATAATTTCAGCCAAAAAATCTCCGCGATGACTGAAATAATCTGAGAGAAGATTGACTAGATGTTCATCGGAGAACTGGGCAGAACTTAATGAACCATCGCTACCGTTAGGAGTGGCAGTGTTAGGAATTGTGGAAGGCTGCCCTAAATAAGGTGCTGCAGAAAAAGGCTGAGTTTCTGGAACGTGTAGTGGATTTTCGCAAGGATTGGCAATAAACACCCGTTTTGATGGAGAAGTGTACGGCCGAACCATACGATTTTCGAAAACGGCATTCCATTTAATAGCACCACCCTGAACGAAAAAGTAGCCTAAGAAGGTATTAAAGCTAAGCGCATCTCCTACTTTAGATTCCACTGAAAAACACTGGTTGGATCGCCCCTCCAAGTTGGCTTGAGCCAACTTGGACAATACTTTTCCTGTACCGACTTCAACCATCAAATCGCACATGGGTGTGATGGTTTTGATCAGCGAAATAAAATCCACCTGGGATGTCAACTGTTGGGAAAAGTAGTTATGTAGTTTGAGGCCAGCTTCAATGGGTTGGCCAGTCACAGCGGAAATAATTGGAACTTTAGCTGATGTGAGGCTTGTAGGAATAGGCGCACTTTTTTTCACCTGCACCGCAGCCTCTTCTATTAAAGCTGAGTGAAAGGCATTCGAAACAGCCAGCTGACGCGCATAGATGCTCTCCTCTGCTGCGACCTGGAGCACTTGTCCAACACTATT
The DNA here is from genome assembly GCA_045110585.1 of Phormidesmis sp. Classification (GTDB taxonomy): domain Bacteria; phylum Cyanobacteriota; class Cyanobacteriia; order Phormidesmidales; family Phormidesmidaceae; genus Phormidesmis. The sequence goes on along the minus strand of JBGCGG010000069.1, from coordinate 36,777 downwards.
AACTTCCCCTGAAACAACAGTTTGTTGAGGGTGATTGATGTTTGCGACAACAGCGTACCCCGAGATTCGTTTCAGTAAGGTTTCTGCCGTTGAACGATCACACCCTAAACTCACCATTGTTCCTGCCTTCTCCGGTGGCAGGATTGTCGCCTTGCCACGAATTGCAGCAAACTGAAGTAATGTCTTTGCATCGTAAGCACCTGCCGCATAGAACGCTGATAGCTCTCCTAGGCTATGGCCGCCCACTGCAACAGGCGTAATCCCCAAGCGTGTTAGATACTGATGCCACACCAAAGAGGAGAAACAAATGGCTGCGGGTGCGATATCAGCCCGTGTCAAGGACTGCATCCAGTCTTCTATTTCTGCGGAGCTTTCAGCTCGATCAATAGGGCGAAAAATATATGGACTAATGGGTTCACAGTCTATTTCTTTCAGCCATTGATCCGCGTTGTCAAGTAACGCTTGAGCCCAGGGGTGCCGTTCAACCAAAACCCTAGCCATGTTGAGCCGCTGCGAACCTTGCCCTGGGAAAAGGAAGGCAACGCGATCACGACGGGTAGAATGACTCAACCACACCTCTTGGGGCAGCCCATCCTGCTGAGCAGTTAGCACCGTTCCTGGCAAACAGGGACGATCTTGAGCCAAGTCTTTCAATTGAGACAGTCGCTGCAGTAAATGCTTGGGAGAATCAGCGATAACAGCAGCCTTGATTGGTTGAGATGGGTCTACGAGATCAGCAAGATGCGCTGATAAATCCAACATTTCTGCCAGGCTAATATCTCTCACATCAACAGCCACATCAGTCAACTGTGTTAACAAATCTGAAATTGTGGCAGCACTGAAGACAAACAACTCTGTTTCCTGATGAGATACAAACAGAGCACGCTCAGGTAAGGTGGGTTTTAAGTGTTCCTTAGGTACATCGCCAGAGGTGATAGTGACATGACAGTTAATCCCTCCAAACCCCATTGCAGAGACACCTGCGGTCAGTACATCCTCTGAGGCTCTTACTTCCCCTTGTAAGATGGGATAAACAGCCTGAGCCGCGGTCTCAAAAATGGGGTTAGGAACTTTACAACCACAAGTAGGGGGCAAAACACGCTGATTCACTGCAAGAACGGTCTTAATAAACCCACCTACGCCAGCCGCAGCCTTGGTATGCCCTACCAAAGATTTAAAGGAGGTTATCCCTACCTGACGGGGAGGCAGCTCCCCATCAGCAGCAAGTGTTAAGGCAATTCCCTCTATTTCGGTGCGATCGCCAACAGGTGTTCCTGTCCCATGTCCCTCAATAAAATCTAACTTATGACTACTGTAACCAGCGCGTCTATAGGCCCACTTCAGGGCGTTCGATTGCCCTACTTTAGAGGGGGCCGTAATCCCTCCTTTCCCATCCGAAGAAACAGCCCAACCGTTTAAAACCGCATAGACATAATCCCCATCCCGTCGAGCATCTTCCAATCGTTTCATAACGACACATCCACAACCTTCTCCTGGGATAAATCCACTGGCTGCACGGTCATAAACGGTCATATCTTTAGCGGTTAACGCGCCTACCTTGGCAAACCCAATCAGCTCAAAGGTATCGAGACTGACATCCACACCTCCTGCTAGAGCCATATCTAAATCACCGCTAACCAAAGCATTTGCAGCAGTTGAGATCGCAATCAGAGAAGAAGAACAAGCTCCATCAACGGTATAGCCGCCTCCCTGAAAATTAAAGAAATTACAGACCCGACCCGCAATTGTATTCGATAACCCACCTGCTAAGGAGTCTTCAGTGATAGGAGTAAATGCAGACTTATAGACCTCCTCCATTAAAGAAAGCAATTCTTCAATGGCAGGCTCAGCCATACCTTTAGCTCTAGCTGTAGTCTGTAGAGCACGACGAACAAATGGCCAGCGTAAACGGACTGTTGTCGAACGGGTTTGTTCTCCAGTCAAGGTATTACCCAGAATAAAGCCTGTCCGCTCCGTGGGAACTGTTTCACGCGTATAACCAACATCCTCCAGAGCCTTGAAAGCCGTTTCCAACGCTAACCAATGCACCACATCTGTCGATTCAAAAGTTGTTTTAGGAATACGCCGCTTCACCCAGTCAAATTCAAACCCATCAATTACTGCCGCGCGATCCCCGTAGGTCTTATCTGTAGCCATCGGGTCGGGGTCGTAATAATCTGCAATGGGTAGCCGTGTATCAAGAGAACGGCGAAACTGCTGACGTTTGGATAAAATATTTTCCCACAGTGTTTTCAAATCGTTGGCACCGGGGTAATTACATCCGATCCCAATGATCGCAATTTTGGGAATTAGATCGCTTACTTTTGGCTGAGCGCCGGATAGATGGGGCATTGGGGATCATCTAACTCCTTGAAGGGGAAACAAATTTTAAAGAGGCATGTATCGTAGGGAAGGACTCTTTTGGGTAGTCGAGCCCACGAGAAAAATCTCAAACCAACCACTACGCCTCTATGCATTGAGAAAAAGGCTGAAACTATCTCTTAGAAAGCAGTTATAAAATTGTCATTAAGAACTCAAAGAAAGCATCACCAATGAATGCTCTGTAAGAACACAACATTAAGAGAGCATACTCCCCAGGAAACAACTTTATTCTGGAGAAGGAGACTCAAAGGAAGTCAAATAACAAAAGAGACTAATCCATAAAGACTAAAGATATGCACTAAGTAGAAGCCATCTGCATAGCTTATAAAGCTATGCAACTTTGGACTCACTTAGTCTCCTACCCCTAGATGTAAGGTCACCAACCTTAAGTGTTAGCTGTACCGTCTCAAAAACCAACCTGAGAGTACACACTCAAGACATGAATAACAGGCGTTAACAAGCTACTCGGTAAATCTCTATATAGCCAACAATACAGCAGCCAAAGAAAAACACAATCCTTTTAGTGTATGAAAATGCGACAAATAGTAAGCAGCTTAAGTAGGGAAAATGTTGTCGGTCAAGAAACATTACACACCGTAAATTTTTGAATCGTGCAACGACAAAGTTGGAACAATATTTCTATAAATTCGTAGAGATATTTTGAGCCCGTATGCAGTAGGAAAAGGCTTGATCAGATAAGTCTATACACAAAATCCTCAGGGTCTTTATCTTAAAGAGGCGTAGACATAACGCTCTTTCCAAGATGAAGACCCTGAGGAAATGACTTCAGTTAATTTTAGATGTTCTCTGAGAGAGGAAATGCTAGGCCGTTCTGATGTTCGTCATGGCGCAACCTCTTGAACTCAAAACAGAGAACAACAATGGCTAGGATGTTAACTTAAGTCCGCAGACAGGTTGACTGTTAACGAGTTTCCGTTAGCTCCAGGCACCAACTTAGCACCTACTTGTTCATCCCCCGTCCAAAAAATTCCATCAGCACCAGCTGTAAACAGTGGAACGACAGAGCTACTAGAATAGGTTAAATTCAACTGATCTTGAGAAAGTATGCCGTCAGAAAAATCACTTTCGACGACGATCGGAGTCCTATTACGCAGCGTGCCGTTAGGTGCATCTTGGATTTCCAAGAATATTTTATAAAAGGACTTGGTTTCGCCACTGTAACTTAGCAAGTTATCTGCTTCCAATGAAAAAGCTCCCCCAGAGGCCAAAGATAGAGGGGGCATAGCTTCGTCAACTGGGTTAAACATTAGGTCGGGGTTGCCATCACCAATATTTACAGTGATAACGTCTCCCAACGGCGTTTGACCAGTAGAAGTTGAGCTAACGATTTCGCTTTTCCCTACATCAAACCGACCATCAAACCGACCAACAGTTCCCAACAATGGATCATCTTTAATAGCATCTTTAGATTTGCCAAAAACAATTTTGGTATCTCCTACGATTTCTGTTGTAAAGGCTGGATCATTATTAGTTGGATTGAAGCCAACTGTAAGGGTGATTTTATTTGAAAAATCAACGATAGCCCCTTGCTTAGTCACTTCTACACTTTCAGATTCGTCTCTAAAGAAAGGACGTGTAAACCTTCGAGGGAGGGGAGGGAACGTTCCTCGACCAAATCCAAATCGATTATTTCTGGGAAACGTTTCCCGACCAAATCCAAATCCAAATCCAAATTCAAATCGGTTATGTCTAAGGAAAGATGAAGAGCGCCCTAGTGTGCTAGATCGTCCTAATGCACCAAATTTACTTGAAGTGATTGTATTGAATAAAGAACTCAACATGTTGTCGATAAAATCTCTTAGAAACGGCTTACACCCTTTCACCATAAGTGTATAAACACCTTCCGCTTGATAAAGCGTCCATCAAGATATCGGGAAACAATTTAAATATTATTTAAAGATAAGGGATTATTATTCGGGATAAACAACAGTTCATTTCAGGCGATTAGCGAGACAAACAAAGGATTTAAATTAGTAAAAATCAGACGGTAGTCTTTCAGATATTCAAAGAGATAGAGAAAGACTATGAATCAACAGCCTGAGAACATTGATTCGTAGTCATATTTGCACAGAAAGAGGATATCTTATTTAAGATGTTTGGATTATTTAAGGTATCTAAGAACTTATTTGATACTGACAGAGTTTCCCTAAACAAACGCAGGATCTCATTAGCCAACGTAGATAGCACATCAATAAGTAACGTAGCCTCATTAACTTGAAGGTAGACAGAGACTACTGTTGAAAGATCCTCAATTCTAATAAAACTGTAGGGTGTTTCCCTATGACCTCAACTTCTGTAGAGGTCATAGGGAAACATGAAAATACGTCAGTAATTAGAAAAACGGCTGATGAGGATCTAGCAAGCGGCCAACTGTCAATGGAAGTTTATTTTGCAGCGCTCATTGACAGTTGGCCCCCTCCTTCGCATTTCAGATAAAGTTGTCAATGGCAACCTGCTAGGACAGACCTTTTCTCGATGTCACTTTGGGAAGCTCCTGTCACATTCTCCATACTCATACGAGTTACTATTTATTACATTTTAGTACACGCGTTGAAGATGTTTTATATGTCACATGATGTATCTTTATAACTGCGTATATATGCGGAGGAAAAATGTAAAACAAGTGGAACTTTACTTAGCTAGCATCTCCTTGATTGGGACTGTTCAGATTAGAGGATGCACATCTGAAGTATGCGCACAGAATCTCCCTCAGTGGGTGCTGTTAGCTACTTGGCTGTTGTTTGGATATCTCCTACTCAAATAATAGTTACCTAGGTGATTGGTCATAGCTATTGTCTAGCGACTGAGAATCTTGAGATGCGTTCATCTACCTTAAGGTGATTTTAGCGAGGCAGCGCCATGCTCAAATGAGAGCTCTGTGTCCGAACAGTCCTTTTCGTGGTTCGGTTCAGTGGCTTTAATCATTCCCCAAGTTAGTAGCATCTTTTAGTACTTGTCAGAGGTGTGCTGTTCCGTTTTGAATATAGTCAATTGTTGTTGTTTTGTGGGCATGGCGATATTGATGGAGGATGCGCAGATGTTGATTCTGCCGAAGTTGAATGTACCCAGTAAGAGCCTTCATTGAAGAGAAAATTGGAGAGGTAAGAATGAGCTTGAAAAATGTTTTATGGTTAGCCAGTACCCTTCTACTGGCGTCTGCGACAGGCGCGCAGGCTGCCACCTTGGCAGTTAATATTGAAAATCTTGAAACAACTGACGGAGCAGTAGGGTGTGCGCTATTCAATATTCCAGATGGATTCCCAAATAGCTATATTTCTGTCCCAAATCAGTTGGTTGAGCCTCAGGCGGACGGCACAGCATACTGTGAGTTCGCAAATGTTTCGCCTGGCACATATGCTGTCTCCGTCATGCATGATTTAAATGGAAACCTGAGGCTTGACACCAACTTTTTGGGTATTCCGCGTGAGGCATGGGGCGTTTCCAACAATGTACGGCCAGCTCTATCTGCTCCATCATTTGATTCAGCAAAGTTTGTGCTAAATGACAACAAAACCATAAACATTACGCTTGATAGATAGGAGCTTCAGAGCGACTCAACCTTCAGAAAGGAGTATTTCCTTCTTTTCTGAAGGTTGAGCAAGTTGTTTATTTCAGGTGCCTTTAGCAGTTGACTGAAAACTGTTTTCAGTACTGACAAGACAACTGCTCTCCTCGTATGTGTTAATCATCTGAGGATTCATTGTCTCGACTATTCTGTTCTTGAGGAGTTTGAGGCGAAGACTTTAGCAAATGGTTTTGTCACCTGAAAAGAGATTTTTCAGGTGACAAAACCATTTCTCATTTTTTCGTGTTTCAGAGATCTCCATAGCTGTGTGTAATGCTCAGCGTTTCAAAAGATTCCGAAGGAGTTGCTTTATTGGGTGGTAGGAACTGAATCATTATTGATTTCGTCTTTTTGTGAAAGAGTAGTGAGTTCTTTTTCGTAACGCGAAATCCTTGTTTGAGTATCCAGAATCACCACAGAGTTTCAAATATACGTGGCAAAAAAATCTTGCTTTTGCAATAATAGAGTAAGTTAATTTTTTGAAACACGGCAGAGGTTAGGCGGATCTGAAGGAGTCCTAGATTCAGTAGGATCCTGTGTCAGAGAAGCTAGGTATAGTCAATTCTTTTAGCTTTATAGTGCTCAAAAGTAGCTTGTTCAACACTTACATTCTGACATAAGTATCCATCAGAGCATCTTATTTTCTCAAACGCTCAATTGCGTGAGTAGAGTTTTTATTTCAGCAAAGATAGAACACTACTGAACTGAAATTATTTTGTTGTTAAACGCTTGAAGAAGGAGTTAGCCAAACATGAGTTCTCAGAAGAGTCTCGTAAAAGAAAAATCAGTACAGAACGAACCCATAGCTATTGTTGGGATGGCCTGTAGATTTCCAGGTGGATTAGACAATATTTCAAAGTTGTTAAAGGCTTTGAAGACTAAGTACAACGCAATCGACACGATTCCTTCTGAACGATGGAACGTAGACTTTTATCACTCTTCCAACCCTAGCGTCAAGGGTAAGGCATACATGCACCGGGGCGGTTTTTTGAAACATAACGTTTCAAAGTTCGATCCTTCATTTTTTGGAATTTCTCCTCGTGATGCAGAAAATATGGATCCTCAGCAAAGGCTCCTGTTGGAAGTCGTTTGGGAGTCTTTTGAAAATTCTGGTTTGGTGCTGCCAGACTATGCGGGAAAGCAGGTAGGCGTTTATGTGGGCGGATTCATGCTAGATCACATGATTACCCAGATGAGCACGGCTAATCGCACCATGATTAACCAGCACACGCCAACCGGCATGATGATGACGATGCTGTCAAATCGCATTTCTCATGTTTTTGACTTTAGAGGGCCAAGCTTATCTATTGATACGGCTTGTTCTTCGTCTCTCGTTTCTTTTCACTATGCCTGTCAAGATATTTGGAACGGCACAACTCAGATGGCTATCGCTGGTGGCGTCAACGTTATGTTGCGCCCTGAGTATCCCATTGGGATGTGTAAAGGCCAGTTCCTTTCACGAGATGGTGAGTGCAAATCCTTTGATGCGCGTGCGGATGGGTATGGTCGAGGAGAAGGCGCTGGGGTTGTTTTACTCAAGCCCTTGGCAGCGGCACTTGCAGATGGAGACCCCATATTAGCAACTGTGGTAGGTACAGGTAGTAACCAAGATGGTCATACGCCTGGAATATCTATGCCAAGCGGAGAGGCTCAAAGTGCACTCATTCGCGAGGTATGGGAACGTTACCAAATCGATCCGACCATGGTGAGATGCGTTGAATGTCATGGCACCGGCACAGCCATTGGAGACCCGACTGAGGCTAAGGCCATCGGCTCAACCTACGGTATGGCAAGAGGTGAGATTGCCCCCGTTGTCATCGGCTCAGTTAAAAGTAGCATTGGCCATACAGAGGCAGCCGCAGGAATTGCCGGTGTCATTAAGGCTGTTTTGACCTTGATGAACCGACAAGCACTTCCCCTTGCTAATTTGCAGGAGCCGAACCCCAATATTCCTTTCAAAGATCTAAATCTGCGACTTGCGGATGATCTAATCCCGCTGGGTGAGGAAGATGAGCAATTCTGCGTCGCGGTGAATTCATTTGGGTATGGTGGCACGAATGCGCACGTAGTGCTCCAGACAGCACCTTCAGAAAAAGTTGATCAGATAGATGAATGTCTGCCAGAGAAGCCTTTACCCGTTCATTTCTTGCCATTATCTGCGCGCAACCCGAAGGCAATAGGTGCTTTAGCGAAGCAGTATGCTGAACAGCTCAAAGGTGATGTTTCTTTAGAAGATTTCTTGTATTCAGCATCTCTTAGGAGAGCCCATCTGACTCATCGAGCTGTTGTTAAGGGTGAAGATCGCGCCCAGCTTATCGCAGCGCTAGAGTCTCTAGCTAATAATGAAGAAAACGACGATATTATCCAGGGCTTACAGCCTTTCCAAGGCCATCGGAAGCCAGTGTTTGTGTTTACTGGCATGGGGCCTCAGTGGTGGGGAATGGGACGGGCTTTATACGAAAGTGTTCCTATCTACCGGGCCGCTGTGGAGGAGGCCGACAGCGCCTTCCAAAAGGCAGCTGGGTTCTCCATTCTGGCCGAAATGTTAAAGGATGAGGAAACTTCCCAGATTGCACGTACCGAAATTGCCCAACCAGCCAACTTGGTTCTCCAGATTGGTGTGTTAGCCGTCCTACGTGCTGCTGGCATTGAGCCGGGGGCAATTGTTGGCCATTCGGTTGGAGAACTTGGTTCTGCCTATGCAGCTGGCGTTTTGACATTGGAAGACGTCATGACGGTGGCCTACCACCGTAGTCGGCTACAGGCTACCCGCGCAGGTACAGGTGGCATGCTTGCTGTTGGGTTAGGAAAAGAGCAGGTTCTAGAGCGGATTAGCCATTGTTTGGATCGCGTTGCGATCGCAGCCGTGAATGGTCCTTCGAACGTCACTTTGTCAGGGGATATCAAAGAGCTAGAGACCCTGGCAGTTTCCCTTAATGAAGAAGAGATTTTCCACCGAATGTTGGCGGTGGAAGTGCCTTACCACAGTCCGATGATGGATCCGATTAAAGAAGAGATGCTGCAATCTCTGGCGCATATCCGTCCTAACGAGCCCAAGGTTCCTCTATATTCAACTGTAACTGGCGACAAAGTTGAAGGCATTACCTACGACGCCGACTACTGGTTCCTTAATACGCGCCAGTCGGTGGAGTTTTCAGCGGCAATTATGGCCATTCTCGAAGCCGACTTCAATACATTCCTTGAAGTTGGACCACACCCAGTTCTAGCAAACTCTATCCGTGATTGTATCCAAGCATTAGATAAAGATTGCCGAACCATCTTTACGCTTCGCCGGAAAATGCCGGATCAATCAACACTGTACCGGTCTATCGCAGGCGTTTATACCAGTGGCTGTGAGATTGATTGGCGCATTCATAATGGACAGGGGAAATGGGTTACTCTACCCAACTATCCTTGGCAGCGTGAGCGCCTGTGGCTAGAAAATGAGCGTGCAACGCAGGAACGCAAAGCCCCCATCGAAAACCCTATCCTAGGACTACAGGAAGCCCCTGCGACCCCTGCATGGCGCAATGATATTGACCACGAATCGCTTCAATATCTCCAAGATCACGTAGTGACCGGGGTGCCCATTTTACCGGCAGCTGCCTACATAGAATCGTTACTGGAATTAACCAGCCTTCAAGCTGAACAAGATGCCACTCTTATCATTCGAGACCTAGAGATTATGGCACCTATGCTCATTTCAGAAGATCGAGGCCTTGATGCAGTCACTCTCTACGATGTCTTCACAAGAGTCGCTACTATCCGCAGCCTGAAAAATGGATCTTTAGGGAAAGGGCAGCTCCATATCACGGCAAAAATTGCCAATGTAGCCCATTGCTCTCCTAAGCTGGTAGACATTCAAGAGCTGTCAAAAAGAACAACTGAAAGCATTGACATAGCCCAGTTTTATCAGCAGCTTGATCGGCTTAACCTCAGCTATGGAAAAGCCTTCCAAACGGTTCGAGAAATGCGAGTGAGCCGTGAGCATCGGCAGGTGTTGTCCCGGATTGAAATGGAGCCAACACTGTCAAAGAACAAGCAACTCGACGGCTACAAAATTCATCCCACGGTTTTAGACGCCTGTTTCCAGACGCAAATTGCACTACTTGAGAGTTTGGCAAATACCTATCTGCCCACGGGCTTTCAGGAAATGTGCGTCTATGTTTCTCAAGTGCCTGAACGCATCTGGTGTATCTGCGACTTAGTAGAACAAACAGAGCAAAAGATAGACTGCAACCTCACATTGATCGATGACGAAGGCCAGGTTTTAGCCGTTATTCGAGGTATGCGATCCACTGCAGCTGGCCAACAGGCACGCACTGATCGCTTTGGGGATCCGGTTAAAAAGCAAATTCTCACCTACGAATGGTCTTACGGAGAGACGCTTACCGAGCCAAAACGATTAGGATACTGGCTCGTGGTCGGAGCCGAAGCCAAAATCACTCAACAAGTGTGCAACAGGCTGGAAAATTACGGGGTTATTCAGGCGTTTCCCGTTGTGATAGAGAGCGATAACGCGGCCAGCCTAGAGCAGGCCAAGTCCTACCTACAAGAGCATGCAGAATTAGACGGCATTGTATTTCTACATGGTTTATCTGCGATGCCAGCAACAGGCGATCCAACGGCGGAAACTGCTGTTGAAACCTTAATTGCGTTTTCTCAAGCCTTAATTAAAAAGAATTATGAGCGTTGGCCAAGGGTGTACGCGGTCACTCAGGCAGCCTTTTCGGTGAGTGAGACAGAAACCACCATCTATCCTGGGCAGTCTGCGATCAATGGATTTGCCAGGGTTGCCTTTAATGAGCTAGAAGGTCTGCGGTTCAGTTCTATCGACTTACCTGCAAAGCTATCGGAAGAGGCTTGGGACAGCCTAGCAATGGAGCTGTTATGCGATGACAGTCATGATGAGGTGGCTTTAAGAGGCACGCTACGATTAGTGAGTGAGCTAACCGATAGCAGTCTCCTCTCCGCAGATCGAGTTCACTATACAGGTCTTGATGATACTCATCCAATTGATGTGCGTCCGGTGAAACCAGATGTTGAAAGCGTTGGTGTATCTAGAATCCTAGAAAAATCAACGGTTCCACTGGAAGAGGGCAACATTCATCTGCGGGTGGAAGCAACCCTTGCCCCTTACAAGTTGCTGCTTGAAGCGTCAGAAGCTGACAATGTAGAACCGCTAATAGAAGTCGTCGGTGAAGTTATTGCCGTTGGCTCTGAGGTGAAGGACCTTACACCAGGAACCAGAGTCTGTGGGTTTGCACCTGTGGATGTTACAAGTCATTACTCAGGGCCAAGAGAGCAATTTTATTTGCAACCTATTGCTTCAGAAACAGATGCGGTTAGTTTAGTGAGCACCTTAGGTCTTGCGACTCGGGTTCAGCTAGCAATGTCACGGATAGACTTAGCCGACATCGCAACAGCTTTGGTCTATGCCAACCCGTTAGGGTTAATGCTGGCAGATGAGCTAGAACGACAAGGTGTGAAGGTCGTGCTGGTTTCCGATGCGATCGATAAGCTGGAATTTAAGATTGTTGATCGCTACACCGTTTTCCCCCTATCTCCAGAGGGGCTTTATGAAGCAAAGATGCAGGCAACCCAGGGCTTAGGATGTGATCTTTTAGTTATCCCTGCACAGCAATGGTTCCAATCATTTGATCTAAGCGTGCTTCGTACAGGCGGTAGTCTTGTTGGGACTGACACCACAGCCTATCCTCTGACTGTTGAGAGTCACCAGGTGATCCGAACTGATCTAAAGCTTTACTTGCAACGTCCTCAACGATTACTCAGATCGTTGGCAACCGCAGTAGAACAGTTTGAGCAATCTCTGATTACGCCTAAGCGAAGCTTAAATGTCTCCGTGCATGATATTGCCTGGCAAAAGCTTGGGTTATCTAGCAGTGTTCCAAATGTCGCACTGACATTCGAGACTAAAGGACAGGATTTGCCCGTTGTTCAAGCTGATCGTTCAGACTTTGACACCGCTGGAACCTACTTAATTACAGGTGGATTTGGTGGATTTGGCCAGAAAACAGCTGAGTGGCTAGTGCAGAAGGGCATTCGCTTCCTAGTCTTGACAGGACGCTCAGGGGCAAACACACCTGAAAAGCAAGCGTTTGTAGAACGGTTAAACGAGCTTAAAGTCACTGTTAAGGCCGCCGCTTGCGATACCTCAAACCTTTCTCAATTAACAGATCTGTTTGCCGAAATCGATGAAGCAATGCCACCACTGAAAGGAGTCTTTCACTCAGGTGCGTTAATCCTAGACCAGCCGATTGAAGAGATCGATCAAGACACATTCCATAAGGTAATGCGCAGTAAAGCGCTAGGTGCCTGGAACTTGCATCAAGTCACTAAGGACTTAGCGTTAGATCACTTTGTCCTTTATTCTTCAATTGCCAATCTTGTTGGGAACACTCGTCAGGCCGCGTACAGCGCAGCCAATGGCTTTTTGAACGGGCTAGCCCATATGCGTCGCGCCCAGGGGCTTGCTGCAGTCAGTGTCAACTGGGGCGCAATCTCAGATGTAGGCGTCGTTGCTCAAGATGAAACGCTAGAGCAATTTCTCCGTTACACAGGGCTAAGGGGGATAGAGGCGGCTGAAGCGTTGAGTGTTCTGGATGTGGCGATCGCCCGAGAGGTTACTCAGTTTGGAGTTTCATTGATCTCGAGCTGGGCTGATTGGGCACGCTACGAAACTAGGGGCGCAACGTCTCCTAGATTCAAGACATTAATTGCCAGTGACACAGATCAGCAGGACAATTCGGTTCGAGATTTACTTATCGAGGAATTAAGTCCTTTAAGTTCTGACGAGCAAATCGAAGTTCTTGGAAAGCTGATCATTGAGATTATTGCTTCAGTGCTCAAAGCAGATCCAGAAGGCATCTCCTTAGATGCTGCTGTTAGCCAGTTAGGCGTTGATTCCTTGATGGCAACTGAGCTACAGCTACAGCTAGAGGGCAATCTTGGATTGAACATATCCATTATGGAACTGCTAGGCGATGGAACTGTTCGCACGTTTGCACGAAAATCTCTAGCCTCTTTATTTGAGCCGGTCGAAAGTTTGGTCTAACCACCGCACTGTATCAACAGCCCTTGGCCTAAACGCTTTGGGCTGTTGATATTTTCTCATTTCGCTTTTTAGTCGTTTTAACCATTTAAGGGAGCACTCATGGATATTCAATCAAAGCTGAGTCGATTAAAAGAAGGACTCAATTCAAATACAAAAAGCTCAACTGCTGTTGCATCATCTTCAAAAAATTCTCTCGGTTCACAAGCAGCCTCCTCTATCCCAGCGCAATACTACGACTCGGCGCTCTTTGCTGAATATAAAGATTTCACGACGATGGAGTGGTTCTATGACAAACAGAACTATACCCAAAACCTCTTTCGAAAACACGCTGGAGCTTCTGGAGCAACAGTAACCATTGACGGACGAGAGTTAATTAATTACTCCAGCTATAACTACCTGGGCCTGGCTAACGATCCTCGCGTGAAAAAAGCGGCTCAGAATGCAATCGAAGAATTTGGAACCAGCACTGGATCGGGTCGGTCTATTACTGGAGAAGTTGATATACACCAAACGTTTGAGCAAGAAATATCTGACGTCCTAGGCACTGAAGATGCCGTACTGTCAGTCGGCGGATATAGCACCAACACCTTTTCTATTGGCTATCTTTGTCGGGCGCAGGATCTCATTATTTACGATGAATTAATTCATAACTCCGCCCTCACAGGCTGCCAGTTAGCGGGCTCTCGTCGGCTTAGCTTTCCTCACAACGACTACGACGCTTTGGATAAGCTACTCGCAGAGAACAGACATAAGTTTGAGCGAGTTTTGATTCTCACAGAAGGCGTGTACAGCATGGATGGAGACATCCCGGATATTCCTCGTCTGATTGAAATCAAACAAAAATATCAAGCCTTACTCATGGTTGACGAAGCCCATTCGATGGGCGTCATTGGCCCTAATGGATTAGGCATTACCGACTACTTTCAGGTTTCAGGAAAAGAAATTGATATTTTGTACGGATCTTTGAGTAAGGCATTTGGTACCTGTGGTGGATACGTTGCTGGCCCTAAGCCGCTTGTCACTATTCTGAAACACTACGCTCCAGGCGTTTTACTCTACGGGGCATCACCGACTCCTGCGAACACCGCTGCTGGATTAGAAACCTTACGAATTATGCGAGCTCATCCCGAGCTGGCCCAGCGAGTTCAAGCCAATGCTGCCTACTTCATTGAAAAAGCTAAAGCGGCAGGGCTCAACACCTACAACAGTCAAGGTTCAGGGGTCGTGCCTATTATGACTCAAGATTCTGAACTGGCGCTGTGGCTTTCGGTTACCTTGTTTGACCAAGGCATTTGTAGCTATCCCATGCTCTACCCAGTTGTGCCAAGAGATAAGTCTCGCCTTCGCTTCTTTATCAACACAAGCCATACCCGTGAACAAATTGATCACACCATTGATTGCATCGTTAACAATCTTCGGGTAGCGCCCCCTTCTCAAGGCGTGATGTAGGTCAGCAATTGTTTGATATCTGAAGTAAACAATTGGCAGTAAACGATTAGCACGCTTCCTGTGTAAGAAATTTCATGAAACAAATTCAATTTAGTTCATTTGGCCGACCCTGCTCGGTCGCCCGCTGCGCTGATGTTGCGGATGTTGGTGCACCTTTTTCATGGGAAGTCGTGGTCGATATCGAGATGTTTCCTATTAACGTTGCTGACATGGCCATGCTGTCGGGTGACTATGGAACTCTACCTTCCTCCTTTCCTTCAACTATTGGCATGGAAGCGGTTGGACGAGTATCTGACTGTGGCACAGCCATTAAGGATTTAGCTCAAGGCGATCGCGTCTTAGTTCTAGCTAACAATAATTGGGCAGAACGTCGTAAGGTTAGCCGAGCAGCCGTCTACAAACTGCCCAACGATATTGAGCTATCGCAAGCCTCCCTGCTAAAAGTCAATCCAGCCACGGCCTATCTGCTCCTCAAAAGTTGTTCCCCTCTAGAAGCAGGTGACTGGATTATTCAATCCGCACCGCTATCGAGCGTTGGCCAATGCATTCTTCAGTTGGCCAACGCTCAAGGCATCAAAACAGTTAATGTTGTTCACCGAGAAGGCATGGAAGACGACATCTTCAAGCTGGGGGGAGACGTTGTCGTAGAAAATGGGTCTGAGCTTAAGGAACGTGTGCACGAGGCGGTTGGATTAGACCCCATTCGCCTAGCCTTAGACGCAGTGGCAGGGCCAGGGGTTCAGCAGCTCGCAGATTGTTTAAGTGACGGCGGACAGGTTGTTAACTATGGCATGCTCTCAGCCGAAAGCTGCGCCTTATCACCGAATCAAACTATCTTTCGCAATATTTCCTTGAAAGGATTCTGGCTCTCTAAAATTCTTAATCGCCTGTCTCGTAATGAAAGAACAGCGTTGTTTGACACGCTTAGTCATCTTGTCATCAATAAAAAGCTCAAGATGGACGTCGATTCTTATTTTCCCATCACCGAAGTTAGCCAAGCACTCATGAGAGCAGAGCAAAGAGGACGGAAGGGCAAGGTTCTTATTTACACAAAATTTGCACCCGAAGGGTTTAGCCAAGTTTGAAGGAGGTCGCTAACGCTATGAAGGTCGAAGTTATGAAAACCATCGATAGATTGAATGCGAGCATCGCAGGAGTTGCAACCGCATCCCCTTCAACCGTAGCTGCCTCAGTAGACTGTTCAACTGAGAAAAGCGAAACTCCTATTCGCCCTTTATGGCAAAAATCACCCAAGCTAGGGCAACCTGTTGAAATTGCCAACGGGCTATGGCTGTTACCCTTACCGCTCTCAGCCGAACTAGACCACATCAATGTTTATGTCCTTGAAGACCAAGCAGGCTGGACGCTGGTGGATACTGGCAGCCACGTTCCTGCGTGCCAAGCTGCTTTGGAAAAAGCCTTTTCTCAACCACCATTTTCCTCTCGTACCATTACACGCGTTATTACAACGCATTTCCACCCTGACCACATTGGTCTAGCCGGTCAAGTGTGTCAGCAGGGCACAAGCTTAGTCACCAGTAGAACCTGCTGGATGCAAACCCGCCTTTTAACGATTAATCACCATCTTGTTCCCCAAGAGCACGAGATTAGGTTTGTTCGCAACGCAGGCATGAAAGGCATGGCGCTAGAAGCCTTTCGACGACGCCCCCCCAGTAACTATGCCCAACTTGTACTGCCCATTCCGGCAGCCTATCAACGAATTTGCGAAGGCGATACTTTAAAGATAGGCGATCGCACCTGGACAATCCGGATGGGCTACGGTCACGCTGCCGAACATGTCACCCTATGGTCAGAAGACGGCTACGTTATCACAGGTGATCAAGTTCTCCCTGGAATTTCTTCCAACTTAAGCGTGCATCCTAGCGAACCCAATGCAGACGTGGTGTCGGAGTGGATTGATAGTTGTTGGCGTTTCTCTCAGTTGGCTTCAAGCAATATGCTTTGCCTACCCGCTCACAATATTCCCTTTTATGGTATTTCAACGCGTTGTCAACAGCTGATTGATAGTCATCTCACTGTCCTAGATCGTCTGTTGCAAAGTCTGAATCAGCCTCGAACAACAATTGATTGTTTAGAGATTATCTATCGACGCCCCTTAAAACCCCATGAGCGGGGTTTACTGATTGCTGAAACCGTAGGCTATCTGAATCATCTTTATCACCAAGGCCTAATCACACGAGATCTAAGCCTAGAAGAAGCTTATATTTGGCAGAGAGCTTAAGTCCTTTCGCCAAAGCAAATTCAAGATATGGTTACTCAGGTTTAGCCAGCTTATTTCCAGCGTAGAAAGATTCAACGTTCAAGGCACAGGTGACTCTTTCCTGTACATCAATATTTGATGTAGGCCCTGATAAATGAGCTAGGTTATCTTCGCTTAACACTAATGGTGCTCGAAACTAATCCAGCAGGGACTTAAATCAATGGCTCCTCAGATCTTGAGAATCGTTACATCCGTTCAACAGCGCACGAGCATTTTCTTGATAAAAATATAGAAACTCTCCATGAATACTCCAATGGCACTACCTAACAAGCAACTCAACCAAAAGCCATCGAATGAAACGATAACAAATGACTGCAACACCTATGACGCTATCATCATAGGCTCTGGGATTGGCGGGCTCACCACGGCAGCACTACTCTCCAAATGCTTTAAGAAAAAAGTTTTAGTTCTAGAACAACACTTTAAACCTGGAGGATTCACCCATGCCTTTCAGCGTAAAGGTAAGTTCTGTTGGGATGTCGGACTTCACTATGTTGGAGAAATGGCACCGGGTAGTTTAGCCAGATCAGCCTTCGACTATCTTTCAGAAGGCCGATTGGCATGGCAGAAAATGCCCGACCCCTTTGAACATTTTGTTTATCCCGACTTTACCTTTAAAGTCTCCTCCAACCCTAAACAGTACTTAGCAGACTTAATTCATAAATTTCCTCAAGAAGCATCCTCTCTGTGGCAATATTTTCAAGATGTTGAAAAAGCCTCGTCTTGGGTTGTGACCAATGCTTTTCTAGAAGTAATACCTCCCGTTGCTCGCAGGCTGGTGAAGATCGCTGTCAAAGCTCACGGAAACCTTGCTAAGGAAACGACTCAATGCTATTTGGATCGCAACTTTAAAGATAACCGGCTCAAATCACTCTTAACCTCTCAGTGGGGTGACTATGGGCTGCCCCCTTCAAAAAGTAGCTTTGGTATCCATAGTGTTGTAGTTAATCACTATCTAAAAGGGGCCTGGTATCCTGTGGGGGGAAGTGAGGCAATCGTTAAGGCTTTGCTCCCTACTATCGAACGCTCTGGGGGAGTGGTTAAAACGCGTCATAAGGTGACCGAAATAGTCTTAACTGATGATGAAGTTCAAGGCGTACAAGTCCATCAGGTTTCTGGATCAAACCCAAAATCAGCTCCGCTAGAGTCAATATTTTATCGCTCGCCTGTCGTAATATCTGGCGTCGGCGCTTACAACACGTTCCTTAAGCTCATTCCTGACTGTACATCCCTTTCTGAAAGGGATTCTATGCTTTCTATCTATGGGCAAAACTGTGAACAGACACGTGGGCAAGATAAAGATAAAAGTACAATTGTGACGCTCTATCTTGGGCTAAAAGAAAGCCCTCGAAAGCTAGGATTTAAAGGAGAAAATCATTGGATTTATAAAACCTACAACCATGAACACAAGGATAATATCGACAGCCTTAAAAAAGGTGACAGGGCTACAGCCTCTAATGCGTTCTCCTCATGCTATTTGACCTTTCCATCCCTCAAAGACCCTTTGGCAAAAGGAAATACTGCAGAAATCATTGCTAGCGTAGACTACACATTGTTTGAACAGTGGGCTCACTATCCTTGGAAAAAGCGTGGAGAGCAGTATGAAACTCTAAAATCAAGAATCTCTAATTCACTTATCCAGCTGATTGAGAAGCAATATTCTGGATTTCAAGACCTAATAGAATATCAAGAACTTGCAACCCCACTGACTTTCCAGTATTTTGTCAACAATCAGCAGGGTGAAATTTACGGTACCCCATTTACAGCCCATCGCTTTGACCAAACATGGGCTCAGGCTAGCACGTCGCTCAAAAATTTATATCTTACAGGTGCAGATACTTTTACGCCTGGCTTAGTGGGTGCCATGTGGGGTGGTGTTAAAGCGGCAGGGCTAACTCAAGGAATTCTAGGATTTCCTACAATAATGCTAGCCATCCTCACAGCAAAATAGGTAGTCATGCAAAATTAATAGAATAATATGAACTACGGTTGAATAGGTGTTCTATAAAATCTCGTAGATGTCTTGTTTGCAGCCCCCTGAAGGAATAAGAGAGTCAGGCATTAGGGTAAGGGATGTCACAACCTTGTGTATATACGGTAGCCCTACAATGGAGATTGACTATATTGGATTTAAGCTTCAGAGCTTGCTTTGGTAGCAGTTCATTGATGGCATTTTAAGTGGCATCCTTACGTCGTACGCAGGAGGGCGAATATCAAATATTCTAGGTTCAACTTTCTGACAGATTCACTGATTGCCACTCTCTCTCTTGATGTCAATTACAGTCATCGTTGGTGGTAGGAGCTAATTTTTCGGAACCGTCACTGCCATGACCAAATGCACACAACCAAAACTGTTAACGACCGCTCATCCTGACAGCGAGCCTAGTTAGCGAGAACCAAGCTAGAATCGCAAGTCTAAAGTTCGGGGTTGAAGCAAAGCCCGGTTAAGCTAATCCGAGGAATTGCCTAACAGTAGACCTCTTAAGCGATACACCAGAGCAGATACTACTGAAAGAGAGTCTCCATTATTTAGGTTAGACTTGTTGCCTCGTCGTCCCGCTCGACTTATCTATATCGCACCCTTACAAGGCTGACAAGACCGAGGTAGCAGTCAGCACTACCTTGGCAATGTACTGAATAACGGACATAAGGGCATACTAGGCTGAATCTTTTTGTATTCATTACGAACCTACTGTTTAACTTAGCTCAGCGAATTTTGAAGCGCGTCTCATTCCATGGAACTCAATCCAAGTAGTAATCTAGATTTTTCTACCCACACTGAAAAAAACACTTTGGATTGTGAGCAAGCCTCTCATCCGTTGCTTCCTGAAGACCAAAGCTCAAAGCAGGCATTACTCAGTCGGATTACAAACCGAATTCATAGCTCAAAGCAGGCATTACTCAATCGGATTACAAATCGAGTTCGTGAGTCGTTAGAACTGACAGAAATCCTTTCGGCAACTGCTGCAGAAGTCAGGAATTACTTGGGTACGGATCGAGTCAAGATCTACCAATTTATGCCCGGCCATCATGGTTGGGTCATTGCCGAGGCCCTCAATGAAGGAGCGCTCCCCTCCCTGAAAGGACTACACTTCCCTGCGGATGACATTCCTGCCTACGCCCGTGAACTCTACCTACGTGAACGTCAACGCACGATTGTTAACTTTGAACAAAAGGCCATTGGCATCAGTCAACCCCTTGACTATTTTTCCCATGATGAGAGGGACACCACTGACATCGCCTATCGACCTATCGACCCCTGTCATTTAGAGTACTTATCAGCAATGGGGGTTAAATCCTCGGTGGTGGTTCCCATCATCCTTGATACCGCAACATCTGAAAGTCAGCAAAATAACCCGACTGAACATACCGAAAAACTTTGGGGCTTATTGGTTTCCCATCATGCGACTTCTAGAACCGTAACAGAAGAAGAAATTAGCTTCATTCAATCGGTTGTGGATCAAGTATCCGTTGCGATTTCCCAATCTATCTTGTTGGAGAAAGTCCGGGCTCAGGCCCGTCGCGAAGCAGATGTGAACCGTATCACCGCGGTTCTCTATACAGATGCAACGATTCAGCTACAACAGGCCCTAGAAGAAACAGTTGATGTGTATCAGGGTGTAGGCGGGCGCATTTATTTATTCAATATAGAGGATCACCTCCCTGCGCAGGTGTATTTCTGCGGGCAGCAACCCACCCCCTTGCCTGGCAAGCCAGTTCGCCCCGTTGAAGAGCATGCCCTGTGGCAAAAATATTTAATATCTACATTAGAGCATGATCTACAGTCCGACACAGAATCACCTTGGTCAGTGTCGTGGATGAAGTCGATGTATGGCCTCGGAAACGCCCCGGAACACGCACATCGGTTTGCACACATCTGGGCAATTGCAGATATTTATACAGAACCGCTGTTTCGCTCGCTAACGCCCCGCTTTCAAGACACTGATGTTCGCGGTGTTCTAGTATGTCCCTTTCGCTATGGCAAACGTTTGCTCGGTTGCTTAAGCATTTTTAGGAGTGCTATTGACGAAGAAACGGTTTGGGCAGGTCATCATACTCCTGATGAACGACAACTAACCCCTCGCCAGTCTTTTGAGGCATGGCGTCAGCTCTCTAAAGGCCAGGCCCAGGCATGGTCGCTTGATGAGATCCGTTTAATGGACTCTTTGACCGAGCGGTTTGCTGCAGCCATGAAGCAAACTCAACTGACACTTCAAATTCAGTCTCTTAATGAACATCTAACCCGGCAGGTAGACGTGCGAACATCAGAGTTGGCACAATCAACCATGCTGGTTAACCAGCAGCGAACGTTGGCCAGCATCCTAGCAAATCTCCAAAAACCGCTGAATGTTAAAACACTATTTAAGACCGCTACCCAGGCAGTGCAACAGCTCCTTGAGGTAGACCGAGTAGCCGTTTACCGCTTTGATAAAGACTGGGGCGGTGAGTTTATTGATGAGTTTGGCACAGTGAGCAGCGGTTGGGCCAAGATTATTTTGGCAACGCGCAACATTTGGAACGACTCCTACTTGCAAGATACAGCTGGCGGCAGGTATCGGAATGGTGAAATTTCGGTTGTTCATGACATTTATGAAGAAAACCTCAGCCCTTGTCACATTGAGGTATTAGAAAATTACTATATCCGCGCTTACATCATTGTTCCTTTGTTTTTGGGAGAAAAACTATGGGGGCTATTGGGTGTTTATCAACATGAAAAAATTCGAATATGGGATGACTCAGAAGCCTCTTTTCTAACCCAATTAGCGACTCATCTGGCGGTTGCTCTGCAGCAGGGAAAAGCGATTAAAAAAGTTCAAGCCCAGGCAAGTGAGTTGGCTACGATTGCTGAACAACAGCGAACAATGAATGCTGTCATTGGCCGTATTCGTCAATCGCTTGATTTAACAACCATCTTTGAAACAACGACCCATGAACTAAGAACACTCTTTAACGTAGACCGAGTCGTCATCTATAAATTTCTACCCACAGAAGACTCTGGCTCAGGCCGGATTGTTTTTGAAAATGTCAAGTATGGATACTCGTCAATATTAGACATCACGGTTGAGGAGCACTGCTTTATTCAAAAGCATAAGATTCGACCTAATCATACATCGGTTTTTGCCATTAATGATGTTGCTAATGATGCTTTAAAGGACTGCCATCGGAAAATGCTGACTGACTTTCAGATTACAGCTAACCTGGTCGTACCCTTGTTTAACGGAGAAAAAATATGGGGATTGCTGTGTCTGAATGAATGCGCTGGTAATCGGGATTGGAGCAGTAAAGAAAAGGAATTTGCCTCTCAAATTGCGACTCAATTAGGCGTTGCAATCCAGCAAGCTCAGTTATTGAGTGATGCGGAATCAGCGAGGATCAGCGCTGATGCTGCCAGCCAAGCAAAAAGTCGATTTTTAGCAACTATGAGCCACGAGTTGCGGACGCCTCTCAATGCCATTCTAGGCATGGTTCAACTCTGCAAACGTGATGAAACATTAACGGAGACGCAAACGCAGAAACTACTAACCATCGGAAAGAGCGGAGAGCATTTACTTACTCTGATAAACAACGTTTTAGAAATGTCTCGGATTGAAGCTGGCCGGGAAACACTCGAAGAAAGGGCGATTTGCTTGCCTACTTTTCTGACGGGATTGGGAGATATGCTGGAGAATGAGGCTGCAGTCAAGGGCTTACAACTGATTGTGGAGCTGGCTGACGAGCTACCTAAATATATTCGTGTAGATGACTCAAAGCTGCGTCAAATTCTAATCAACCTGTTAGGTAATGCGCTGAAGTTCACTCAGCAAGGAACAGTAAAACTTAAAGCGTGTACCATAGAAGGATTTAAAGTAGAGCCTCCTAGGAATACTTCTAAGAAGAGAGATAACCTAACTCTCATTAATTTTATCGTTCAAGATACAGGGCCTGGCATCGCAGCACAAGATCTCAACGTAATTTTCGAGGCTTTTGGGCAATCTGAGACAGGATTAAACTCTCAAGAAGGGACTGGATTAGGTTTAACCATTTCCCGTCAGTTCGTTTCGTTGATGGGAGGAGAGCTTACCGTTGAAAGTGAAGTTGGGGTAGGCAGTAAATTTGAGTTCTTTATTCAAGCTGAACAAGTTGCAAAATCAGAGTACGAAGCCCAATTACCTACTACGCAGATAGTTGGGTTAGCCGCTGATCAACCTGCTCCTCACATTTTAATTGTGGAAGACAAAGAGGCCAATCGGCAACTGGTGTCTGAGCTTCTTAAAACCATTGGATTTGAAGTCCGAGAAGCCGTAAACGGGGAAGATGCGATTGCCGTATGGAAGGATTGGCAACCCCACCTAATCTTGATGGATCTACGCATGCCAGTGATGGATGGTTATGAAGCCACTCGCCAGATTCGGCAGCTTGCCCAAGACAGTTCGCCTGTGATTATCGCCTTAACAGCCAATGCGTTTGAGGAAGATCGTCAACGTGCCCTCAATGCAGGGTGTGATGATTTTGTACGGAAACCTTACGAAGAACAAAATCTTTTAGAAACGATTGGTAGACATCTGGGACTACGATACTGCGACCAGGATAAGAACGAAGTATTCATGGCCCCTGTGTCCGTTAAACCAGATAACGTAGAGATGGAGGGAGCTGTCGATAGGGTAAGCGGCAATCCCACCAGGCCAATGACGCCCTTGAATATTTTGGTCGCAGAGGATGATGCCCAGAATCGAGTTTTTATGGAAGAAATGCTGACTCATCTTGGACATCATGTGACGTTAGTCAAGGATGGAGAGGAGGCAGTTGAGACATTCCCCACTCAAGAATATGACCTAGTAATGTGTGATCTTCACATGCCTAAGTTAACAGGCATCGAGGTTGCTCACCTAGTTCGAAAGCATGGTACGACATCACAGCCTATGATTGTGGGCGTTACTGGTAGCTCGATGCAGGAAGAGTTAGATGCCTGTTATCAAGCAGGCATGGATAAAATCCTGATGAAACCACTTAAATTTGAGACAGTTGAATCTCTTTTAGAATCATTGCAGCAATCTAGAAAACTGCCGAGTCCATCGCCGAGTCCATCTAAGACTGATGAGAGTGATGAATCATCTGTGGCGTCAAAATCTGCAATAAAGGTTGAAGAAAATGCGAGTGTTGACTGTATAGAACAACCAGAGTCAGAACTATCTCCTGCAACGTTAGATTATCAATATTTCTTCGATAACTATCAGCAGGCCTTTGGTAAAAATGCCCCTGGCAAAATTGTGGCTAGGGTTGAGGCTTTTTTGGCTAAGCTGCCTGACCGTTTAGAAGAGATTCAGACAATGATTTCCGAAGCTAATCACGAGCAGGTGCGCTTCTTAAGTCATAATCTAAAGGGCGTTGTGCACACCTATGGCGCTACAGAGCTGGCTGAAGTTTGTCAGACAATTGAACATGAAGCTAAGGAGAGTTCTTCGCCAAACTATCAGTCCTTACTCAAGCGCTTTGAAACTGAATCTGAGCGATTCAAATTGGCGCTATTACTGGAATTGCAGCATTACAGGGAGAAGGCTGAAGATAACCAGTTATCTGTGGCTGGATAGATTTTATTTCATGTTGGTTCCTTGTCAATATCAAACGATACAGTCAATAACTAGGTGGTTGGCTGCCTAATGTTTACGTTGCATGGTGCGACACAATATCTGGTTTGCCTTTTCAGCTAGCACTAAACCTACAAAGGGTAAGCTCGATAACAAATATCTACGCCACAAACGTTTAGGCTCACACATTAAGCGGTATAACCACTCTAGGCCTAATTCACTCACATATTGAGGTGCCCTCGGCTTACAACCTGCTTCAAAATCCACTGCTGCACCTATTGCCATAAAAATGTCTACATCTGGCAAGCGATCTTGATAAGTGACAATCCATTTCTCCTGTTTTGGTGCTCCCAAGCACACAGCCAATACATTGGCAGAAGAGGCATTGACCAGGTCAACAACCTTATCACATTCTTCAGAGTCAGACTCAAATCCATAGGGTGGAGAATATTCATCTACTATAATTTCTCGCCCCGTTCGCTCATTAATTCGCCTACTAGCTTCGCAAGCCACTCCTTCGCGACCACCTAATAAGAATATTTTAATGTGTTCATTATCCTTGTGATACTCACAAAACCAAGGAAATAAATCTGAGCCTGGTATTTTAGCC
Organism: Phormidesmis sp.; assembly: GCA_045110585.1. Taxonomy (GTDB): domain Bacteria; phylum Cyanobacteriota; class Cyanobacteriia; order Phormidesmidales; family Phormidesmidaceae; genus Phormidesmis. The sequence continues at coordinate 11,829 of JBGCGG010000069.1, read as the reverse complement.
TTTCATGGTTTTCCTAAAAGTTTAGAAGTGTACATTAAAATCTGTGAGTCACACACCTTATAGTCTGCGCTTTGGTAAGCTGACACAAATTCAGGATCATGTCTTAGCTTCATCAAGTGATCAACATTTGGAGTAAAAACTATGCCTCTTTGTAAGGTTGACAAAAACTCCTGCTTGGAGAAATTGTCGAAATCTATGCCTAAGAGACTAATTTTTGAAGGAACGGTTTCGGCAGACCCATCGCAAGGACTGATATCGTCTGTATTGGTCTTTTCCGATAATTTATTTGATGCCGCTAGTGCAGCAATAGCTGTCATTGTTCTAGCGTTAGTTGTCTGATTCTTAGTAAGATAAACACCTTTCTCAATCGAAAACATATCGCCCTGCGTATTTCTTCTCGAATTTCTATATTTTTTTCTATTCTCCTCAATTTGTTGATTAATAGAGGATATACGCCTACCAGAGCTAAGGTTAATCATATTTAAATAAAGACTAATATCTAACAGTTCGAGACATCATAAAAATCTGCTGCTGAACTAGGATGCATTTTAGGCAAAAACAGTATAGTAATTATTTTTTCGGGATAAGAACAGTTTCTATGTCTATAACTCTGATAAATCAGAAAGCCTAGACGAAAGCGCTAGTTTCTCCCACTCCTTTCCATAAATATTTTGTAGCCCAAAAGCTCTAGATGCTTAGTCGATTCCCTGCTTACTCAGCGCACTAAGGAAGAATGAAGTCGCCGTTACTACATTTAGAGGTATGCGAACAGATATTTCTTTTCTCAACACACAATATGACGTATCCTTTCCATTGCATGTTCCTTCCTCATAAAAATAATGTCAATTGAAAGAACAATATTCCCCAGAGTCCAAGAAGGTTTAGGTCTGTATCTAAGAGTGCAAAGCTTCCTATAAGGTAACCCAGGGAAACGAATCTACGCTGAATCGCTCATAAGTCATTGCAGCTACATACACCTGCTTAGAAACAGGCTGGAGGCGAACTCAAGCAACAAGAATACTTCTTGTGCGACTATACTTTTCTCATTGCAATATGTCAAAAAACAAGCATGCTCAGCTTCCATATGGTTATATGATAGTCCCTTTAAAGACTAAGATATTCAAAACTTTCAAGGTCAACAGTTTGTATACCCTTTAGAAAGGCGATCGCATCCTCCTCCTCCAATATCCAACTTCCAGTTTTAGTCGTTGTTACAGAATAGTCACTGGCAGTTCCATTGAGCTGTAGCTGATCTTCTCCGACGGTGAAATCGTCAATATAGACGGAATCATTCCAGCCAGCATCTGTATAATACTTGCCACCGAAATCTCCTAGAACAAATAAGTCCGCGCCATCACCCCCAAAAGCGTAATCACGTCCGCCAAAACCAATCAATTTGTCGGAATTGAGTCCACCAATAAGCAAGTCTTCTTCTGTAGAGCCAATCACCTCTTCGAACTGAGGAACACCAAGCTGCAAATAAAAGTCTCGATCTCGAATAGGCTCTTCTATCTCTGCTGCTGGAAGTGAAGTGGTGTCTGGTTCCGGTATACCTAAGAAGGAAACTGTGCCACCTTCCAAATCAAAGTCTTGAATGCCTTGTAAAAACGCAATTGCTGTAGTGTTATCATCACCCAATAAAATCCATGAACCTTGAGTTGTGTTTTCTACTGTATAAAGTTCACTGGTTCCATAGAGTATCAGACTATCTTCGACAGTGTTAAATCCATCAATGTAAAGGCTATCAAACCAACCATCTGCTGTGTAGTAGCTGCCGTTGGTATCCCCTAGAACGATAGTGTCCCGCCCGATACCAACGTTAAGATAATCTCTCTCAAAGCTGCCACGACTTTCACTATCGGTCGCATAAATGATGTTATTTCCTGATGCTACTACAATAGCATCACTACCAGCACCTGCAAAAATAGCATCGTTATCGCCTGTTCCTTGCAAGAAATCATCGTCCCTGGCACCAAAAATCAGATTATGTATGGAGCTTATTGGCAGCACAGTGGGCAACTTGACAGAGAGCAGATCTTTTTCGGTAAAATCGCTCAATAAACTATCAGAAGTTATAGAAAGCTCGGATACAACAGTACTCATTTTGAAAACCTCTAATTAGTAAATAAACGGTGTGATGATAAAAACAGAGTAGGAATTAAAGCGTTGAAGTAGAAAAATTTTAATGACCTAGCATGATGATTATTTTCTACTGCTGTGAACTTTCAAGGGTGTTTGACGCTCTCCCCCTAACCCTGCAGGTATAGACGGAGATTCTTGTTTCATCGACACTTAGCTAGGCAACAACGAAAGTTTAACCCCCGCCAGACCGTCTCCACAAGCCTTTTCATAAACCGTGCGCCCCACGGCTGTCTTGGTGGACATTCCCTGTCTTGGTGAGCCTTCCCTAGCGCCGCAAGGCGACGCGGGCTTCCACCGCTCTTTGCCTAATCACCATGCCACTAGCCACATCACGCGGCAGGGAACATCCACACTCACAACGATGCCATCGGTCACTCAAGATTTTCTTGCGCCTTGCTCCACACTGCGGACATTCCTGGCTAGTGCCAGCCGCAGGCACTTTCACAAACCCAACACCTCGCTTCAAGCAAACCCACGGCACTATCTGATTGAGAAACTGACCATGTCCTGCATCTAGCATGTGCTTGCCCAGAAATCCGCGACTTAAACCAGTCAGGTTCAAGTCTTCAACAACAACCACATCAGCACCGTCACAAAGTACATGCGCTTGCTTAAAGTGGAAGTCTTTTCTGGTGTTCGCAATGCGCTCATGTAACCGAGCAATCTTCTTCTGAAGCTGGTGCCAATTGGAGGAGCCACGCTGCTTGTTCTTCAGTCTGCGTTGCAGTAATTTCAACTGGCGCTGCATTCTCACAAAGAACTTGGGCCGTGCTACTTGTATTCCATCAGAAGTCGAAAGGAAATATTCAAGCCCGACATCAACACCAACAACGTGTCCTTTAAGGGGCACTTGAGGGATCTCAACCTCAGATTGAAAGCTCAGCATCAGGTAAAAACCGGATGCTCGCTTCACCACCCTGGCTTGCTTCACAGCAAAGCCATCTGGATATGGCCTAGACTGTCTAAACTTCATCCAGCCAAGGCTAGGTAATTTAACCACACCTTCGCCTAACGGATGCTTCCCCAACTGCGGAAAGACAAAGCTACGCATTCGATTCGGTTGCTTAAACCGAGGGAATCCGAAACCCCTCTTTTTCATAGCAGCATGTGCCCTATCCAGAATTTTCAGCACTTGCTGAAGCACCTGTGCATTCACCGAGCGCAACCAACTGTTATTCTTTTTGGCCTGCGTTAATGCTTTGGCCTGCTTAAAGTAGCTAGGATATCGCTCACCAGCGCTCATGATATACTCACCACGAATTGAGCAAGCGTTGATGGGGCACTTGCGAGAAGCGCTCCAATCTTTACGCTCACGCAGCGCATAATTCCAGACCGAGCGACAAACATTCAAGATGTGCTGCATCTCTTCTGTTTGCTGTTTAGTCGGCTTTAGCTTGTACTCGTAAGTGAGGATTAACATGATCTCATTGTACTACTTTTGATGGTACAGATATCATTGTTTTTAAGATTGTTCGCTAACGCTCACCCGCTTACATCACCCCCTGAGCCTTTGGCTACAGACGGAGTCCTAGCGGTACCTTGATAGAGTAAAAAATCATCACTCAATTCTCAAAGACACCCTCTAAGATTATCAAACGCTTTTATCAATTTCCCAAGTGCAAGTTGAATCTCCTGCAGCACGGCACTCAACCTGCTCAACTTTAAACTCTTTTTCTGTCAACCAAGAAAGAGATTCTTCCAAAGTCCCGTTCCAAATCCAGCAAATATGGTCGTTTGATACCTTCCCAGCACAAAATGCACAACTTCCGTCAATGTAAGCCCACTTATCACCTCGGTCTTCAACTGTGATATTGGTAGAAAACCCACTACCGGCATAAATGCTCTTGACATCCTTCTGCATCGAATCAAGTACGGTCTTAATTTGTAGCGATGATGTAAGCAGTTTGGCGGCTTTACGAGCAGCAAAGTTAAAAAATTTCCCCTGATTGTCTAAGGCTGGCTTTGCACCCAAGCGGCCAATACGTAATGCTTCTGGCTTACCTGCGTATCCGAGAGTTTGAACAATTTCTGTGCAAACATTTGCATGATCTGCAAGCGTCAGATCCGAACTGAGAGTTGGAGTAGCTGGAGGATAATTTTCAATTAGCCTTCTTAAGTTATTTCTAACTAAAATGCTCTCTAGTGAGGCTGTACCTAAAACTTCTGCCGCTGCATCCAGCGTCCAGCGCATGTAGGAGTTTGCCATAGGAATCTTTCCGGCAGCATCTGGTTGATCTTTCTCCGATATCTCTAGCCGTCCTTGCACGATTGAATTTTCTTGAGCTGGATCGCTATAGGCAGAATTTCCTGAGCTATTCATGTTCTTGTCAACCATTACAAAGATGAAAAATGACGTTTTGAAAGACTATAAACTGACTTCTGACTATTGATATTAGGTCTCTAAGGCAATTTTTTCTGTCATCAGTTTGTTGTTAATTGTTGTATGTATTTTCCTTTCCTTTCCAAACCTCCCTTTCGTTGTCCCCATTTCGAAATAAGAATGTACGCCGCTGGAATAAAATAGAGGGCAAGCAGCGTTGCTCCCCATAACCCTCCAGAAATAGAAATTGCTAGTGGTGGCCAGAATCCAGTTTTGTCAACGATTAAAGGTATAAATCCAATAATCGTAGTAATTGTTGTTGCTAGGACGTGTCGAGTTGCTTTGATTACCACACGAATAATTGCATTTACATTTCCTGTACTCGCTTGTGGATCTTCTTTGAGTGCAGCCAGCACTACAATAGAATCATTAATCGCTAGGCCCATCAATCCTAATGTACCTAAGATAGCTGTAAAGCCAAAAATAGAATTAAATAACCATAAGGCCATAAACCCTAATCCAAAAGAACAGCCCGCTACTATACTGATGAGAATGGCAAGAGAAAATGAGTTAAACGATAGAACCAAGGTTGCTAGAATTAGGACAGCGAGAACCCCAATAGAGGCAATCAAGTTACCGACTGCACTGCCTCTAGCATCGGCTTCTCCGCCATATTCGATGCGGTAGTTTGCTGGCAGCACAAAGCCGTCATTGTTTAGTTGTTTCTTAAATTGCTTAAGCACGGTGTCAGGTAATGCCCCAGCTTGCAAGAATGCTTGCACATTGTTGAAGCGCTGACCATTGTAATGATTGATGCTAGCGACATTTGGGACTAAGTTAATATCAGCCACAGCAGAGAGTGGAACAGGAGTACCACCAGAGGCTATTTCTTGGGGTGATAGTAAATCAATAGAGGAAATAGCAGAGAGATCACCTCGATCAGCATCACCCACTCGGACACGTACCGGAATGTCTTCGGTATCTTCCAAAAGAGAGCCGCCCACAGCACCGCTCAGCGTAACATCAAGCTGGTTAGCAATAGCTTGATTATCTAGTCCAGTACGCCTAGCAGCAACCTCATCAACAGACAGCGATAGCTTAGGCTGAACTTCCGCTAGAGCCGCTCTTGTGTGTGTAACGCTAGGGATTTGAGCTAACTCTTGCCGTAGTTGATTGCCCAGTTCTCTCAAACGAGATATATCTGAGCCGTATAGGCGCAACTCAATGGGCGCATCAAATGGTGGGCCTTGCTCCAGTTGCCTAACTAAAACCTGTGCCTGTGGGAAAGACTCATCTAGCTGCTGTTGAAGTGTCTGAATAGTCTGACGTAAATCACGTGCCTGTTTAAGCTGAACAATGCCTTGGGCATATTCAGAAGCATTTTCTCGACCAGAAATTACATTGTAGAAAAAAGACGGGGCACTCTCCCCCAAGAACCAATGCACATCCGCGACATTAGGATGCTGAACAATCAAATCCCTCGCAGATGTGACCTGCGAAGCAGTTAATTCAATCGCACTTTGAGTGGGTAGCTCAAACTCTATCTGAAACTGATCGCGATTAGTAGGCGGGAAGAATTGTTGCGGTAGGCCAGCAAACTGCACAAATCCCATCACTGGCAAAATCATAGTTACTCCAATCGCCAGCCACGGGCGGCGGAACATCATGCTTAAGCTACTGGCGTAGGCAGTGCTTAAAGCGCGATTAGAAAACCCATTTTTCCACCAACTAGATGAACCAGAATGGTCTGGCCAACGTCGATACATCAGGCCAATCAAAGCCGAAACAACTGTTAGCGAGAGAAACAAAGAGCTCAGTAGAGCTAAAATCACTGTAGAACCAATAGTACCAATGAATTCTCCAGTTCCCCCTGGAGAAGTTGCAATGGGCACGAAGGAAAGAACTGTCGTAAAGGTAGAAGCTAAAAGGGGAACTAGCAGGTGTTTGACCGTTTTTCCCACAGCCTGCGATGGGTGGCTACCTTCCTGTAGGCGAAGTTGGACTTCATCCACAACAACAATAGCGTTGTCAATCAGCAACCCCAAAGAAATGATCAATCCCGTTACAGAGATTTGGTGCAGAGGGATATCAAAAACCTTCATACAGCCAAATACCATTAGGACAGCCATTGGCAGCGCTGAGCCAACAATTAACGCCGACCGCCAGCCTAAAATCACAAATGAAACGAGTATGACTAATAGAGAACTTGTGAGTAAATTACCCAGCACACCATTGAGCCGTTGCTCCACGTACTGGCTTTGATCAAGGACAAATACTAGATCTAACCCATCTGAAAGATTGGATTGAAATTCATTAATGACCCGTCGGGCATTATTAGCCCAAGCATCTACCCGAAAGCTAGATTCTACTTGAGCAGCCAGAACAACAGCAGGTTTCCCGCTGACTAAAGCTAACTCCTGAGCTGGTTTACGCACGGTCTTGGTTACCGTAGCAATATTTCCCAGCTGACTCACTTGGCCGTTTGCTCCTACACGGATAGGAATTTGCCGGACTCGCTCTAGAGAAGACAGATTACTATCCACCTCTAGCAGCAGCTCCTCACGGCGACTTTGCAAGTTACCCGCAGACACCTTGGCATCACTAGCCTGTACTTGCGCTGCCAAAGATTGAGCTGTTAGCCCTAGCCTAGCGGCAGCTGTTTGATCCAATTGCACTTGAATCTCTTCATCAGAAAGACCAAAAAGCTCAACTTTATCAGTACCTGGAATTGCCTTGATCTGGTCTTCCAGTCCTTCGGCAATTCGCTGCAACAACGTATAGTTTGGTTCTCCTTCAAGCTCCCAAGTAAGACCTAAAATTAGGGCATTGGCGGTGACCTCAATGTCCTCGTAACGGGGTTCTTGGGCACCAGCAGGTAAAAATGGGGTAACATCCTCCAGTTCGCTACGAATCTTAGCCCAAACCGGCTCTACATCTTCAACAGTATCCTTGATTACAACAGTCACAATTGAAGTATCCGAACTAGAAGAAGATTCGATACTATCAATTTCTTCAATATCGGAGAGTTCTTCTTCAATTCTATCCGTCACCAACGATTCCACTCGTTCAGCACTTGCACCAGGAAAAATCGTTGTAATACTGGAAGCTCGTTGAACAATGATAGGGTCTTCTAAACGCGGCAACGTCAGGAAGGAGGAAACTCCCCAAACGGCAATTAACGTCAGGGTCAAAAATAGCAGTTGCCGATTTCGATAGAACAAATTGAACATAAAACGACGCGTAATGGGCACAAACAAGTACTGGTCTTCAGTACTGCGTACTGAAGACCAGCTAACAGAAGAAACTATTAGCCGTTTCTAGAAGTAATCTGTGGGCTGATAGGAAAAGACTCTCAAACGATCTCCAATACACAGATCAAATAATAGAGAAGCACGTTCTAAGGCATTTGCCCTCTTTCCTTGTCAGCTATCTCTATTGATCGCTGAACACCTGGGTTGCATTTTCATTAGGTTTTACTAGCTGGCCAGGTACGATACGATGGTTGCCATTTACAATGGCGACCTCACCCGGCTGTACTAACCCTCTAACAAAAGCACGGTTTCCTTCACTATAAAGCACTTCTACATCTCGACGAGTAACCTGAAAAGCTCCTGAATTGGCCTGCTGTTCAGAGAGCACATATACAGACCAAAGGCCTCGTTCGCTCGCTACTAAAGCTGTATTTGGCAACCAATAGCCGTTCTCAGCCTGACGCTCTTTCACTTGCAAGCGAGCAGTTATCCCAATAGATTGCTCACTGTCTAAATAAGAATCATCAAGTTCCAAAACCACAGTAACTGTCTGGCTAACCTCATCAACCTCAGGTAACCGTGCCGTCACAACTGCCGGATAAGCGCGGTTGCCAACTGACAAAGACTGTCGAGATGCCAACGCCAACTGTTGAGCAGTGCTCTCTGGGACTCCAATACGAGCTTCTAAACGACCATTTTCAACCAACCTCATCACCCTTTGGCCAGTTCCTGCAACAGCACCTTCGTCAATTACTCGTTCAGCAACTGTGCCGGAAAACGGAGCGTAAAGGACGCTTTTATCGAGAGAAATATCGGTGGCATAAATCTGAGCATCAACTTGTTCTATTTGAGCCAATTGAGCGGCAATTTGTTCCTGGCGAGTTCCATTAAGCAGTTCTTCCAACTGGCTTTGAGCTTGCTGGAGACGATCAGCGATCGCATTAGCTCCAAATTGTCGTTCGTCAAGTTCTTCCCGTGAAATAGCACCTTTCGCGTATAGGGCAGCTCGCCGATCTGCTTGTAACTGAGCCAGTTCCAACTGGTTGCGCAAATCACTAACCGCTGCCTCAGCCGAGGTAATATCTTCCTGACGGGGTCCTACCTCTAGCTCTTGCAACTGAGCCTGTAGCTGACGTTTTTGCGCTTCAAGCTGCTGTCTTTGTGCGAGCAAATCGCGCATATCCAGCCTCGCTAATGGTTCTCCAGCAACAACCGTATCGCCCTCTTCTACCAAAAGCTCAACAACAGTTCCCATCCGTTCAAATCCCAAATCACTGCTGCGACGGGCGACTAGTTCTCCTGTATAGACTCTAGAAACCTCATAGCCATTCTCACTGGTTAAGGACATTGTCTCAACTGGCAGAACCTGAGGTTCCAGCTGGGTATAACCTTCTGGACTTTTAGCCAGCCAAACAGTCGGCGTAACTAAGGCCGCCATGACTATGATTGGGAACCCAACTATTGGCAAACCAAGCTGGGGTGGTTTGACCTTAGGTAGCTTGACTTGGGGAAATTCTAATGCGGGTGGCTTTTCCCGAAGTAGTTTTGGCAAGGACAAATCAGCACCGAACCTGACATGGTTATGGCGAATATCACTGCTACCAATACGACGAAGTTCGCTGACGACAGACAGCAGCATCACACTTTCGGGTATTGACTTTACCCAACTAACAAAGGGAGAACAAGAACCATTCATCAGCCCTTCGTTGCTAAAAGTTATCAGCGCTGAGCTTCTAAAATCGGTCAGCGCTGGCCTGTTAGCACCTACTAGCTCTGACTGCCTAAACTCGGCTAGTTCATCCTCGCTGAAAGCCATCGGTTTCCAGACTTTTGAAGCCTCAGAATCCTGAACCATGACTAGCTGAACAGTCGTAGCCTGCTCTGGTGCCGCTCTGCCGAAACTCAACAGTCCGCTGAAACCTAACAGGTCGCTGAGCTCCATCAGCTCTGATCTGCCAAAATTCACCAATTCACTAAAGTCTACCAGCTCTGATTTGTTGAAACCTACTAGTTCCAAATTTTCTAAGGCATCAACATATGTCATAACCAACAACAATATTCAACTTGTTTTACAGGGCTCTTAGGAGTATATTTTACAACAAGGTTATACAACAAGTTGAATAACCTAACAAAACCCATCAATTAACAACAAAATCTAACTAATTGACCTCCAATGGCCCTCGCACACACCATTTTGGCTTTACTAGCCAAGCGCCCTGAAAGTGGATACGACATTAGCAAGCACTTTGATGAGGGTTTAAGCTGCTATTGGGAAGCCACTCAACAACAGGTATACAGAGAGCTGAGCAAGCTGACTAAATCGAACTGGGTAACCTTCGAAATTGTGCCCCAAGTTGGAAAACCAGATAAGAAGATCTACCAACTTACTGACTTAGGATGGCAAGAACTCACTCGTTGGTATACCGAACCAACAGAACCAACACCTGTTCGAGAAGATCTTTTAGTGAAAGTTCTAATTGGCTACAAAATGAAACGTCAGCATCTTTTCGAAGAGCTTCATCGCCGAAAGCAGCTCCATAGTGAAAAGTTGACGGCGTATCTTGAGGAGGAAATAGACTTCTTAAGTAAACAAAGAAAACAGAGAGAGAGAGTAGACAGTGCTTCTCTAGAGGAAGCAGATATGGAAATGCTATTTAAGTACCTCACGATGAAAAGAGGTATTGCCTACGAAAAGTCTTGGCTAAACTGGTGCGATGAAGTAACTAAGATGCTCAACAATTACTGAGAGAATTAGACGTAAAAAACATCTGATTTTAGCACCGATCACTCTTGAAAGAGTATAAAGAACTAGGCAAATAAGGAATTTATTCGTTTCAATAGTTAGTCCTATAGAGTCTTTATAGAATTCCCATCTCAGTTCTTAATATCAAAATTGAAAAGCCAAGGACTGAAAACCTAGTACTCTCGTTTTGCTAATTTAACAAGAATTGCTCTCGTTTCAGTTGGTGCTTCGCAAGGGCTAATGTGCCCCCCTGGCACAATCATGGTTTTTATTTTTGGCATCATGCCAACATAGTCAGACTCGCCAACAACGGCAATTGTTGGAATCGCTAATTCAGTTATCAGGTGTGTCGAATCCTTTGCATCGAGAATAACCGCATCAAGGACACGAATGAGTTCTTTTGCTGGCCTGGCTGCGAGGCGTTCTTGCATCTGGGTTGACAACTCAGGGTGAGCCTCTAAAATTTTCTGAGTATAGAGTGACTTTGCTGCCTGCTTTGCATAGAAGCGCTGAAATATAACGAGCAACTTTTGTGATTGAAAGCCGAGCTTTCTAAAACCAGTTGTTGCCTTAAATGGGGTATTGAATAAGGCTATAGAGATGAAACGTTTTGCATGATTTTGTGCGGTCCTTAATGCTGTCATACCGCCCCAAGAATGACCTACGACGATACACTTTTCTACATCGAGTGCGTCTAAAACTTCGATGAGCATACCCGGACATTCACTCAGGTGCCAATCATGGCCGACATTTGAACTGTTACCATGGGCCGGCATATCGATATAGATATGGGTATGTCCTGTAAGCGTACTGGGGTAATTAGCCCACAAAGTCTTGTCCAGAAAAATACCATGCATAAAGACAATCGGCTGAGTTTTGTTAACGTGCTCGTCAATGCTGACAGAAATCTGGCCAAGGCGAGTCGGAATGTTCACTTCTCTCATTGCGTTTCCTGGTTAATTTGAAAAAACATTTCAATGCAGAGATGTATGTAAAATAAAGAGAATTACCTATAACTTCGATAATGGCGCTCGCCTTGCGAATGAATTACCAGGTACTATACCCTCGCTGTGCCCGTCGTTTCTCAACTGCCTCAAAAACCTGCAAGCCTTCCTCATAGAGATCGCACACATGCTCCAGCGACTGCCTCTGCTTCGCACTCACCCTACCCCAACGACGCAGCACCACCCACTGGCCAAATAGGTTTTGCTTTACCTCACACGAGTAATGCCTAGGGAAAAGCAACTAAAAAAAGTCCCCGCTATGTCGGGTGAATTGTAATTGCCCACTTGGGCAAATTTTCTGAGGGTTGCCAATCGACTCGAAACTCGGCCAAGGCTTCAGCGTCTACGGAGATGCCTTTTTCATAAGTG
>JBGCGG010000068.1:0-49685 GCA_045110585.1 Phormidesmis sp. | reverse complement strand
CTGACCAACTTAAGGGAAGGCTTTTTTCAACGCTCACGCCGCGTTCTATCTGGAACTTGAGTAACCGCTCAGCGCCTTCGTAGCGCGAAATTTCGGGGCCATCCCAAATCACTTCAGCGCTACCAGTGAGATATAACAAATCGCCGGTCTCAAAGTTAATAAAGAGTAGACCCGCGTGAGGATTGAGTTCGAGGTTGCCAAATGTGTTGTATATGTTGTTTCCGGCAAAGTCTGGAACCGTTAGGGTGTTACCATCAATGCGCACAAAGCCTGGTTTGCCGCCCCGATGAGACACATCAACGCCCCTAGCAACGCCAGCAGCGTCATCTAAATACGCCGTGGCAATAAAAAAGGTATCAGCAGCCGCGATCGCATCCTTTTCTTTTTCACCTAACGCCGTCAACAAATGACTCGGTTTTGTTTCTGTGGGCGTAAACGATTTCAGATCAAATTCTCGCGCCTGAATGTATTTAGGGCAGTTACCAAACGTCTGATGCACCTGAACTTCAAATCCATTAGGAGATAGCGCACTCACCACACCATTTACCCGATTACGGCGGCGCGTGTGAAGCTCAATGCCAAGAAAGCCAATTTCGCGCCCTACTGTCAGGGTATCTGCCAGCGGATCTCCAGAGAGTGGCTGGGCTGCAATGCTCAGCGTACGGTCGTCCGGCGTTGAAATAAACCCCGGCTCACCCACTAAAATTGAGGCCCACAGATGCCCGTCAGCATCGACAGTGCCCACCAGAAAGTAAGTGAGCTGGGCGTAAAATGCTCGATGCTGCTCAGGCAAAAAATCGCGGAGCATCCGCCGCCCCATCATCTCTATTCGCTCCCGATGTCCTAGTCGAGCTTGAATAGCACGTTCTCCTGGATGAAAAGGAGAATCGTCTTGTTGCCAGCCAGGAATTGCCATAGTTAAAGTCTCCTAAGACAGGAATAGGAACACACCAGAACAGAACAGAGAGATGCGAGTGGCAGAGAAAATAAGTGGCAGAGGAAATAAGTAACAGAGGAGCCGAATGCCGTGAACTAGCCGCCAGGCGCAACCAGCTCCATACGAATGCCGCCAGGAATAGAGAAAATCATGTGCTGGGTAGGGCCACTGCCAATCGGTTCGGGTGCAAACTCAATCATGACGCCCTCAGTTTTAGTCAGGGTGTCATGCAGCGCATTCAGGGTTGCTAACCCATCGACTTTGAGCGCAAAGTGATGCAGGCCAATGTTGTTTTTGCGATCAAAAGGGGTGGCACTGGCAGGCTCGGTTGCTTGCCACAGCGTAATGAGCACGGTGCCATCAGAGACGAAATAAGCTGGATAGTCGGGGACTTCGCCCACTTGGTTGAATTCCAGCACGTTAACAAAAAAGTCTCGAGTAGCGGCAATGCTGGGAACGGTGAGGCCAATGTGGTGAGCACCTTGGGTAATAGCCATGATAAAGACTCCTTAAATGAGTGTGATGAGTATGACTGCAATAAGAGGAAGCCTGAGCAACCTGCGACTGATGTCATGTCCTCATCGCAGGTTGCGGCATAGAAAGTAGCAGCTCTAAAAGTAGCAAAACAAAAACCGAACGATCGGTACACAAAGAATTTATCGAACGATCGGTACAATGTCAATAACTGCGTTTCATCATTATTAACAATGAGTAAAGAGGCTTACCTGCCGAGTTTGTTTTCACTTTTCCGGCAGTATGGGTACGACGGAGCGACCCTCTCAAAAATTTCGGAAACAACGGGCTTAGGAAAGGCGAGCCTTTATCACCACTTTCCCGGCGGCAAAAACGACATGGTGACATCAGTGCTCGACCATGCAGAGAGCTGGCTAGCGGAAAATGTGCTGACAGTTTTAGCCAGTGAAGCACTACCAGAAGAGCGGCTAAAGAAAATGTGCGATCGCCTCAGTGAGCTATATGCAGGGGGCACCCAGCCCTGTTTGCTGGCTGTGATGCAAGCAGGTACTGGCCGCGATATGTTTCATGACAATGTGAAAAATTCGCTGGAGGCGCTGATTAACGCGATCGCAGCAGTTCTGGTTGAAGCGGGGCTGAGTCAAGCTTTGGCGCGGCAGCGGGGAGAGTCAGCGATTATTACGATTCAGGGAGCCGTGATGCTCTCACAGGCACTGGATGACCCTAATATTTTTCAGCGAGAGCTGGCGCAGTTGCCCTCATCACTATGCCAAACCGCGTAAAGGTTAACGCTGTTGCCTTATCTCTAGTGCTTTGTTTTTAGTGCTTTGTTTTTAGTGCTTTATTTCTAGTGCTTTGTTTTTAGTGCTTCATGCCTAGCACTTTGTCTCTAATACTTTGTCTCTAATACTTTATCTCTAGCACTTTGTCCCTAATACGTTTTCTCTAGTGCTTTATGCCTAGTATTTTTTCATCTCTAGTACTTTATTCCTAATACTTTGTCTCTAATATTTTATCTTTAGTACTTTGTCCTTAATACTTTATCTCCAGCACTTTAGACCTCATAAAGTCGATCTAATAAAACGGTTAATAATCCGAATACCTGCATTGCCCCTAGCCCCAAATCTGGGAAAAATCGCTGGTTATAAAAGCTTAAATCGCTTTGATAGAGAAGACTTGGGCATCTTGCCTCAAAGCCACGTCCCCGCGCTCAGGGCTTGCCAAATAAGCCTCGCTTTTTACAGATTATTGAACTGCTCTAGTCAAAGAATGTGCGCGCCAGCTCAAAGCACAGCAAAGTTCTTTTATACGAAGCTTTACGGAGCTAAAAGCCGCTATTTTAATTCCTGGTAGAATTTTTCAGTATTGAGTTCTCCTTTCAAATTGTTGATGGCATTTGGCTAACAGCATTGAGAAAGGAAGAACACAAACAAGCTGTTTAGTCAGGTTTATGTCCATGAAAAAGAATGCAATATTGTGTGCGTTAACGCTGCTGGTGTGTGGTGCGTATGCGCCAACGGTGCGAGCTGATGAGGTTTGGACAACCCAAGAATCTGACGTTGTTTATGAAGAAGATCGGGGTCGAACTGCTATCTGGAGCTACGACAATGGCGGCAGTATTTTTATTTATGGTTTAGCAGGCGTTGTAACCGATAGAGGTAGCTACAACGGCTACTGGACACAGCCCTCCTCCTCGGTTCGGTGCGATACCTTTCGTGAAAATGAAAAGGGCGAGCCGACCTATCACTGGGGCAGCTTCGACATCACCTTCATCGATTCAGACTTTCCCTCTCGCTGGTATGCAAACGTTGCGCTGTGCGATGGCGCCCCCTTTGTACACCTAGATGGTGAGCCAGTCACTGCTCTCTCTGGAGATGAAGACGGTGCAGATGAGGACGGTGTAGATGAGGACGGTGCAGATGAAAACGGTGCAGATGAGAATGGTACGGATGAGTAACGAGTAGCAGCAATTTGCGTAAATAGGGACTATGGATGTGAATCTTTTCATAGGGCGCTCACGTCGCTTGTGATAAGTCGCTTGTGATAAGTTGCCTGATTTAGTCCCTTTGCTTCAACGTTCTCTATGATTCCTAGCCACGATCAGTTAGCTTCGCTCAGGGCTGCTTTGCAAGCCTCTCCTGAAAATGTGCCGCTGCGGCAGTTGATTGGCCAAACGCTGTTGAGCATGGGCAATGCCGATGAAGCTGAGCACGAATTTAAAGCGGCGATCGCACTTGCCACCCATAGCCCAAAATGCCTCCCAGCGCTGCATTTGGGCTTAGCTCACTGCTATTACCAACAAAGCAAAGATTCGCAAGCGCTCACTGCGCTCGAAGCCGTACTGAAAGCAGACCCCGAGAATGCGGAAGCGCTGACGCTGAATGCCAAGGTGTTACTCCGCAGTGGCCAAAGTCGGCAGGCGGTAGAACAGTTTCGTCTGGCGCTGATGCAAGATGCATCTTTAAAAGATTCTGAGCTAGCGGACAGCCTCAGCGTTGTAGCAGCAGACGCTGAGGAGTCAAATGAGGGCTCTTTTGAGGAGAGGCCAGCGGATAAGGGCCATCCTGCGGAGCGGGCAAAAATCACCTTTACGGAGGTGGGCGGGATGGACGCACTAAAAGAAGAGATTCGGCTGAAGATTATTTACCCGATTACCCACGCTGATATGTACAAAGCGTATGGGAAAAGCATTGGGGGCGGCATTTTAATGTATGGGCCACCGGGGTGCGGTAAAACCCACCTGGCGAGAGCCACCGCTGGAGAGATTCGCGCTGATTTTATGGCCATCTCCATTAGCGACATTTTGGATATGTATTTGGGCAGCAGCGAGCAAAATTTGCATGATGTGTTTGAACAAGCTCGCCAGAATGCGCCCTGTGTGTTGTTTTTTGATGAGGTGGATGCCTTAGCGAGCCGCCGGAGTGATGCCCTGCGCAGCGGCGGGCGGCATGTGATTAATCAGTTCCTGACGGAGCTAGATGGCGTGCAGCATTCTAACGAGGGGCTGTTGATTCTGGCTGCGACGAATGCGCCGTGGTATGTAGACAGTGCATTTCGTCGGCCCGGACGATTTGATCGGATTTTGTTTGTGCAGCCGCCCGATGCCGAAGCGCGGACGGCTATTTTGAGGTTGTTGTGTAAGGGTAAGCCCATAGAAGATATTGACTTCGAGATGCTGGGAAGAAAAACAGATCGGTGCTCAGGGGCAGATTTACAGGCCGTTGTGGATCGGGCTGTAGAGAAAAAGCTGCAAGCGGCTATGAAAACGGGCATTCCTCAGCCACTGACCACAAAAGATTTGCTGCGAGCAGCAAAATCGGTGAGTCCTTCTACAAAAGAATGGTTTGGCACCGCACGTAACTACGCCAACCATGCCAATCAAGATGGCACCTACGACGATATTTTGACCTATCTCAAACAGCGTTAGGGCTTCGCTTATGACTCCCTCCCAAAGATACGAACGCGCTTGCCTGTTGGCAGAGCAAAAGCGCTATCAGCTCGCCATTGAAGAAGCCCTTGCACTTCTCGCAGCGTCTCCTAATAGCGACCTGGCTTATAACATCCTCAGCTTTTCTCAAGTCCGCCAACAGCAGTGCCCCGAAGCTATCCGCTCAGCGAAGCAGGAGATCGCGCTTGCGCCCAACGATAGCTTTCATCACTACCGCCTAGCCGATGCCTTGTTTTTAAGCGAACAGTACGAAGCGGCGAGTAAGGCCATTACAACCGCCTTTCAACTTAACCCTCAAGAGCCGAGCTACTACGCTTTGGCTAGCGCCATTTATCACGACTGGGGCCAGCTACCATCAGCGCTTGATTTTGCGAAACAAGGGCTAAAAATTGACCCGGATCATGCGGGGTGTCTGCGCGTGTACATTATGGGCTTAGCAGATACGGAGCAGTGGGATGTGGCAGAAAAGGCTGTGGCGCGATCGCTCCAGCTTTTTCCAGATCTCGCATTTTCTCATGCGGCCCACGGCTGGCTATCGGTGCATCAAGGAAAAAACGCCCCTGCAAAAGAATCTTTTAAAGCGGCCCTACAGCTCGATCCCAATAGTGATTGGGCGCGGCGCGGCATGTTAGAGGCCATCAAGTCTCAAAATTTATTTTATCGGATTATCTTGCAATACGAGCTGTGGCAAAGAAAGTTTCAGCGGTCTAAGCCAGGGCTGTTTTGGGCCTTTTGGCTGGCGATTCCTCAGCTGAGAGCTGTTTACTGGCTCATTGTGGGCATTACGATTCTCATTCGCTATCTGTTTGATATTGCGCTGCGCTTTCACCCTTACGGCTGTTTGTTATTTACACAAAAAGAAAAGTGGCTTAATAACTGCGGGACGTTTACGCTCGTATTGCTTATTTTGGGCGGTGTGGCGACCGCTCAAAGCGAGAGTGCTAATTTCGTTTTAATGGGTGGATTGTTGGGCGGTGCGGCTTATGCTAGCTGCTTAAGTTGGTTTGCGCAAAAGTGGGAGCGGCGAGCATTGTGAGGAGGGTTGGCTGGTTTGTGTGCGATCGCAACTCTCTTGCTCGCCATTACCTTCATTCCAGGGCTGTCTACTTCAGTTATCGAAACCCTCACCGCCATTAGCGGCCTCATCATTGGTCTTTTATTCTTTGGTGGTATTGCCTTTTGGATAGTGTTCTGTCTTTATTCTTGGTTTCGCGTCATCAAAAATCGCCGTAGCCACCGCTGAGCTTACTTAACACTTACCAAAGTCTTGCCCGCCCAACTAGCGCCATGATTTGATAATGCTTTCCATGATGCCGACAATTGTCTCGGCACCCATAGGCGCTACATCACATGATATCTCTGTCATAACAGTTTCTAAGCTATTAACTTTTTACAATAATAGTCTTCTGTTACTTTGGCAGTAGCCAAGGATCACATCACCCGCCCCGAAGCCTTACGGCTAATGAATTTCCCCATTCCCGCACGGCCCAGCCATTCTTCTCCATCTACAATCAGCTCACCGCGCAGAAATACTTTCTCCACTTTGCCCTGAATTTGCCTTCCTTCAAAAAGAGAATAATCTACATTTGAGTGGTGCGTACTGGCGCTGAGCGTATGTTGTTTTTCAGGATCGAATAGAACAATATCTGCGTCGCTGCCGACGGCGATGGTGCCTTTTTTAGGAAACATGCCAAACATTTTGGCCGGGGCCGTTGCGGTGAGCTGAACGAAGCGATTGAGATTAATTTTGCCTTCGCGTACGCCACCGTCATACAGCAGCTCTAATCGAAGCTCTACACCCGGTGCGCCGTTGGGAATTTTATTGAAATTATCTTCTCCAAATCGCTTGGACTTGAGAATGCCCATTGGATTTTCGTTAAAGCAGAAAGGGCAATGATCGGTAGAAACTATCTGCAAGTCATCAAAGCGTAAGCCGCGCCATAACTCATGCTGACACTTATGATCCCGTAGCGGCGGGGTCATTACGTATTTCGCACTTTCAAAGCCAGGTTTGTCGTATTCGGAGTGATCTAAAAAGAGATAGTGCGGGCAGGTTTCTGCAAAAGCATGAATACCGCGATCGCGAGCTTCTACCACCGCATCCAAGGCTTCTTTAGCCGAAAGATGAACAATGTACACCGGCACTTCTGCCAGCTCCGCAATTCTGATCACGCGGTGCGTCGCTTCGCCTTCCATCAGCCGGGGGCGCGTCATCTGATGAAACTTAGGAGAGGTGTTGCCTGCGGCTAAGGCTTCGTCAATCATGGCTTGAATGACAATGCCATTTTCGGCGTGGACATTCACCATGCCGCCATGATCGCCCACCTTGCGCATAATTTTGTAGATGGCCGCGTCATCTACCATCATCACGCCGGGGTAGGCCATGTACAGCTTAAAGCTAGAAATGCCTTCGTTGTTTACCAAGTCGGGGAGTTCAGCGATCGCATCCGCATTCGCATCCGTCAAAATCACGTGAAAACCATAATCTACAGAGCACTGCGGTTCTGCGGCGGCCAAGCGACGATCTAACGCGGCCTTTGGGCTTTCTCCGTGGAACTGTTGAGCAAAGTCAATAATCGTTGTTGTGCCGCCAAAGGCCGCCGACTTTGTGCCACTTTCAAACGAATCGCAGGTATAGACATCGTTGCCCATGGGCGTTTCCATATGCACGTGCACATCAATGCCACCAGGCATTACCAGCATCCCGGCAGCATTGTGCTGCTGCGCATCGTCTACGCTTAAATCTCGGCCAATCGCCTCAATTTTGCCGTTCTCAATCAACAGATCGCCAATGTAGTCATCAACGGCTGTGACAATGCGCCCGCCTTTAATCAGCACCTTGCTCATAACTTTGCTCATATGCGGTTACTTTTCTTTAGCCTGGCTAGTGCTTTAACTGGCTAATCCTGAAACTGGCTAGTCCTAAAACTGGCTAGCTCTGAGTGCTTTTCTTGTAGGCCGCCCAGCCGCCAATGTCAGAGATATCTGGCCAGCCGCCTTCTTCTATTAGTTTTCTGGGATACAGCATAGCGATCGCGCTACCTCCATCATCGAGCGTTACTTCAGCGGGATACATATCTGGTGGCTCTGTAGAGACTAGATAGTCATACTGTTCCAGCGTTAGCTCATAAATCTCCCCAGGAATCGAAATGCCATTCTCACCCGATTCCGCTTCATAAATGCCTGGATGCCAACCGTCTTTTACCGCATGAAGCCGGTACTTAGGTGCTGTTTTGGCCTCGCCTGCAAATGTCGCAGACTGCAAGTTTTGATGATCGGGCTGACCGCGCAGCGCTGAACCACAGATAAACACACGTTTCACCGAGTCAGCCATAGGAACAATGCTCTCTTGTTTGAGTTTGTTGCGAATTGGAATGAATTGAGAATTGGAATGAATTGAGAATCTGAGTGGATTAGAGAACCCGTCTAAAACAATATCGGACACCTAAATGCTTGGAAAGTATCTTATCGAGCAGAAAAACATTTCTATACGTGTAGAATAGTTGTTTACATTGCGCAATATTTGGTGACGTATTCACTTAATTAGCTGCACTTAACTAGCTGCACTTAAAAAAACACCTCATCGCAAACACCTCATCGCACTTAAGACATCAGGAAATATCAGACATCCTATGAGACAGACACTTCTTTCCAATGCGCTTTCTGCTGGCGAAGTCAATTCTGAGCGCTTGCTCACCAGCATCGCGCAGCTTGCGGACATTGGCGCATTGCCGAACGGTGGCGTGGAGCGCATTGCCTTCAGTGAAGAAGATTGTCTTGCCCGTGAACTCATGCAACGCTGGATGAATGAAGCAGGCATGCACACTCGCATTGATGCGGCGGGAAATCTGATTGGGCGGTACCCAGGGCGCTATGAGCAGGCGGCAGCACTGGCCACAGGCTCCCATTTAGATACAGTGCCGAATGCCGGACACTACGATGGCACCTATGGGGTATTGGCTGGGTTAGAAGTGGTCAGGACGCTACGAGATCAGGCGCTAACCCTTGATCATCCTTTAGATGTGATTGTTTTTGCCGATGAAGAGCGCACCATGGTTGGCTGCAAATCCCTCTCCGGCAATTTGAGTGATAATCCCGAGGCTTACCGCAGTGCGACGGGCGAAACCATAGAATCCTGCCTGGCCAGAGTGGGCGGAGACTGGTCAAAGTGCGAGTCGGTGAAGCTTTCTCCTGCAGATGTAGCCGCCTTTGTGGAGCTGCATGTAGAGCAGGGGCCAGTGCTAGAAGCTGAGCAAAAAGAGATTGGCGTTGTCACCGGCATCGTAGGTCAGCGGCGCTTCATTATCACCATTGAAGGGCAAAGCTCTCATGCGGGTACTACGCCCATGCCCATGCGCCAAGATGCTCTCGTCGCGGCCTCCCACTTGGTGCTAGCCGTTCATGCCATTGGCAATCAACCCGGCGATCAGGTTGCGACGGTAGGCCGATTAGAGGTTTCTCCTGGCGTGGCCAATACCATTCCTGGACGGGTGGAGCTATCGCTGGATATTCGTGATTTGAACGATCAGCATCTGGATAATTTGATGGGGCAGCTCCACCAAGCCATTGCTCGCATTATGGCTGAAACAGGCACGCGCATTCAGTTAGCGCCGCTGCTGCACAATCAACCCTCTCCGGCTAACTCACACATTCAAAATGCGATCGCGCAGTCCTGCGAAGCCCTTACCCTCAGCCACATGTATTTGCCCAGCCGTGCCAGCCACGACGCCCAAGAGATGTCTCGCATTACCGATATGGGGATGATTTTTGTGCCTAGCCAAGGCGGCATTAGCCATGCAGAAACAGAATACACCGCCCCTCATCAGTGCGTGCAAGGGGCAAACGTGCTGCTGCACACTTTGCTACGCCTAGATAAACACTACCGCTGCTTTTAGAAAGTAGCCCTCACTGGGAGTCTGCACTGGGAGTCTGCACTGGGAATCTTCACTGGGTGGCTTCACTGGGAGTCCTCAAATAAAGGTAGTAATCCTCAATAATATTTCTCAACAATGCTTGAAAACGAAGGTTATTCAAGGCTGTTGGAGATTGGCGCTAGTGAATAGTGTTGGTTCCTGAGTGGTGGCAACAGCGTTCTTTGTGTTGAAATTTGTATTAAACCAGAACGTTTTAGGCGCTCGGTGAGTTTAGATAATTTTGATACAGTTTCGCCTTAATGCTGTCAGGTACAGTTTAAGGCGTATATTGTCTGGTTTCCTGCTCGTCAACGGCATGTAATATATGGTTCTTAAGGCCAATCCCGAAGATGTTGTTGCACCGCTGTCTCAATCGCCCCAATTAGAGTCGTCCCCATTGGAGTCGCCCCCATTACAGTCAACCCAGTTAGGTGAAGGCGAGATAGAAGCTGTTGGGAATCCTTTGGCTGCGGGTGTTGCTTTGCGCTCAGTGACGAAAAAATATGGCGACGTCACCGCAATTGAAAACATTACGTTAGATATTCCCGCCGGGGCATACTGTTGTTTGCTGGGGCCGAGCGGCTGCGGGAAAACAACGGCTTTGCGCATGATTGCAGGGCATGAAGCGGTCACCAGTGGAGAGATACAGATAGGCGATCGCGCCGTTACCCATTTGCCGCCCGCCAAGCGAAACACCGCCATGATGTTTCAAAACTACGCGCTGTTTCCCCACAAAACAATTTGGCAAAACGTAGAATTTGGCCTAAAAATGAAGGGCATTTCTAAGCCCGAAAGACACCAGCGTGTAGACGAAATTTTGGAGCTAGTGGGCCTAACCCACACCGCAAAACGAAAGCCCGATCAGCTCAGCGGCGGCCAACAGCAGCGCATTGCCCTAGCTCGCGCCCTAGTCAATCGGCCCCAAGTGCTCATGCTCGATGAGCCGCTCAGCGCCTTAGATGAAAATTTGCGGGTAAGAATGCGCGGCGAGCTTCGTAAAATACAAAAGCAGTTCGGCCTTACCTTCATTCAGGTCACGCACCACGTAGAAGAAGCCTTTTCGCTATCCGATCAAATCGTCGTGATGAATCATGGCCGCATTGAACAAGTCGCAACGCCCACTGAGCTATTTACCACACCGGCCTCTCAGTTTGTTGCAAAGTTTATTGGCGATAACAACATTTTTGCAGGGAAAGTGATAGATTCTTCCCCATCAGTACCCTCTTCTCTATCCGCAAACAGTGCATCAGAAACTGGCAAAGACATCGTTGAACTCACTGTGGAAGGCATTGGTTCAATATTTGCGAAAGGCGTGTCTACGCCCATTGGAACAGACTCTGCCTGTTCTGTTCGCCCTGATTTGATTAGCCTTGTCCCATTGGATAAAGCCCTATCTGGAGAGGAGCCACTGAACAATGCCAACGGACAGGCTCAACGCAGCAATCAGGTTGTTGCGCGAATTGTCGATACGGAGCTAACCGGCTATGTCACACGCGTGATTTTATCTGTCGAAGCGACGGGAGGCGATTTGCTGTACAAAGTACGCACCACCGATTGGGCACAGATGGGTCTATCGGTCGGTCAATCTGTCAGTGTGCGTTGGTTAATTGAAGACTGTGTGTTTTTGCCTTACTAAGCTTTCTCTCTGCCGAGTTTATGATTCTTTAGAGTTTATGATTTTTTGAATTTATGGTTCTCTGAATTTATGGTTCTTTGAATTTATTTGAATTTATAGTTCTTTGAATTTATAGATGCTTGGAGTTTATAAATACTTTGAATCCGTTGATTTGTAGAGAGACGAGCTGTTTCCAAATTTTCGCCCCCATAATTTTCGCTACCTAGAACAAAACAAAAGCCATGCCAAAGTTTACTCGTCGCCGCTTAATTCAAACCGGACTTGCCACAGGTGTTGCCCTCACCACTGCTCGCTGTGGCGGTGGCCAGGCTGAAAAAGGCACCCCTAACAATCCAGCCACTGGCCCCCAAGTGAATGCCAACAAAATCGCAGATGTGGAACTGCGATTGATTGGCACAGGCGTCTCGCAGATCAATGAAATTAGAGACAAAGCCCAAGAAGACTTGGGCTTTAAGCTTGACTTAAGGGCGCTGAGCACGGAAGAGAATAACCAAATTGCGATTACGCAGCCCGACCAGTACGACATTTTTGACGGTGAATATTTCAGCTTGCCGCTGGTCATTCCATCCGGTAACTTGCAGCCTATTGAAGTCGCGAAAATTAAGAACTGGGATAAGATTGTTCCTTTCTTTACCTCTGGCAAATTTGAGGGGCTACCGGTTGAAGGCTCCCAGGGCACTGCGCCCTATAAGGTGATGTATCTTACGGGGCCAGATTCCACTGAATTTTCAACAACGCCGACTGACCATGCCACGCTCATTCCATTTCAATACAATGCTGATACGTTAGGCTATCGCCCCGACATGGTAGATAAGCCCATTGAAAGTTGGGGAGCGCTGTTCGACGAATCGTTTAAGGGCAAAACCTCAATCCTCGATATTCCGCAAATCGGCATTATGGACGCGGCCATGGTCGCAGAGTCTTTAGATTTAATGACCTTTGTGGACAAAGGCAATATGACCAAAGCTGAGATTGATCAGCTCATGGAGATTCTCAAGGAACAAAAGAAAAATGGTCAGTTCCGAGCCTTTTGGAAAACGTTTGATGAGTC
Source organism: Phormidesmis sp. (assembly GCA_045110585.1). GTDB lineage: Bacteria > Cyanobacteriota > Cyanobacteriia > Phormidesmidales > Phormidesmidaceae > Phormidesmis. The sequence goes on along the minus strand of JBGCGG010000068.1, from coordinate 37,226 downwards.
TGTGAATTTGATGACCTCGGGAGAAGTGGTGCTTCAATCGATGTGGTCGCCAGCAGTGACAGCCGTTCAGGCCCAGGGCATTGAGTGTATCTATGCACCGTTGAAAGAGGGCTATCGCGGTTGGGGCGGTGGCTTGGGCCTCTCTAAGGGGCTAGAGGGCATTGAATTAGAGGCCGCTTATGAGTACCTGAACTGGATGCTAGATGGCTGGGTGGGTGCGTTCTTGGGCCGTCAGGGCTATTACAGCGCAGCGCCACAGCCTGCTAAGGCGTTTATGTCGGAAGATGAGTGGGGCTACTGGTACGAAGGAAAGGCGGCGGCGGCTGACATTGTTGATCCCTTTGGCAAGACCTTAGCGAAAGGCGGCGCAGTTCGAGACGGCGGATCTTTTGAAGAGAGATTCGGCAACATTGTGGTTTGGAACTCCACCATGGATGAGAACACCTACCTTGTTCAAAAGTGGAATGAGTTCATTGCTGCATAAAAATCCATTGTTTAGGCAGAAAACCCTGCAATCCTATTTACTTGCCGCCCCACAGGCATTGGTGTTCCTAATGTTTTTGGTGTTCCCCATTGTCATGATTGGGGTGGTGAGCTTTTGGGAGTTCAATGGGTATTCCATGACGCCCGCTTTTTCATTGGCAAACTATGCGGGCATTTTTTCTTCTGAGGTTTCGCTAGCCACTTATCTCAATACGTTTAAGTATGTGGGATTGGTATGGAGCATTTGTGTCGCGATCGCTTTCCCAGTCGCCTACTTTCTGGCCTTCTGCATCCAACGAGACAGCCTGCGCATTCTGCTTTTTCTGGTTTGCACCATCCCCTTTTGGACCTCCAACATCATTCGCATGATCTCTTGGATTCCGGTATTGGGCCGAGGCGGACTGCTCAATCAGCTTTTGCTGGGCTTAGGACTGGTGCAGCAGCCTGTGGAATGGCTGTTGTATTCTGACTTTGCCGTGGTCCTAGGCATGGTGCATTTGTATAACTTTTTTATGATTGCGCCAGTGTTCAATAGCATGATGCGGATTGATCGCACGCTGATTACAGCGGCGCGCGATATGGGCGCGAGCGGTTTTGACGTATTGAAAGAGATTATTTTGCCGCTGAGTGCGCCAGGAATTGCGATTGGATCTATTTTTGTGGTGACCCTGACGATGGGTGAATACGTGACTGTACGGCTGATGGGGGGCGGGCAAGCGGCCTCTGTGGGCAAGCTCATTAGCACCCAAATTGGCAGCTTGCAGTATCCTTTAGCCGCCGCGAACGCAGTGGTTTTGCTCTTAGTCACCTTGATATTAGTCATTGGGATCTTGCGAGTGGTGGATATTCGCAAAGAGCTATAGGTGAATTGCCGAGCTGTTATTGCCGAGCTGTTATTGCGTAGATAGAAAATTCTTCAGGACTTATTAGGACTTAACTTATGTACCCTACCCGCGCCCTAAGCGGAGCCGTTCGCGAAGCATTTAAGTTCGTAAAAGGGCTATTCTCATGAACAAACGCCACCCCTCCTTTTACATTCTCTCTGCCTTTTTCGGTTTGTTTGTGCTCTTTCTTTATGGCCCCATGCTGGCCATTTTCACCCTGTCGTTGCAAGGGCCAGATGGCACGCTCACGTTTCCGCTCCGCAGCTTTGGTTTCTACTGGCTGGGGCAGGTCTTTCAAGAGCAGCGGGTAGGCAGCTTTGTCGAATCTTTTCAGCGATCGTTTTGGCTAGGGCTCGCGGTGGTGGCGATCGCGCTCATCATTAGCGTGATGGGATCTATGGCTTTTCGCACCCAGTTCAAAGGCGCTAAAACCCTGTTCTATCTCACCATCTCTAGCCTGGTTGTACCTGGCGTCCTCATCTCACTTGGCATTGGCATCACGTTCCAAGTCCTAGGGTTCCAAACGAACTGGTTCTCTTCTGGCCTGGGCGCACACCTTACCTGGACAGTGCCTTTTGCCTTTCTAATCATGCTCGGGGTGTTCAATCGTTTCAATCCCTTTTACGAAGAAGCTGCCCGAGACTTGGGCGCAAGCGATGTTCAAACCTTTAAAGAAGTTGTTTTTCCGCTGATTCTACCCAGCCTGATTGGCATCGCACTGCTCAGCTTCACCCTCTCCTATGACGAATTTATTCGCACGTCCCTAGTCTCCGGGCAAGACAATACGTTGCCCTTAGAAATTTTTGGGATGACGACAAATGTCACCTCGCCTGCGCTCTACGCATTGGGGACTTTAACCACGCTCTTTTCTGTGACCCTCATTGGCGCTGGTTTTGGAGCCTACAAGCTCCTATCTCGTTCTCGTTAAGACCGTTATCTTGATTAAGACCGCTATCTTGATTAAGACCGCTATTGCATACGCTTCTATGGCGTATACCTCTATTGCGTATACCTCTATTGCATACATAGACTAGCTCGCGCATAGGCTGGCGAGCCGAGTGATTTTATTTACATATAACTCTACCTTTAGGGAGATTTTACGGAAAGGCGTAGCTAATTTGACGACATTTGCCAGAATCGGCATGGTAGCTTGCTATTTATCGGCATGGCTTTAACGGATTTGTAGTGGGTACATCGTTATTCAGCTTTCTCAAAAGCTGAATGACAGCTTGGCAGTGGTCGTTTTTGAAACGCTCTCAACGAAATAACCAACAGAACATCGTAACAAGCATGATAAAACACAAGCATCTACTCAGTAGGCTTAATGTCTACGGGCTTAATGTCTACGGGCTTAATCGCTTTGCCCAACAGCAAATAAGCGCACTTACACAACTTTCTAAAAGATGGTTTCGCAACGGCCCAGATGGCTGGGCAATGTTGCCCATGCTGTTGGTTTTAATGGCGATCGCAGCGCCCGCTGCCATGGCGCAAGAATCGACCGGTTCTATTTCAATTGCCGACAATATTTTCCAGCCCATTGTCGATCTGCTCTCGATTCTACTCTTCTTTAAGATTGGGGGCGAAAACGGCTTTCCCTTTATTGTGCTGTGGCTATTTGTTGCCGCTGTTTTCTTTACCTTTCGGATGGGATTCATTAACCTCAGAGGGCTAAAGCATGCCATCCAAGTCGTGCAGGGCAAGTTTGATGATCCGCACGATGATGGCGAAGTCTCTCACTTTCAGGCACTGGCAACAGCGGTATCTGGCACGGTAGGACTCGGAAACATTGCCGGCGTGGCGATCGCGATTCAGCTCGGCGGCCCCGGTGCGATGTTCTGGCTAACAGTGGCCGGACTCTGCGGCATGGTGAGCAAGTTTGTAGAATGCACGTTGGCTGTTAAATATCGCCGCAGATTGCCTGATGGCACCATCCTTGGCGGGCCTATGTACTACCTCAACCAAGGGCTGGCTGCGCGGGGAATGCGTCCGGTGGGCCAGGGGTTGGCCGTCTTGTTTAGCATTCTCTGTTTGGGCGGCGCGCTTGGCGGAGCAAACATGTTTCAATCCAACCAAGCCTATGCGGCTATCTCTGGGTTAGTGCCAGGGCTTCCGGCTTGGCTATTTGGGTTTGTACTTGCGGCGCTGGCTGCGTTTGTCATCATTGGGGGTATCAAGCGGATTGGTTCCGTTGCAGAAAAGCTGGTTCCGGCCATGGCAGTCCTTTATATTTTGGCCTGCCTCACAGTGATTATTACGAACTTTACGCAGGTTCCCAGCGCCATTGGCACCATCGTTAGCGAAGCATTTGTACCCAAAGCTGCCGTTGGTGGCTTCATTGGGGTCATGGTGCAGGGCATTCGACGCAGCTCATTTTCTAATGAAGCTGGGGTAGGATCAGCCGCGATCGCGCACTCCGCAGCCCGAACCGATGAGCCTGTCCGCGAAGGATTAGTCTCTCTTTTAGAGCCACTAATCGACACAGTCATTATCTGTAACCTAACGGCCATTAGCATTGTGCTAACGGGCGCTTATTTAGATACAGGCACAGAGCTAAGTGGCGTGGAGATGACCGCCAGCGCATTTGGCTCCGTAGTGAGCTGGTTCCCAATAGTTCTGAGCATCGCCGTTTGTTTGTTTGCCTTTTCTACCATTGTCTCTTGGAGCTACTACGGCATTCAGGCTTGGACGTATCTGTTTGGTGAGCGCTCTGCTTTACTGTTCAAGATCATTTATGTGGTTTGCACCTTTTTAGGCTGTCTCACCAGTTTGTCGGTCATTATCGACTTCAGCGATTTGTTGTTGTTGGGCATGGCCTTTCCAAACCTACTGGGCTGCTACATTCTCTCTAATGAGGTTGCTGATGACTTGAGTGACTACTGGAACCGACTCACCTCCGGTCAAATGGTGATGGTGGAAGCATCGGTTCCAGTTTCGACAGACCCTTAAGTTATCAGCCGATTCGGTCAGCTTAATCCACTAGGATTTGGGCGTCTGATGTCTGGCCATCTGATGTCTGGCCATCTGGTGCTTGGCATCTGAGGTTTGGGCATCTGAGGTTTTAGCATCTGGGCTTTGGGCATGCAGTTCAGTCACCCAGTGCTGACGCGCTTGGAGCGATCGCCCTTCATATTCGCCATAGAATTGACTGAATCTCCAAAACCACCGTAAAGCTCTCACAACCTCGGGCTGACGGTGGTTTTGAGGTGTTAAAGAGACATCAGATTGAGATGCATTAAAAATCATTGGGGACACCTGAACGAGATATCCCCAATGTAGTCATTGTCTATTTAACTGGCAAAAGGCTAAACCGATAGCGCCTATGCAAAAAGCCGATAGGCAGAGCCTAACCAAGCGACCTCACCCCACCCACAAGCGTGTGAGTCTGTTGCTTATCCGGGCTGTGTCTGTTGGCGTAACACCAATACCGGACAGGGTGCAAATCGAATCACTCTTTCTGCAATAGAGCCCATAAAGAAACGGGAGATACCCGTTCTTCCCCGAGAGGGCATCACAATCAGAGTAATCTGGTGCTTTTCTGCATAGTCAATAATCTCAGCGGTCGGATCGCCCTTTTCCACCGAGAAGTGCAGCCCCTCGTAGCCACTGCCTGAGCACGTTTCTTCGAATAGCGTTTGAACTGTTGCTTTACGTTTATTGTCATCAACAGACTCCCACACCACCCCTGGTTCTACAGCATCTAAAGGCTTGAGAACGTGGACAGCATGAACTGAGGTAGCAGTGTCTGCAAAAGCAACCGTTTCTTCCAGCGCCTGCAAAGACTTTTCAGAAAAGTCAATCGGCACCAAAATTCGTTCCTTTGAAAATAAAGCCATAAGACAAACCGTTCATTACACAAATATCGGCGGCATTAACGGTCATGGCCTGGATTCGATTTTCAGAGGCGTTTCTCCAACCTTACCAGAGCCTTCATCCTGCCAACGTGCAAACCCATACAATCGCAGCAATTCTCAACTATGGCGTCAGCGTTATCCCAAGCGAGTTAACGTAAGCGACTGACTAAATTGAGCGACTGACTAAATTGAGCGACTGACTAGATTGAGCGACTGACTAAATTAAGCGACTGACTGAACAGTATAGATAGAGGCTGTGGTTTCCCCAGACCGTAGCCTTGCCCATAGTCAACGCCTAGCATACGGAGCTGGGCGAGAATGTCATCGTTTTCAACATACTCGGCAACGGTTTGTTTATTCAGGAGCTGAGCAATTTCATTAATGGAGCGCACCATAGCTAAATCAACCGGATCTTCAACAATGTCTTTCACAAAGAGTCCATCGATTTTCAAAAAATCTACAGGCAGGGCTTTGAGATAGCCAAACGAAGACAATCCACTGCCAAAATCATCTAAGGAGAAACAACACCCGCGTATTTTGAGCGCCAGCATAAACCGAGTAGCCTCAGTCAAATTGGCCACAGCAGCGGTTTCAGTTATCTCAAAGCAGATTTTCTCAGCAGGTAGTTCAGTTTCATCTAACTGATGTAATACGTAGGCATGAAAAGAGCGATCGCCGATGGAGTGCCCCGACAAATTAAGGGTAAATAACCCAAGATCATCGAGTACGGCAGGGTGATCTGCTAACCACCGAAAAGCATGGCTCACCACCCAGCGATCAATCGCGACGGCCAGGTTATACCGCTCGGCAGCAGGCATAAACGCACCCGGCAAAGAGACTCTTCCATCCTCTTCAGCCAACCGGATCAAAAACTCATAATGTGCGCCCTTTTCAGGAGGGTCATTGAGAGCCACAATCGGCTGCGCATACAGCTCAAAGCGATCTTCTTCCAAAGCGCGCTGAATGCGTGAGATCCACTGCATTTGGCCATAGCGGTGGACAAGCACCTCATCATCATCCAAGTAGACATGGACGCGATTTCGACCAGCGTCTTTAGCGACATAGCAAGCACTGTCAGCCGCCTGTAGAACGTTATCAACGCTATGACTTGTGGCATCGACAGGCACTAGCCCAATGCTAACGCCGACGCGAAAACACTGATCTTGCCAGCTAAACCGAAAATCTTCGGTGGCTTGGCGTAAGGTATTGGCCACCGACTGGGCGCTAGCCAGCGAGCAGTGTTCCAATAGCACCCCAAATTCATCGCCCCCCAGTCGCGCTAGCGTATCGCGATCGCGGATTTTACTCTCAAACAACACAGATAGCTGCTGCAATAAAGCATCGCCCGCAGCGTGCCCGCAGGTATCATTCACCACCTTAAACTGATCGAGATCGAGGTAGCAAAGTGCATGCTCGCTGGCGTGCTGCTGGGCAGTTTCAATTACCCGCTGCAAACGCCGTTCAAACTCGGAGCGATTGACCAAACCTGTGAGCGCGTCATGCTGAGCCTGATGGGTCATTTCCTGCTGCAACCGGCGTTGTTCGCTCACATCATGAAAAACAAGAACCGCACCCAATACCTGATTATAGGCATCTTGAATCGGGGCGGCGGAGTCTTCAATGGCGTATTCTTGGCCGTCGCGATTGACCAAAATCGTATGGTTGGCCAGCCCGACAATGCGCCCTTCTGCCAGGCAACGCGTAACTGGATTAATCGCTGGCTCACGATTACATTCATTAATAATCCGAAACACCGTCAGCAGCGGTTGCCCCTGAGCAGCCTCATAAGACCAACCAGTCAACGTCTCTGCAACCGGATTGAGGTAGTTGATATAGCCTTCAGCATCGGTGGTAATCACCGCATCCCCAATTGATTTCAGCGTCACTTGCGCCCGCTCTTTCTCGGCAATTAGGCTGGCTTCGGCGCGCTTACGCGCAGTCACATCTAAAATTACAGACAGCGATCGCACAATGTCACCGCGATCATTACGCTCAGCGGTTGTAGATACTTGGGTATCCATAATCTCGCCGCTTTTCTTCACCATTTGATACGGTGCATTGCGGCAAAGTCCTGTGTGCACATACTTCGGTATCGCGGTGGCAAGGGCATAGCGCCGAGAAGGCTCTGTGAGAAACTCGACGTAGTACCGCCCAATCACTTCATCGTGCTTGTAGCCCATCACATCTAGCCAGTAGGTGCTCACACTCAGCAACCGACCTTGAGGATCAATGCAGTGCATCATCACCGGAGCCTCTTCGTAAAGCTGACGATAGCGAGCCCGACTGTGGCCCAATTCCGCTTCGATCAGCAATTGCTTGTCATGCTCAATGCCAAGCATCAAGGGCGGTAAAAGCACAGTCCCTAAGTACAGCTGTAGCGACTGAATACTGTCAAAAGCGAAGTTGCCAGAGTCATGATCTAACGGCCCTATGCCATGAAGCGTAAAGGCGATCGCAAGTACAGCAACGCTCACACTGAGCACCGAACAGGCAAACACACCGAACCGATAACTACCCCAAAGCAACAGCGGCACCAGCAAATACAGCAAGGTATGTGATGACTGGGTATACGACGACTGCAAAAAAACCACCACCGTCGTGGCAATCACGCTCAATCCACAAATGATGATCTCAAGGCGCTGTTTGCCACAAAAAAGCTGTTTCACCGCCGAGCCAGAAGCGCTCAGCGCCACGGGCATAATAATGGCAAAACCCATGACACTGGCAATCCACCACGTCAACCATACGGCTCGATAAGGCATCGCATATACCGCATTAAGCAGACCGGCTCCTGCCGTTGCCCCCGCAGCTGCGCTCACCACTCCCGCACTCACCAACGTTAGAGGGTGTGCCGTATTTTTTAAGACAATCGGCAGCGGCATAAACCGCCAAACAACCGCCACAAAAGTTAGAATTTCTATCGCATTACAGGCCACAAAGCCCAAGGCGACGGCCACTGAATCGCCCATGAGCAAGTTGGCGAGGGCATTAGCGAATAAGCAAATGCCGATGTAACCCAACCAGTTACTTGGAGCCGTGCGCAGCAAAACACCGAGCAAAATTGCATTGGGAGGCCACAGCGCAGCGACACTACCGCCTTCTCGGGTCAGCACAATACCAAGCAACGCAGCCAACAGGTAAACAATCCCCATTAGCCCAAAACGGATCATTCGCAACCCATCAACACGTTTCACAGGGGGTCTCCCGCAGCGATCAACACACGCAGTACCAAAGCCAGCTCCGACCGCAAACCTATAGATATAGCTATATGTTGTATTGCTATATCTATAGATTATTTACCATTATTTGTACGTAAGTGTATACATGTATACGGTCTGATTCTATCTGATACCTGTCATTTTGTAGTTGTTTATTTTTTAAGAGAAACAACTGGAAGAAAAAATTTGCGACCTTCGCTGTCTGCATCAAGCATTAACCTTGAACGCTCAGAGTTAACCCTGAGCATTAACCCTGAGCATTAACTCTGAGCGAAAGATTTTGGCGTTCAGGAACAATCTTTCTCATTGACTAACTGTTGTTGTATAAAGCGTGATGCAACACCATGAGCCGCTACCGTTACGAGCGTAGGCCATGCCTGCCCTTAAGCGAGGCCACTGCCTGGAGCATTCAGCATCTTATTTCGCTCACGGCCTACAATCGTAACGGAGAGCCGTTCAATAAGTAGCACTGTTCATTAGTGCGATTGCTAACGCCCATGAAACTCAACTTCAAATTTGCCGTCATCAGCGATCTCCATATCGCCTTGCCTCATACGATTTGGGACGCCCCTAATCGGTTTCATCTGGTCGAAGTTAGCATTCCGGCCTTTGAGCAAATTTTGACTCAGCTCGTCGCTGACCAACCCGACTTTTTACTGCTGCCAGGTGATTTGGTACAACATGGCGAGCGAGAAAATCATGAGTGGATGGTGAAACGGCTCGCGCAGCTTCCATTTCCCACCTATGTAGTCCCTGGCAACCATGATGTAGTGAGCCAGTGGGGGAGCCTACCAGGCGATGACCCAGATAAAAATCGAATTGCCCTAGCCGACTTTCCTCAGCTATATCAGGCGCACGGATACACCGATGGACAACAGCTTTACTACCAGCATGAAATTCTGCCGGGGGTGCATCTCATTGGGCTAAATTCCAATGCCTTTGACGAAGAGGGTGCGCAAATCGGCGTTGGATTAATTGATGACGCGCAATTGACGTGGCTAGAAGCGCAGTTGGCATCGCTCAGCGGTAAGTTAGTGATGGTAATGGTGCATCACAATGTACTGGAGCATTTACCCGGCCAGTCGCAGACAAAGCTAGGACAGCGCTACATGGTTAGCAATGCACCCGAGCTGGTGTCACGTTTGCAAAAAGCGAAAGTGCCGGTTGCTTTTACAGGGCATTTGCATGTGCAAGATGTGGCCCAAGCGGGGGATTTTTATGCCATTACAACGGGGTCATTGGTGAGCTATCCCCATCCTTATCGGCTCATGTCAGTGAAAACGGATGACTCCGGTCGGCATCAGCTGCGCGTTGAGTCTAAGCGAATTGAGCAGGTGCCTGACTGGCCCACATTACAAACAACATCTAAACAATGGATGGGCGATCGCTCCTTTCCATTCATTCTCAAGCTGCTGGTCGAACCACCGTTATCACTGGGACTGCGCCAGGCTAAAACCTACGCACCTTTGATCAAAGATTTTTGGGCCAATGTCGCAGCTGGAGACGCCCTCTTTCACTATCCTCAGCTACCTGAAAAAGTGCAACAGTATTTTACTCAATACGATGCCACCTGTGAAAAAGGCGAACCTAAACTCATCGACAACAACGCAACGTTGTTCCTGAAGACCTAATACTTAAAGACCTAATACTTGAAGACCTAGCACTTGCAATTACAGAACTGAACAATTTCGACCTTCGCGGCGATTAAACAGGATAAGGTGCCATTTACTCAATCTGGCTCACTCAATCTGGCTCACTTCAACTCAGCGAAATCTTCTTCATCCATCCATCTGGTATAGAACAACACACTCCCACCTCTGTGTTCATCCGAGTAGCGCTTTCAGCCTCTCCATGTAACGCTCTAAAGTTAGATATTTCTTTATGATCTCTATAAAAGAGTTCTTCTCTCCAATATATTTTTTACAGTTTAAACAGATAAACTCGTTCAATGTAAAGTCATGTATTACTGGCTTCAGGCTCCTTAGCGCGGGGCCTAGATAGAACAATATGAAAATTTTTAATGAATTGAGCAATCGCCAGGTTTGGCGATTGTTGATTGTTGTGGCGATTTGCTGGGGATGCCTGCTGCGTTTTTATGCCTTAGGTGAAAAAGTATATTGGGAAGACGAAGCATTTACCTCTCTGAGACTGTCTGGCTATTCTGATGAAGAGCTGGTAGAGACTATTTTTCAAGGAGAGATTGTTTATCCGGAAGATCTTTTACAGTTTCAGATCACCCATGCTGATAAAAATTTGGGCGATACGGTCAATAGCTTAGCGAATGACACCCACCCCCCTGGCTACTTTGTGCTCTTGCGGCTATGGGTCAGCTGGTTTGGTCTCTCCATTGCCTCTATCCGATCGCTTTCAGCCGTGGTGAGTTTGCTGCTATTGCCAGGTGTGTTTGGGATGGCTTGGATGCTGTTTGAGCAGTCGCCTCAGCGGCGCGCGATCGCGGAACTAGCAACGGCGCTCGTCGCGGTTTCACCCTACCAAATCACCCTTGCTAACGAAGCGCGAATGTACAGTCTGCTGCCCGTAGCCACCACCTTGGCAGGCTTATGTTTGTTGCGCGCCGTTCGCCTAGCGCCATCATTTAATCACCGTCAGGCCGCATCCAACTACCGTCAGCAGTGGATACAGTGGTGGAACCGGCAGTGGGTTTGGTACGGCCTCGCCAGTGCGGCTAGTTTGTACGTGCATTGGCTGGCCATTCCCATATTGGCGGGGTACGGCTTGTACGTGCGGTTGCAAAACCACGCCTCTCGATCTTGGCATTGGGTACATGCGCAGAAGCGCTACCTACTCACCACGGCATTTACCCTCGGCGCGGTTGTGCCTTGGTTCTGTTTCATGGGGCTGGAGATGGGCAATGTGTATACCCATACCCAATGGGCCGGTAGGGCGGAGAAGTTTTGGGGGAATGAAGATAGCTTAGGGCAGCTCTGGCTACATCATGGGTTGTTGCTGTTTGTTGATGGAGATATTTTTGCCCAAGCGCCGCTGTTTCAGTGGATAGGCGGCGGGTTGGCGATCTCCTTCGTGATTGGCGTATTCATATATCTGGTGCGCCATACCGCATTGCCCGTATGGTCTTTTTTACTGATTTCCAGTGGCATTATTTATACGCCACTGGCGATCGTAGATATTCTGTTGGGGGGACGACGCTCCGGCATCTTTCGCTATTTTTCACCCTCCATTGGCGCAATTGAAATTTCAGTCGCCTTTTGCTTGGTAAGCCTGGGCAGAATTGCGCTGTTACGCAGCCATCGCTCGCCTGCTGAGCACATCGCCCCGAATCAAGATACTTCTGCGCAGGCCACACTTACACAAACCGCATCTAAACAAACTGCGCTTACACAAGTCTCTGCTGCGCCAAAATCGCGACAGAGAAAATCTCGCAACTTCGCAACATTGTTGTTCCCAAGCATATTGAACAAAAGCAGATTCAACAAAAGCAGATTGGCCCAAAGCGCCATTGTCCTTTTACTCCTGGGCGGCGGCTTATCGCAAACCATCGCCAAAGCCACCTACTCGATAGAACAACATCCTGCGGGCTATGTGGCGAGCATGGTTAATGACACACCTGGGGCGCTGTTAATTTCTGATGCACCACGCCCGTCCGTCCTATTACCGCTGGCGCATCTTTTAAAGGCAGAGACGCCGCTCATGCTAACGGTGCGTCCTGACCAGCCGGTGATTGAAGATTTACCTGATCGCCCGGTCTTTCTGTATCTAACGTCAGAAAATTTTCGGGCCAAACTGGAAAAGCAAGGCCAACACCTGCGGCCAATTGATGGCGTTGACAACCTATTTAGCATGGGGGTAAATGCCACAGCGGAACGGACATTCGCGCAGCAATCTACCCAGGTGCCCGACTCAAAACAGTAGATCAAGCGCTGACAGGCATGGCCTGAGTGCTGCTACGCTCAAATCCTTGCTGGCGCGCCAACTGATACAAAGCGCTGGCGGCCTCACTTGATAAAGGCCACACCATACCGCCGAGATTGTTCGTCGCGACGCTGTAGCCCTGCTTAGCCGAGCGGTGATACCAGCGAATGGCTTGGGCTTCATCCACACAGGTGCTGCCTAGCCCTAGCTGATAGATGTTGCCCAGCAAGCACTGCGCTTCAGCGTCGCCACTTTCAGCAGCGTCTGTGAGCAAAGGCAAAGCAGTGTCATAGTCTTGATTCCGAAATTCTTGAATACCAGGAACAGGCATTTTCCAACATCTCCGAGAACATTTTGAGTGGATTACGTGAGTGCTTGTCGCAAAAGAAACCATAAAGTTGACTCCGTTACCGGAACGGAAGGCCAGTGCAGATTCAATACGGGTCATCATAGTACAATTGTACTTAAACAAAGGCAATGACTTCAAATTTGTTTGTGATTGGTTGAGCGCGGCTTAGCGCAAACTTCTAAACTAGAGCGGTAGGTTTAGTTGAACCGTCGTTAGTTCGGGCGGACATGAGGAGCAACTTTAGTGGCGGAGTCTCTGACAGAGCGGTATTTGGCGCTTATTGATGACATTGTGACCCAGACGTTGAAGGGCAATGTGCGATCTAAAGAGCAAGTGCGATCGCAGTTAGAAGCCGCCGTTGAAACCGGTACAGGTGAAATTTTTGAGCGCGCTGTGGCCAGCCGAATTGCGGAAACAGATCCAGATAGCTCCCTCAAGGCCGGACGCATTTTACGGGCGCTCAAAACTATTGACGGCGAATGGCAAAAGGGACAAAAAGCCCGTCAGGCAGCTAGCGGGCTTTCTGCTGCCGCCCAAAAGCTCCAGCAAGCAGATGCCGCGCAGCGCCCGGTCATTTTTCTCAGCCTAATAGATCCCAATCAAAGCGATCATCTTACCCGGCCTCAGCTCGCCCAGCTCGCAAAAGCCCTCGCCAGCGCAGACGAGCTACAGCCTTGGGCGCAAGGCATTAAGTCCGGCCTTGCGAACTACGAGCAGATTGAACCCACCCTCGTGAGTTGGCTGTACGAAACCGCAGGTGCAACCGTTGGCTTTGGCTCCAAAGCTGACCGTGGGCCGTGGGCGCTTTGGCAAAAGCAAGTGCAGGGGTTGCCTAAGTTGTTGTTTACAGCCATTGCGCAAGATGAAGCCGTAGAAACCATTACTCGCACCGCTGTCGATGCGGCTAGCTGGGTTGATCTGGCTATTCTGTTGCACTTTATGCAGCGAGGCTTAGTAACCTGGTTCGATAAACAACCCTACAGTGCCAAAGCGGGAAAACAACTCTCCTACAGTACCTCGCTCATTTTTGCGGCTATTTGGGGCCAACTGTCCCAAGGCTTTAGCCAAATGGGCGCCAGCAGCTACCAAGCGCTAGGTGACGGGAGCTTTCAGCTCATGCTGCAAATTCTTCGAAGATTCTGCCAGCGGGACGACTTTCCGCTCTATGGCGGCGTATTTGCCTCTTTCAGCGGCGACTACCTGCAAGATACGCTTGACTACTTTAGTGAGCCACTCACGCAAGTAGAAGGCACCCAAGAAAAAGCCAGAATTTTGACGCTGCTGGGCTACTCCCGGCAAATGCTAGGCCGCGCAGATGAGGCCCAAGTTTTTTATGAAGAGGCCTTAGAAATCGCACAGGCCGCAGGCGACTTAGCCTGTGAAACCGCGAACCTATGCCACTTAGCCCGCAACGCGGTACTGGAAAAAGACTATGCCGAGGGCGTGGCCACAAGCCAGCGAGCGTTAATTTTGGCGCGGCAGCGAGGCGATCGCATGGGGCAGGCCAATGCACTGGTAAACCTTGGCTACGCGCAGGTATTACAGGCAAGAGCCAACGACGTAGGCGATGTGAGCGTATATGACAGCGCCATTGACTACCTTAAGCAAGGGTTAGCGCTGACTATCCAACAAGGTGACTTTCAGAGTCAGGCGTTGGCGTACAACAGTTTGGGCATTGGGTATGTCATGGGCGATCGCCCCCAGGAAGGACTCGATATTCTTGCCGAAGGCGCAGACGCCGTCAAAGGCTCTGGAAATATTTATCTGCAAGGACTTTATACCCTCTACACCGCTGAAGCCCACCACGCGCTCAAGCAGTCTGAAGAAGCTGTTTTCCACAGCGCCCTCGCCATGTACCTCCTCCACAGCATCGGCTCCGAAGATTGGCGACAAGCCGCCGGACTCGCCAGCATTTTACAGGGCCAGCTCGGCGCAGAGCCCTTCCAACAAACCTTAGAAAAGTACCAGCGGCAGCTCGCACCCATTATGAGCATGGAAGGCTACGAAGGATTGTCCGATCTGTTGGACAAATATCGTCAAGGCTAAGGAACGCTCGATTCGCGATCGCCGCTCACAGCACACAACCAGCACAACGCCAGCACAGGGATTAGCTGGCGCTAAATTAACCCACCCGCGCAAACCCGACCGCCCTCAAGGCTGAGATCCTCGCACTACAATAAAGACACCTTTTTGACCACGCTTTGCCATGAAATATTTTGAAAAGCCCAGTTCTGATCTGGCCGATCGCGTTCCGCCCGGCCAAAGCTTAGCCAAGGGCTTTCCTGTGCTCACCTTTGGAGACACGCCCAACATCAGCACTGATGACTGGCGCTTTACCGTTTCAGGCTTAGCAACCCCAAAGACACTCTCCTGGCAAGACTTTATGGATATGCCGCAGAGTGAATTCACCGCTGACTTTCACTGCGTAACTACCTGGAGCAAGCTAGATGTAAAGTGGCGCGGTGTAAAAGTAACAGACTTTCTCAAATGTATAGAGGTGGAGCCGAGCGCGGCCCACGTCATGCAGCATTGCTACGGAGATTACACCACCAACACCACCCTCGAAGACTTTGCCAAAGCAGAAAACTTTTTTGCCCATACGCTGTTTGATCAGCCGCTCCCGGCTGATCATGGCGGCCCGATGCGCTTGGTCATTCCCCATTTGTACGCCTGGAAAAGCGCCAAGTGGATCAATGGCGTAGAATTTTCAGCCGACATGGCACTGGGTTTTTGGGAGCGCAATGGCTACCACCACAGAGGCGAGCCATTTGCAGAAGAGCGCTATAGCGATCGCTAAACGCAGCCATCCATAACGCGGGGCATTAAAAGATGCATTGAAATAAGTTGAATTAAAGATGGAAACTGGTGCAGGCGCTGGGAAAGCTAAGCATGACGATTCCACACGATTTTTCTTTGGAAAAAGCCGTGTCAACGCCCACCCCGGAAACCCTGTGACCACTTTCGATCTCAATCAGACGACTCCCGTCCTCACGGAACTACCGCCCGAAGCAAGAGACTGGCTAACGAGTTTGCCCTGGCAGCAGCGCCGCTATGTGCTGTCGCTGTGTCATTTGGTGTGTGCCACACCATCCGCTCAGCAAGCTGAGTTTTTAGATGCTTACACCGCAGAAGGGTTACTGTCGCGAATTGTAGATGATACGGATATGCGGCAGCGGGTCAATGGACATTTGTCGCGCTTTCGCAGTAAAGCGGCGATTGATGATGAAACGGTCAGAAAATACATTCGGCAAATGTATGTCCATTCTGTAAAAGACGCGCAGCATAGCACTGAGCTGTACGTAGAAACGGCACTTATGCTAATGGGCAGCGCCCAAGAGCACAGCAGCGTATTGAGCTACATTCTGGGCTTTGAAATTTTGAAGCTGTTGTTCTCGATGAGCTGGGAGCAACACGAACGGCTCTATCACTTACAGCCCGATCAGGATGATTTTACAAGGGAGTACATTCGGCCTGTGCAAGAGGCGCACAAGCAGCATGGCATTGTGAATCCCAAAGACAGCAATAACTTCTTCTCGCGGCGTGAGTACTTTATCAAGGTGCCGAATATTCATCCTAAGCGGATGGTAAAGCTCGTCATCGGAGCATTTAGCGCCGATAAAATCATATCGTTAGGGTTTTCCATTCTGCGGCACCCCAACGCACTCCATTACGACCACGACTATATTTATGCGCAGTCAGATAACTTAATAGAAGACTCTGTGCAACAAATTATAGAACCTCGCGCAAGCGTGAAGGCCATAGAACCTCGCGCAAGCGTGAAAGCCATAGAACCTAAGCAAAAAACAAAAACTCAGAAGAAATCCAAGCCTCAGAACAAGCCCATAGAAACGCAAGAAAAGCCTATAGAAACTCAGACACAGACAGACGCAGAGAAGCGTGTAGACGCCGCAGAAACAACAATAGAAATAACAACAGAGACAACAGCAGAAGCAACAGCAGAGATACTGTTTGAGCAGTTATTTGATATTGAAGAAACGGCCTAAATCCAACACAAATAAAACCGAGAATAATCGATAGCGTGGCCTTAATCGATAGCGTGGCCTTAATCCAAAAGGCTTACACACGCCGTTGCAGCAGAAGGCTTATGCATTCACAACCTGCAAGTTGCGTAACCTGTTGACACGACACTACGCCCTCATGGAAAGAACTGCCTTCCGTTAAGACTGAGCGCAGCGTTCTGGTGGCAGCTCCGTGCCAGCATTAATTCGGTTTAGCCCTGATAAATCTAGCAGGGCGCTGTCATAGCGAACGATGTTAATCGGAATCTGGCGATCTTCAAGTGGAAGGAAGCGATCGCTAGGGAGCTGTCTACCTCTGCGAATTTTGAGCCGTCCGCCCGGCAAAAAATCTACAAACTCTTCACCAGCACTCAGTACAGAGGCTTCTGGGAAAACGCGCACGGCAATCCCTGTAACGGTATCTTCGTTGGCTTGCCCCTGAATGCAAATCGCATCACCGCTAATTTCACCAAATATCCCCGTTACGTTACGGCCTCTTTTGCTAAACCAGAACAAAATACCCTCTGCAAACATCATCTCTTCTTCGTCAATCCGTTCGGCAGCGTCTCTACTCCAATAGCGATAGTTACCGTCTGGGAGGTCGCCAATGGAGGGTGAAGGCGCTTGTGTAGATGAGCCACCATCCAATACTTCAAGGTCAGTAATGAGAATGGCTCGCTCTGTTTTGCCACACGCTACATTTCCAGCACAGGAAAAAGCCAAGACATTTCTCTCTTCGTAGATGGGGCGAACGCTAGCGCCGATGAGGGTATCTTGCTGACAAAGTTCAAAACTGGCGAACTGGTTGATGATGCCCAGCGGGGTTTCTAAGTTGAGGTAGCAAGCGCGATCGCCAGATGTTAGGCCAAGCACCGTGGCAGTCTCTGGGGGCGGAGTCACACGCACCTGCGTAATTTCAGAGGCATATTCAATACGGCTACCGACAAGGGGCTGCTCGCAAAGCGCCGCATCGGCAACCTGGGTAAAAATGCGATCTTGATCATCGGCAAGCGTAATGTTACAGCGCTCTTCAACAATCTCAGCGCCCAAAACATAGCCTGTTTGAGACTGCGCCACTTGCGTTTCATCGGCTTGAGTTTGTTGCGCAGCAGCCAGCGGTGCAACGACTAAAACAGAGCCAATAGACATTAACAGCACGGCTGTAGCTTTTGGTGCAGATTTGGTGATGGCGTTGAAAATGCTCATAACAAGAATCTACGAGAGTGCTAAGGATTAAAGACAGTCAACAATACAGCAGCGATCTATACCCAAAAGCATACCGGTCAGATTCGTTACCGCTCACAATTCAGATGTTTTCTTAAAGGTTAGCCTCCAAAACAAAAACGTTTTGAACGTAATTGTCCAAAACGTTTTTGAATGCAATCTAGCTGCTACTAAGTGCGCGTTAAACAAGTCATGTGCGTTATCTCACAACCAGACTTAATTTCTCAAGCGACTTATTTACCGGGGCCCATGCCAATGGTGCCTGCATACACCGCTTGTGCACCTAGCTCGTCTTCGATGCGCAACAGCTGGTTGTATTTTGCAACCCGCTCACTACGGCACAGAGAACCCGTTTTAATTTGGCCTGCACGAGTGGCAACCGCTAAATCTGCGATTGTTGTATCTTCGGTTTCACCGGAGCGGTGGCTAATCACGCAGCTATACTGGTTGCGCTTAGCCAAGTCAATGGCCTGTAGCGTTTCAGTGAGGGTGCCAATTTGATTAAGCTTTACCAGCAAAGAGTTGGCCGCACCTTGCTCAATGCCCTTTTGCAAGCGCGCAGGATTTGTCACAAACAAATCATCGCCAACCAGCTGAACTTTGTTGCCAATGCGCTCAGTCAGAAGCTTCCAGCTCTCCCAATCATCTTCATGTAAGCCATCTTCAATGGAGACAATGGGGTAGTTGTTGGAGAGACTTTCAAGGTAAGCAATCATCTCTGCGGGAGAGTGCGCAGACCCATCGTAAACGTACTGCCCATCTTTGTAGAACTCACTAGCGGCAACGTCTAGGGCGAGGGCCACCTGCTCACCAGGCTTGTAGCCCGCTTCCGAAATAGCAGACATCAAAAGATCCAAAGCTTCTTGGTTGGAGCCTAAGTTAGGGGCAAAGCCGCCTTCGTCACCCACACCGGTCAGCAAGCCTTTCGCATCCAATACCTTGCTGAGCTGGGCAAAAATCTCTGCGCCCCAACGCAATGCTTCTCGGAAGCTACCAGCGCCCACCGGCATAATCATGAATTCTTGGATATCAACGTTGTTACTGGCGTGCTCACCACCGTTGATAACGTTCATCATCGGAACAGGTAGGACATTGGCCAAAGGGCCTCCGAGGTAGCGGTAGAGGGGCATTTCAGAGGCTTGTGCAGCGGCTTTGGCAGTGGCCAATGAAACCGCCAAGATAGCGTTAGCACCCAAGTTCTTTTTATTGGGGGTGCCGTCTAGCTCCATCATGGTGCGATCAATTTCGATTTGATTGAACGCATCAGAACCAACCAGTTCCCGTGCAATGGTGTCATTGACGTTTTCCACCGCCTTAGTAACGCCTTTACCGCCGTAGCGATCGCCATCCCCATCTCTCAGCTCATGGGCTTCAAAGCTACCCGTCGATGCACCGCTTGGCACCTGTGCCAAACCAGCAGCACCACCGGTCAAATATACTTCAGCCTCAATCGTGGGCCGACCTCTGGAATCCAGGATTTCTCTCGCCTGAATATCTTCAATTGCCGTATCGAGGGAATCAATCATGCTTTGCGCCTATACTCTTAATTTTTGTGGATTAACGTATCCATATTCCGACAAAATAATAAGGCACAACGAGAGGATTAGTACAATGCGAATGCTACATACGATGGTCAGAGTCGGCAATTTGGAAAAGTCTTTGGATTTCTACTGCAATGTGCTAGGGATGCAGCTTTTGCGCAAAAAGGATTATCCCGGCGGTAAATTTACAAATGCCTTTGTCGGCTACGGTGACGAATCTGAGCATACCGTGTTGGAGCTGACCCATAACTGGGAAACCGACAGCTACGACTTGGGTTCAGGCTATGGCCACATTGCCCTCGGCGTTGAAGACATTTACAAAACGTGTGAGGCCATCCGCGAGCAAGGCGGTAAGGTCACTCGCGAGCCAGGGCCAATGAAGCACGGAACAACGGTGATTGCGTTTGTGACGGATCCTGACGGCTATAAGATTGAACTGATTGAGGGACGCAGCTAGGCCCAATATTGACGTCACAAGCCCTGCTAGGGCAGGACTGCTCTAGCAGGGCTTGCAAAGGGGCTTGCAAAGACAAGCCCTGCCCGCCTGGAGCTACCGCCTGGAGCTACCGCCTGGAGCTACTGCCTGGAGCTATAGCGTTTCGGGTGCGGTAGTGGCCGCTTTGAGAGTCATTGAAATTTAGAGGGTGGCCCCTACTTGAATCTGATTATCAACAACGCGCACTGGATACACCGGCAGCGAAACCGTTTCATCATCCAAGCAAACGCCTGTTTTCAGGTTGAAGTTTTGCTTATAAATGGGGGAGGCCACTTTGAGCACGCCTTTGCGATCGCCCAAAATCCCCCGAGACATCACAAACGCCTTACTAAACGGGTCAAAGTTCCCCGTCGCATACACTTCATCGGTTGCCCCGATGCGAAAAATAGCCACCTGCTCTGTGCCGAGTAGGGCATTGACGCCGGTATTAGGCGCGATCGCAGTCAAAGCACACACCGTCACCCAGTTCACCACATCCGCATCAACGCTTGCTGTCGATAATGATTGCACCATTACAAAATCTCCTAATTCTCAACAACATCCAAAACAACAGAAATTCGCGTTAAATCCACTAGATATATCCAACAGGCACATCCAACGGGCATACCCATCAAGCCCCCAGATACAGTCCCCAGATACAACCTCCAGATACAGCCCCCAGATACAGCCTCCAGACCGCTAATGCGTCGGCGACACCAACGCATCCTTACTCTGATTTAAAACCACTTTCTCTTCCTCAGTCGCCGGACGCTTTTGCCCCCGCTCTTGCACATAAGCCAGCGATGGATCAGCTGCCTCCACATTCACAAAGTGATTGAATCGCTGCACCTTCTCTGGATTCTCAATGGTTGTTTTCCACTCACACTGATAGGTCTCTACGTGATAGTTCATCTGGGCTTCTAGCTCATCGGCAATGCCCAAAGAATCCTCAACAATCACTTGCTTCAGATAGTCTAGGCCACCTTCCAACTTGGTAAACCACGTAGAGGTGCGCTCCAGCTTATCGGCAGTGCGAATGTAGAACACCAAAAACCGATCAATATATTTGATCAAAGTCTCTTTATCGATATCTGCCGCCAACAGAACCGCATGTTGCGGCTTCATGCCACCATTGCCACACACATACAAATTCCAGCCATTTTCTGTGGCAATGATGCCAAAGTCTTTGCCTTGGGCCTCAGCGCATTCTCGCGTACAGCCCGATACCGCTGACTTGAGTTTGTGGGGCGATCGCAATCCCCGGTAGCGCAGCTCTATCTCAATCGCCAAGCTCGTAGAATCTTGAACCCCAAATCGGCACCAGGTCTGTCCCACACAAGACTTCACTGTCCGCAGCGCCTTCCCATAGGCATGGCCCGACTCAAACCCATTATCCACCAGCCGCCGCCAAATCAGCGGAAGCTGGTCCACCCGCGCCCCAAATAAAACAACACGCTGGCCGCCGGTAATTTTAGTGTATAGGTCAAAATCCTGCGCAATCTGACCCAGCTCAATCAGCATCTGAGGCGTAATCTCTCCCCCAGGGATTCTCGGGATCACAGAATAAGTGCCATCTTTTTGAATATTCGCAAGGAAAGAATCGTTGGTATCCTGCAACCCAATGTGAGGCGTATTCAGCACATACTCATTCCAAGACGACGCCAGCATCGACCCCACCGTGGGCTTACAAATCTCACAGCCATAGCCCGTGCCATGCTGTTTTAGCAGCTCATCAAAAGACTTGATTTGGCCCACTCGCAACAGGTGATACAGCTCCTGACGAGAATAAGGAAAATGCTCGCACAGGTGATTCTTCACCACTATGCCCGCCTTCTTAAGCTCCGAGTTCAGAATATCTTTGACTAAAGGCGTACAGCCACCGCAGCCAGTCCCCGCACTCGTGCATTTTTTCAGCGTGGGCAAATCTGTTATTCCATCAGCCTGAATGGCCTCGCACAGTTGCCCTTTCGTCACATTGTTACAAGAACAAATCTGAGCCGTCTCAGGCAAACTCTCCATTGTGAGTGTGGCTGCTGCGCCGTCGCCTGCGGGCACCAACAAACTCAGCAGATGGGCCGGTAGCTTAATTTGGTTTTGCATGAGCTGTAGCAAAGTCCCGTAGGCATCCGCATCGCCCACTAAAATGCCGCCCAACAACGTTGAACCATCGGCGCTCACGACCAGTTTTTTATAGGTACCTGCGACAGCATCGGTAACGGCAAGCTCCTTTGCCCCTGGCGTTTTAGCAAAATTATCGCCAAAGCTAGCCACATCCACCCCCAGCAGCTTCAGCTTAGTGGACATATCTGCCCCGGTGAACTGTTGCGCAGTGGTCACAGCCAGCAAATGATCGCTGGCCACCTCAGCCATCTGATAGCCCGGTGCCACCAGGCCAAAAATGCGTCCTTGATACAGCGCACATTCTCCAATCGCGTATATGTTCGGGTCAGAGGTTTGGCAGGCTTCATCAATCACCACGCCGCCGCGATCGCCCAACTCCAGTCCACACGCTCGCGCCAGCTCATCCCTAGGCCGAATCCCCGCCGAAAAGACAATCATGTCCGTTTCCAACGAAGTCTCATCGGCAAACTGCATGGACACCAGCTTGCCATTCTCACTCACAATATCTGTGGTGTTTTTGCGGGTGTGTACCTGCACGTCCAGGCTTTCAATCTTTTCCTTGAGAATTTCCCCGCCCGCCTCATCTATCTGCACTGGCATTAAACGGGGCGCAAACTCCACCACATGAGTCTCTAGGCCAAGGGATTTCAGCGCATTGGCACATTCCAATCCCAGCAGGCCGCCGCCGACAACCACACCGACACGAGAGTGTTGGGCATAGGCTTTCATCGCATCCAAATCTTCGATGGTGCGATACACAAACGTGCCGGTGGCATCATTGCCTTGAATCGGGGGCACGAATGGGTAAGAGCCAGTGGCTAACACGAGCCGGTCGTAAGCAATTTCAACGCCGTTAGCGGAGCGGACGAGCTGTTTTTCGCGGTCTATTTCAGTGACGCGATCGCCCATATAAATTTGAATGCCGTTCTCTTGATAAAACCCAGGCTCCACCAGCGTCAAATCCGCCGCCGTCTTATCCACAAAGTACTCACTCAGATGGACACGGTCATAAGCAACGCGCGGTTCTTCGCAGAAGGTCACCAGATGCCAATGGCTGAGGGCACCTTTGGCCACCATCAGTTCCAGCAGCCGATGGCCGACCATTCCATTGCCAACAACGACGAGAGTTTGCTTGCTGTCCGGCATACTGATTTTCTCTCAAATTCACTGCTCCCTACAGTGATAGATCCCCTTCAAGAAGGCTAGTCCACTATTCATGTTCTGTTCGGAATCGATGCAGCGATCGCATACTAGAGACAACACCTATACATATCCTAAAAAAGATAAACATTTAAAACAAAAAGTGACAGAAACACAACAAAATATCGTTGCTTTTGCCCACCACTTTTTGTTCAAACACAATTGCAACTTCATCTAACAGGTGCTTCATCTAACAGGTGCTTCACAGCAGCCAAATTGTTAGCGAGCTACACCTGAAACGCTGTCTCCGCTCTCTGCGTATAAATCGCACCGCTATTAGTGGTTTGCTGAATATTAACGACGTAAGATGCCTCATTTCCAGGTTTTAGCCATGCCCGAAAAGCGCTGCTAAGGTCAATAGTATAGACATTTCCAGCTATGTTGAGACTGCTGCTACGAAGACCGGTAGACCCAGGTGAAACCGTGAAGTTAACGCTGTGGCGAGGCTGATAGTTTGGCGTTTCTCTCCCGCTTGCCGACCGTTTAGTAAGCAGCGTAACTTCTATATTGATTTGTGGGATGAGTGCGCGAGTATCGCCCTCATCTATCAGAACCAGCCGGTTTTCGTCTGCGCTGGCAGTCACGCTATCTATCCGAAAAGAGCGCACACGAGAGGGCGAGAAACCACCCGTAATAGTGGCCACTTCAATGCCTGATTCTTGGGTGCGTGTATAGTCCAGTGTGCCAGGAATATCTAACTCAATTTGGGGTTGTTCGCCCTGGGTGACCATGTTTGCCGTAATTTCTGTATCGGCAACCCCTAAATTTTCAGGGGTATCGGCAGCCGTCCACTCTAAGCGCAACTTAGGTCTCAACGTATTTTTCAAGTAGGTGTAGCGGCTAGGTACGTTGGAGCCTGAACTTAGTAAGTCACGTAAATTCCGCCGTTCTACCCAAATATTTTTAGAAAATTGAATAGTTCGCCCAATCAAAGGGTTGAGTTCAGAACGGTATCGAGTGGTCTCACGAGGAACTTCAGTGCCAGGAATGAGGCGGAAGCTACCATATTGACCATCCTGACCCTCTCGACCGCTGCGGCCCTCTTTTCCATTCGCGCCATTGTTACAGTTAAATTTTTGAGTTTTAGTCACGCCACGATAAACCCATTGGTAGGCGGTATTAGCTCGATTATGTCTGCGCTGGAATGCTGGAACATTCTCTCTTTCATCCACAGATTTCACGCCGCTACAAGGAACAATATTGCCCTCGTCTGCTATCCATTCAGCATCCGGCACGTCTGTGCGCCGAGAGAACAAATCCCACTGACATAAGTTAACTGTCCATTCTGGTTCTGCGCACTTACACCCTTCTTGCCCAACCGTGCCTCTGCCCGCTTGCCCGCCGCTACCGCCCAAAGCCTGAATAGTCACTTGCTTTAGAACACTTTCATCTGTGTAGTAAATAGAAACGTTACTGCCATTACTTCCATTGCCGCCATCACCACCATCACCGCCATCACCGCCACTAGCGCCTTGTAGAGAATATGGAGGAAGATAAGTGATACGACAGTAGCGAGCAGGTTCTCCAACCGTGGCATCTTCACCGTTGCGACCAGAATTACCTGTCAAATTGTAATTAACAGGCGCTGCCAAATCACTCAGAATACGAATATCAGTATCTTCTGTGCGGGATGCAGCTCGTCCATCTCTGCCATTTCTGCCATCTCTTCCCGGTTCACCAAAGCGCTTCCTATCGGGCGCTTGATAAGGATATATCCGATAAGATTGGGGATATGTATTATTGGAGTACTGAGCGTTAGAGTACTGAGCATTAGAGTATTGAGCGTAAGCATCCGGCACGGCCACCAATAGAGCAACGCACAAGAGAATGAATAAAAAGAGACGATTTTTGTTAGGTCGCATCAGGGTATAGAGAGGCCCTTATCTATAGGGTTGAGCAGTCTGTCATCTGAGTAGATTGCGCATTGAGTAGATTGCGCATTGAGTAGATTGCACACCAGTGTAGTACTACGCTACAGCGAGCTTTCCGGAGCAAGAAAGACCTTTTGTTGAAAGTTCATCAGACGATACAGTATGCAACAGCAATGTTTTGATGCCATAGGCAAGAGACCTCGCAGGAACAAGGCTGTGGGAAAGTTAATGCCACTTTAAAATCACCACTCATGGTTACTCACATAGCAGATAGAAAAGTGGTCGAGTAAAACAAAATATTGGTTCTAGCCGTACGTATCTCGTTTCTATCTTAAACAAGAAAAACAACAAGCAAAGAACTATGTGCACGCTCATCCATTTCACGCTCTCCTTTTATTCATGCTATTGCTGAGAGGCTGCCAGTTGTATGGGTTGGTTCTAAGTAAAAGAATTCAACGCCCTATTTTTTCACGAATGCGGTTCGCTAGCATATCGGCTTCGGGAATGCCGAGAACAACCGTAAGCAGAGCAAAGGTGACGACGCCGATTGTACCGGCAACACTCATGAGAACAAGATTAGCCAAGAAGCCATCTGCACCGATGATACTGGTTAGCCCGCCAAGGGTAAGCCAACAGGAAATGCCGCTGACAACACTAGCCGCTGCAATGGTAAAAATTGTCCGTGCCCAGTCGGCAACGGGCAATCCACCAATTTTGCGATCCAATAGCACCGTCATAGCAACCAAAGAAACAATATTGACGCCGATGGTGGCAGCCACCAGACCGGCTGGCCCCATCAAGTTAAACAAAACATAGTCCAGTACGGCGTTAACGCCAATATTCACAATGCTGATTCTAAACGGGGTTTGACCATCGCCCAGGGCATAGAAAACCCGCACCATCACATCACGGGCAAGGTAAACAAACATGCCAACGCCGTAAGCAATCAGAATGGTGGTTACAAGGCGAACAGCATCTTCATTAAAGTTGCCGCGCTTGTAAACGACCGTGACGATGGGCTGGGCCAAGGTGATGATCAAAGCGCTCATGGGGAGCATGGTAAGCGCAACGAGGACGAGGCTTTGGCGAATGCGCTGTTTGAGTTCGGGCCATTGCTCAGGGTCAGCGAGGCGAGAAAAGATGGGGAAGAAAGGGACGAGAATAATGTTGGAGACGATGCCGAGGGGCGTTTGCACTAACAAATTGGCGAATCCGAGAGCGGCAAGAGTACCAGGGACAAAGGCAGCAAAGAACAAGTCAGTATAGACATTGATTTGCATGGTGCCGGAGGAGAAAGTAGCGGGGCCAAGTACCTTCAGCACATCTTTTACACCAGGATCTTTGAGATTGAAGCGCAGGCGCAGCCGTCCCAAGCCTGATTTCCAGAGGGCGGGCACCTGCACCAGCCATTGCAAAATTGCACCTGCAAGCGAACCAAAGGCGAGCACCATCCCGCCAATCATAATGTTGTCGGGGTTGCTGATGTCGCCGCCAGTGAGCACCCAGAAAACGCCGAGGCCAATGATGACGGCAGTGCTAGAAATGAGCGGACTAATGGAGGGGAGCCAATACTGATCGTCGGCGTTAAGGGTGCCGAAGCCAATGCCAATGAAGCAGGCAAACACGGTAATCGGGGCCATGATGCGCAGCTGCGTGATGGCAATTTGCCGACTCACTTCTCCCACATCAGTGGCCAAAAAGCCGCGCCCTAGCAGGTCAATAATTGGCCCGGCGAAGATGAACATGGCGATGCTTACAAGCACCAAGCCAATGCCCACAACGGTGGTAACGGTTTCGACGATGGGGGCGATGTCTTCTTTTTTCCGTTTAGAAACGGCGCTGACAATGGCGCTGTGGAAGGGGCCGTTGATGCCGCCTAGCAGGACTAGCAGAAAGCCAGGGATAACGTAGGAAATGCCGTAGGCGTCGGTGACGGGGCCAGTGCCAAAGGCGGCAGCGATCGCAGTTTCCCTCAGCAGTCCAAATACCTTACTCAGCAAAGTGGCCGCTGCCACAATGCCTGCAATGTTCGCGAGCGATCGCTTTCCCAAAACCCATTCCTTCTATAACATCTGTCACTTTGGTTAATTGCAATGGTCGCCTACAGCCACTGCAAAACAGCAGCCAACGTGACCCGCTAAGTGCGAATGCATCCACCCTTAGCTGTATAACCAACACCCATTTAATCATTCAGCGCACGTTAATTACCTAGCGCACGGCAGTGCGTAACCAGCCGCTAAGGGCATCAATGGCGATGGTGAGTAGAATAAAAACGGTGAGTGTTGCCGCGAGAGCGCTGTAGTCAAAGCTGCTGAGCTGTTCTGTGAGCACTCGTCCCAGTCCGCCTGCGCCCACCAGCCCCACGATGACGGTTTCACGCAGGCACACTTCCCAGCGATAGAGAATGTAGGCCAAAAAGCGAGAGAAATTAGCGGGGAGAATGCCGTAAAAAATAAGCGCCCCAGGGGTCGCGCCAAGCGATCGCAATCCTCTCACTGGCCCATCCGGCAAATTCTCATTCACCTCCGCCATTAGCCGCCCCAAAATGCCAAAGTTGTGAATGGCGAGAGCCAAGGCCCCAGGCAATAGGCCAGGAAACATGCCGTACAAAATAATCAGCGCCAAAATCGGAGCAGGAATTGCTCGGGCCACAAGGAGAACAAGACGAGCAAGCAGCATAGCGAAATGGCCCGTACTCCAGCGCTGAGGTTCACCCATCGTACGCAGCAGCCCACCAGGAAGCAGAAAATTCTGGGCAGCCGGAAAGGAGAAGATAACGCCGAAAATACCTGCGAGGGTAATGCCAAGCACCGACATGGCAACGGTTTGCAGCGCAATGGGGAGAAGAGAACAAGAAAAGTTGGGGAGAACTTGAGCAGGTGTGAGCTGAAGGAGGAAGTCTGCAAAAAGAGATTTTGCCCGACCCCAACGGCTCCAATCGATATCGAGATAGGCAAAGCTGAAGATAATGGCAGCGAACATGAGGAAACAAACAATCCAGGCGCTCGGCCTTCTCGTTTGCCCTGGGCGTTCCCGCAGGGTAGCGCTGGTATCATCTACCGGCTCCTCCACACTTTGAACAACTTTGCGCACAGAACGAGAAGCCTTCAGCCCCAACTCCATCCGACTCACGAAGCCCATCTTCCTTCGCAGCCATCCGCTCCCATAATCAACGGTGCCGTTCAACAAAATCAACGAATAAAAGCCTGTCCACATTTGCTCATAGCGCAGCGATTGCAGACTCAAAAAGATTTCATACCCCAATCCGCCCGCCCCAATCACACCCAAAACAGCCGCCGATCGCAATGAACATTCAAAGCGATAGAACCCATAAGAAATGAGGTTCGGGAGAGCTTGAGGCAACAGCCCATAAAGGAAAGCAATCACCGGATGAACGCCACTATATATAAGTGCGTCTAAAGGCCCGGTAGGGGTTTCGTCAATAATGTCAGCAAAGACTTTAGCAGTAATGGCCCCAAAGGGAATGGCGATCGCCAACACCCCCACCATCGCATCCAGCCCCAACACATTCAGCAGCAGCAGTCCCCAAATCAACTCATGAATGGCCCGAGGAATCGCCAACAGCCCCCGCAATGTGCTCCAACAAAGTCGCCCGACTCGCCCTGGGAAACAAATTCGCCACCACACCCGCGAGCAAGCAACCCCTAGCACTAAGCCAACGATTAAGCTCAGCGTTGTTCCACAGACAGCGAAGGCAAAGGTTGTAACAGTTGCCGCCGCAATGATTTTTACAAACGCAGCATTCAGCGCTGGGTGACCCATTGCCGTCAAAAATTCACCGATTTGCGGCAGTCCGCCCCAGTTCACAATCGGCTCGCGGCCAATGCCAGATAGCCAAAGCGACCAAAGAACGAAACTTATCCACAGTAGTAAGGCCGTATGAGCGCGGGTGAGTCGCAGGCCAAAAGGGTGCTTACCAATAGGGTTCTGATTTAGTGCTTCCTTACTGAACGCCTTTTTACTGAGCACCTTTTTACTGAGCACCTTTTTACTGGGCGGCATAGGCTTCTAGCTCGTAAAGGCTATTGAGCTGCTGTTCGGTTACCGCTGAGCTGGGCAAATCAAAGAGAATGTGGCCTTGGCGAAGGCCAATAATGCGATCGCAATACGCCTTCGCTAAAGCAACATCATGCAAACTCACCAGCAGCGTCCGATGCTCTCCTAATTCGCAGAGCTGTCTCATCACATCGTGAGATCTAGCAGGATCCACACTAGCCACAGGTTCATCGGCCAACACAATGGCCGGATCTTGCACCAACACTCTGGCTAAAGCCACCCGCTGTTGTTGTCCGCCACTCAGCTGATCGGTACGAACATGCAGCTTATCGCCAATACCAAGCTGCTCCAGCGCTTTTTGTGCAGCGCTCACTTGCTGCGGCCAAGCTAAAGACCATAAGGCTTTCCACAGCGGCCAACGACCTAAATGCCCTGCATTTACGTTATGAATCACACTGAGATTGCTAACCAGATTGTGCTGCTGGTAAATGGTGCCAACTTGGCGCTGAATTTTGCGGCGGCGGGCAGCCGGCAGTTGAAAGAGCGATCGCCCCAACACCAACACCTCGCCATCCGTCGGAAACTGCGATCCATTCAACAAACTCAGCAGCGTACTTTTTCCGGCCCCACTCGGGCCAACTAACGCTACTTTTTCACCCGTCGCTATCTGCAAGCTCACCGACTGCAATGCCACCACCGAGTCAGAACTCACCGAATCAAATCGGCAGGTCACGTCATTGAGCGTTAAGGCAAAAACAGCCATCCAGATACGAACCCAAAGCAGGGCAATAAGCGCAGGCTAATTATCTTATCTCGCCAATCACTTTATCTCGCCCATTACCTCAAACGCCCCATTACTTAATCTTGCCAATTTCACGGCCCACCGCTTCGATTTGAGCGTAATTGTCGTTCTCGGTTTCAATAAACTTATCCGCACCAAACAACTCTAGAATTTCAGCCTGATCAGGGTCACTAGCGTCCAACTTTAAGAACGCCGCCTGAATTTTATCGGTAAAGCCCGCGCCGTAGCGTTCATTCAGCTCATCGCTATTCACCACCCAGTGGTAGTCGTAGTAGGCAGGCGTCTGCCAAATGGCCTGCACCTTAGCCTCATCCACTTCACCCTCTGCCACCCTATCAAGCCAAACTTGCTCGTTCAAAGCGCCCGCCTGATAGCTCCCTGATTCAACGAGCTTAATGGTGGCATCGTGGGAGCCAGAAAATCCGGGAGCGCCTTTAAAATCAGCAACCGCCACATCCGCTTCAGCCAAAAAATATTGCGGCATTAGCCGCCCAGAGGTAGAGGATTCTGAACCGAAGGTAAATGTTTTACCTTTGAGACCGCTCAGGTCTTCTGCGGTTTCAATAGGTGCAATATTGGCACTGGCATTCGCAATAAAGACGCTGTGAAAAGCTTCATCAATATCGCGTTGAACAATCGCGTCTGCCCCCGGTACCTGCAGCCTAGACTGAACGCCCGTTAGCCCACCAAACCAAACCAAGTCCAAATCCCCCACCTTGAACGCGGTCACAGCAGCGGCATAGTCTGTCACCGGCTGATATTCCACCGGGATGCCTAGCTCAGCGCTTAGATACGCAGCAAGCTTGCCGTAAAGGCGCTGCAATTTCTCCGGGTCTTGATCTGGAATTGCGCCCACAGATAAAGGCTCAGCAGAACCTTCAGCAACTGATGCTGGGGCACCCTCTGAAGAGGACGCGCCTGAAGAGGAAACGGGCGATTGCTCAGCGGCACAACCTACAGCGACCACAACGAGCAACCCTGAGAGTGCGGAAATTACAGATCGTCGCGAACGAGAAGTTAATAGGTTCATCCAGAGAATTACGGAGAAAATTGAGGGAACCTGAGAATATCAAGTTTTGAAAGTGTGAGCAATGAGTATTTCCTCCAGCGAATGGTTTTATCCCTACCCCGAGTTGATTCCAGGGGTGCTGATCAAACGCTACAAGCGATTTATGGCCGACATTGAACTGGATTCTGGCGAAGTCATCACCGCCC
The DNA here is from genome assembly GCA_045110585.1 of Phormidesmis sp. Lineage (GTDB taxonomy): Bacteria > Cyanobacteriota > Cyanobacteriia > Phormidesmidales > Phormidesmidaceae > Phormidesmis. The sequence continues at coordinate 6,065 of JBGCGG010000068.1, read as the reverse complement.
ACTGCCCTAACACAGGCCCCATGACGGGTGTCTGCCATATCGGCAATCCAGTCATGGTCTCTCGCAGCGACAATCCTAAACGCAAACTGGCTTACACCTGGGAGCTAATCGCCGTGGATGCGGCCAAAGGAACAGGCACATCTGCAGGCGATCGCATATGGACAGGCATCAATACGGCCCTACCGAACCGCGTCATGAAATCAGCCTTACAGAGCCATCTATTTCCAGAACTAGGCACCTACGAATCCGTTCGCGCAGAGGTGCCTTACGGAGAGGGGGCTTTTTCCCCACCCAAGGGCACCAAAGCAGGCACCAAAGGCAAAACGCCCTCAAAAAATAGTTCAACAAAAGCGAAACGAAGCCGCATCGACTTTCTGCTGTCAGGCACACCCGACCATAGGCCGATTTACCTGGAGGTAAAAAATACCACCTGGACACACGGCACACGGGCACTTTTTCCCGACTGTGTAACAACACGCGGGCAAAAACACTTGAAAGAGCTCATGGCACTCGCCAAAACAGCACGCCCGGTCATGGTGTATTTCATTAACCGTGGGGACTGCGATGAGTTTTCCCCAGGTGACAGCGCCGACCCAACCTACGGACAGTTGCTGCGCGAAGCAGTGGCTGCGGGGGTCGAAGTTTTACCTTGCCGGTTCCAAATTGAGCCATCCGGCATCAAATACATAGGATTAGCCAAGATGATACTAAATGATGTTGACACGGATAACCCTTGCGAAATATGAACTTGAGCGAAAGACTCTAAACCAATCGCAGCCATAAAGGTATCCTTCAGCAGTCGTCAAGGCCAATTAATCTTGCGCCACGATTTTGTTCCAGTTTTTATCTTTCTGACAAGATCTATTTGAGTTATCCACTGATCCCGCAGAAGTTTTCCACAGGGACGAGGGAGTTTTCCACAGCTTTTAACGGAATCTCAGTTATTTCACAGATTTTGGGGAATCGACGTTTATAACACCCTCTAAAATGAGAAACACAGGCCGTTTTGTAAACTTATGAAACATAAAACGTCGAAAAAGCCCGATTTCTCGTTGAAAGAACTTATGAAAAAAGTGCCTTTCCAACTGTTTTTATCATTGACAAACCCTACCCCTCAACCGGCAATATGTTTCAACACCTGCCTGAAGCGCGGGGCCATTCCTGGAGACTTTAAATGCCACTAACCGTAAGTATCTTGGCTGAAATACCTGAAGAGCTACACGAGTCTCTCAAGAAATTTATTGAGACTCATCCCGCGTGGGATCAAGACCGGGTGTATGCCGCAGCGTTGTCTCTATTTTTACTTCAGAACGGCCAGAGTCAGGGCGATCGCACACCTTCTCGCGTATACCTAGACACCCTGTTCAACTACGCTGGCTAAGTTTGCTCAACCGCCTGTAACGATTGCTTTTCTAAAAAATCAACATTTCTAGCTATTGACAGGTGCAGATTTCTCCCATACGTCAATAGTTTGGGTATAGTGGACTTGTCGTAACAAAAATTTCACAACCCATGTCTGCCAATCCTGCTGATAGGGCCTCACCTGAAACGGTGACCCATCGGACGGCGACCCAGGATTCTTTATTACTTAGAGAAGTATTACAGAGTATTAACGCGCAAAGCTGCCCGAAAACCTACAACTTTCATATGCATACCAACTGCTCAGACGGGAAGCTAACCCCTGCTGAGCTGATGACTCAGGCCGTAGATATCGGCCTGCATGGTATGGCCATTACAGACCATCACAACATTAAAGGTTATCGGAAAGCACGCAAGTGGATGGAAGACTGGCGTTGGCAGAATCCTTCTAGCTGGAGCCGCCGCCGCGACCCCAATAAAAAATCGCTCCCCAAGCTATGGACAGGCATAGAGATCACATCTCTGCTAGCAGATACAGACGTTCATATTTTGGGTTATGCCTTCCGTGCGAACGATGAGGGCATGGCACCTTATGTTCAAGGCTGCGCCCCCAAAGGTGAAGACCGTCAGGCACATCGGGTCATTAATGCTATTCAGGCAGCAGGCGGGATTGCGATATTGGCCCATCCTGTACGCTACCGCACCGATGAAGTCACGTTGATTCGCGCAGCAGCTCGTCTAGGCATTGATGGTGTTGAAACCTATTACGCCTACGATAATCCCAAGGTTTGGCGACCCAGCCCAGGAAAAACGGAGCGCGTAGAGTCCTTAGCACAAGAGCATAGTCTGCTACGTAGCTGTGGCACAGACACCCACGGCAAGGTGCTCACCAAGCGACTTTAAGAAACAGCTTTAGCAAGCGACTTACAGGCGTTCTAGTTTTTAGAGCTGCTTATTTTTTACTGCCTCTTAATCTCACAGGCAGTAAACGCAAAAAAAGCCACCCGATAAAAGGTGGCTTGAGTCTAGGAATTCGCATAGCGTAAGGGTCTAAAGGAGATTATCCTGCTGCATATGACATGAGCGTGATAAGTGCGGCACATCCCGCAACTAAAGTAAGTCCTAATCCGACGGATTGACCAAGGCCTTTCTGAGCAACTTTCATGGCTTTGCAGGGCATGTAGCCTTTAATAAGGTGTCTAATATCACCATAGGATAATGATCCCCGCGATCCTGAGATTGCTCAACATTGCGCAACTAAAGTTGATGTCCCTTAACGGCTGAGTAGGAATACTGATGCACGCCCACAGGGCATTATCAAACCGTTTTAGCTGCGTAGCAGTTGTTGATTGTCCTGCTTGTCTGCGCCTTGTTCACGGAGTTCTCAGCATTGAAACCCCACGAGCCAATCCCTCATGAACCAAGGCATTACGCGGATCAGCATAAGGGCCTGAGTTATTATTCTGCTGTTGCGCCCGTTTCCTCAGCAGATGTTTCTGGGAGCACTTCTACACAGTCTTCTGGCGCATAAATAACATCTACGTCTACTTGGTATTGAGTCGCGACATCAGGCTGACCAAAGTCCTCATACTCCAGCGTGGTTCTAGCCAAGCTATTAATGGAAGCGTAGCCCGTACTTTTAAGTGTTTCAAAGCTATCTTTGGTGCCATCAGGATTCACAACGACCCCAATTAGCCCATTAACAGGCGCAATCTCTCGGCAAGCCTTAAATCCTGAGTCAACGGTGATTTCTGCCGTCTCAGTTTCAACTTGGCCTTTGTCTTTAGCAGTATTTTCTAACCACGCCACCAGATTCTCTTCAGCTTCTTCATCAGAAACGCCTGTATCGTCGTAAACGTTACTGCCTTTCAAAAGCTGAGAAGGGTCACCCTCCGCAGGCGCAAATGCAATGGTGTCTGAGTTGTTTTCCACTGGGATGGGCGTTACCCCCGCTTCTACCGGCGCCTCCTCCGCATTGCCATTGGTTGGGCTATCCGTAGCGTTATCGGTAACACCAGCGCTTTCGGTACCACGCAAAACGTCAATGAGGGCAGTATTGCCAGCTTGGGGGCTATCAGGCTCCGGGCTAGCGCCGTTTGAGTTGTTGGCTACACCATCGGGATTTAGCACGCGTGGCTCCAAAATGGGGATGCCATTTTCATCTATCCGCACAGGGGTTGCCCCTTCGCCTGAATTGATATTAGTGTCAGGCGCACGAGGAGGCACGGGAATATAAGGCGTTCCGGCGGAAGCAGAGGGTGAGGTCCCTGGTGTGCCAACCGGAAAATTCAGCTTGAACGGTGCGGGTTGCAAAGATTGGTTAGGAATCGCTTGTCCGATACGAGGAAGCGGCTTGGGCTGAACTCGGGTAGGGGACGGAATGGGCTGGGAGGGAATCGGGTTCCGTTTAAAGGTGCGATTGCTGGGGAAAGAAGGTAGCCCGGAGGGTAGCTGAAGGCTGCTGAGGCCAGTGGATGCGGGCGGGCGGCGAGGTTGGGCAAAACTGGGCAAGCGATTCCGCTCAGCGGCAGAAAGCTGCAAAATCGGTACGATGGTTTCTTCGGGGTTGGCGGCGAGGTTTTCTTCAGTAAGGGCTGCAAAAGAAAAGTCTGTGCGGGGGCCGAATGCGATTAAGGCCGCATGAGCACCCACAGAAAGAAGGACACCAATGCCTGTAGGGGTAATGACGCTGGCAATTTTGGCGAAGGGGCTAAGAACCGATCTTAGTCCTGCGGATTTTAGGCGGTTGGGAGTAGCCATAGTGGATGCGATGCGGATGCCTGAAGGCGACGATTTGCGTTGAGTTTGCTTTTCCTTGGGATTGAAGACTGCTCTTTATATTTAGAGCTGCATATTTAGAGCTGCACTATTCGGGGCTGCAATCTTTTGCAGAAGACTATCTAGCAGAAAACCATTTAGCAGAAGGCCATCTAGCAGAAAACCATCTAGCAGAAGACCTTCTAGCAAAAAAACATTTAGCAGAAAACCATTTAAAAGCGTAAATGATTTCTGCAAAAGTGGTGATACTAAGGTATGACAGTTCCAAAAATGAGAGTCCAAGGACTAGATTAGTCTAAGCATTACAATATTGTGCGGTTCGCCCGTTGCACAATCAGTAACGAAAAATAAGGAAGTTGTAATTTAGGGTAGTTTTGTAAGCCTACGAAAACCCTTTCTTCCGCGCGGGTGGCATTTTCAATAACTGCGCTGCGCTCCAATAATCCGTGCTGCTGCAATATCTCCCAAACTTGTGCGTACACGCTGCCGACTTTCATCAGGACAATGACGTCGGCCCATCTGAGGGCGGTTTCTAGCGCGTTAGGCGAGTCATCAAAGCTATAGTCATCAAAGCTATACAGCGCGGGCAAGATGGCGAGTTTATCGGACTGACAAGTGAGTGGAATATGGGCGGCAGCGGCGGCAGCCATCGGAGATGAGACGCCTGCGATCGCTCTAACATTCACGGTTTTATCTAGCTTTTGAATCGCTTGTGCAAGATAGGTGAACGTGCCGTAGAAGCTCACATCGCCTTCACAGGCAAAGGCCACGTTGCCGCTTTGCAGATAAGGAATCACGGCCTCTGCGGCTGTTTGCCATGCGGCTGATAGTTGCTGCTCGTCTAGTACGTAGGGAAACGTCAGCGGTAGGCGCAGCTGTTCAGGCCGTAGCCAGGGTTCAATGATGCGTTCAGCCACGCCTTTTTTGCCGTTGAGCCCAGCGGGGAAGGCAATGACGGGTGAGGTCTGTAGTGTCTTTAGCGCTTTAACGGTGATAAGTTCTGGATCGCCAGGGCCGACACCCAGACCATAGAGCGTGTGCGAAGGCGGTGGCGATGTTTTCAAGGGGCAGTTAGGTAGGGGCTAAGTAGGCATGCCTAACGGTGAGTTCTAAAGAGCTGTGAGTTCTAAAGAGCTGTGAGTTCTGAAGAGCTTGCAGTTAGGCAGATAGGTAAGATATCACTACTGAACGGGGATTTTTAGGGTAAATTCGGTGCCTTGGCCCAGCGTCGAGTCCAGTTCTATGGTGCCGCCATGTTTTTCTACGATGATTTGATGGGCGATCGCTAATCCGAGGCCGGTGCCTTTCCCCACGGCCTTAGTGGTAAATAAATTCTCAAAAGCCTTTTGTTTAGTGGCTTCTACCATTCCGGTGCCATTGTCTTTAATCCGGACGAGGGCAAATTCACCACCGCTAGAGAGTTGAGTAGATACGGTAATTTGATTGGGCTGCATTTTTAGCACATCCAGGCTTTTGTCTTTACTCGCCTCTTCGAGCGCATCAATGGCATTGGCTAGCAAATTCATAAATACCTGGTTGAGCTGACCTGGAAAGCACGTAATCGCCGGGATGCGTTCGTACTGCTTAATGATTTCAATGGCGGGTCGATTGTCATTCCCTTTGAGTCGGTGGCGGAGGATAAGCAATGTGCTGTCAAGGCCATCTTTCAGATCAAAGCTGGTTTTGCTGGCTTGGTCAGAACGGGAGAACGTTCTCAGGCTGGTGCTAATGTCGCGGATGCGCTTAATGCCTTCCCCCATAGATAGCAATAGCTTGGGCAAGTCTTCGCGTAAGTATTCAGGTTTCCTTAACGTGATGGATTGAGCCGTAGCGATAAGGTGTACGCATGGCCTCTTTATCCACGAACATAACGCTATCATCCGCATTAGAGCCCTTGACTTCAGAGGGTCTGATAGAGATTGTCTTGC
>JBGCGG010000067.1:0-175610 GCA_045110585.1 Phormidesmis sp. | reverse complement strand
CACTTCTAAGTCAGGCGTTAGCTGATTACGAAACTCAAATCCCATCACGGTTGTCCTCAAAACTTTCGTGCTCACACCCTCAGCTTAGACACTATTGGCTCTGTGCGAAAGTGACAATTATTGATGAGGCGTTCCTTAATGGTCAGCAAAAAATGATGACATGAGCAATCATTCAAAAATTTTGAATAATCCTTAACAATCACTTGGCTTCTCCGAGTTTCTGCTTACATTTATGGCGGATATTCGGATGCAGAGTCTACCCAAAAGAATAAGGAAATTAGTCATGCCCTGACCGATTAAGTTGGGTGCTCTAGTTTATCTCCAACATACAGATCAAAAGAAGTTTGTCAGTACGTTTGATCGAGGCATGAGCCGACGATATAACTGGCCAAAGTTAGGAAACGATCGCCAAAAGGTTGCGCTCCAGATAATGCCTATTCAAAGTCAAGATGGCGAGCTGCGCTCAGGCGATATCATCCGGATAAAAACAACAGAAGCCCGTGCGGCAGAAAGTAGGTGGGCAAACAGGCGATCGCATCACGTTTGAAGATTCTACCTGGAGCAATGGATAGGCGCGTAATGCCTTTATTGTTGAACCTTTATTGTTGAATAAGTGACAACAGTTCATCGGTTGAGATCTTGCCGCTGACATCGGTGCCGGTCAGTAGGCTATCGGCGAGATCTCGCTTGGCTTTGTGAAGGGCAACAATTTTATCTTCAGAGGTGATCGACAAACTGGCTGAACACTAGCGCCTTGTGACCATTTTCCAACAGCTCTGTTACTAGCTCGCCAAACTGTTCTAGTTTGGCGAGCTAGTAACGGCTTCTCACCTGAGCGCTTCATAAAAAGCCATTTCTTCTTTACTCAGTTCAACCGGCAAGGTAATTTCTGTGCGGGAGGGCAGTTCTTTCAGAACTTTAGATTTGGTTCTTCGTAGGCTGAAGGGCTGAATGAGACTGCGCAGGGTGTCACGGGCAGGGCCATCTTGGTCACGCTCAATCAGGTAAGCAAAGCGCTGATTAAAGCGTTCTAAAGAGCCGAGCAGGCCGGGATTGATGAATCGGAAGAGGTTCCAGAGTTCTCCTAAGTGATTTTCGATGGGGGTGCCGGTCATGATAATTTTGAAGTCGGCTTCGAGGGCCATGACGGCTTGCGATCACTTCGTCGCAGCACTACTCTGCTGCTCGCTGACTCTCCACCACTCTCTGAATCTCCTCAGGCACCTCCGACAGCAAATCGTAACCCGTCGCAATTTCAATGCGATCCACAGTAGTCACATAATCTTGCCAATCTCCTTCCACTTCATCACTATTCGGCATATCCACCGCAATCACATCCGTGCGCCTATCCACCTCATCATCAATATGATCCAACACCACTATTACCTTCCAAGTGCGCCCCGGAATCGTCACTCGCCCCGTATTCCCGTTATCGCCATACACCCCGCCCATCACATAAAGCGACTTTCCCTGTTTCTCCACTAGCTCACGCCCATACTCTTCTAGCTCACGCCACGGCCCACGATTATTCTCACGCGCCTGCGGAAAAATGTTCGTCATTAAAAAAGTAAGAGAGTTATCTCTGGGGTTCGCTGTGCGATCGCCCGATGGCACCATATGCCCCCGGTCATACCCACTGCGCCGAAACTCATCCGCAGGCACCTGATAAAACCCCTCCGGCAAAGACCCATCCTGACGAAAATCATCCTGCCTGCCGGTATAGCCCAGCCAACGCTCATCTACCCACCAGCTCGCCCAATTCAACCGATTCAAAGACTTACTATAAGACAGCGCATACTGCTCTCTTTCTATCAAAATGTTGTCAGGATTAGCCTGTCCGGCATTGCTCATATTGCCAAACATAAGATGCTCATTATTAGAAAAATAAGTCTCTCTATCCAGACTTAAATCCACCTGCGGCAAACGCTCACAAGCCTGACCATTACCATCTTGATCCAGCTCAAAATAATCTTCTTCAAACGCATCCAACACATCTTGCGCAACGTGCTGACTCACAAAATCACTACAATCGCAGTCTTGATCTGCGCAGGGCGGCAAAGCAGCATATCGCGCTTCTTCTGAAAGCGGCTGATGACAGCCACTAACACCCATCACCCCCAAAACCACCGCCATCCTCGACAGATATCTCAAAAATCCGTGCATATCCTTGCGCATATCGAAGAAAAGAAGCCGTTTATAATACTTTTGTTCTAAAGAACTATACCGTACGTTATCTGGATATTGCTATCCATAACGGCCTGCTTAACAGTTCATCCACAAAAAAGGTAGGGCGGTATACTAAAGTCGTAACTTCGTAAATTACGATTTATTTATGTTTAGCAACGCTGTTTCTACGCTAAAGGCTTGGTTCCCAGCTCCTGAAGTCCAGGCCCATTGCGATGGCCCCTGCGGCGTGTACGATCCTTCTTCTGCGCGCATTGCAGCCGAAGCGGTCGTATCTATGACCAAAAAGATCCTGGACTTGCAGCACCCCGACGGTAGCGATACCCAAGCCATGGCCTCTTATCAAAACACCATGTCTCGCTTCATTGCCATTAAAGAAGAACAAGCTCAAATCACTAAAGATGAGCTGTTGATTCTTTGGACTGACTATTTCAAGCCCGTGCACTTGGAGAAGTATCCTGATCTGCATGACACGTTCTGGAAAGCAGCAAAGCTTTGCTCTGCTTGTAAGGTAGAAGTCAGCACTCAGCACTGCCAAGAGCTAATGGCAGCTGTTGAAAAGATTCATGGCATCTTCTGGGCCACTAAGAGCCGCGATGTCTCTTGGTACACCGCTAGCTAGTCATACGTACACTCGCCCCATCTCTGCGGGCGATCGCTCTCTTTTCCTGAACGCAGGGCCAAGTTTTCCTGAACTCAGGGCCAAGTTAAAGAGAGCGATCGCTTTTAAGTGATGGGGTTAGCTATGTGTATACACTAGTTATGGATACAAACTATTGATAGATTGCTTATCTGAAGACAAACGCCAGCAACTCTCACCATGCCGCTAAAACGCGATTGGAAAGAAATTGGACTGTGGGCATTAGGCAAACGCTGGAGATTCCATGTCACAGGCCATTCTATGCGGCCCACCCTCTGCTCAGGAGAAGATGTTTTAGTGCGTCCTGTCAGTACAACAACACCGCTTTCTGCAAATGATGTTGTTGTTTGTTTTCATCCTTTCAAGCCCAATGTGCGAATGATTAAGCGCATTAGTGAAACTTTTTATGATGGGAGCTGTTATGTGCTGAGCGACAATGCCGCAGAGGGCAGCGATAGCCGTAGCTTTGGTGTCGTAGCGCGATCGCTCATCATCGGAAAAGTCACCAGCAAGTTAATATAGCCCACTCAATAATACAAACACGCTCGCTTACAACACACGAATGACTCAGCCCCTGATTAGACCTGCCACCCCTGCCGACGTTCCGGCTATGTTCTCGTTTTGTCAGCTACTGGCTGAGTATGAAAAGTTAGCCCATGAAATGGTCGGTACGGAAGCAGATTTGCATAAAGGGCTGTTTGGCGATGCCAGCACCCAGCCAGCGCCTGCCAGCGCACTCATTGCAGAAGTAGAGGGCAAAGCCGTCGGGTCGGCTATCTATTTCTATAACTTTTCTACCTTTTTAATGAAGCCAGGCATCTATTTAGAAGATTTGTTTGTACTGCCAGACTACCGACGGCGCGGCATTGCCACCGAACTTCTCAAGGCACTCGCCAACCGCGCAGTAGAGCAAGGCTGCGGGCGATTAGAGTGGAGCGTGCTGGACTGGAACGAAAATGCAATCACACTCTATAAAGCTATGGGCGCAGTCATGATGGATGACTGGACAGGTTGCCGGGTAACCGGAGATGCCTTGATAAAGCTCGCCCAGGGATAATGCGGGTGATGCAAGGAAAAAGATAATGCCAAAGGCGTGAGCTGACCAGTTAATGAGCTGACCAGTCAATGCGCTGACCAGTCAATGCGCTGAAGAGGAATAGATCGAGTCAATAGCTAAAGCGTAAGCTGACGGGTAATGGCCCACTTCACTAGCTCGCCGCCTTGCTCAGATTTTTTCACCACTTCACCGCGCAAATATTTCAACAACAACAATCGCCCTAATCCTTTAATGCGTCCGTAGGCTCTGCCTTTCCAGCAGTCTATACGATTCATACGGTGACGGCGACTCATACCCGTTGAGCTAGGGGCAGCTTGTTCGCGCTGAGCGTACATAGGGGAAAATGCAAGTTTCCCGTACAAAACATCGGCGCGATGCGCTTTGCTGAGCTTATTTTGCTTATGTTCGGGGTTAGGGGCACCGCCATGCTCACCGTAGTTACGAAAGGGCACATAATTGCGTAGGCCCCTATCTCGCAAATAATATTCAATGCCCGAGTCCCAGGGAGAATAAGCCGTAGGGCCAGGATCTTGTGCAACCTGCTCGGCGAGTTCAATCAGCAATTGAGCGCTTTTAGCGCTCACCACATAAGCCACCATAGATGTGGAATAGCCTTGGGCAAAGCGTCCCTTAGCCGTAGTCACAACGTTATATACCTGGGGCGCACAGGTATATAGCCAAGCAATTCCCAAATTCGGATCCGCCGGATTATACGGAGGCGGCAGCGTCGCAAAGTTTTGTACGGGCACAAAATCCGCTTCTACAATCAACGTGGGTTGTTCAGAAGCAACGGCTTTCTCCCAAGCGCAGCGATGGTTCAACAAACACAAAAAGCTGGGTGAATAAGTCTCGTAACCTGGCTGGTGCACTTGCCTTAGCACCGTAGAGTCTAAGCCAAACTGCGAGAGCGTTTGAGTCAGCTGTTCGGTCGGTTCTCTGTAGGCAATCACAAAGGTTTGACCGATATCAGCGACCAAAGAACCGGCCTCGCCTCTGTCTTTAGCAATATTAGATAACTGACCGTTAGGGGAGGATTGATTTGTTCCCGAATGTTCCATAAATCTGCTCAGTCTTTAAATTAATGCGCCGTATTTGTAGCATGTATTTTTTTATACCTAAATCTCACAATCCTTCCCCTAGACCATGGATTATTCAGAAGAGATGCGCAATTACACGGAGGCATCTGTGTAAGGGTGTGCCACTTTCTCACAATCAATTTTCGCGTGCTCTACCTCATGTTCAACCAGCCATGTCAGACAGACCTCCTGTCGGACATTACCTGCCAGACATCAATTTATTACAAAACCGTCAGTGATGACGACGTTCTAGTTATAGCAACGCGCAGATAAATCGCCTTAAGAAAGCGGCTACCCCCTATCTGCACTGCGAGTGATGTAACAGAGCGATCGCCTTCAATCTACAGCCCACTCTCTCTATGACTTCTTACAATCAGCTCACCCCCAGCTCTGAAAATTTGCCTGACCCCTCATCAGACAATACCCTCAACCCAGACGTCCTTACTTCAGAGAGTCTTCCAGCCGCCGCTTCCGCTAACGACACGCTCACCGCTAACAAGCTAACCCCAGAGACACAACCCCCAAAAACGCTCACCCAGAACAACCTCACCCTTGTTCGGAAAGGACTCACCGCAGAGCCTCAAAACTCCTACGCGGACTTCAAAATCTGCGCCACCAGCTACGGACTAGAAGTTCAGTTTTCGCAGGATCGGTTACGCACCTGCCCTGTCTTTACTGCCCCAAAAGACACCACCGACGAACCAGAACTCAGCCCGCTCATGATCGCAGCCACCATTTTGTTAGTTGGTGGCAGCGTGGTACTTACCAAATCAACCATTTTTGGCATTCTCGTCGCGATCGCAATTCCAGTATTCTGGAAGCTCTCAACCCCATCCAAAGGGCCTGCCCCCAGTCGAACTGCCAAGCTCCGCTTTGTAAACACCCCCAAAAATCAAACATTTTTGAGCCTGACAACGGCTCCTTTAGCCAAAAAAGTGCCACCATATGGCACTCAAGCTCAGAGCACAGAAGCCGCTAAAGACCCAGCCACCACTATCCACTTCTCAAATCTGCCGGTTCAGCTAGTAGCTGCCAGCACTTATCTGGTTGGTGGGCAGCTAAGCCTCACTTTGTACACCAGCGATACGCACGGTAAAAATAAGCTACGGATCACAGGCACCCGGCAAGAGATCCGTTGGCTCCATGCCCGCATTGCCCGGTGGAGCCAAGAAACCCTGCCGCACCCCATCGCCTGATAAGCGCCACCCACTGGGCCACCAGTACATTTGGCCATACTATTTAGCCAAATGTACTGGTGGCCATACTATTTAGCCAAATTGACGAGTGGATGGCACTGCTCACTCGGAAAAGCACTCATTCGCTATGTTGTTCACAGCAACCGCAAGCAATGAGTGCTTTTCCATTCACCGGCGCTTTTATCTGCGTTCAGTCTTCAGTGGACTCATCTCAGCAGCAGAAAACAGCATGGCCTCCTTAATTGGGCAAACCCTCCAAAACCGATATCTCATCACCGCTGTCCTCGGCAAGCAAAGAGGCCGTAGAACCTTCTTAGCCACTGATATAGCCACCTCCACCCACCGAGACTTCACGGCCTTTTCTGATTCAGAAATGTTAGAGGTTCAGTTCTCACCGCAGCGCTTACTCAACAATCAACAGTTCTCTCTTCCTAAAATAAAGGTGCCGCTGCAAAGTAACTCAACCCTATATACGGTAGGCATCATTACGCTGTATAGCGTCATCACGTTCCTACTGTTTAGCGTAACGCTCGGGCTTCGTATCGCGCTCATTATAGCCATCATTGGTTTTAGCCTCTACGCAGCGCACCGAGCCAAAAAGAAAACAAGAAAAGGCATCAAAACCTATCAAATCGCCCACTTAACTATCCAAGAATTAACCGCAGATCAGCTATATCTCACCCTGTTCATTGATACCTATCAGGGCAAAGCCAAAGAACACTTTGAATTTTGCTCTACCCTACCCATCACCGCCATCGCCACGCATCAACATTCAACTGCTGTAAAATTTCAGTGCCTCGAAAATAAAGAAGAACGCGCGGTGCATATAAAAGGAGATAGAGACGACATTCACTGGTTCTTTAATGCGCTCAATCAGTGGAAACAGTTGGCAGTAACAAGAGAGCAAACGAATGAATAAGCTAGTTGGGCAAGTTTTAAGCGATCGCTATCTCATCCAAGCCCTACTCGGCAAGCAAAAAGGCCGCAGAACGTTTCTTGCAAAAGACACCACCACCCAGCAGCAAGTCGTCATTAAGGTCATTTTGTTCTCACCCGACTTTACCTGGCAAGATCTCAAATTATTTGAACGTGAAGCCGAAACGCTCCAAGCGATAGGCCACCCTGCCATTCCTGAATACCTCACCTCTTTTGAGGTCGATATTGCAGGCGGCAAAGGCTTTGCCCTCGTGCAAACTTACATTGACGCTAAATCCTTACAAGCCTGGGTCGATGGCGGACGCACATTTAGTGAAGCTGAACTGCAAGCGATCGCCCACGCCCTCCTTGGCATTCTCAGCTATCTGCACCACCGGCATCCGCCCATCATCCACCGCGACATCAAACCCAGCAATATTCTGCTGCAAGCCTCCAAGGACAACGATGACTTCACCATTTTCCTCGTAGACTTTGGCTCCGTACAAACCGCCCGCACCAACGGCACCATGACAGTCGTCGGCACCTATGGCTACATGCCACCCGAACAGTTTGGTGGTCGCACCGTGCCCGCTTCCGATCTCTACAGCTTGGGCGCTACCCTCATTTACTTAGCCACAGGTCAGCACCCCGCCGATCTCACCCAAGACAATATGCAGATTGACTTTGAATCAACATCCAATCTGTCTAATGCCTTTACTAACTGGATTCGCCGCCTCACCTATCCAGATATGGCTCGGCGCATTCGCACCGTAGAAACGGCCCAACAAACCCTCACCCGCTTACAACATCAAGCATCTGCGCCACCGCCGCCGCCGACAATAACAACCGCCCCAGCAATACTTCAGCGATCCCATGAGGCAACGCCCCAGGCACCGGCGCTCCCACTCGCCCCCATCCTCGCAGATTTCAAAATTTCAACAACAGCCGACTCCCTCGAAATCCGCTGTCTCTCTGCTCGCATCAAAGAGTACTCAGCCGCCACTGAAAGGAATCAAAAGCTAGCCACCAAAGCAACCACGCCATTTGCACTCTCTGCGCTGGCCTTCGCTGGATTTTGGATAGCACTGGGGTTAGCGATTCTCTCAGATGTCAGCGGGTTAGTCATTTTTATGCTGATCGCAATCGTCGCATTTGGGTTCTACTATCCGGTGCTGTCATCTAAGGCATCTCGTCGCACAAAAGAAACCCTGCTCAGATTCTCGTCTTTAGAATCAGGGCGTACACGCCTCAAAACAACAACTGTCCCCATCCCTTCTCCGTTTCAGCAGCCACCAGCGCTCAGATCAGCAGCCATCGGCTCATCAGAGGAGCCACCAGCGCTCAGATCATCCACACCAAGCTTGTCTGGAATTGAAGTGCGATCGCTCTCCGTGAATGCGCACTTTGCCACCGAGCCTCACCTGGTTATTGCCCTTTCCCCCCCAGACGCGCTTAGCCTCAGCCAAATCGAAATTTCAGGCACCCAACGCGAAATTCAATGGTTGCGCGATCATCTGGTGCAGTGGGGCCAAGCGCCCATACATTAACCATGCTCGATGGGAAACCTAGAGATAGTCTCTCAGGTGCATCAAATCATGGTTGCGGCGAACGCTATCGACGACACTTTTGTAGGTCAGATGTTGGGCGATCGCTACCAAGTCACAGCACTTCTAGGCAAACAAACAGGCCGCCGCACCCTCCTCACCACCGACACCCAAACCGGAGCCACCGTTGTTGTAAAGCTGGTGCTCTTTGGCCCAGACTTTACCTGGGAAGAACTCACACTCTTCCAAAGAGAAGCCGAAACCCTAAAATCGCTCAGCCACCCAGCCATTCCTAATTATCTCGATTCCTTTGAGCTACGCACGCCTCTTGGCAAAGGCTTTGCGCTAGTGCAAAGCTACATTCAGGCCAAGTCATTAGAAGCATGGGTCACAGAGGGCAGGCGCTTCAGCGAATCAGAACTACAGCCCATAGCGCTCTCCCTGCTCAGCATTCTGAAATACCTCCACAGCCATTCGCCAACCGTTATCCATCGAGATATCAAACCCAGCAACATTCTCCTCAGCGCCGCCACCGATACGACCCCGGCCAAACTCTTCCTCATTGACTTTGGTGCCGTCCAAACCGCCCAGATAGACGGCACCATGACCATTGTCGGCACGTACGGCTACATGCCACCCGAGCAATTTGGCGGACGCGCCAAACCCGCCTCGGACTTGTACAGCTTAGGTGCAACCTTGCTGTATCTTGCCACCGGCAAGCACCCCACCCAACTTTCTCAAGACAGCCTCAAACTCGAATTTTCTAAGCTCGTCAGATTCTCCACGTCCTTTAGCCAGTGGCTCACCCAGCTCACCCACCCCGATTTATCACAGCGCACGTCCTCTGCCGAGCAGGCCATTCAACAGCTCAGGCAACCCCATCGTATCCAGCCATTCCATCGCAGCGCAGCCGCCGCTCAATCACACCATCGCAACCCACAAGTTGCCCCTCACATGCTGCCCAGCCATTTGTCTCGTGGTGACTTTTGGCTCGCAGCAACCCCTGATGAACTGGAAATTCGCTGTTTGCAGTCTCGCATTCGAGAGCCCTTGCGCAACAAAGAATGCATGGCCTATCTCATCCAAAATGGCCTCATCCCTCAATATAGAATGTTGGATACCAACAACAAGGCCCTCAGCATTGGCATATACTGTGGTGCCTCACTCTTTTTTATCTTTGTTCTACCGCTAGTAGGCTCTATCCCCTATGTCGGTAGCTTGTTTCTATTCACACTTCTCATCACCTTTATCGGAGCACTCATTTGGCTGCTCCTGCCAACGCAATGGCACCCTACCGCGCAGCTCAAAAATCCACCAAAAGCAAGCCTTAAACTCTCTCGTCAGGGCAATGGCTCCATTGTATTAAGCCTGCAAACCCTATCCAGCCCTGCCAACCAAACTATCCCTAAAAGTAACTACTCAGGCTAAAGTACTGGCATCACCGGGTCTCCAGCAAAGATACGAGAGAGTGCATCAAGTACAGCTATTCCCTGCTTTCTTAGAGTCGATATATAGCCTCGAATCCGACAGAACTGTTGTCCGCCCGCCAGTGCTCGAAAACAACCTGAAATTTTCTGCTTGAGCTTCATCATGCGCACATCCCGTTCAGCCTGATTGTTATCAAACGGCACGCGAAAGTCGTACATGAAGGCCAAAACAGCCGTATCGTGTAAGTCAAGTCGGTCGAGTAAGTTTTTGGGTGGACTTTGCTTGACTCGACCTTTTTTCTTGGGTGCATTCTCATCTACAGGCGGTGGCGGATTTGCCTCAAACCCATCTGCGATTAGGGCTTGGTATTGACACTCAAACGCGGCAATGACAGCAGCGCTCAGCGCACTTTTTCCCTGAGCTTTAGCCCGCTCTACGTGTTTCTTGATGTGGCACAACAATTTACTCATCTGCTCTGCCCAGGGTTGTTTGTAGCGTTCTACAACAAAGCGTAATTCGCGCAGATGATGGGCATTGCACAAAGCATGCGCACAATCGTACAAAAAGTAGCTGGCCCATCCATCATGGACACTAACCCCGTCAAAGTTTGGCAGGATGTCCATCTCGTCAATCGCTTTTTGACCTCGCTTCGAATGTACGCAGTAATAAGTCAGCCCAGCCGTTGAGGCGACATGGAGCCACCACAGCTTGCCATTTACTCGAAGACCACTTTCGTCAAAATGGGCCACCTCGGCTTGTGCAATCGCCGCCTTTATCTGTTGCTCAACCGGCTCTAATTGCTCAAAACACTTCTCTCTAGCGTTGTACAACGTCCCTTCTGAAATATCGCACCCGAACACGTCACTAAGCACGTCACAGGTTCTATCTGAGGGTAATAGTTGGGCAGTCATCAGGTACATCATGAGTCCTCTGAATGACTTGCCGTACTGCACCCGAGTGCTGACATCTGGTGGAAAGCTCCCACGATTTATCCGGTTGCATTGCCCACAACGTTTCACCTCTGCTTGATGCTCTATCACCTGCAAACGAAGCGGCGGCAACTCATGGACTTGGCGATACTCATGCCCGATCACTGTACTCGTCGCTAGCGATACCCCACAATGCTCACAAACATTGACTGGATGGTTCACAACCGTATCGACTGCCTCGCTCCATTCCAGGGTGCTACCCGGATGGCCGGGTTGGCCCCCACTGGGACGCTCACTCTTTTTGCGCAGGCTCTTCGTCCGTTTGCCAAAGCCATCTCCTGACGGGGGCTTGCTGCTGTTGCGACTATTCTTTTTCTGTTGGTTTTCCAGTTTCTCTAAACGCGCCTCTACTTCCGCTAGCCGCGACACCAGCGCGCTGACTAGCTCAACAACCGCTTCCTCTCCTTGCCGGTAGACGGCTCTGATTTCTGCTTCACTGATATTGAATTTTGGCGTTCGTTTGACCAATCTAAAACTGCCTGGACAAGACTCCCAACACCCTAGCCTGTAAACCTTTGAAGCGATTTTAATCAACTGAAAGATTTAAGCCTGAGTAGTTACCCCTAAAAAGAAAAGCACCACAACATCAACACCCAATTCCCTAAAAGCCGCTGGTCACATCACTCATTTCTCAGATATTCCACTGGAGCGCATCAGACTATCTGCAAACCATAGTTTTGTAGATAGTCATATCAGCTTCACCTCTCATCCCAACGTCAAGTTTGGCTTCACTTCCAGAAATAAAACCGTTAAATCAAAGACCACACTTTATAAGCACTATCACTATTGGATGCGCCTTGCAGGCACTCGTTCAGATATGCACTGGCTCGCGGGCTGCATTGCTCAATGGCGCTATGACGCAGCCCTTAGAGAAGGATGAAGGCCAGTTGGGAAGGGCCAGTTGAGCAGGAACATTTGAGAAAGGCCAGTTGAGCAGGAACAGAATAAACAACTGGACACAACAGTCCATCGAAAACAGCTCGTCAACAACAGATTGGCAACGGCAGATTGGCAGCGGCAGATCGGCAGCGACAAATTAGAAATACTCACAGACTGGAAGAATCACGAAAAGGCAACACAATATGACGGTGCAACTAACCAAAGAGATTTTTGAAGGAGAGAACATAGATCAGTCTTTACGGAAGATATTGCGCGATCGCTATCAGCTCAAGCGAATCTTAGGCAAGCATGCAGGCCGCAGAACCTACCTCGCAAAAGATAACAAAACAGGTAAACCTGTCATCCTTAAGCTCATGCTATTCGGGCCAGATTTCACCTGGCAATCGCTCAAACTCTTTCAAAGAGAAGCCCAGACCCTAGCGCAGCTCAACCATCCCGCCATTCCCAAATATCTCAACTTTTTTGATATTGAAACGCCTACGCTAAAAGGCTTTGCCCTGGTTCAAACCTACATTAAAGCGCACTCTCTACAATCTTTAGTCACATCAGGCCGCCGGTTTAATGAGCAAAGCCTCAAGCGCATTGCCCAATCAGTGCTCACCACGCTCCACCACCTACATACCTTAGACCCCAGCATCATCCATCGAGACATCAAACCTAGCAACATTCTTCTCGCAGCACCGAGCCCAAACTCCACGGCTCAAACGTCCGGCCTTGGCAAATTATCTCTAATAGATTTTGGTTCTGTACAAACCCTCCAGCACGACGGCACCCTCACCATTGTGGGCACCTATGGCTACATGGCTCCCGAGCAGTTCGGCGGTCGAGCCAAACCCGCCTCTGATCTGTACGGACTCGGGGCAACCCTTATCTACCTGGCTACCGGAGAGCACCCCGTCACCTTGATGCAAAACGGCTTACAAATCAACTTCAACGCCGCACTTTCTCCAGCTTTTGTTCAATGGCTTCAGCAGCTCACCCACGTAGATTTATCCAAACGAACGGCCTCAGCCGCTGCGGCACTGCACCAGCTCACCCTACCTAAAAAAATATCACCGCACCGCTTAGCCGGGCCTGGAGCGATCGCATCAGAATCTAGCATCGGCCATCAGCTCATCAGCCGAGTCAAACGCAAACAGCAGTCCCAGCAAAGAACCTACGCAGATTTCAGCTTATTTTATATTCCCCCTGCACCAGCCACTACTGAACCCTCACCCAATGCCCTCGGCTGTGAAGAGCTAGAAATTGAGTTTTGGCAGCGCCGGCTGCGCGGCAAAAGTTTGTTCTCAGTTGCGTTTCGCCTACTCTCCCGGCAAGCCGATAAGGTCATCACCCATCACAAAGAAGATCCTCAGTGGATGACTTACTGGAAAAAAGGAAAAAACCGCATACTTACCGTGATCAGGCTGACGATCATGGCGATAGTTTTGGGCTTTTTCATCTGGCAACTTATGCAAGGCGCAATTCTCTCCAAGCTAATGCTATTGGCGCTTTACCCATTGCTGTTCATTTTTGGACTTCTCACGCTCTCCGTCAGTCCACTGCGGCTTTGGATTAAAGCCAATCCTCAAACCGCCAGCATTCGCCTCATGCGCACCCCCGAAAACACGTTTCAACTACATCTCACCGCACCCATACAAGCATTTCAAAGCAAACCGCCCTCACAGCTCACCCCTGCCGAACTTAATCCCATCCACATTTCAGCCGCCCCCCTAAAAGAAGTCACCATCCGCCGGCGGAACTGGCCCCTGCTCAGCCAAGCGACCTTCACGCTTTATCTCACCCAACACCAAGGCATCTATCACATCAAGGTTCTATGCACCCCCAAAGAAGCCCGTTGGCTCACCACTCACCTCAGCAACTGGGGCATCACACTTACCCAGTAATCGTCCAACGCCTCATCACCCACCGTCTTATCTCCTACCGCCTTCTCTTCCAATAGCCCATCTTCCAACATCCTATCGCCCCACTTTAGGCGCACGCCTCACACCCAAAGCAGCGATACACTAGAGAGCGCAAGTATCCACGCAAAAGATTAAGTAACGGTATGACGATTGGCATTTGGGTGTTGGGCGATCAGCTTTGGATGGGCCAGTCGGCGTTAGCAAGCAGGGCAACCGAGAAGGCAAATACGCCTGTCATCATTATTGAGTCGCTAAGCCACGTACAAGAACGGCGATATCACAAGCAAAAGCTAGTGCTGGTGTGGTCAGCGATGCGGCACTTTGCGGCAGAACTCAAAGAAGCCGGATGGCAGGTCACGTATGAAACAGCAGATACTTTTGAAAAGCCGCTAAGTGCATGGGTCAAAAAGCATCAGATAAAGGAACTGCGGGTCATGGAACCTGCGGATCGTCCCTTTAAGGCATTGTTGAATAATCTTCAGATTTCTTGCGCGATAGAACAAACGGCTAACAACCATTTTCTATGGTCTACACAAGATTTTGAACAGTGGGCAAAGTCACGAAAAAGTCTTTTAATGGAGTCTTTTTACCGAGAAGGTCGTAAGCGATTCGACATTCTAATGAATGGCAAAAAGCCAGTAGGAGAAAAGTGGAACTTTGACAAAGAAAACCGCAAGCCTCCCAAAGGCAACATTTCACCACCTGAGCCACTGGTGTTTGAGCCAGATGCCATCACAAAAGACGTCATTAAACAGGTTGAGACCGCCGATTTTGAAACGTTCGGAGATATCAATAACTTTGGCTGGGGCATCACCCGGCAGCAAGCGCTACAGGTATTAGAGGAGTTTGTAACGAATCGAATCCAAACCTTTGGCCCCTATCAAGATGCAATGGTAACCGGTGAAGACACCATGTGGCACGCACTGCTCTCGCCCTATCTCAATCTTGGTCTATTGCAGCCTATGGAAGTCATTGCAGCCGTAGAAGCAGCCTACGAAAAAGATGACATTCCATTGAACTGCGTAGAAGGCTTTATCCGTCAGGTGATGGGATGGCGCGAGTACATGCGCGGCGTTTATAACCATGTAGATGAAGACTATCCGTCTCGTAACTACTTTCAGCACACCTATTCACTGCCTAACTTTTTTTGGAATGCAGACACTGACATGAACTGTTTGCACCAAACCATCGATACCCTGAAGCGCACAGGCTATGCCCACCATATTCAGCGGCTGATGATCCTGGCTAACTTTGCGCTCATAGCCGGATTCTCTCCGCAAGAAGTAGAAGATTGGTTCCATGCAGCGTTTATAGATGCATACGATTGGGTCATGCAAACCAATGTGATTGGGATGGGCCTTTTTGCAGATGGTGGCGTATTAGCCACGAAGCCCTATGCCGCTAGCGCTAACTATGTGAATAAAATGAGTGACTATTGCAAAGGCTGCAAATACGACAAAAAGGCACGGATTGGAGAGCATGCCTGTCCGTTTAATTTCTTTTATTGGGATTTTTTAGATCGGCATCGAGAAAAATTAAGCAGCCAAGGTCGGATGAATTTTATCCTTAAAAACCTGGATAGAATGTCAGATGAGGAACTCAACGAAATTAGACAACAGGCCAAAGCGTGGCATCAAAAGCAAGCAAAAGTTTCGTAGGAAAGGGCTAAAGATGAAAAGAGTCTGTTTAGGAATGTTTTTGATGGTGTTGTCGGTAGGCTGCACGGCGCAGGCACCTACGCAAACCGGGACAGCAGAACAGAGTAGCACCCAGGGTACGGAGAAGGCGATCGCACCAGAAGAAACCGAGACCGAAGCCGCACAGATTACGAACGTTAACGTCTCAGGTAATTCTGGCAACTACACCTTTGCCATCACCATTGCTAGCCCGGATACCGGATGCGACGCGTATGCCAATTGGTGGGAAGTCGTTAGCCCAGATGAAACCCTTATTTATCGTCGGATCTTGGCCCATAGCCACATCAATGAACAACCTTTTACCCGCTCCGGTGGCCCCATCAATATCGAAACAAATCAGCCCGTCATTGTGCGAGTGCACATGCACCCTTCCGGATACAGCAACCTTGCAATGGAGGGAACCACAAGCAAAGGGTTCATACCAACAACGCTGCCGCCCTCTTTTGCCGCAGAGCTGGCCAGTGCAGAGCCTCAGCCCAATGGATGCGCATTTTAAATAGCGAACCTACAAATAGCGAACCTAACGCGAATGAATTTAATGGGCAACATCAACCATTAATGCAACCGGCCAACAACATCAGCGCCCAGAACAGACAAAAGCTATTCTGGGCGCTGACATTTATTGAGTTGTTGTTGTTACACAGCCGCTATTACACAGCCGTTATTACACAGCCGCTATTACACGGCAGGTAAAAAAAGCAGCCGATTAGCGACGAGGCTCGCGAGGCTTAGCTTTGTTTACGCGCAAGTCGCGGCCCATCCATTCTGCGCCGTCTAGCGCTTCAATCGCAGCATCCTCTTCAGAGTCGCTGCTCAAATCCACGAATGCAAAGCCGCGCACGCGGCCAGTCTCACGGTCAGTAGGAAGGGTTACACGCTTCACAGTACCGTACTCACCAAATACTTCGCTGAGGTCGTCTTGTGTTACGTCGTAAGAAAGGTTGCCAATATAAACGCCCATAAAAGGAGTCTCCTTAAAAAACAAAAAGTGAAATGAACAGAAAATGAGTGGAAATGCTCAGTCGAGGAAAACCTAAAGACTAACGGTTAATTCTTGTTTATCTGCGGTTTCTCATACATGTAGCTGACATGAGAGTTTTTCATGCAAGCAACAGCATTCAGACAAACCACAGAAGGATCAAAGCAGAATAGTGTAAGCCTCAAACCATACTATCCAGAGACAACAAGATTAGCCCTAAACTTTCTAAGAAGTCCAAGGCTAATCTTGCATATTGAATCAGCGTAGGCTGAATATCATCGTTCTAGTAGTCCGTGTCAGCGCAGTCTTAATCTATCAATGATCGTCTTAAGCACTTTGACTTGGGCAATACCCCAAAAGTTAGTCAAAGATTAATTAAAAAAGACCTAGCGGCGAGGCTCGCGAGGCTTAGCTTTGTTGACACGCAAGTCACGGCCCATCCACTCTGCGCCGTCTAGCGCTTCGATTGCTGCGTCTTCTTCAGAGTCGCTGCTTAGATCGACAAAAGCAAAGCCACGGACGCGACCAGTTTCACGATCCGTAGGAAGGGTTACGCGCTTGACGGTGCCGTACTCAGCAAAGACGCCGTTCAAGTCGGCCTCTGTCACGTCATAGGAAAGATTCCCTATATAAACGCCCATATGTTGTCTCCAAAAAATTAAACAGGATATTGAGAATGAGATAAGTCGGACGGAAGCCTGTAAAACTTAAGGGAAACCCTTTAGACAGAAAAGCAAACCTGTAACCGATATCGTGTTCTTCCCCCCCATCTTATAGCTAATCTGAATCTTGATCACAGTGGATCATCAAATTACTGTCACAATCCAACATGTTTCCGTATGGGGATGGCCTTGAAACGTTAGTTTAAGGACATGACCGCAACGCCGCCAACCATAATAGCCGCACCAATTAATCGAGATTTCACGCCTTTTTCTCCGAAGAAAAAATGACCAAACAAAACAGAAATTAATGCGCTCATCCGCTTGATCGCAATTACTTGTGTCACAGGGGCCAAGGGCAGCGCCAACATTTGGCACGTTACAGCGATCGCATTAAAGGCGCCTGTTATCCCTAGCAGTTTCCACTGAGTCAACAAATGTTTCAATACGTCCGGAAAGCTGCGCCCGCGTAGAAACACAAATGGCACCATCCCAGCGGCAATCGTTGTAAAAAGTGAAATCACCCAAAACAGCAGGGAAGAATTCAAAACCCCAATTTTGTCGAAGTTTGAGGTGATGCTCCACAGAAACGCCACACACAGCATCAGACGACTGCCCGAATTGCGCACCATCGCCTGCAAAGGTGCCAACCAAGACTGACGAGCCGACAAACCTGATGGCGACGTGTCCAAATTCAGCACATACGAGCCAATCACGAGCAAGACAACACCCACCCCGTCTGCCCACGTGGGCCATTCCTGCACAATCAACGGAGAGGTTCCCAGTAAAAACAGAGGCGTGAGGGTCACCAATGGCACCGTGAGGGAGAGATCCGCAATTTTTAAGGCCCGCACGTACAGGGTAAACGCCAAAATATTCAGCCCGCCGCCCACCAGAATAGCCCAGCCAAAATTAGGCTGAATGATGGGCACGCCTTCGGTCAGCAACATGACAGGCAGCAGTAAGACAACACCCACCGCCATAAAACTAAACAGGACTGAATATTCGTCTAACGTTTTGAGACTTTGCTTGCCAGTGGCATCTTTACAAGCCTCAAAAAAAGCTGTGAGCGAGGCAAGCAGTAACCACATAAATGAAACAATAAATGAACTCAAAAATAGTCGTATAGAGCTACGGGCAATGCCTAAAAGCACAGCCTCAGAGGCATTCCACCAAAAGAATGTCTACAAGCAATCTCTCAGAAAACAGCTAAATGCCTGAGAGAACAGAAAGAAACATGCCCGCCAATAAAAGGAAACCAATAGTGACGTTTTGTCGAAAAATGTGACCGAATACTTTAGGTGATTTTGGCCCACGAGCAAGCTGCTGGTACTCGCGATACCAGAGGTATGCAGCACCGGCGAGAGAGGCCCAGTAAAACAACCCTAGCCCCAAACTCACACCCAGCCCCGCTAAAAAGAGAGCGGTGCCCAAAAAGAAGACGCCAACGGCTTGGGGCGATCGCGACCCAAAAAATAGCGCACTTGAGTTAACACCCAACTTACGATCAAACTCCCTATCAGGGATGGCATACACCGTATCAAACCCCAGCGTCCACAACACCGTTGCCGCCCATAGCAGCCACGTAGGGAAAATAATTTCACTGGTTACCGCGCTCCAGCTAATGAGCACCGCAAATCCCCAGGCAATCGATAGCACCAGCTGGGGAACGGGAAACACACGCTTTGCCAATGGATAGAGCACGATTACAGGCACCGCTGCCACACAGAGCCAAAAGCTCAATGGATTGAGATAAAACGAAAGGCCCCACGCACAAACAAACGCCACCAGCGCAACCGCAACGCCCACTTTTACAGATAGCGCCTTCGCCGCTAAAGGCCGATTTTTAGTGCGTTCCACCTGCGGGTCAATATCACGATCCCACAGGTCGTTCACAACACAGCCCGCGGCACTGGTGGCCAGCGTGCCCAGCACAATCACACCAATTAAAGGCAGCTCGGGCAAGCGTTCCGCCAGCGGGAGCTGGGCAGGCAAGCCACTAGCCGCTAACACAACAGCCCATAGAGCCGGGATCATCAAAATAAGTCGTCCGGCGGGCTTATCCCAACGCAGCAAACGAACGATACTTTGCCAAATAGAGTCCTGACCAGTGCGAGACTGACCATCGATAGCAGGTTTCATAGAGAGTTGAAGCTTAAAACGAAATACGTGAGCGGCAATGACGACGATTGAGCTACCTTTCACCATACTTTAAGAAGTTTTGCTGTGGCGGGTGGAATTGAAAACTCCCCTAAATTTGTATGCCAACAGCAGCCAATAGGCACTTTTTGGTCATTCCCACCAAATTAAAACGCTCATTTCTTAGCATCAAAACCCAAAACAACGGCTCATTCCAGAAAAAACTTTCAAATACGGATGACACTCTTTCGTCAATTATGGTTAAAATAACCATAACCTTTTGAAGAAAGTTTTACGTACAGCTGCTCTATGGCCGTTTTGAAAGATATGGACTTGCAAGCGAACAGTCAGCCGGGAGAAATGTCTTTGGGCATTTCTGCAGCTGAGTATGGACTGCTCACAGATTTATACCAACTCACGATGTCGGCTTGCTACGTAGGAGAAGGGCTACACCAGCGAGCTGCGAGCTTTGAGCTATTTACCCGCCGATTACCGGAAGGGTACGGCTACCTAGTAGCTATGGGATTAGCACAGGGACTGGACTATCTGGAGAATTTGAGCTTTAGTCCTAGCCAAATACTGGCTCTGCAAAAGACCCAAATTTTTGAGGATGCACCCAATCAATTTTGGTCGCTGTTAGAAACGTTTCGGTTTACCGGAGATGTGTGGGCGCTGCCCGAAGGCACACCCGTATTTGCCAATGAGCCAATGCTTCGGATAGAAGCGCCCCTCTGGCAAGCACAAATCGCCGAAACCTACTTACTGAACACGTTGAACTATCAAACCCTGATTGCAACGCGGGCCGCTAGGCTAAGGCAGGCGGCTGGGCCAAAGGCCAAGCTGTACGAGTTTGGAACGCGGCGGGCGTTTAGTCCACAAGGGGCACTGTGGGCAGCGCGAGCAGCGATCGCAGGCGGATTAGATGCCACTTCTAACGTCTTAGCCGCACTAAAGTTAGGCCGTCAGCCAGTCGGTACCATGGCACATGCGCTAGTGATGGCCGTCTCGGCCCTCGAAGGTAGTGAAGACGATGGTTTCGAGGCATTTCATCGCTACTTTCCGGGCGCACCATTATTAATAGATACCTACGATACAGTAGCCGCCGCCAAAAGACTCGCTAAAAAAGTAAGGGCTAACTCAGCGGCTGAGTTGCCTAGTGGTCAGCCTGCTAGTCAGCCATTAAGTGGCGTCAGAATCGACTCCGGGAATTTAGGTGAACTCTCCAAGCAAGTGCGATCGCACTTACCCAACATCCCCATTTTTGCCAGTGGAGACTTAGATGAATATGCCATTGAGCACCTGCGGCAAACCGGTGCGTGCATTGATGGCTACGGGCTTGGGACAAAGCTAGTCACCGGTTCTCCGGTCAACGGAGTTTATAAATTAGTAGACATTGACGGAATCCCGGTCATGAAAGAATCGAGTGGAAAAATGACCTATCCAGGCCGTAAGCAAATTTTCCGTCGCTACGAAGGCGAGCAGGTGGTGAGCGATCGCCTCGGGTTAGATATTGAAGGTGCCTTGCCCGGTGAAGTGCCCTTGCTACAGCGAGTCATGAGCCAAGGAAAAAGACAGGTCACTAGCACTGCGCCCACTCAGATGTTACAAGAAATTTCTGAGCGCGTGACTTTGGCTGTCAGCGAACTTCCGCCCTCTGTGCGCACATTGCAAAACCCGCAGCCGCTCCCTGTCGAAATTTCTCATGGGCTAAAGAACTTAGCAAACGCAACACGGCGAGGACAACAAGCATGATGTGGACCAAACCAATGCGGGTTGCTTTGTTTGGCACCAGCGCCGATCCGCCACACATGGGGCACCGTGGCATTTTGGCATGGCTCTTACAAGAGTTTGACCAAGTAGCCGTATGGGCTGCTGAAAATCCATACAAACCAGATCAGTCCCCACTGAGCGATCGCGCTGAAATGCTGCGATTGTTAATAGATACACTGCCACGACACACTGGCAAACAAAATAACCAACAGAGTCGTAGCCCCATTAGCAGCTCTATGGGCAGCGCCATCGGCAATGAAAAACGGACAGCGGGAAACATCGAAGTTTGTCAGAGTTTGAGCGATCGCTATAGCATCCACTCTATTGCCCGTGCCCAGCAGCGGTGGCCCAACGCCAAATTTAGCTTTGTTGTTGGCGCAGATTTAATCGCACAGTTACCCAAGTGGTATCAGGCAAAAGAGATTTTCTCACAGGTAGACATTCTCGTATTCCCGCGCCCTGGCTACCCCATAGATGGCCCAGCTTTAAAGGCACTACAATCTCAAGCCACCGTACGCATCGCCCATCCGCCCTATCAGCACAACATCGCATCTAGCCGCTACCGCACCGCCAACTGCAACAACGTGCCAGACGATCTCCCCCCTGTTATTCGTGACTACATTAGCAAGCGCAACCTCTATCCATGTCATCAAACACCCTCCACCAAAGTCTCGACTCAAGTCTCGACTCATCGCTAAACTCAGATTCAAAACAACCAGATTCGAGACAATCGAATTTGCAAAAGTCAGATTCAAAACAATCAGATTCAAGACAATCAGATTCGAGACAATCGGATTCGAGACAGCCAAATTCTCTTAAGTCACAGCCAGAACCCGCACTTGCAGACTTTAAGGTGGGCGTTGATACCGTTATATTTTCAGTCGATACGGACAAAAACCGCTTGTTGGTATTACTGGTCATGCGCCATGAAGATCCCTTCAGCGGTCACTGGAGCTTACCAGGCACGCTAGTGCGCGTTGGTGAATCTTTAGAAGCCGCAGCCGATAGAGTCCTCACCGAAAAGATTCGCGTCAACAACCTCTATCTGGAGCAGCTGTTCACCTTTGGCGGCCCCAATCGAGATCCCAGAGAAGCCAAAGATGCCTTTAACGTACGCTACCTTTCGGTCAGTCACTTTGCGCTCGTCCGCTATGAAGATACAGCCCTAATCGCAGATGGCGTCAGCGGCATCGCATGGTATCCCTTAAGCCGAGTCCCCCAGCTTGCATTTGATCATAATCAAATTCTTACCTACGGCTACCAAAGGCTGCGCAGCAAACTAGAATACAGCCCCGTTGCTTTTGATGTACTCCCTGAAACCTTTACCCTCAGTGATGTGTATCAGCTCTATGCCACCGTATTAGGTGAAAACTTTTCAGACTACTCCAACTTTCGCACACGGCTGCTCAAGCTTGGCATTCTACAAGATACCAAAGTCAAAACGTCTCGGGGTGCAGGTCGGCCAGCGAGTCTTTACCGGTTTGATGCCGAAGCCTTTGAGCCACTGAAAGATAAGCCGATGGTGTTTTTGTAGCTGAAAGCACTCTGTAGCTGAAAGCACTCTGTAGAAACCATGCAGTTCCCGTCATGATGGGCTGATTCAGCAACGTATAAAGCAGATCAAACCGCTCTCTTTTATCTCTCTTTAACCATGAAAATTGCGATCGCTCAAATCAACCCGACCGTTGGCGACCTCACCGGCAATGCCGACAGAATTCTCACCGCCGCCCAACAAGCAGCCGAACTGAATGCAGATCTTCTCCTTACGCCCGAGCTTTCGCTCTGTGGCTATCCGCCTCGTGATCTGCTCATGCGCCCCAGCTTCATTCAACAGATGAAGCAACAAACGCAAGCCCTGGCAAAAGCACTCCCCCCAGGCATCGCTGCGCTCATCGGCTTAGCAGAACACAATCCTGATGCTGCGGTTAAAGGAGAAAAACCCATCTTCAACAGCACGGCTCTTTTACAAAATGGTGAGATCCAAGAAATTTTTCATAAGCGATTGCTGCCAACCTACGATGTCTTCGATGAAGATCGTTATTTTGAATCGGGCACAGCAGCCAATAGCATTGTATTCACAATTAATGGCAGCCCTGTACATGTCGGCGTCACCATCTGCGAAGACTTATGGAATAACGAATCTTTTTGGGGTAAGCGTCACTATCCCGTAGATCCCACTCAAGAGCTAGTGGCTAAGGGGGTAGATATTGTTGTAAATCTCTCAGCATCGCCCTTTGTCAGTGGCAAGCAAGCTTTAAGGGAGCGCATCATTAGCCACACAGCCAAGCAAAATAATTGTCCGATTGTGTATGTCAATCAAGTAGGCGGCAACGATGATTTAGTCTTTGATGGGCAAAGCTTAGCAGTCAATGGCAATGGTGAGCTAGTGAGTCGGCTAGCCGCATTTGAAACAGATTTAAAAATTGTTGAATTTGACGCTGATGCACAGGATTTACGAGTAGGCGATATTGCAGCCACACCTACAGCCACAGATGAAGAAATATGGAAGGCGCTGGTACTCGGAGTTAAAGACTATGCGCGCAAATGTGGATTCAAAAAAGTCGTCATCGGCCTCAGCGGAGGGGTGGATAGTGCAATTGTCAGTGCGATCGCAGCTGAAGCCCTCGGCCCCGAAAACGTTCTCGGTATCCTGATGCCCTCTCCCTACAGCTCCGATCATTCCATTAGTGACGCCGAACAGCTGGCCAGCAACTTAGGGATCCAAACCAACACGATTCCCATCGGCTCACTCATGAGTGGTTACGACACCACACTCAATCAGCTATTTTCAGGCACCGAAAACGGCGTTACTGAAGAAAACTTACAGTCTCGCATTCGCGGCAATTTGCTGATGGCCGTCAGCAATAAGTTTGGCCATTTGCTGCTCACCACCGGCAACAAATCCGAAATGGCAGTTGGCTACTGTACGTTATACGGCGATATGAACGGTGGACTTGCCGTCATCGCAGACGTGCCCAAAACGAGAGTGTATTCTATTTGCCGCTGGCTCAATCAAAACCAAGAAGTGATTCCCACCCACATCATCACGAAGCCACCCAGCGCAGAACTAAAGCCCGATCAGGTCGATCAAGATTCTTTGCCAGACTACAATGTGTTAGACGATATTTTAGAACGTCTCGTTCAAAAACAACAATCTGCCGATGAGATTATTGCCGCCGGATATTCCACTCCCGTTGTCCAGAGAGTCATTCGACTAGTCACACGGGCCGAGTTCAAACGCAGGCAGGCAGCACCAGTGCTAAAAGTCACTGATCGCGCCTTTGGCATGGGATGGCGGATGCCCATTGCGAGCCGATGGGCATTAGATATTTCGTCATCCACAAAAGCAACACCCACAGAATCAAAAACTGCAAAAGCAAAACCCGAAGCACAGTCAGTATAGTGACAACAGCAAAATGCAGCACTGAAACAGCCATCGTCACCTATTGCGTCTCTGCATCCGGCATTTCCACAAACCCCAAAATGGTCTCTGGAAATTTATCGGTTATCAGCAAAAAACCGCGCTCATCTAACCGGGCAATCCCTTCCCAGTTACGACCGTTGGCTGCCAGCTGTAGCTGAATGGGTGGCCTATTCACAAGCGTAGTGCCTGAGCTAGTGTACTGAAACTCCACTAGCCTTTCTACGGTGGCTTGCTGCCGGTGCGTTGGGCCTTGACCATAGCGAGCAAGCAGTGGATCTCGCGTCGGACGCAGAAAATCATCACCTTCGTAAAAGTAGTTCACGGCCCAAAATCGCCCTTGCGAATCTAGGGCCGTGGCATCCGTAATCCGATAGTCCACTGGCGGAAACGACATCACGACAGCGGGTTCTGAAAGCGTAAAATCGAACGCAGTGGTCACCGGCACTGTTGTAAACTGCGCCCCATAGACCTCATGAATAGCCACCACGAGATCTTCACTCACGACTACTAAGGTCTCTTCAGACATATTGTCCAACCCTGACTGGGAGAGCACTTCAACGCTAGGTTCGAGTCCTACCGTTAGCTGACTAAGATTTGGATCTAATTGTCCAGATAAGAGGTACCCCCTCATGCCCGCTGGCGTAGAAGCTTCTACCGCAAGAAAAACTTGATTCTCCGCAAAGGCGATCGCCTCAAAACCCTCAAAGCCTTGAATACTATTAGCGATCGCTGAGCTATCAAACGGAATGGGAATAGGGGATAACGGTTCAGAGCGATCGCCCGCTAAAAACGAGACAATATCAGCCTTAGGCAAAGCAAAAATGTTATCGCCCAATCGCTTTGGATACTGAGGTAAAAGAATCAGATACTCTCCGTACCAGGCCAAGCCAGAAATCTCAGCGTCTCTATTGGCCAATGGCCCGTTGAGAGGAAGATACGTCACTGGCTGCTCAGGCGCGGTCATCGGAGCATTCGCCCTTGCCATTGGCCCATGTTTACTGCGTACGCTCACTTGGCTCAGCCAGACTTTATCCCAGCCGAAAACCGCTAATGCACTCAAGAACAGCAATGCCACAGCATATTGTACGGCAGTTATCTTTCGGCGCATCCAACCCGCTCTCTTCTCAATCTCATTTCTCACTTTCTCAAAAGATTTTACAGGCCCACAAGTTGATAGGCTAGAACCGCTTTACTATCGATGAATTCGCAATGACTGTCAGCAGCAAAACCGCCAAAAAGCTCCTCTACGATTTCATGTTTGAAAGTGCAGATGCCCAGCAGTGGGTAGATGACGTATGGGGACTCAGCCCCTTTTTGGGTCAGGGCGCAGCCAATGCCGCTGAAGTCCTTGGTGCACTGCTCGATACCTGCTCCGAAAGACAGCTCAATAACGTTGTTGCCAGTATCAAATCTGCACACGAGGAAACGGTGAGTGAATTAGCTTCTGCCAGTGAATGGCGCGTAGCGATAGATGCCAAAGAAGAAGCCTAAAGCACCCTTCATATTGACCGCTCTGATTCAGCTCGCTCTGGCTCAGCTCACTCTGATTCAGCTCACTCTGATTCAGCTCGTCCTGGCTCAGCTTGCTCTAGCTCAGCCTGAAACGAACGATCAACATTACCAAATGGAAGAATGGGCAGATAGATTGAAAAGGTTGTTCCCTGCCCTGGGGGCGACGCACACACCAGCTTTCCCTGATGGCGATCGCACACAATCTGATAGCTAATAGATAGCCCCAACCCATTGCCCTCACCAACGGGCTTAGTCGTAAAAAATGGGTCAAATATCTTGTCTATAATCGCCTTGCCAAGGCCAGGGCCATTGTCTGCAATTTGGATACAAACGCACTCAGCATCTTCCACTGCATCCACCGTAGTCGTAATTCTGATTTCAGGTGTAAAATTGCCGGCTTCGGCGCGGCCAGTGCCCACATTATCGGCCCCAGTATCTAAACCGGCATTAAAATCAGATCCAATGCCTACAAGTACTTCAGCAGCATTAAGTAAAATATTCAAAAATACTTGGTTAAGCTGCCCTGGATAGCAATGCAACAACGGTAGGTTGCCGTAGTGCTTAGTCACGGTAATAGGCAAGCTTTTAGCAGATCCTTTTAGCTTGTGCTCTATTACCATTAAGGTCGCATCCAGTCCTGAATGGATATTCACCGACTTTGCCTCAGACTCATCCATGCGTGAAAACGTACGCAAAGAAAGCACAATATCTTTAATGCGAGTGGCTCCTGCTTTCATAGACTGTGTCAGTGCAGGCAAATCTTCCGATAAGAAATCAATATCAAAGTCTTCTAGCAGCGATTGAATCGATGCGGACGGCTCCGGATAGTGGCTTTGGTAGGCAGCTGTAATCTCCAGCAAATCGTCTATGTAACGTTGAGCGTGCTGAAGATTACCATAAATGAAGCTCACTGGATTGTTTATCTCGTGGGCAAGGCCCGCAACCAAGTGACCAAGGCCAGACATTTTTTCGCTTTGAACGAGCTGGGCCTGAGTTTGTTTTAGGGTCTTGAGCGCAACCTGCAACGATTCATTTTGAATATGGAGATCTTGCGTTCGAGCTTGCACGTTCTCTTCCAGCTGCGCTCGTTCTTCATTGAGTATCTGATATAGGTTCAAACTATTGAGCGCGATCGCCAGCTGACTGGCAACATTTGCAACACCCAACACACTATCTTCTTCGCCGCTCACTCTGGTTTGATACGGAAACATCGCCGCGCTATTGCCCGCTATCAACAATCCTAACGGAGCATCCGAATCTTGACATAGCGGAAAAGCCAGATATTCATCAAGGCATAAGCTCAACTTCCACTCCGCTAATGCTGACTGCTCTTCTGTTTCTAAACAAACGACATAATCTGTTGCTGAGTCTCGCTGACATGATGCAGAATTTATATCTGACGACAAATTCCATAAAGACTGAATTAATGGTGCAGTGATCGCCATAGCAACCGTTTCTACCTGCTGGGCGACTTCTGGTTCGTAATACCCATCAAACTCAACAATTTTAAATCTCTCTTCTTCTGCATTAAATAAAAAGATTAAACAGCGCTCATATCCCAGCTCATAAATCACAAACTGAGTAACTCGCGTTAGTACCTCACTTCGATTCAAGGTTTGGTTCAAGGCATTGCCTAACTCGTACAGCTTACGATAAATCCGTAGCTGACTATCTAACTGAGATTGATAAGCAGTCAGCTTATTATCGACAACAACAAGCTGCTTAAGCTGCTTACGCATCGCATGGTTCTCTTCTCTCAAAGCAGCCATTTCTACCCGCGCTTGAGCAAGTTCATCATGCACTTGTTGAGGCAGCGCAGAATTAGAGGCAGAGGGAGAAGACAAATTAGAAGAAGGAGGAGAAATCACAAGCAAGTGAGCGTTAGGACATTCTGAAGCAGACGACTATGCAAGCAAGATCAACCATCTAAGATTAACCATCTGAAACCAACCACCTGGAATCAATAAATTGCACTCAGGACGCTGGCAAAATTATGGAGATAGTTTTGCTCGCAAGTTGGCCCTATTTCGGCAAATGCATACAGACCTATCCAAGGCACATCGGCATTACGACCAGACAACATAGGATGCTGTAACCTCTTCAATAATGCTAATTTCTCTTGTTCACGAAAAATGACCTTGCCACGTCCATCACACTCAACTTGAAATATCAGCTTCGGTACGTCATCACCCATAGCATTCATCAAGGCATCACGCATTTGATCCGCTTTATCATAATTTTTTTCCAGATCACGCCGAGTCACCCAAAACTCAGTACCCACCGGAATCTCTGAAAAGACGTGTACAGATTGTGTCTCTTCATCTTTAGAAATAAGACAGCGAATAATTTTGTCATCATCTGCGGTGGCATCCACCCTATCAAAGCCCCATCCCAAGTTCACCGCTGCCATGCCCCAATCATCTATCTCTGATTTCATCAGATAGTTCTCTAAAACCTCTAGCACGGGCTGATGATCTACCTCATACACAATATTGCGATCGCTCTTCGTCACCGTATGCTTCGCGCCCAGCGGCACACATCCATGACTCACCACTGAAGCCACCCGCACGTCTCCGGCCAACAGTGCCCATACCGCTCCATCACTGAATACTGCATCATCGCAATACTGCACAGTCTTTCTAAACGCAATATGATCGGCCGCAAATCCACCAATCGCCGGAATACTTTTTTCTAACGGCGTCACACTACGCAACCCGCTCATAAATGCATCGAAGTTAGGCGTCATACCATCTAAGAACAAAAAGAGTGCTTGAGCAGGCTGCTCTGTGCTGGCATCTGCCGTATCAATTGCTTCCCCAATAATCTGACCCACCTGCGCCGAATCCGCTTTTAAGCCAATGGAATGCCCATGAGAAAAATGCATTTCATCAGATTTAATCACTAGCACCGTCACCGAGAAATTAGATTCATCAGCCACATCAGGCGCAATCACCCCTGCACTAGAACATCCAATCAACGGCGCTTGTCCAGTTGCCTCACGTACAGACGCCAGCAAAACACGTTGTGGATAAGCCACCGTAGCAAACAACATCACCAGATCTGGGCGCTCATCCCCCTCAGCCGACAGCGCAGCCTGTTGATTCGCTTGCATAACGGCTTCTTTCCCCGCCATTCTAGGGTTGCGATGATGGCTGATGCCCACGCCAATTTGAGTGCCCATTAGTGATATCCTTTGCCCCGTACGCCTCCCTAATTTTCCCGAGATCAAAACAAGGGCATCAGTATGCCCTTCACATCCAATGCCCTTCACATCCAATGCCCTTCACACACACAACAGCAGGAAATACTCAAACAAGCAATAATCAAACCAGTCAAACTCAAGAAAGTCAGACTCAAAAAAAATCGCTGTAGGGAAAAAGAACCCTACAGCGATTGAAGGAGCTATCTGCTTAAAACATCAAACACAACAGATCAATCCAAAGAGAATAAATCCCTTCTGGATCCACCTAACGTTGCAAGCCCTTAGCGTCCAAAGAAACGCTAGCTTTGGGCAGGCAGTGGCTCAGGTCTGAGTGAGATGGATTGTTGCCGACCGTCTCGCTCAATTTGGAGCCGAATATCTCGACTGAGACCATTAGCTTCTACGGCCTGCTGCACTTCTTTTCCGGAAGCGATCGCCGCACCATTCACCTCACTCAGCACATCGCCTTCACGCAATCCAGCCTTAGCCGCAGGCGAACCCGGCACCACGCCAGCCACCAGCACACCGCTATCCATCGCTATCCGAAACGAATTCCTCGGATCCGCATTGATAGAATCGCGCACAGCCGGAGATAAGTTCACCATCTGAATACCAATAAACGGATGATCCACCTTACCGGTCGCTACAATTTGCTCAGCAATTCGATTCACCGCATCCATGGGAATCGCAAAGCCCAAGCCCTGAGCACCGCTGATAATAGCCGTATTCATACCAATAACTTCGCCTCTTGCATTCAGCAAAGGCCCACCCGAGTTACCAGGATTAATCGCCGCATCCGTCTGAATAAAATCCACGCGCTTATCAGGAATACCAACCTGACCGCTGCTACGACCTGTAGCACTGATAATGCCAACAGTCACCGTGTTATCTAAACCAAGAGGGTTACCAATTGCGATCGCCGTCTCACCCGGCAGCAGCGCATCTTCATTAACCGCCACTGTCGGCAAATCATTCGCATCTAAATCAATCACCGCCACATCTGTGACCGGATCAGCGCCCAGCACTGTCCCTTCAAATGTACGCCCATCCTTAAGTGTCACCTGCACAGTATCGGCCCCTTCCACCACATGAGCATTCGTCAGAATGCGACCATCCTCACGCACAATAAAGCCCGATCCCACACCGCTACGCGTCCGCTCTCTTAAGCCACCCGAGTCTCTTTCTAAACCACCAAAAAATCGACGAAATTCTTCAGGTACATTCGAAGAACGACGACTCGACACGGTGCGAGAAGCATTAATACGAACAACCGCAGGCCCCACCGCCTGCACCACATCCGAAACGGAATTCACTTCAGCAGGTAACGCTATACTTGCCTGAACCGTTTGGTAAGCAGGTTGAGCAACCGCAACAGAAGACTGGAACCCTCTGGAACTAGTCGCTAAGGAATAATACGTACCTGCTGTCGCAGTACCAGCGCCCAACAGCAATAAAGCCAGTGAGGTTGCAATACGCTTAGCTTTCTTAAAAGAAGACTTGGAAACGGAGTGATGGTCTGTCATAGGAATTATCTATTCGGTAATGAACGATTAAGTTCAAAATAGATCACTCATTTGACAAGGGTGTGACATTAGTATGGCTATCTTATGAACAGCAGTCACGCCCATCTTCTAGCACTAGTCATGAACATCCTGAAAGGTTGGGATCGTAATAATAAATTCAGTGCCTCTGGGAGAAGCTGGCTGAAACAAAAAGCTACCATGATGCTTCTTGGTAATAATCTCATGGCTAATAGACATACCAAGCCCTGTGCCTTTCCCAACAGCTTTAGTCGTAAAGAAGGGATCGAACACCTTTTGTTTTAAGGCTTCAGGAATACCAATGCCATTATCAATAATGCGAATCTTAACCTTATCATCCGCCTCTAGCGAAGTTTTAATCTGGATTTGAGGAAACCAATCAGCATCAGAATTTTTCTCATTTTGCTCATCCAGAGCATCAATAGCATTACTCAAAATGTTCATAAAGACCTGATTGAGCTGACCTGGGTAGCACTTCACCCGAGGCAACTCGCTATATTCTCTGATTAGGGCAATATCTTCTCGCTCAGTTCGAGACTTAATCCGACTATTCAAAATAAGCAGTGTGCTATCTAAGCACTCATGCAAATCAACATCTTTCACATCAGCCTCATCCAACCGAGAAAAGATCCGCAAGCTAAGAACTATACTCAAAATCCGTTCTGTACCAACTTCCATTGATCTCAATAGTTTCGGCAAATCTTCAGAGAGAAAATCAATATCAATCTTTTCTCTCTGCTGCTGAATTTCTGACGCAGGTTGAGGGTAATGCTGGGTGTACAAAGCCACTAACTCTAGTAGCTCTTGGGTATACTCCCTCGCATGTACCACATTGCCATGGATAAAATTCACGGGGTTGTTAATTTCATGCGCAATTCCCGCAACAAGCTGCCCCAACGCTGACAGTTTTTCTCGCTGTACCAACTCCATTTGGGTATTTTTCACCTTAAGCAATGCAGCAGAAAGCTCTTGGGTGCGCTCAGCAACGCTCACCTCTAACTGATGATTAAAATCTTCCAAGGCACAATTTGCCTGTGCGAGCTGATGCTCAGCAATTTTACGTTGTTCAATCTCTGTTTTTAAACTTTGATTTTGCCTTTTGAGTGTCTGCGTCAGATTTTGAACATCTAAATGAACCTGAACTCGAGCCATCACCTCCTCATACTGAAAGGGTTTAGTAATGTAGTCCACAGCACCTAAAGAAAGACCTTTCACCTTATCTTTAGTATCAGATAGTGCTGTCATAAAAATGACTGGAATCTCAAAGGTTTGCGGATTCTCCTTAAGACGCTGGCAGGTTTCGAACCCATCCATACCCGGCATCATGATATCCAACAAGATTAAAGACGGTGGATAATAGCTCACTTGTTCGAGCGCACTCTCACCATCAATGGCAACGGCAACCTCAAACCCTGCCTCACTCAGCGCCTCCGAGAGAACTTCCAAATTAGTAGGGTTGTCATCGACAATTAAAATGCTGTGCTGGTCAGCGGGAGAGGTCATGGCGGTATGTGGTAACAGGTATTCGTACGTTTTCGGAACGTATAAAGCTCGTAAATA
This sequence comes from Phormidesmis sp., assembly GCA_045110585.1. Classification (GTDB taxonomy): domain Bacteria; phylum Cyanobacteriota; class Cyanobacteriia; order Phormidesmidales; family Phormidesmidaceae; genus Phormidesmis. Next base: position 143,294 of record JBGCGG010000067.1, on the reverse strand, counting down.
GCACCCCCCTAAAATACCCGTATTTTATAAAAGCAGTACGAAGAACATCTGCTGAAATATTCTGTAGTTAAGGACATAAACTCGGTATTAACATCACCCATCAGTTGATGTATCAGAAAACTGAATCCAAACCCCTGATCTGATCCAAGCCGTTGGTCTAAGTCTAAATACGGAAAAGAAGAGAAAAACCCCTGTTGAAAGGATAAAGCATCCTGGGAAATGTAGTGAAGGGTATCTTCCATAGCTGACAGTCTCTCAGGCTTACATCCTGAAATTTCACTCGCATGAATTCAACTAAGCATCAGCCTGAGCCACAACTAGCAGACAGACATCACCTTAAGTCTGGCCAGAGTGACTCGCACCATTCCATCTCCAATCACAGATTCATTACACTTTCCACTCATGACTCTCCTGGCAAGCTGCTGTAACCATATCCATACCTGGATTGAAACGCAGGTTGTTGAGACACCTGAGGCCATTGCCCTCATTCACAACCAAAGTTCCTATACTTATTGGCAGCTGAATCAACAAGCCAATCAGCTCGCTCACTATTTGCGGACTCTCGGTGTGACTGCAGAAACGTGTGTAGGCATTTGCATTGAACGCTCACCTGCAATGATTATCGCTATGCTAGCGGTGCTAAAAGCAGGTGGTGCATATGTTCCTATTGACTCGAGCTACCCGCAAGAGCGAATCTCACTGATATTAGAGGATGCTCAGGTCTCTGTCTTAATTGTCAGCTCCCAACAAACCGCTCAACTGCTGCAAGAATTAAAGCACAAGCGTAATAACCACGCACACATTGTTTGCCTAGCAACAGATCAAGCCTCTATTGCGCAGCAGAGCACCGCAAACTTATCCATAGACAATAGCGCTCAGCTCGCATACGTCATCTACACTTCCGGCTCGACGGGCAAACCCAAAGGGGTGATGATTGAGCACAGCAGCCTGGTGAAGTTTGTTCAGGCTGCAGGTAAAACGTACGAAATATCCATAGGCGATCGCGTTCTACAGTTCGCTTCTATTAGCTTTGATATATCAGTAGAAGAGATCTTTGTAACCCTCACCCATGGAGCCACATTAGTACTACGGTCTGATGAAATGCTGCGCTCTGCCGCAACTTTTCTACAAGCGTGCCAAAACTGGCAAATCACTGTCGTTGACTTGCCCACAGCCTTTTGGCATACGCTATGCGCCAATCTATCTGATCGTATCTTTCCTGATACGCTACGGCTCGTCATTATTGGTGGCGAGCGAGCTGTGCCGCAGTGGCTTACGCTCTGGAAAAAATACGTCCCTGCCCATGTCAGGCTAATTAATACTTACGGCCCTACGGAAACAACTGTCGTCACAACGCTATGTGAGTTAGCTGGGCCAAATGCTGTGGAATTAGGCGACCACCGTATCCTCCCCATTGGCAAACCACTAGAGTATGCTCAAACCCTGATCTTAGATGAAGCGCTCCAGCCGGTTGACGAAGATGCCATAGGAGAACTTTATATTGGCGGTAGCGGCCTAGCTCGAGGCTACTTCAATCGACCTGATTTAACCGAAAAAAGTTACCGGTACCTAGACATCGAAGGACATGGCCTCATCCGGCTTTATAAAACAGGTGATCGGGTTCATCGCCGCCCAGACAATCACTTAGAGTTTTTAGGCAGAACCGACAATCAGCAAAAAATTCGAGGTTTTAGAGTAGAACTCGGTGAAATCGAAAGTATTTTAGAACAACATTCCAAAGTACGTGAAGCGATTGTGCTCGCAAGGGAAGATGTTCCTGGAGATAAACGATTAGTTGCATATGTGGTCTTAAATGAAGAAATCCGAGCGTCGAGAACATTACCACAGCTCATGTCAGGAGAAGTCCCAACGCTGCGCTCACATATGCAAGGCAAGCTCCCTGGATACATGGTTCCGGCAGTATTTGTACTACTAGATACATTGCCTTTAAGCCCTAACGGAAAAATCGATAGACGACAGCTACCTATTCCTAATATGGAGCGGCCCGCAATCAATGAACCGTATGTGGCCCCTCGAACACCGTTAGAGCATGACCTTGTAGCCGCTTGGTCTCTCCTATTGGGAATTGAGAAAATCGGTATTAATGACAACTTTTTCGAACTAGGTGGCAACTCTCTACAAACAATGGAGCTCATTTCCTATCTGGAAAAGAACCATAAAGTTAGTATTCTTCTGACAGATTTCCTCACTATTCCTTCCATCGCTGGCATTGCCACATTAGCCGTCAGAAACACCCTAAACGTGGCCACTGAGCACATGGGTATTAGGCAGCTACAAGATGAAGTACTCACCTGTTGGGACAGCGCAAAAATCCGCCCTCTTCTAGCCAATACTCACAGAGAAAGTCGTTCTAATAATCATATATTCTTCACAGGCGGCACCGGCTTTCTAGGAAGTTTTCTGCTGCAAGCCCTCCTCCAAAAAACTCCCCCTACCACGAAAATTTACTGTCTTATTCGCGCTCACAATGTAGTAGAAGCGCAACACAAACTCAGAACTGGACTGGAAAAATATCTCACATCATCCGACATTCCGTATCAGCGCCTTATCCCTGTCATGGGCAATCTAATCGAACCCTATTTAGGGCTCTCAGCAGAACATTTTTCTGAAATTGCTCGCTCGACTCATGCCATCTATCACAGTGGTGCCAACGTCAATATGTTCTATCCGTATACAGCCCTAAAAGCTGCCAACGTACAAGGAACACTAGAAGTCATTCGATTAGCAGCCACTGGGCCATTAAAAACTCTGCATCATATTTCTACTTTAGATGTGTTTGAGTCCTTGGCAAAAATGGGCATTGACATCTTTTATGAAAACGATGATATCGCTCAAGGGAAGGGGCTTTCAGGCGGATATGCTCAAAGTAAGTGGATTGCAGAACAGCTAGTGCTGACTGCTCAAAAAGAGGGACTACCCGTCTGTCTATACCGGCCTGGCATGATTAGTGGCCATAGTAAAACCGGTCAAGCTAACACGAATGATGTGCTGTGCCGTTTCATTCAAACAATCACACAGTTAGGAGAAGCACCAGATTTTGAGTTGATGGTGGACATGACACCTGTGGACTATGTGAGTCAAGTAATCGCGCACCTTTCCACACAGCCTGATGCCATCGGTCAAACTTTTCACATTGTAAATTCCAAGCCCATCACGCTTACAGAGATGATACGTGCACTGCAGGCCAATCATCACACTATCCATCTCAACAATGCTTCAACTTGGCTCCACAGATTTTTTTCTGAGACTCACTCACTAAGTGCTCTTGCTGCCTTCGTAAAGGAATCCACACCTGAAGAACAACATGCTTACTTAGAGCTATGGCTAGGTGGCCACTATGTTTTCGATAGCACTAACACCACCCAACATCTTCAAAGTGCCAAAATCTTCTGTCCACCTGCTGACAGGAAATTATTGAATATCTATCTCAGCTATTTAACAAAAATAGGCTTCATTCCTCACCGCCAAGCTAGCCAAAACGTAACATCAACAGTATCTCAGCCGATTCCCAACTAAGCTGAGATTTTTCTGATTGCCTCTGACAGCTATCTCATTGCGCCCTAAACCAATTGATCAAAAAATTTACCCGACCCACTTTCTCACACCCAATCACCTTTTTGCTCGCGCCAACATAGACTGCATACCATGCTCACAGAACTCGCTAAAATTGCCGGTATCATCGGCCTACTAGGATACATCCCTTACATACTGGCCATCATCCGAAAGAAAACAACGCCCAATCCTGCTACATGGTGGATTTGGAGTGTCGTGGGCTGGGCTGCTTTTACAAGCTATTACGCCGCTGGCGAACATGAAACGTTTTGGCTCATGCTCACATACGCTGTCGGCCCATCAATTGTCGGGATACTGTCCTTCAAGTACGGCAAAGTAGATGCACTCGAAAAATTCGATATCATCTGTTTAGTGATTTCTTTTTTCAGTATTGTTTTATGGCAAATCACCAATATCCCATTGCTGGCACTCACTATCAACTTAGGCATTGATATTACCGGCGCACTGCCAACCCTACGCAAAACATACTTCGAGCCTGACTCTGAAGATGCCTTATCTTGGAGTGTTTTTTGGACGGGTAATACACTCAACTTCGGTGTGATTTTAGTATCCGGCCAATGGAATGCTGCTTCGATTCCATATCCGCTGTACCTATCTCTACTAGCCTCTAGCATGATGGGATTGATTCTAGGGGGCCGAAGCCCAAAGAGAATCAGAAAACGCACAACCATCATAGCCACCGATGAAATCTACTAAAAAACGGACTAGAAAATCTACTCGGTAATTATTAAATCAACGGCTACACCCAATCAGCTGCTACAGCAAATCAATCTAAGTCACACTCGACCCCTATCATCTAGCTATGCAACTATCGCAACAGCCTAATCAACAACCTGCTAAGCCATCAATGCAGCAGCGCTCACTACCCCTTAGATTTCTCTTAGTTGTCCCATTTGCCTTACAAATTTTTGCAGCGGTAGGCATCACCGGATACTTATCTTTGAAGAATGGTCGCGAGTCTGTTGAAGATCTTGCTTCACAGTTAGAAGAAGAGGTCGGTGAACGCATCACTCTCCACTTAGATGGCTACATGTCAGCGCCCACAAAACTCGTGCAGGGCCATCTAAACCTGCTTGAAGCAGAGTTAGTAGAAGCTGAAGACGTTGAGAGTCTTGGCGATCTCTTCTGGCAATATAGAAAGATTCATGACGTTGGCTTTGTTATGTCAGGGACAGAATCTGGCTACTATGCTGATTCTGGTTATGATCCAAGTGTAGATAGCGTCGTGATTAGTGAGATTGCACCCAGCAAAAATGGGGACAACAATCAGTATGCCTATAAAGCGGATGCAACAGGAGAACGACTAGATCTAGCCTTTGATCCAGACACTTACGACTTTCAGTCCGAGAGTTGGTATCCAGAATCAATTGCAGCTGGGAAACCCATTTGGAGCTCAGTTTATGCCTGGGAAATTAATCCGTTTCCCCTGGCGATCGCCTACGCCAGCCCCATTCGCAACACAGACGGCGACATCATTGGTGCCATTGGTGTAGAGCAATTATTGCTCCAAATCAGTGACTTTTTGAGAGCACTAGACATCAGCCCTAACAGCCAGACATTTATTGTCGAACGTGACGGGATGCTGATTGCTAACTCAGGTGATCAACAACCTTTTGCCGTTGTCGATGATTTACCCGTCAGGCTTAGCGTTTCTGATATTGAAAGCCCACTAGTTACCTTAGCTGCCGACCAGCTTGACAATCAATTTGGAGGATTCGAGAACATCACATCTCTTGAACAAATAACGTTCATACGTGATGGCGAACGGCACTTTGTACAGGCAATGCCATGGGGCGATGACACTGGACTAGATTGGCTCGTCGTCATGGTCGTACCTGAAAACGACTTCATGGAACAAATTAATAAGAACACACGCACAACTATAATGCTGTGCATCATGTCTTTAGCCATTGCCTTGGCATTAGGTTATTTTACCTCTAGGCGCATCTCGCAACCCATTGACCAGCTGAGCAAAGCCTCAGAGTCGATTGCCAGCGGCAACTTAAACCAAATGGTGAAGAGTGATTCTATTAGTGAGCTGAATGTTCTGTCCCATGCGTTCAACCGCATGGCACAACAGCTGAGAGAGTCTTTTACAGCTTTAGAGAAAAGCAATGAGGTCTTAGAGAGCCGCGTCGAAAAGCGTACGACAGAATTAAAAGAAGCCAAGGACCTTGCAGAAGTCGCGAACAGTGCGAAAAGTGAGTTCTTAGCCAATATGAGTCATGAACTACGAACGCCGCTCAATGGCATACTAGGCTACGCACAGATTTTACTTCGCTCTCAAACCATCCCAGAGAAAGAGCTTAAGGGTGCAGGCATTATTAATCAGTGCGGAGAACACCTCCTGACGCTCATCAACGATATTCTTGATCTCTCCAAAATCGAAGCTCAAAAAATGGATTTGCATCCCCATGAGTTTCACTTCTCCTCCTTTTTACAAGGTGTAGCTGAAATTTGTCGAATTAAAGCGGAACAAAAACACGTTGAGTTTATCTATGAGCCCGAAGACGACCTACCAGTGGGCATCCTTGCCGATGAAAAGCGTCTGCGCCAGGTGCTAATTAATTTAATCGGCAATGCTATTAAATTCACAGATCAAGGCTATGTCAAACTCATTGTAAAATCTCAAAAGCTAGCTGCCGCCAGCCCAACAAATCTCGAAACAAAAACATCTTCCGATAGCTATCGCTTACGGTTTCAGATAGAAGATACGGGTGTGGGGATGTCTGAAGCGCAGCTAAAGAAGATATTTTTGCCTTTTGAACAAGTCGGTAGCCATGACAAGCAGGCAGAGGGCACAGGACTAGGGCTGGCTATCACCTCTAAGATTGTGGCGTTGATGGGAACCGAGCTCAATGTACAAAGTGAATTAGGAAAGGGGAGCTTGTTCTGGTTTGATGTGGAGATCCCCTCTGCTAAAGATTGGGTAGCATCTTCTATTGCGGCACCTAAAGGCACTATCAAAGGTTACGAGGGAGATGAACGAACGGTATTGCTGGTGGATGATCGCTGGGAGAATCTTTCAGTCGTCAGCAACTTGTTAGAACCCTTGGGCTTTAAGCTGATTGAAGCAAATGATGGCCAAGCAGGGCTGGAAAAAGCTGTGGAGCTGTCGCCAGATTTAATTATTACTGATATTGCGATGCCAGTGATGGGTGGCTACGAACTTATCCAACGGATACGAGAGCTCTCTAGCGATCTCAACTCAGTTCCTATCATTGTGTCCTCAGCTAGCGTCTTCGCAGCGGATCAACACAAGAGCTTCAGCGTGGGCGCTAATGATTTTCTATCTAAACCCATTAGCGCCGAAGCACTGTTTGCAGCGATCGCCAAGCAGCTCGACTTACAATGGGTATACGAGCCAACCGATAGTAACACGAGTGCAGCTGACGAAACGGGCAATACGAGTGAGGAACAAGCCTACACTTTGCCACCTGCAGAGGCATTGCAGAAACTATATGAGCTCAGTCGCCGAGGCATCATGAAAGCGCTGATTGAACAAGCCACAGCAATTGAGCAGGCTCATCCTGAGTGCACAGCCTTCACACAAAAGCTCATCCAGTTTGCGAAAGCATTTCAGCTGAAGCAACTGCGCAGCTTTATGGAAGAACAAATGGAGAGTACTCGATAAATAAAGCTCATATGGCAGACACCTCATACCGCTGCCATATGCACGCCTTCATATCAGATATTACTGCTAGCCAGTTATGTCGTTAGAAAACCATCTAGGCATGAAGCTATCCGACTCGTGTGTCTGAGGAGAGCGAGCTGGAAACCTTACTGTGTGAATCAAATAAAGGATGAATCGGATAAATATGGATATCTGCTAACTTTTTCCCTGATTTTTGAGTGGGCTGGCACAATGGAGGGGTCAATTTATATCCCAGACCTTTGTGCTAGCGCCCCAAACCCTTTTCTCATTTGAATTAGATGACTTTCAGCTAGAAGCGATAGATGCCTTGAACCAAGGCGAGTCTGTCATCGTATGTGCGCCTACTGGCTCCGGCAAAACCCTCGTAGGCGAATATGCTATTCACCGAGCGCTACACACAGGTAATAGAGTATTTTACACTACGCCACTTAAAGCACTCTCCAACCAAAAATTACGAGACTTTCAGCATACGTTTGGCACAGAAAATGTAGGCTTGCTCACTGGCGATAGCTCCGTAAATCGAGATGCCCCTATCGTGGTGATGACCACTGAAATTTTTCGCAATATGCTCTACGGCACCACGATTGGTGAAGTAGGTACATCCTTACGGGACGTACAAGCCGTGGTGCTAGATGAGTGCCACTACATGAACGACCGCCAGCGAGGAACAGTGTGGGAAGAGTCGGTCATTTATTGCCCACCAGAAATTCAGCTGGTAGGGCTTTCAGCAACCGTTGCGAATGGCGGGCAGCTAACGGACTGGATTGGGGAAGTGCATGGGCCAACAAGATTAGTCTATTCTGACTATCGACCTGTGCCCTTAAACTTTCATTTTGCGGTAGAGAAAGGCATTTTTCCGCTGCTAAACCCAGAAAATACAAAGCTTCACCCACGGCTAAGAAACTACCGTAAGCCCCCTAGACGACAGCGCGGTCAGAAGAAAAAGCCTGCGGGGGCAACTACGGCCAGCGTGGTCAGTAAGCTTCAACAAAAAGACATGCTGCCTGCTATTTACTTTATTTTCAGCCGTAAGGGCTGTGATAAGTCAGTGCAGACCGTGGCGCATATGAACCTTGTAACTGAGGTAGAAGCGGAGCTACTGAAGCGGCGCATTGATAGCTTTTTGCGGCGCAACCCAGATGCAGTGAGAGCAAACCAGTTAGAGCCCCTGTATCGAGGGATTGCAGCACACCATGCTGGTATTTTACCGGCATGGAAAAACTTAGTGGAACAGCTTTTTCAAGAAGGCTTGATCAAGGTGGTGTTTGCAACTGAGACATTGGCCGCGGGGATAAATATGCCGGCACGTACAACAGTCATTGCAAGTTTATCAAAAAGGACAGATAACGGACATCGGCTGCTGCATGCTTCTGAGTTTTTGCAAATGTCCGGACGAGCGGGCCGTCGGGGGATGGACAGTGAGGGCCACGTAGTCACGGTAGAGTCACCGTTTGAGGGCGCAAAAGAGGCTTCAAATTTAGCACTGTCACCACCAGATCCGCTCGTGAGTCAGTTTACGCCGAGCTATGGCATGGTGTTAAATTTGTTGCAAATTCATACGGTAGAAGAAGCACAAGAGCTTATTGAGCGAAGCTTTGGGCAGTATTTAGCAACGCTGCACTTAGCGCCGCAGCGACAGGCTATTGAGACGGTAGATAGAGAGATTGCTGTACTCAAAGATCAGCTGGCATATGTGACAGAGGAAGCGATCGCTGAATATGAGAAGCTGCGCGGCTGGCTTAAGTCAGAAGAGCGTTTGCTAAAAATATTGCAAAAACAGGCCCAAGAAACACTAGGGAGCGGCGACCCGGTCGCGGCCTCTTTTGCCATGACGGGCACGGTGATGTCTTTAAAGGGCAAGAACGTGAAGGTGAAGGAGCCGGTACCTGCGGTGCTAGTGAGTAAGCTACCAGGGCCAGGGCAATTTCCATATTTAGTTTGTTTGGGGCAAGACAATCGATGGTATGTGGCAACCGTTAAAGATGTTGCATTGTTGCATAACGATCTCAATCGGATGACGGAGGTAGATGGGCTAACACCGCCCACGGATTGGACACCAAAGCCGGGGATGACACGGAAAGGAACTGAGAAAACGGCAGCAGTTGTTAAGAGCATGCCAGAAATTATGAGCCTCGAGCAGCAGGCTCCAGAGGTTAAAGAACAAAGAGAGAAAATGGAGGCGGTAGTTGCTAAGCTATCGCAAAATCCAATTGGACAGTTAGAGAATCCGAAGCTGGTGGTAAAACAACAGAAAAGGTTACGGCGGTTGGAAGAAGAAAGAAATGATCGCAATCAAAAGTACGATCAACAAACCCATCGCTACTGGCAAGAGTTTGTTGGCCTAATGCAAATTTTGGAGAATTTTGAGTGTTTGCATGACAATACACCCACAGATCTGGGGCAAATGTGCGCAGCGATTCGAGGAGATAATGAACTTTGGCTCGGACTAGCTTTAGCATCTGGAGAGTTTGATGGGCTAGAGCCTCAGCAATTCGCAGCGGCCTGTGCAGGCATCTTGATGGAAAACAATCGGCCTGATACTTGGATTCGATTTCAACCGAGTAGCCCAGTCATTGAGGCACTTGAAGGATTACGGAATCTGCGCCGTCGTATTTTTCAAGAGCAGCGACGGCAGGATGTACAGATTCCAGTCGCATTGGAATGGGAGTTAATTTCGATTGTGGAGCACTGGGCGTTAGAAACAGAATGGGCCGATCTATTTGATAACACCAGCTTGGATGAGGGCGATATTGTCCGTATTCTGCGCCGTACGTTAGATTTTCTCTCTCAAATTCCCCACGTCCCTTATCTTTCGAATGAGATACGCAGTACAGCCAGACAAGCGGCTTTTTTATTAAACAGATTCCCCGTAAACGAAAACGCAGGATGAAGTTCTGGCTTAGTGGCTAATCTATAAAAGCGTTGTCAGCCGATCAGGATAAGAGGGCTGAGGAGTAGATGATTGGCGTTCAGCGGCCTTCGTTGCTATAACCGATGCACGGATGACTATGCATCGGTTATGGCACTGCTCACACGAGGACACATCGCTACAGATCATGCTGCAGATTATTTCCAAATGCCTCACCCAGAAGCGCCTGTCCCGCCGCGTTGTAATGAACGTCATCAGCCTGCAAGATCATCTCTCCTGTCCCAAGCCTGTCAGTATCGACTAAGAACACCTGCTCATTACGCTCTGCCACTGCTCTCTGAGCAGCCCTTACCACTGGCAAAGGCGCTGGATTGTCTGCGGGTAAATCCCCTCGAATTAACCCGATCGCTACTGAAAATTCCTCGCCGTAGCGCTGCTGTAAGTCCGCGATCAACAGCGTCAAATTCTGTTCATACGCAGCTGCAAATTCTGCATTCCAAACATCACTCTCTCCCTGCATCCAAACTAATCCTTTAATGTCATACGAAATTCCCTGGGCATCTAGTTCCGCGAGTGCGATCGCCACCGTCATATTCAAACGGTCATACCAATTATTCACACCTTCTGGATGCCAGTCCTCCGCCAGCGTCGTGGCTCCCAAGCCCACCTTAATGATGTAGACACTCTCCCGGCTGCGCTCCACAATCCGCCGACCAAAGCTATACTCCGGCCCAACATTCCGATACGGCCCATTAAACCCTGGAGCCAAGGTTACAAAGCCCAACTCATTGCTCCAAATCTGCGCCGCCTCAAATGGTGCAACATCAGCAGGGTCCGCATTACGGAGCCGCGCCGCTCCAACTAAATTAGACTGGCCTGCCATCAAATACACTGCCACTGGATCGATTGGTGTGCCCTGAGGAACACGGTAAGCCGGAAAAGAGGCGAGCGGCTTTTTCGTGGGTTTAAGTTGCAGTGGTTTTGGCGTAGTCGCAAAATCAGTGGGCGATCGCCAAAGCCGCTCTTGAGCTAACCCCGGCGCAGCGAACACTAAGCCACTACTCAAAGCAAGCACCGCCCTTAAACCAACCCTTAAACCAGCCCTTAAAAAATATACCTGAGCCACTCGCTGCCAACCTTGCATCATGCTCTTACCTCGTCACCATTTGTTCATTATGACGAAGACTCGTGATGGCAAGTGCCTTCTAGTATTTAGTCGCTCTTATACACGGCCTCACACATCAATCGACACAACAACATCAGGTTATGAACACTAGGCTTAGAACTAAAGAGTCAGGACTAAAATGAAGAGTATCTGAAAAATAGCTATGCGATCGCTAAGGCATTAATTATCGTTCACTCATATTTCAAAATTTCATAAACGATGTGATCTTTTTTCACACATTCTGAGCAACAGCCCATCGGCATGAGAAAGCACTGAGAGAAACTCTCTTTAGATGAGAAATTAGAAAGCAAATTCTGGGCATAAAATAGGGCTTTCCTGACAGCCTTCTTCCCGATTCATCTCAACCTTACAAGCACTCAAAGCTAGGCCCAAAGGCCTATATCTAAGTTAGGGCTTTCGTCTCAAGCGGCCTTATACAACAGCCTTCTACGATACAGGAGTCAAAAGGATTTGTTGTGATCGCATTCCAACAGATTTCATCTTATGTACTAAAAGGAACAGAACGATGACTACCGAACTCACAGATTCGATTCTCGTTGGCAACGAAGAATCTATCGCGATTGATACACCTATTACAGCGCCAGTCGGAGAAGCTGCTATTGAAATTTCAGGTAATCAGGCAGAACTCAGCGTTTTATCCACGGGTTCTGTTTCAGCCCCTGATGTGGGAAATACTGCTGTTCAGAGCAGCGGGGATACGGTTTCTATTTCTAATGCAGGAGCCATTTTAGGAGACTTCAATGGGATCAGCACCACAGGCAACAACTTTTCACTCTCTAATACAGGTAGCATCCAATCCAATAGTCGCGCAGTAGATATCAGCGATGGAGATGGACTCTCTGTTACCAATGCAGGCAGCATTCTAGGCACAGGCAACCAACGCAATGGCACACTCTATGTAGATGGCACAGTGGATGAGTTAACTGTCTCTAATCTTGGCCTCATTGATGCGGGTGAGAGGAATTTAGGCGATGCTATTTCTGTGCAGGTGGGTGCGGCCACAGATGCCAGTAACGAAAATATTAATATTATTAATACAGGGCTATTACAAGGGCGCGGCGACGGCCCAGACGTATTTGAGAATGGTAGTCGGGTAGCCGCCAATGGATCCAGTGGACTGCGCTTTTTTAATGGTTCTGGTGAAACAGAAGCTGGCATTTCTGGCTCAGTGAGCAACCAAGGCACCATTACCTCTGAAGTCAATGTGGGCTTTTTAGGTGGCGTTGTTGTTGAAGATGGCGTTGCATTTGATGGGCAAATTAACAACAGCGGTCTAATTGCTGGGCCACGTAATGGTCTGTACATTGGTAATGCTGAACATGATTTAGAGATTTTGAACTCGGGGCGGATTGAATCTGGTAGCCGAGCGGTAAACCTAGATGGTGATAATGTCACGCTCACTAACAGCGGTAGTATTGTCGGCACGGGCAATCAGCGGAATGGCACTATCTATCTCGATGGCACAGCGGATGAGACAACTATCAACAACTTTGGGCTGGTAGATGCGGGTGCAGGTAACTTGGGTGATGCGATCTCCATTCAAGTCGGTGCGGCTGGTGACGCCACCAGTGAAGATATCAACATTAACAATAACGGCCTGCTCCAAGGACGGGGCGATGGCGCTGATGTATTTGCAGACGGCGCTCGGGTCGCGGGCAATGGTTCTAGCGGACTGCGGCTCTTTAACGGAGCTGGTGAAGGCGGTTCAACAGTTTCTGGCACTATCAACAACCAAGGCACTATTACCTCTGAAGTTAACGTTGGCTTTTTAGGTGGCGTTGTTGTTGAAGACAATGTCGCGTTTGATGGTCAAATTAACAACAGCGGTCTGATTGCTGGGCCACGTAATGGTCTGTACATTGGCAATGCTGAACATGATTTAGAGATTTTCAACTCGGGGCGGATTGAATCCGGTAGCCGAGCAGCGAATCTGGATGGTGACAATGTGGCGTTGTTGAATACCGGCAGTATTATTGGTACTGGTACTCAGCGAAACGGAACCGTGTACCTAGATGGCACAGCAGATAATATCACCGTAGACAACCGAGGGTTGATTGATGCGGGTGAAGGCAACTCTGGTAGCGGTATTTCGGTACAAGTGGGCACAGCTAATGGACTGGGAGAGGGCGTTGATGATGTTGAGTTATCTGCTGATATTACCAACAGCGGTTTGATTCAGGGCCGAGGAGACGGTAGTGTTCCCGCAGGGGTTCGTCTGTTCTTAGGTTCTGGCCTCACCGAAGCTAGATTTAGTGGCAACATTACCAACGACGGAACCATTGCATCAGAACAACAAGCTGGCATCTTGATTGAATCTGATATCACCTTTGATGGTGAAATTATTAACCGTGGTGCTATCAACGGTGGCAATGGTTTCGCAATTGATGCCAACGGTGCACTTGGTAGCGTCAATGTACTCAACGAAGGCATCCTTAATGGAGATGTGCGACTGGGTGCGGGTGATGACCGTTTTGAACAGTCTTCGGGTGATAGCGCTGTTGTGACGGGCGGCCTAGGCAACGATGAAATTATTGGTGGCAGCGGAACCGATACCGTACGCTACGACGATTTAGACGTAGGGGTAGTCGTTGATTTAGCCGCAGGCACAGCTGAACGCAGCACTGGCTTCGATCTCACGATTGACGACCTGACGCTTGTGAATCCAAACAATGGCATTGCGGCAGCGGAAATTGTGGCTGAAGGCATTGCGGGTAATTTGTACTTTAACTTACACACCAGCGATTTTGGTTCAGGTGAAGTAAGAGGGCAATTGGAATTAGTTGCTGATAATCGCGATGCCAATGGTGTTGGAACTGTAGAGTTCTCATCTATTTTGAATGGAGACCAAGAAGTCCCTGTGCCTGCGGATACCGAAGCTTCAGGAACAGCTATCACCACCTTCACGGTCGGTGCCGATGGCTCGGTTACGTACAGCACTGATTTGTCTCTAACGGGGCTAAACCAAGATGATTTATTGCCTGTGAATATCGGGAACGGTACGCTCAGCCCTATTCATTTACACAATGCACCAGCGGGTGTGAATGGCCCTGTTGTGGTTGATGTCGCATCGGATGCTGGCCCTAGCGGATTTGCAGCCATCACTGAGCTAGATACGCTGAGCAACATTGAGAATGTAGCTGGTTCTAACGACGCAGATGTGATCATCGGTGACGCCAATTCAAATGTGCTAGAAGGTCTGGATGACAATGACATTTTAGAAGGTGCCGATGGTCAAGATAGCTTATTAGGAGGTCTCGGCGATGATGTGCTCTTGGGTGGCGGTGGCGATGATTTGCTCACTGGCGGCCTCGGCGTTGATACCTTTAGCTTTGAGCTAGGTGGCGGCATTGACACCATCACTGACTTCTCAGGCGCAGAAGATATCCTCGATTTGAGTGCATTCTTTACCACTGCTCAAGAAGCACTCGGTGCGGCAAGTCAATCTGGCAACGATACTCTGATTGAGTTTGGCAGCGATAGTGCTGTGTTGCTAACCAATGTAGAGCTCAACACGCTAAGCGACAACAACTTCGCATTCGCATAGTTGTTGACTAGCTAAGTGCGAATGCATGCGCACTTAGCTAGTCACTTGGGCTGTTGTTTTGCATTGGTTTTAACCGATTATTATGACGCCATCAAAGTAACAGAAGTGATAAAAGTAGGGGTCAGGGTGTGTTTCTGAAAAAAAGATCCGAGAGCTGGGATTGATATGTCTCATCACTCGGATCTTTCTTGATGTGATGTATTCCATAGGTTACAAATTTTTTTGTGCCCAAAGTGCAGCCTGAGTGCGATCGCGCAACCCCAACCCACTCAAAATCCGACTCATATGATTACGCACCGTGCCCTGGCTCAGGTGCAACGTCTGCGCAATCTCCTGATTGTTCTTGCCTTGCCCCAGCAGTCTCACCACCTCCTTTTCGCGTTCACTCAGCACATCCACAGCATCGCTAGTGTGTGGTTGTCCTGGATTCATTTGAGAGAAAACTTTAGGCGCAATCGTTGGCCCCAGCTGACTATAACCTTGTGCCAGCACCCGAATTGCATCGGCGAGCTGGGAAGCAGGTGTGCTTTTCAGCAAATAACCCAGTGCGCCATGCTGAAGAGATTGCCAAATATATTCGTCTTCATCAAAGGTAGAAAGCACCAGAATCCGAATCCAAGGGTAGCGCTGATGAATGATACGCGTTGCTTCTACGCCATTGCATATGGGCATTCTCACATCCATTAAAATCACGTCGGGCTGGTGCTGCTGCGTGAGCGCAACGGCCCGCTCCCCATTCTCGGCCTGAGCCACCACTGTCAAATCTGGCTCTAACGATAACAGCTCAGCTAGGCCCTGACGGTATGCATTTTGATCATCCGCGAGCAATAGGTTAATCATGCTTGTGAGAATCTTTGTAGCTTCACTAAATCCATCTGTTGCTGTTTCTCAGGCCATCGTAAGGGCAAGATCACTTGCAGCACACAGCCTTTTTCAGGTGATGAGTCTACCTTCATTTGCCCGCCGAGGAGCTGCGATCGCTCTCTGATTCCCTGCAATCCATACCCACTTTTCTGGCTGCTCTGCTGACCGTTTATGACTGCTCCCACATCAAAACCACAGCCGTCATCCACCAAGGTTAAAACAAGCTCGCCCTTGGTTGCCACCAAAGACAAATTTACTTTTGTGGCAACTGCGTGCTTTTGCACGTTCACTAACCCTTCTTTTGCTATTAAATACAGCTGGTAGCTCAACTGCTGCGGCAAAGATGGCACCTGCACCTGGAGGTTCACTAAAAATGAAGGACGCATCTGTTCACCCAGTGTCCGCAGTGCCGAGTCCAAATCAAAGTTAGATTCTCGAATCGTTTGTAAGGATTGTCTTGCTTCTGCAAGGCACTGGGCTGCAAGCTGTTTGGCACTGTCTAAGGCCTGCTGGAGCTTTGGGTTACGGGTACCTTGACTGTAGCGTTCTGCTAGGGCGAGCTGCACGTCTAAGGTCGTCAGAGAATGTCCAAGTGAATCGTGAATGTCTCGGGCAATGCGCGATCGCTCTAACTTAGTCGCCAAACTCTCCACTTCTAGGGCCAATTGCTCAGCTCGCCGCCGACTTCGCTGCTCTGCGGCAAAGACAAAGCCCAACAAAATCACAAAAATACCGTTCACCACCGCACCCACCACAGCCCCGGTCCAAATCCGCTGTGAATCAAGATAAACGTCGAGATTCCTCGCCCGAATGTCGTCAATGAGGGTCGGCAGTATCCAGCCAAAGTGGCCCAGCATGAGTCCATCACTAATCACCGCTGTTGCAATCACTTCTAGCCCTGGCAACAACAGGCACGCTTTGATAATGGCCAAATCATCAAGCGCAGAAGTGTTGAGTCTTAGACAACTGGCTAGCACCAGCACAGCCATTTCTACAGCAATGTAGAGCCGTCGCTGATTGAGCGATCGCTGCGTTGGCAAATACAAGCTAAGGGCTGTAATGACCGGGACAAATAAGCCCAGTCGCCAGTAACCATAGGAGAGATAAAAGAAGTCTGGCCCCATCAAATTCTCAAAGACACAGTGAAGAATCAGCAACCATTCCACCCACAGAATAATGCGGCGAACTTTGATAGAGGTCGGAACGGCAGTGTGCATAGGATGATACTCGCGCAACCAGGCACGGGCAAAACCAGGACACGCCCATTGTGCATCATCCATTCCCCCTTCGGAACCGATGCGAGCCAAGTGATGACAGATGTCATGGTCATCCATGACACCCGCCACTCCCAACAGACTGAGCGATCGCCCTACGGTAAATGCGCTACCTCAGACATTCCAAACATCTGTTATGAATCGCGCATCCTTATTCTGTTCTTTACTCACCGCCTCCACACTCATCACCAGCACGTTTTTAGCCCCCGTTCAAAACCCACTAGCCCAAGCACAGTTCTCCATTCCAGTCATCAATGAAACAGGTTTTGAAGCGATATCTGAACGGGCAAGCGATCAAGCGATCAACGCCTTCATTGAAACCCTTATGGCTGACAAACAAATTCCAGGACTTTCCCTAGCAGTTGTACACGACGGCAAACTGATTAAAACCAAAGCCTACGGCCAACTCAACCGCAATCTCAACGTCCACGCTCGTCCCAGCAGCATCTTCCCCATCGCCTCTATTTCCAAGCCTTTCACCGCCACCGCCATGATGTTGTTGGTTCAAGACGGCTTGCTAGACCTAGATGCCCCTATTTCCCGTTACTTATCAGACACACCCAGCGACTGGCAAACCATCACCAGCCGCCACCTCCTCACCCACACATCCGGACTCTCTGAAGCCGCCTACGAGAATAATCTCCGCGATCTTCAAACACTGGAAGGCTTCTTTAATGCGGCAAAAGAAAGTCCTCTCATGTTTGAACCCGGTGAATCTTGGACATACAGCAACACCAACTACAATCTTGCTGCGTTACTGATCGAAACCATCAGCGAGCAGCCCTTTGAGTCCTTTATGAAAAGCCGCATTTTTGATCCGTTGGGCATGACACACACAGATGCTATTCGAGACTCTTATCAGTTCAACAACTTTGCCACTGGCTACTTTTTAGATAACAACAACATCCTACAGCCAGATGCACTCGCCAGATTTTTCAAGCCTAAGTTCGCACCCATTTTCTACGGATCTGGCAGCATCACCTCCACTGCAACAGATTTGGCCCGGTGGGCTATTGCCATGCAAAAAGGTGAACTGCTGACGGATGAATCGCGAGCAGCCATGGAGCAAGCTGTGGTGATGAATAGCGATCGCACCTTCCAGTACGGCCTCGGCTGGTTTGTAGACAAGCAACAGGGACACCGAATTATCTCCCACGGCGGCAATCTGGGTGGTTTTTCCACTGGCATCTCTCGCTTCCCAGACGACAAGCTCACGATCATAGTTCTCACGAATAAGGCCGCTGAAGACGGCGATGCTATTGCTAAAAGTATTGCGGAGCAATACATTCCACAACTGGCCTTTGAGATAAATGCCCCAACGCAGCGCGATCCGCACCCTGCACTCACAGAACAACTTCGACAACTTGCCAATGGGAATACAAGTGCGATCGCCTTCACACCGGAATGGGAAATCATGCTCACCACCCCGCGCGGCCAACTAGGGTGGCAGACCTACCGGGAAGAGATGCCGCCCATCCAAGCCTTAGAGCTTATTCAGCAAGAACCTCACGCCAACGGCACCCGCTACTACTACCGGGCCATCACCGCACAAGACAATCGCCTGCTCACCTTTGTCATCACACCCAATAATCAAATCGCCGCTTTGGGCACTGCACCTCATTAATGAGACTATTACAGGCAAACTCATTCTCGCTATCAGCCACGACGACCGCTACTTTCACCTCACAGATCGAATCGTCAAGCTAGACTATGGCCGCATCGTTATCTAGCCGCCATACCAGGCAGCAAGTATGGCTATCTTCAACCAACATTCCGAGCATTCAAAAAGACCAGCTGCTGATACAGCATTGTCATCGCCGGAACAAGAACGCCTAAAGTTTCCGCCACTTGCAGCGGCACACCTAAAATCGACTCAATTTCTAAAGGCCGCTGCCGATCAAAATCTAGCTTCATACTGGTCAGGTAAGAAGCCATCGTCTCTGTATGCTCCAGCATCATCTCCACCAAATCAGTAGACAATGCTCTTTCATAACCATCTAAGCCATCTATGTCTACATCGTAACGCTCTAATCCATCTCGTTCGCTACTGTTATCTTCAGCGTCTGCAAGCTTGGCCTCTTCCATAATTTTTTCGCCCCATGCATTCGCAACGGCAACCACCTCATGCATGAGCGTTGCGATTAAGGCTTTCACATCGCTACTGGCCATCAGTTCAGTGGTGGTGGCATCTAACACAACCGATAGGCCATTGTAAGGAACGTTCCACACCAGCTTCTGCCACCGTGCCATCGGCAAGTCATTCGTGATATCTGTTTCAACCTTGGCTCGGTTAAAATCTACGGTAATCGCTTTCAACAATGGGCTTGGCATCAGCGGCTTCAACACAGAAGAATGCGCACCCAGCAGTACTCGCCCATAATCTGAATGCTGAATATGTCCTGGCCCCACTTTGTTTGCACAAATAAAACACAGTCCACCACAGATAGTCGGCGCAGTTGCTAAGTTGTCCTTGTTCAGTTTTTCTGTTAGCAACTTTTCCACAGCAGCCTCTACCTCTAAGCCATTTTGCAACAGCAAAATGGCACTCTCAGGCTTCAGAGGTGGCAACAACTCCATCAGCTGATGATTTTGCGTGGTTTTTAACGCCACAATCACCACATCCACGGACGGCATCTCAGTTGGGTGTGCATAAGCGTTCACCTTCGGCAGCACAAAGTCACCGTCTACGGAATCGACAACTAGCCCATGGTGTTGCGTATGCTCGTAGTCGCTGCGCAGCAAAAAATGAACGTCACAGCCCGATTCGGCTAAGCGCCCGCCGTAGTAGCCACCAATAGCACCGGTGCCAATTACTGCGTAGGAAAGGGTCATATTTTTTAATCAGGTTGTTAGCGTCAGTGTTGTTGAAGTCAGTGTTGCTGAAGTCAGTGTTGCTGAAGTCAGTTGGATTGAATCAGTTGGACTGAATTTCACTTAAGGCCCATTGCGCGCGGGCACGGACAGCAGGTGTTTCATCTTGCGTGGCGCGATCGCTCAACCCAGCCAACACGGCTGCGACCAAATCATCAAACCCAGCCGTCTTAGCCGCGATCGCAATGCCTTGCAAACCCACAACACCGCCATAGCGAACCACCCACTCCGGGTCATCACACACCACAGCCAATAAAATATCGCGAGACTTCATTTGTCCGCTGCGCTGCTCGTCTACATCCAGCTTCTCCCACTGAATTGCGCCTAGTCCACGCGCCGCCGCCCGCCGCACACTCAAGGAAAAATCTTCCTTCGCTGTCTCCAAAATCAAATCTAAACCGCGCGGGTCGCCAATTCCTGCGAGTACGCGCAGCGCCCACGCCCTAGCGCCATAGTTATAGCCATCAATTTGACCCAGCAACGCTGTCGCAGCAGGCGTGCCAATCCCAATTAAGCCATCGACCGCAGCCACAGCAGCGCCCGGATTGTTATAGCCCAATACTCGAATCAGAGTATCAATCGCACCCTCATCCTTCAGCTCAGCCAGGGCTTCTACCGAGTCAATCATCAACTGCGAAGAATCGGCATCCTTTACCGCCTGCAATCGCGATTGCAACAGCGTCTCTTTTGCCTGCACATTTGTCATAGCAGCGAATCCATCAGCGACATTACCTTCTTACTCCCTGGAGAAATCAATTCGCCTGACTGTTCAATTTCTTTTTCCAACAATCCTTTTAAGGCAATCAGCTTAATGCTGTTTTCAGCCAGGGTTTGTGCGATCGCTTCTCCCGCCGGGACATAGCCAATCTCGCCCAAATCCAGCAGTGTCGAGCGCCTGAGCTGCAAATCATCACACCGCAATGTCTCTAGCAACGGCTGCGCATATCGATCTTCGCCCGTTAACTGATACATTGCCCGCGCCGCGCCATTTTTGACTTGTGGCATCCAATGAGACAAAAAAGGCTCCACAATCGCCGCCGTTTGCTCATTGCCCAAACAACCGAGCGCTTCCAAAATGGCATTGTACGGCTGCACCAAATGCGGCTTACCAGGCACGTCTACTGCGGCCTCTACACCGCCGTCGAGTAAGCCCACCAAAAGTGGCAAGCATTCCTTTGAGCCCAGCGACTCTAAAGACTGTACGGCAGCTTCTCTCACGTAGTAATCATCGCAATCTAAACACTCAATGAGCGGAGGAATCGCCCGCTCATCGTCTAATTTCCCTAATGCTCGCGCCGCGTTTCGTCGCAAAGGAAATCCACCTTCCGTATCACGAGCGTCCTCATCTTTCAGGGCTATCAGCAAGGCATCAACAGAGCGCTTCTCCTTCACATGAAAGCGTCCTAACCACCACGCCGCATAATAGCGATCGCCCTGATCTTCCGTCTGAATAAGATTAGAGATCGCCTGTTCCACCGTCAGCTGCGGTGCACCGCTCTCATTCCCCACTTGCGAATTCCCTGCTTGCGAATTATCTGCTTGTGAGTTGTTTGCTTGTGAACTCATACCTTCCACCCAGCACTATCTTCCGCCTACAAAATCAGCTAGCCACAACATCGGCCAATAACAAACCCAGAGAAATAAACAACCACTAGAACATCCAGTAATCGTATATCTCTCTGGGTCAAATGAGCGAGAACAAATTGATGTCTAACCGCCCGAGCACATTAAAAATGAATCAGAGGCTAGTACGCCAATTTAGCCCATTAGCTAAGTACGTTGATTGCGTAAGTGATGTAGGTATTTGCTTCAGTTGCAGGGTCGCCACTCAAACCGTGGTTAGCCTTGATGTACTTAAGCGCTTCTACATACCAGCTGGGAGCAAGGTCAAATGTCTTGTTGATTTCAGCCAAGCCAGAAACCAAGTAGTCATCCATGGGGCCAGTACCACCAACAATGAGGCAGTAAGTGATCATGCGGAGGTAGTAGCCGACGTCACGAACACACTTGTCCTTACCACGCTGATCAGCAGCGTACTGAGGGCCCTGCATTTGAGTTGTGTAAGGAAACTTGCTGTAAACAGCTTGAGCCGCACCATTTGCGAGGGAATCAGCCTTTGCAGTCAAAGCACGAGCAGCTTCGAGGCTAGCTTTTGCTTGGCTAAAACGACCAAATGCAACCTGCATTTCAGTCGAGCTAAGGAAACGACCCTGAGAATCAGCAGCAGATACCGCTTCGGTCAGAGGAGTTTTCATGTTTAAGGTTCTCCTAATTAATTATCAACACTTTGTACAAGATGGCTATCTCTAGCCTGAAAATCTAAGCAGACTTAGCTTGATTGAAGCTAAGGCTAAACAGACTAGGCAACAGCGGCTGCTGCACGGTCAAAGTAACCACTGATTTCAGCAATCAAGCTGCTGCAATCACCAGAAGTTACGTTGCTGGAGTCGCTAACGATAGCGATCGCAGCATCTTTCATCTTCTGAACGCCAGTGGCAACAGAAGCACCAGGCGTACCCAAAGCGATGTAAGTCTCACGAAGGCCGTTCAAGCAACGGTCATCCAATACGGATGCATCACCAGAGAACGTAGCGTAAGTGACGTAGCGCAAAATGATTTCCATGTCGCGGAGGCAAGCAGCCATGCGACGAGAAGTGTAAGCGTTGCCGCCAGGGCTGATGAGCTGAGGCTGGTCTGCGAACAAAGAACGAGCAGCATTAGCAACGATGGCAGAAGCATTGCTAGTGATGCCGTTAACCGCATCCATTCTCTTGTTGCCATCGGCAACCATCGCGTCTAGCGCGTCTAGTTGAGACGCACTAATGTACTCGCCCCGTGCATCGGCTTGGGAGACAACTTTTGCAAACGCATCAAGCATAGATCCGAAATTCTCCTAATATTTGATCGCCGGAACAGGGCTTTAGACCAACTGCTCCTACGTTTAAAAGATTAAAGCGAATACGACCCATATCTAAGAAAGTTCAAGAAAGTTCACACACTCATTAAAGGCGTCAAGCATTGATGGAATAAGCGTTTACGCCTTTTGCAGACGCTAGCAAAGTGTGCTAGCGCCGCTCTAAAAAAGCCATTTGTAACAGAGGTATCAGACATCGTTACGCATTCTGTAAGCCAACGATTGCAGCGATTCAGCTAAGCAGCAGCTGAGACTCTTGGGTCTTTTTCTAAGTCAAACAAAAAGCCATGTATATACGCCTCAGTCCACTCTGGCCCATAAAAACGAGTGAGCATGCCCCGCGCCGGATCCTTTTCGGCCCTATAGCGGGCATACGCTAGCTGCGATCGCTTAATATCAGCGAGCTTCGCGGCATCGGTTACCGGTTCAGCCTGCGACACAAAGTTGATATAAGCCTTCAAATAATCTTGGAACGCATCAAATACGTGGGTTTCCACCGCCTCAGTCTGCTCAGGGCGCGTCCACAAAAACGCTGGAGAGAAAAACGTCTGGGCTTCTTCTGGAAAGTCTCCGCCCCAAGGCAAATGCTTCTGATAGCCCTGAAACATCTCCATTAGCGGCGCACTGTACTTCGCCTTATAGTCATCCGTTTGGAACAACGGCTGCATATCCAAAGCGATTAAATGCCCCCCTGGCAGCGTCACCAAATCTGCACCAAAAAAGGGTAAATCGTATTCCAACTCCGGAAAAATCACAAAGTTGAGCACCTGTAGCGCCGCGCCGCCTTGCACATGCGCAGCGCGAATCTGTCTCAACTTAGGTGCCTTGGCTCCGTAGCTAGTCGTCGTTACCGTTGCTTCGCGCTTACCCTTACCAGTCACTGCACTTTTTTGCTCAAACCCCTCTGGTATAGGGTAAGGGCTAACCTCTAAGGCACTCTCTAGCAGCGCTTGAGCTTTCGCTAAAAACGGCTCATATATCGTTGTCATAATCTACGCTCTCGAAGCGACCGCTAACGGCACAGCATCTTCAAACAAAAACTCATACAAGAACTTCTCAGACCACTCATGGCCAAAGTAGCTACTAAATAAGCCAGACGCCGGATCGCGCTCCGCACTGTACTGATCATAATCGCGCTGAGCCTGTGCAATTCTCTCAACAGCTAGCGGATCAGTATTGGGCACCGCCGCATCCATCATTTCCCAATAGAGCTTAAGGTAGTCCTTAAAAGCTTCTAACACTCTGGTTTTCACTGTTTCAGGATCAGTTTTAGCAAACAATAAATACTTAGAGAAATACTGATTAGCGTCGTAAAATTTCATCTCCAGACCTTGCGCTAGATCGGGATACTTATCATGCAGTGCTTTCAGCGGCGTAATGTATTTCTCTTTGTATGCTTCATCTTGAAACAGCGGCTGAAAATCCATCACGATCAGATTCTTCACCGCGCCAAACGAGAGAAAATCGATGCCGAGCAGCGGCAGCTCATAGGCATGACTTGGATAAATGACACTATTAAAAATTTGAGCGCTTTTGCCCGCATCAATATAGGTATAGCGAGCCTTACGTAATTCCGAACATTCGTAACACCAGCTTTGAATAGTCGCTGGGTGGCGCCCCCGCTCACTAATATTGCACTCCAAACCTACCGGAATAGAACGCGGCGTCAGGTCAAACCGCTGCTTCAAGGAGTCTTCTAAATGCTCTAAAAAAGGGCGATACATTATCCAGCCGTGGTGTAAGGACAAACGCCGTAAAGTCTGTGCGCCTTTTAACCATACGAGACTGCATAGGCTTGATGTCGATTTATGATAGACAAATACACATTCCTTAACGAAGAAGAGAATGGTGTGACTGCACCTACGATGAGACCGACTATAGCAGGCCAGTAATGGGGCCGCTAGCTCGTATCACTGATGCTGCGCGGCCATCTGGGCCACATCATCCGGCGTGACAAAACGTTTCTCTGAACAGTACGTCATCAGGTTCACGCCACTCATCATCCGGGCCGTGCTCACCCGCACACGAAAGTCATCTGTTAAAAACCAACAGCGCTCTTGTCCTTGATTTGTCTCATAGTCAGTATCAATCGTCAGCACACCGTCTTGACCAAACCAATAGCGACTCACCACAGGAATGGTCTCTACGTAACCGCGATCGCGCACTAGTTTCCCACTCAATCCGCTCTCATCATCTGGCACATCCACCAATACCGCCGCAGAAGAACTCGGATTGCTATCCGACAAATTTGCCTGCCAAGCAAACGATGCCCCTCCAGCAGCCAAACTAGGTTCAATCCCCTGCGACTTACAAATATCAATGACCCGCTGGTCACTTGCATCCACCACACCCACAATCAAATTCGACTCACCAGACTCATCAGCCACCACGTCAAAGTGATGCACTGTGCGTTGGGTAAACCATGTTCCTTCACTCTTACGAAAGAACGCCATCATGGACATTGGAGGATTTAAAAGCATTGTTATCAGTCGCTACACTTTCGTTTGAGCCACAAAACAACTGAGCCACAAGATCTCAAGCAAGATCTTTATAAACATGCCACAACTATTTTGAAGCAACAAACTCATCGTTATCAATTAACTACCTTACGCGATAGTCGTCGAAGACAGGAATCCATAGCCCATAACAATCTTGATTGCTTAGACCAAGTGTGGCCTTGATTACTTGAGACCTCACCTGCGATCGCACCTTACTAAAAGTGGTCACGCTGAGTCAGCGTGCTGAGTGATTGTATTTTTAGTGAACAGTCGCTGGATATGATAGGTCTTATCTAAAGACAACCGTTCTGTATTCGCCTGTGCTAACTATTGCCCCTCGCACCTCACTCATCAACGCCGATCTTTCTAGCACTGAGCTAGCCGGGAAAGACCTCTACCGATCTGATTTATCGGGCGCGAACTTGGCCGGTGTGAATATTCAAAGCACAGGGCTACTAGGCTGCAATTTAGGGGGTGCTAATTTGTCTGGTGCGCTCGCACACCAAACCGACTTCCGAGGCGCAAACCTCCAAAACGCAAATCTTTCAGAGACCGATCTAACCGGAGCCTTCCTCTTCCGCACCAATCTCCAAGGGGCCAACCTCACAGGTGCAATCCTCACCGACGCCGCACTCAAGCTCGCCCTTTACGACACGCATACCCAGTGGCCAGAAGGCTTCCGCTACAAAAGCTGCGGCGCAGTTGGCCCCAGCGCAACCCTCAGCGGCGGCTATCTCAACACAGCGAATCTCAAAAATGCTGACCTCTCTGGTGCCATGATGTTTGGCACCTACCTCAGCGGTGCAAACCTTCAGGGAGCCAACCTCTCCGGAGCATCCCTGAGTGGCGCAAACCTCCAAAAAGCCATCCTCACTGGCGCAAATTTACAAGGCGTAAACCTCGGCGGCGCAGAACTTCAGCGCTGCGACCTACGAGCCACTAACCTGACAGAAGTAGACTTTTCCGCCGTCGGCAACATCGCTGGAGCTGACTTTAGTGGCGCCATTGGCCTCACAGATGAAAGTCGTTCAAAACTGCTAAGTCATAGTTCAGCAGAACTTGATGAATGGAATGCATTTACCCGAAAAACCACACGGCAAAGCTTAGAAAGCTAGCCAGCTAAACGTTAATCGTTACCAGAGGCTTTGGTGGCAATCCCCTGATAGAAATACCCCACAATTTTGGGTAGGGCTGGGTCATAAAACGTATCGACCGTCACGTTATCAAACACCTCCCGCACCAGCTCATCCATCCTGCGATTGAGATGACAACCATCCGCAATGATTTTTTGAACAGGCGTAATCCTGTTTTGCCAAGCTTGAATGCTCGCGTCATGGCTGAGGCCATGCTCAATAAAAAAGAATTGGCCCCCTGGTTTTAGAACTCGGTAGGCTTCAGTCAGCGCTTTGTGTGCATCGGGAATGCTGCACAGCGTCCAAGTGCACACCACATTATCAAAACTGACATCGGGCAAAGCCAGATTCTCGCCACTCAGTGAGATAGTTTTCACGGCCAACGGACTGGCCTCAATTCGCTTTTGTGCAACCTTACGCATGCCTTCATTGGGGTCAATAGCAGTCAGCGATGTCACCGTTTCTGGATAATGGGGCAGATTCAAGCCCGTGCCAAACCCAATTTCTAAGACGTCGCCACGCACATGCCGCAACAGCCGCTGCCGGTAGCTCGTCATTGACTGAGAAGCCATCGTCACATCTAACAGTCTGGGAAAAATGACGTTCGAATAAAATCCCATGCTCCAACACCACGCTCAATTTCTATAGATTTTTGCCTCCAGACTCAGCGATTGAGCTTAGTTCTTGTCGGCCACCATTGATTTACCCTAAGATTACCTACTCAGCACATCTTCTCAGTAATAGACACTAAGGCGAATCTATGGCGGCACCCAAAAGCACATTAGAAGGAAGAAATCTTCTGAGCTTAGCAGACCTCACCCCCGATGAAATGAGTCATCTGCTCACCACCGCAGCCCAGATTAAATCAGGAAACATCAACCCTCAGTGCCCGCAGAAAATTTTGGGCCTAGTGTTCAAAAAAGCCTCTACACGGACCCGAGTTAGCTTCACTGCCGCCATGTACAAACTCGGCGGACAAGTCATTGACCTCAATGCAAACCTCACCCAAATTGGCCGAGGTGAACCGACTGCCGATACGGCCCGCGTCTTAGATCGCTACCTAGACGTACTGGCTATCCGCACCTATGAGCAAGCCGAAATAGAAGAATTTGCCCAGCACACAGAAATCCCGATCATCAATGCCCTCACAGACTTAGAGCATCCTTGCCAAATTTTGGCCGATCTCCTCACCGTGCAAGAAGAATTTGGCACCTGCGAAGGACTCACCATGACCTATCTCGGTGATGGCAACAACGTCGCTCATTCCCTTATTATTGGCTGCGCGCTCGCAGGTATGAACGTTCGCATTGGCACCCCCAAAGGCTACGAACCCGATGACGCGATTGTGAAAAAGGCGGAAGAACTCAGCGGCGGACGTAGCCAAATCATCATCACGAACGATGCCAAAGCGGCCGCTGAAGGTGCGCATACTTTATATACAGATGTATGGGCCAGCATGGGCCAAGAAGATCTGGCCGACTCGCGCATCCCTATCTTTGAACCCTATCAAATCAACAAAGACATGCTGTCAATTAGTGATGCCAAGGCAATTGTGCTGCACTGCCTGCCCGCTCACCGAGGCGAAGAAATTACTGCCGAGGTGATGGAAGGCCCGCAATCCAGAATTTGGGACGAAGTAGAGAATAGGATGCATGCACAACAGGCGCTCCTGGCAGAAGTATTAGGGGCCGCTTAAGGAACATCTGACTGAAACATGTACTCTGACTGCAACATAGAGAGCAGAATCAGGTCTTCGTATCTGTTCTCTATTTTCCAGCCATCTCGCATTTTGCCTTCAACGATAAACCCCTCGTCAAGGTATAAAGATTTCGCCTTTTCATTACTGGCAATCACATCAAACCAAAGGCGGTGAAAGCCTAAAACTTCAAAAGCATAAGCCTTTACCCATCGCAATGCCTGTCGCCCATAGCCCTTTCCCTTATCAAGGACTACAATGCGCTGTAGATGAATGGCAAAATGCGGATCACGCAGCCCTGTCAAAATCAGATACCCACCGAGCTGCGACTCCACTTCTAAGATGAAATGGGCTTCGTCTTGGGATGAGATCGCTGCTGCATGCCGTGCCTCATTCCACTGCCCAATATAAGAAGCATTCTCTGGATGCCGTTCCGCCTCTATTACAAAGGACAGATCTGTTAAAGTTGTTGGCCGCAAAGTCAGGCTACTTTCTCTGCCATCCAATGTATTCATAGAATTTTATCTGGGAAAAGCGCGAAGAGAGATCAAGGATCTTTGATTACGGACATGCTCTAAAAGCTATACAAAACCATCCTTTCAGCACTCAAGCATGATGTTAGTTGACCGGTTGTAGCGTAAGTAGCCAGTGGGGCTTCACTCGGTTGATACTATATTCTAGTGGCAGAAGAAAAAGGAATTCCTGACGGTTCAGCCACATTGACCCACAGCAACAGAAGGTATAGATTTTTACTACAGAATAATCCGTAGTGCTTTTTCATCTCTCAAAACTAGCTTCTATCGTTCACCAGAGACGGTATTTTTAGGCAATAGGCTCACAGCCGTTAGTTTACCGGCAAGACCGCTTTCACAGTTCCTATGGTTTATGATATCTGCCTTTCGTCACTGCCTTTGCTACTGGCCACCCCTTGTTCCTCTCCCCATAGGCCATCTTATTTCAGCCCAGTTTTTAGCCGCTTAATGTTAGAACACGTGCATCGGGGCAAGCGACGCCCATGAGCACAAACAATAGCTTAGAAAACAAGGTCGCGCTGGTCACCAGTAGCAGCCCAGGTACCTGTGCTGAAATGGCAAAACAGCTGGCTAGTGCGGGCGCTAAGGTAGTGGTTTGTGGTCGAAATGCGAACCAGGGCCTAGCAACAGTTCGCCAAATTCGACAGCACGGCGGTCGGGCAACGTTTGTCCTGGCAGATATTGCAGTCATCGCAGATGTGCGAGCCATGATCGATGAAACCATCGCCACCTACGGGCGACTGGATATTCTGCTCAATAACATTAGTAATAGCTATGCGCAGGATGCGCCTGTCCCCGATGTTTCAGAATCAGTATGGGACCGTATTATTGAGCCGCTCTTGAAAGGCACATTTTTTTGCTGCCAGCAATCACTCCCGTTTTTACAGCAGTATGACGGGGGAACAATTATTAACCTCATCGAAAAAACGCCGGGGCTGCAAGGACGCGCAGTGTCCAGAATTTGCCAAGGCGGGGTAGTGGCTATGACCAGTGCCATTACGCAACAGTTCACCACCAGCAACGTGACGGCAAACCTGATTTGGGCGACCCCTTTAGCAACCACAGCAGCGCCTGATAACCGTTCAGATGAAACCGAGCTATACCTTCTCACCCGAAAAGTCATTACCTGTTTACCCAGTACTGACCAACCCTTCGTCAGCATTGGAGAAGCTGTGATGTATTTGGCTAATCATGGCTGCAGTCTGCATGGCACAGCGCTCTGGGTTCATACCTCTGACATTAGGCCCTCTGATACATAACCATCCAACATGTAGCCATCTGGCACTAAACCATCTAGCGGTTAATCCTCTGGCCGTTAGTCCTCTGGCGGTTAGTCCTCTGGCGGTTAGTCCTCTGGTCGTTAGTCCTCTGGCCCCGGAGCGTCTTCCTCATCTGACTCGTCTTCTTCGACCAAGTCATAGTCTCCCGTCCAAACGGTAGTTAACAGCGCAAGTCCTTGCTGAGTCAGGGCAGCTTCATCGCCTTCTAGCACGACATCTTTGGTGTCGCCGCCTGCGGCCTCAATCAAGTCGCTCATCCAAACGTAACAAGGCTCAGCGTCCTGCCGTAACAGTGTCTCTAGCCGCACCTGCTTTGTGAGCGATAGTCGCCTTTGCAACATCACATACAAAGGAACATTTGTGCGAGACTCTACCCCCCCTAGCACTTGCTGCAGATACCAAGTCGCTTCACCATCGGCAAGTTCGCCTAGTCGCTGCTCAATACGGGTCAAAATTCGCTCCACGAAATCGACCCCTAAATAAGTATTTAGGTACTCCGCTGGCACAGCCGGATCTACCTCGATTCGCTCAGAGATACTCAGCCAATCCACATCAGGAAACGCGGCCTTCAGCTTCTCAAATGCGCGATCGCTAATTTGAGCCGACGCAGTCTGCATATCGTAGGAAAAATCTTCCCCTGGCTTCGCCCCCGCTTCTACCAGCATCCGAAACAGCTCAATTGCATCTTCAGCCATAGCGTCTCCCTCTCGCTAAACTCCCAGAGGACTGCTCCCTCTAAAGGATTTCTCTCTCTAAAGGACTTATCCCTGACTCCCACCGGAGGGCTGAACAGAGTCGAAGCCTGCCTCCCGATAGGCTTTGTGTACCGCGTTTACGTTATACCAATTCAAAAAGATCCGGCTCACCTGCTGTGAAAGCTGCGGCTGACCGCGATCAATGAGCCAGCGCATAATAGGTCCTAATGTGCGCTCATTCAACGCACCGCCCACAGACAATACACCCCACAGCAATCGATGTAGCCACGTCATCTGAATCATCATCCGCACATCCAAGGTGGGATGTTTTTTATAAAACACAACGCCCATACGGGCACTCTGCATCTCTCGTTCAATTAGCCAGGGCAATTCTTCCGTCGAAAACGCGGGATGCCAGTGATAGCCAACGGCTTCAGGGCACTTAACCAACGACAGCCCCATATTTTTGAGCCGAACGCCTAGCTCCAAATCTTCCCAGCCCCACTGTGTGAACTGCGGATCAAATAAGCCCGCTTCTAACAGCCATTGCTTCGAGATCGCCACATTTCCCGTCGCAAAAAAGGCGCGTGAATAGTCAGTCACCTTGTAAGGCTCACTAGTCGGCTCATCAAAATTACACGTATTCACCACTCTGCCGTAAGTAAACACGCGCTCATTACCTTGTGCGTATGCCCCCGCCAAAGCGTCTGCATGGTGCTGCAAAAATCCATCGAGCACCACTAAATCACTATCGATAAAAATAATGGTGTCGCCTTCTGCCTGCCGCACACCAAAGTTTCGTGCGATCGCAGCCCCTTCGTGATTCTGCTCATATAGCTTCACATGCGGCATCTGCTCAGCACTGCGCTTAATCCACTCCACCGTGCCATCGGTCGAACCATCATCAACCAGCACAATTTCATACCCGTCCACACCGCCATCAGCACGGAGAACCTGATTCTCCATAGCGCTTAGACACTTCTCGAGAATGGGCTTGCGATTATAAGTTGGGATAACAACGCTGAAAAACATAGGGTTGGTATAAAGGTGCTGATATACGGGAACCGATATCGCTGTTTCATCACATTCTATTTCATCCCTTCGCAATCAGGGCGAACAATGACAGCACGAACATTTACACGGTCGCATCCTGCCATAATATGAAGTCTGATAACTTCACAAACGGTATAAACAAGCTATGGGTCTCGCAGAAAAAGTCGTTTTGGCATACTCCGGTGGAGTAGATACCACTGTCTGTATCCCTTATCTCAAGGAAGAATACGGCGTTAAAGAAGTCATCACCCTAGCTGCTGATCTCGGTCAAGGTGACGAGCTAGAGCCAATTCGGAAAAAGGCACTCGACTGCGGCGCAGCGGAATCGGTTGTCACAGATGTCACCGAACCCTTCATCACCGAGTACGCATTTCCAGCCATTCAGGCCAACGCCCTCTACGAAAATCGCTACCCGCTGTCTACAGCCTTGGCTCGCCCACTCATTGCCAAGCTGCTCGTAGATACCGCCGCCAAGTACGGCGCAGATGCCGTAGCCCATGGCTGCACCGGAAAAGGTAATGACCAAGTCCGGTTCGATGTCGCGATCGCCGCACTCAACCCCGACCTCAAAGTCCTCGCACCTGCCCGCGAATGGGGTATGAGCCGAGAAGAAGCCATGGCCTACGGTGAAAAGTTTGGCCTCAGCTTCCCCGTCAAAAAGTCTTCTCCCTACAGCATCGACCGGAACCTACTGGGCCGATCCATTGAAGCTGGCCCCCTAGAAAATCCTTGGACAGAACCTAAGGATGAAGTGTTTGTGCTCACTAAAGCGATCGCAGACACCCCTGACGAACCTGAATATGTTGAAATTGGCTTTGAGCAGGGCATCCCCGTCAGCATCAATGGCAATGCACTTGGGCCAGTTGACCTTGTAAGCCAGCTCAACGAAATAGTGGGTCGCCACGGCATCGGTCGCATCGACATGATCGAAAACCGCCTAGTTGGCATCAAATCTCGCGAGATTTATGAAGCCCCTGCCCTCTTAGTGCTCATTGACGCTCACCGCGACCTCGAAAGTCTCACACTCACTGGCGATGTCACGCAATACAAGCGCAACATTGAACAAACCTACGGCCAAATGATTTATAACGGCCTCTGGTACAGCCCCCTCAAATCTGCCCTTGATGCCTTCATCAGCCAGACTCAAGCGCGCGTCTCCGGCACTGTCAAAGTCAAACTCTTTAAAGGCCATGCCAACATCGCAGGCCGCAAATCCGACAAAGCCCTCTACTCAGAAGAACTCTCCACCTACAGCGCTGACGACCAGTTCGACCACAAAGCCGCAGAAGGCTTCATCTATGTGTGGGGATTACCCACTCGCGTTTGGTCACAGAAAACACGCTAACGCGTAGCAGATTCATTCCATCCATTCATCTACACCAAACCCCCATAGCCTTTGCAGCCCCAAGCGCTGCAAAGGCTATTTTTGCAACCACGCCTCCATACATTCGCATTAAGCCATCTCTCCATCATCAGGCCAAAAACCAAGTCATCTTCAAACTAGAAACCAAGCCATCTTCAGAGCAGAAATCAATAATTCAATGGTCATCCAAGCCTAATATAAATATTCATTAAAAAAGTTAACAGAGGCCATTTATAAGATTGTTTGTTCGAGCCATAACAATGGCTAATAAACGCTCCTCAGATAGCCTTTTCTTAGCTAACAAATCAATCATAACTTTACATCCCGTCCTACTATTCACAGGGGCTGCAGCCATACAAAGCCAACAAGTTAATGCATAGAGAAAAGACTTTGCATTAGCATGAAGGTCACTTTTTTTCAGATATCAAAGCATTTACAATTCTCACGAAAAGCGGCTCACTGTGATAGCTGATGATATCGTTGTAAACAAGAATGACTCAGAATATAGATTTCAGCCGTTTATCAAAGACTTAAAGGCTGGTGTACATATTATTCGCTTGTTTTAAGCCACTTAAAAATAAACGCTTTTACCGAAATCTCTATTCACCATCACACTTTCAATATCTTTGGAGAGCCAACAGGCCATGTCAATTTACGTAGGAAACTTGTCTTACAGCGCCACAGAAGAAGATCTCGATGGCGTCTTTGCTGAATACGGTAAGGTCAAGCGAATTACCCTACCCACCGACCGGGAAACACAGCGCCCTCGTGGCTTTGCTTTTGTCGAAATGGAAGAAGAAGCCAACGAGGAAAAAGCCATCGAAGCCTTAGACGGCGCAGAGTGGATGGGCCGCGAACTACGGGTAAATAAAGCCAAGCCTCGCGAGCCTCGCAACAATAATCGTTCTGGTGGCGGCGGCGGCTGGAACTAAGTTCAATCGCACTGCCTCACAACCCCTCAGATCTCTCAAAATCACTTAGAGCCAAAATTATTCAGCTCTAAGCAATCAAAGCTAACCCGGTGACGCTCTTTTTGGCATCACCGGGTTAGCTATATCAAGCGTCAATAAGGTAGAATGCTTTTTCGAGCATAATTGAAAGGAGGTGAAGTAACACATGGCTCAAGTTGTCCTCGGACAAGACGAAAATCTCGAAGCAGCACTGAGACGCTTTAAGCGCAAAGTAGTGCGGGCAGGCATTTTTCAAGACATCAAGAAAAACCGCTATTTTGAGACACCTCCCGAAAAGCACAAGCGCAAAGCGCTAGCACGTCAGCGTCAGCGCAAGCGTCGTTCTCGCCGCTAAGCTCTGACTCATTAGCTTTCTCGGTTATCCGGTAAAAAATCGGTTCAATAAAAAAGGAAGGGCCATGCAAATGAGCCCTTCCTTTTTTATTGCTTGCACCCAGTCTATTTACGACGAGTTAGCTTTTTTCTGAGGCTTACTCTCATTTACCTGAGAGGGATGACTGAGAGTAAGCCTCAGCGCTAGCCTCGGAACATACTGCTCACTGAGCTTTCTTCGTGAATCCGAGAAATCGCTTCGCCCAACATGTTAGCGACCGAAAGCATCGTCAGTTGACTAAAGTGCCGTTCTTCTGGAACTGCGATCGTATTTGTCACAATCACCTCTTCAAATAAGCCACCTGATAAGCGCTCAACCGCGGGCGGAGAGAACACAGCATGAGTGGCACAGGCATATACCTGCTTAGCACCGTTATCGCGCAGCACTTTCGCACCGGCAGAGATAGTCCCTGCCGTATCAATCATGTCATCAACAAGCACAGCCGTTTTGCCTTCCACATCACCAATGATGTTCATGACCTCGGCAACATTATGAGCCTGACGTCGCTTGTCAATAATGGCTAATGGCGCATCGTTGAGCATCTTGGCAAAGGCGCGCGCCCGAGCCACACCGCCAACGTCCGGTGAAACCACGACAATGTCTTCAATGTTCTTGCTGGCTAAGTACTCCACTAATACGGGAGAGCCATAAACATGATCACAAGGAATATCAAAGTAGCCTTGTATTTGAGCTGAGTGCAAATCAATCGAGAGGACACGATCAGCGCCCGCCTGGGTGATTAGGTTTGCAACGAGCTTAGCAGTGATAGATTCACGGCCTGCCGTTTTACGATCTGCCCTTGCGTAACCGTAATAGGGGACAACTGCTGTGATTTGGCGCGCCGACGCGCGACGACAGGCATCAATCATAATCAGCAATTCCATCAGGTTGTCATTAACCGGATGGCAAGTTGGTTGAATGAGATAGACGTGCGACCCCCGAATAGATTCTTGAATTTGAACGTATAGCTCCCCGTCAGCGAAGCGCTTTCTGACCATGGGCCCTAAGTCGGTACCTAGGTAGCGTGCAACCTCCATGGAAAGTGAACGGTTAGATGAACCTGAAAAAATTTTAAGCCTGCTGCTATTGGTGCTTTCAATGCGTGGAAGCATTGCATTGAGCGGCAGGGTTGCAGAGCGAATCACAGCTATCCCTCAAAACTTACGTGCAGATGATCAGAAATTATGGGGTGTTTTTTCACTGCGCTGAACAGTATCAGCGCCCGTTTTGATATTGGTTTGCCCTCTGAAGGTAACTAAATCTATGGAAGATAACGACACCAAAGCGAAAGAGCTACCTTAACTTTTCAGATGGGGTGCTTAACCTTATAAAATTTTAACAATTTTAGTATACGAAGGAACTCGCACCCAAATACTACTGTCTGTACGCGCTTGCCTCGCGAATCTACAGATGAATACATCAGTTTCTTTACAGCCAGTGATTTTTCTTCGCGATTTGCCTACAAACGCACTTTCCCACCACCTCATTACGATTACTCAGTTAACTGCGGTCATAACTGCGGCTACTCAGTAATGGCGATTAATCACGATTACGCGTAGAGGCATCTGCTTAGTAGGGCATGCAACCAGTTGGTAAAGCGTGCAGCCAGAATGCGTCTCAGATACAGGCTTCATCTATCAGGCTTCATCTAACAGCCATTCTGATGCCCGAGACCCTAAATCCACTGGGATGCTAACGGCTTTACCCAATCGAGGTCGTTCATTTGTCTGCTCAATGAATGCCTGAATTTGCCCAGTTGCTCCCCAAGCATTCAAATAGGTTGTCACTTCATCCAGGTGAGCCATGTAGTCACCTTCACTCATAGGAAATGAAGCCTGCTCTAGGTAGCGCCACATCACCTGGAAAAATATTTTGCGCGGCAGCTTACGCAGCTGTACATCGTAAGAGTAGCCCCACTTTTCAACTAACAGTGTGTGTAAATCTTGTCCGGTCATAGCAGGGGTTGGAACGGATGAAAGGTGTGGTTTAGATGGAAAGAGTGGTCAGACATGTCTCTGATATTAACGGTTTGTCAAGCGCTTCGAGCTGTTTACATTAATTCATATTTTTCGCAACATACTGTTACAAGGGCAGTTGGCCCTCTGAACAATGTAATAATACTCAAAGAAACTGACTCATACTCTGCAACAAATGCGCTTGTAGTCTCAGTTTTAACATTATTAATATGTAGCGTTTAGATAGCTGACCTATGACCCAAGCTTCTGGAAACCCCGATGTGCCTGATTTAGGCCGTCGCCAATTTATGAATTTGCTGACCTTCGGAACCATTACAGGAACCGTTTTAGGCGCTGCGTATCCTGTAATCAAGTATTTTATTCCGCCTAGCAGTGGTAGTGCTGGCGGCGGTGTCACAGCAAAAGATGCTTTGGGTAATAACGTTAATGCGTCTGCCTTTCTAGCTGAGCACAATGCGGGCGATCGCGTTCTGGTTCAAGGACTCAAAGGTGACCCTACTTACCTGGTTGTCACTGAAGCAGGCGATATTGAGGACTACGGCATCAGCTCCATCTGCACCCACCTTGGATGTGTTGTGCCTTGGAATGCAAATGAAGGCAAGTTTATGTGTCCTTGCCATGGCTCCCAATACGATGCAACTGGCAAAGTCGTTCGTGGCCCTGCGCCGCTGTCTTTGGCCCTTGCCCATGCCAACGTTAGCGAAGATGAAAACGTTGTCTTAACGAATTGGGAAGAAACTGACTTCCGCACAGGCGAGCAGCCCTGGTGGTAAGTTAGCCACTTTTCCAAGGAGCCTACCGCCAAAGCTCCTCACACCGAGGCACTTATCTCAAAGGCATTCATCTTCGAAACAACGCCTTTCTGCCAGCGCCCTCTACGGTATCTATTGGCCAAATCGCACGTACACAATCTCCAAATCATGACCCTACGATCCATCCCTGAGAGGCTGAAGTCGCTGTCGAAAGCGATCAGCATTCTACTCGCAGCCGCCATTTTTCTCTGCTCCAGCAGTTGGGTAATGCCTCAGTCTGCTGCTGCTTACCCTTTCTGGGCGCAAGAAAATTACGAAACGCCTCGTGAAGCAACTGGCCGAATTGTATGTGCCAACTGCCACTTGGCCGAAAAGCAAACGGTTCTGGAAGTCCCTCAGTCTGTTTTGCCTGACACCGTATTTAAAGCGACCGTACAGATTCCTTACGATCTTGACGCCCAGCAAGTACTTGGCGACGGCAGCAAAGGCGGCCTCAACGTTGGTGCAGTATTGATGCTGCCTGAAGGCTTCACAATTGCACCAGCTGATCGAATTCCTGAAGATATTCAAGAAGAAGTCGGTGCTACTTACTTCCAGGAGTACAGTGCCGAACATCCTAACTGGGCCATTGTTGGCCCACTTCCAGGTGAGCAGTACCAAGAGATTGTGTTCCCCGTGCTTTCTCCTGATCCAGCAACCAATAAGAAGGTTCACTTTGGCAAAAATCTTGTCTTTGTAGGTGGTAACCGTGGTCGCGGCCAGGTTTATCCAACGGGTCTTGCATCTAACAACGTTGAGTACAAGGCGACTGAGTCGGGTACGATTGCAGCAATTGAGCCTACTGACACTGGCTACACAGTCACTATCAACACAGCAGATGGCACCGCGACTGAAGAGATTGCAGCCGGGGCTGAGCTGATTGTGAGCGAGGGTGACACAGTTGAAGCGGGCGCTGCGTTGACAACGAATCCTAATGTGGGTGGCTTTGGCCAGACTGAGAAGGAGTTGGTTCTGCAAAATCCTAACCGCATCAAAGGCTTGGTTGCTTTCTTGGTTGCCATTAGCCTTTCTCAAATTCTGTTGGTTCTGAAGAAGAAGCAGGTTGAGCGCGTACAGGCTGCTGAAATGAGCTTCTAAGCACACAGTCTTCTAAGCTTTGTCAGTGTTGAGTGACAGATAGCTTAGAAGACTGATAGCTTGAACAAAAATCCCCTGAAGGCATTGTTGCCTTCAGGGGATTTTTCGTGGTTATCTTCGTCAAGATTGGCGTCGGGCGCAGAGAGGGCGCAGAGAGGGTATGGGGTTTAATGTGGGGCGATCTCGCACTGAGTCAATCTACCAGTCTTTAAAAGACACCAGCTTCTACCAAAGTAACAACTGGCTTTAACAAAGTTATGGACAGTTCAGTTCCTCAAAGGCTTATTCACATAGGGTTAGCATCGCTCGGTAGCACACAGATCAAAGCAGGCGGATTGTCACCGTGCTGAGTCTGCCAATATCATTTGCACTGCGTCAAAAATTAGCTTTGGCTGATCTGTCCAGACAAAATGACTGCTCTGCGCTGCCTTGAGTTGAACGCACCGCGAAGAGAGTGTCATCAAGTCACGGTGCATTGCATCCCTAAGCTGCTCAACAGTGGCCAGCGGTAGGCAGCGCATCCACCCCGTAGGCTTAAAAAAGTAGCGCGCCTTTACGTTGACAACAGGCAAGCACCCTAAATCGTTGGCCACCTTAAGCTGTTGCCCACAGGTATCAATCTGACAGATCTCGCGGGCCATTGTGAACCAGTGTTTGGGGCGGTAGAAGCTACGCAAAACAGGTTGCCGTTCTGCTTTAGAAAATGACTTGAGTTCTGGTTTGAGAAGGGAGAATAGTCCGCTCATGCCTGCTAGTCGAACAAAGCCCAGCGCTGAACCCGCAATGCTCATGATGAAGCCTGCGAAAAACAATGCTTGGAGGCATCTGAGCGATCGCGGCATTTTCAGCAGTGCTTTTTCATGCAAGCCATCTGTGAGCACTAATCCAACCACTTTCTCTGGAAAGGTATGGGCAAACAGGCGCATGTGATAGCTGCCGAGGGAGTTACCCACCAGGATGTAGGGCGGTTGGATATTGGCTTGGGAGAGTGCAAGATTGAGCGATCGCATCCTCTCCTCACTTGTCATCACCTTTTTGCTGATATCACTCCAGCCATAGCCTGCTCTATCGCAAATGCAAACGTCCGCAAGCTCAGCCATTTTCTGAACCAGCAGATACCCTTCTACACCGCCCAAGCTATGCTCAATGATAATTTTTGGCCTGAGTGAAGCCTCTGGATGAGGACTCCGAACGTGCCAAAGATGGAGGCGATCGCCATCTATATCAATGAACTGCCCAGGCGGCGTCTGTTGGTTCTCTCTCCAGGAGGCGATCGCATGATAAACAGCCAACACCGCCACAACCAGCCACATACGCCACACAACAAATACCTGTCTAACGGTGCTGTGCTTACAGCGGACGATACGTCCGATAGTTCAAGTTCGGAAAGATGTTGTCAATCTCTTCGACTTTCTCAAGCCAGCCCGCATCCACTTGCTCAGCCCGGATGTCTTCCCAGAGCTTGTTAAAGCGCATTAGGTGAGAGCGGGTGCGGCGCACCGCATACGGCACCATTGTGCCCGTGCGCATGATGAATGCCCAGTCAGAAGATTGGGCGAGCAGCAGTTCTCGTGACGCCTGATTCAGCGCTCGCCACTGCAACTCATCTGCCGGTTCACGCTTGGCTAACTCGATCATACGCTCAGCCGCCTTGTGCAAATGCGGGTAAATCCAAGCATTTTTCTCGTTCAGCCAATACTCGTGGAAGCCTTTGTAGCCCCAGCTCGACTGAGACGGTCGTGCCACCTGCTGAGTCGGGTTCGTCTTCAAATAATCAGCTAGGTGCGTCATTTCATACGTCCCCTGATCATGCCAGCTCTTACGGAAGAAATAATCTAAGAACCAAGGGCCTTCGTACCACCAGTGGCCATACAGCTCCGCATCGTAAGGCGAAACCACAATGGGCTTGCGCTGCATCATGCCGTACAGGTTTTCCACCTGGCGCTCACGGTTGAACATAAAGTTGCCTGCATGTTCAGCAGCCTTCTCTTTCGCCCAATAAGGGTCGTACCAAGACTTATCGGAACCGGCAACACCTTTGCCCGTAATTTTGTGGTATTTAATGCCCAAATTCTTCCGCTCACCATTGGGCATGATGTACGGCTTAATGTACTCGTACTCGGCATCCCAACCTAAGTCACGGTAAAACTCTCGATATTCTGAGGCACCAGGGTAACCAACCTTAGAAGACCAAACCTGCTGAGAAGATTCTTGATCTCGACCAAATGCGGCAACCCCCGCTTCCGTATAAATAGGCGCATAAGCGCCATAGCGTGGGCGAGGTCGGGCATACAAAATCCCGTGCCCATCGGTGAGGAAGTAGCGCAAGCCCGCATCGGCCAGCATTCGCTCTAGCCCTTCGTAGTAAGCACACTCCGGCAACCAAATGCCCGTAGGTCTGCGGCCAAACACTTCTTCATGGCTCTGACAGGCCACCTCAACCTGAGACCAAACCGCCTCAGGATACATTTTCATCAGTGGCAAATAGCCGTGGGTTGCCCCGCACGTAATGATGTCCAGGTTTCCGCTATCAAGGAACTTTTTGAAGCCCCTCGTTAAGTCACCACCGTAGTGCTCCCATACGTTGCGAACATGATTGAATTCTTTGGCATAGTACTCGGCCAAATACTTGATGTGACCATTGTGCTGGTTACGCTCAATCTCCATCTCCAGCAGTTCTTCGAGCTGGGAGAGGTGAGCATCGTAGCGCTCTTGTAAAAGCGGATCGCGGAGCATAGCC
Organism: Phormidesmis sp.; assembly: GCA_045110585.1. Classification (GTDB taxonomy): domain Bacteria; phylum Cyanobacteriota; class Cyanobacteriia; order Phormidesmidales; family Phormidesmidaceae; genus Phormidesmis. The sequence goes on along the minus strand of JBGCGG010000067.1, from coordinate 102,323 downwards.
ACCAACGGCGGCGTCATACTCATGGTGAGCTTAAAATCTATACCGTCACGTTTGAGTCCTTCAAACATCGTGAGCAACGGCACGTAGGTTTCGGTAATGGCTTCAAAGAGCCATTCTTCTTCTAGGACAAAGTCGCTCTCAGGGTGGCGAACAAATGGCAGGTGGGCATGGAGGACAAGTGCAACATAACCAATCGACATAGAGAGAGCGCCTAAACTAATACTTTTAAAAGCGAATTTTTTAGAGGAGGATTATCAAATTCAAAATCTTCGCTAGCGTCTATACCCACTGAAAAAACGTAAGGTAGATACAAACAAGCCAAAACACTCCCTAGCAGACAGTCCTTTGCACCTTTGGCACGGCGAACCATCTCTGAGTTAAATGCTTTCGCTTAAGTGATTGTACGGCAAAAGCATTCGTGATTTTTAGAGATTCTTAATGTTGTCGGGAGAAGCTTACCTGATGAATAAAACGAATGGGTTGTGTTCAACTCGCTCTCAACAAATCTGTAATACTGGCTACTTTCTCTGTGTGTTCTGCCCACTCGCCTCAGCAGGGCCAGAAGCAATCCTATAAAACGCAGCGCAACCCAAAAAGCAGATAGAAGCCGCCTTCTCAAAGAGGTAAGCGCGACGTCTATCTGCTTTTCTAGTGCATCTATATGATTGTTAGTGCTGGCTAATGCACTTTTCTTCTCATGAACTAGTCCAAGCCCTTACGAGCAACTACTATCAGGCCGATACCACACTAAGGATTCGCGATTGTCACCCCGCCAGCGCATCCACCCTTCCGTTACGGTCGCACCTGTGAGCGCTCGGCAGGCGGAAGCAGGGCGGGTCACGCGGACTTGCATCCAGTCGCCCTGAAAATCTAGGGGTTCAATCAAACTACCGGATGGCACCATGCTGAGCATGTTAGTGGCAGCTTCAGGCTGCGATCGCAATGCTTGCGCTTTATTAGCTTCTAAAAAGTAGACTGCCTTTTGCGATCGCAACTGGGTCTCCCAGCCCTCCACGGCCAAAGGCACATCGCCTAATGCCAGTTGCGAGGAATGGGCCCATGCACTGCCATTGGGCGAGTACTGCACACGGAACCAACCATCTGCACGCGCTTCCAGCACCGGGAAGGTGTACAGATTTTCGTAGGCACGTACCATCGCAAAGCCGGCATCGCGTCCAATCGCCAGATACGTTTGGCCTTTAGGAATCAACCAGCCCTGATAAATCCAACCCCAGTGCTCACCCCCCGGCGATACGTACAGCGGCAAAATCACATCCGACAGCCAAGAAACATCGTCATCGGCCAATGCCTCTACGTTTCTAGGCCGCAGTTGACCTAAGCTACGAATCGACTCCGCACCGTTAGCCAAATCCACAATGCCTGCAACCTCTGGGGAGAAAGGCGTTGGAGCAGGAGATGGCGCAGCAGGCGGCGCAATGATTTCGGTAGGTTCCGTGGGCTGCGCTTGGCTGAGTTGAGCGCCGTCAATGGTCATCGATGGGGCGATCGCTGCTGCATCCGAAAGATTCGCTTCCGAAAGATTCGCTTCTGGCAGAACAGCTTCTGACAGAACAACATAGTCCTGCGCACTAACAGCCGCAGAGAGTCCAACTGTCATTGCCGTAACACCACAAACCAAGCCACATAACCGACTAAGGGTATGAGCTGGGGTACGACGGACGGTCACCTCTCGAGACCGTGCTCCGGACAGCGCAAGAGAATGTAAAACCATGGAACCAGACCTTAAAAGCGTTGTTAAATCAGAGCTTGCCCAATCAATTTAGAGGCAGCCTCTGCGTTCATCAGTATTCACAAAAACACCACAGTATCCTTACGCTTTTAGAATTACTTTTCGCTTTGTAATAGTTGTCATTACTTGAACGACTTAGATTTACACACTGACAGCGTGCTCCACACCATAGTTGTTTAGTTGTTCCACACCGTAAGGATGATTCAGATAGCGCGTGGCCCAGATAGCGCGTGGCCCAGATAGCGCATGACCTAGCGAGTACATGACCTAGCAGTACACGACTTAGCGAGTACATGACTTAGGAGTACATGGCCTAACGAGTGCAACCGCAAACAACCCTACTCTGGGCATGCTGTATGCGATGTGTTGCTAAGGTTCAACCCTGTGTGGAATGCCTTTGAGTTTATCTGGGATATCGCTGTAGACGTTTTGTGCGGAGGAGACCTCTCTTGGAAAACAGTGTGGTGGTTTGTCTACTTGCTTGCCGTACTTATCCTGTCGCTAGAATTCGGTTTTCTAGGACTGGTTGGAGGACTAGGATTGTTTTTTGTGTTTCATAAAATTGTCAACACCTAAAGTTGCCAATACCTAAAATTGCCAACGCCTAAAGTTGCCAATATCTAGCACAGTTAACACCTAGCAAAACCACCGCCTAGCAAAACTTTTAGCGCCAAAACCTCAGCTAGCGAATCTTGCTCATGTTACTCACTAAGTCTTGCTGCATTCGATTCAGCTCATCTTCTATCTGTGTGAGTGACTCCTCTAACTCTCGCTTCAAGCTACGCTCCAATGGCGCTATCTGAGCGTCTGCTTCATCCCTCAGCAACTTTCTAAACGCCAAGAGCTGAGATGTCTTTAAAGCTAGTTCCGTTGGCACTTTAAAGTCGGGCAGTACGCCGCTGCCTTCCCAGTTTTCGCCCGTGGCGATGCTCACCGCTTGCCCGGTCGGGATAAACATCCAAAAATGATCGCTCAGCCGAAAGCCAGCCCCTGGATTCGCACCGCCAACCGTTGTTTCACCCACCATCACAGCCCGCTTGAGGTGCTTTAAGTTATAGGCAAATTCTTCTGCAGCAGAGAACGTCTCCGACCCAATCAGCACATAAACTGGCTTATTGAGATATCGGCTTCCGCCGACATACGGCAACGTCCAAGATTGCTGAGTGCGATTCTCTTTGGGCCAGTGTAAATCTGTGAGGTGAATAGCTGGATACGCTGGAAACAAATAGCTGGTTAACAGTGCCACCATGCTTGCCGAGCCACCCCTATTTCGGCGCAAATCGATGATTAAGGCACTGGTATGTGCCAAAAACGTCATCGCTGCGGCCAAACTATCACCCGCAAACTCAGGAGGCTCAAAGCTAAACAGCTCCAGGTAGCCAATGTTGCCGCGCAGCCGCTCCACCCGATTGATATCAAAATTTCGCAGTTCGCTTAGTCGCTGTTGAGCAGCGAGTTCTTCGGGGGGAATTTCGGTCTGTGGCTCTAAATGAGGCAGCACAGCTGGAGAAAAATACACCTTTAAGTGTTTATCTTCAGTGAGAGACTGAAGCTGAACAGTAAGGGTTTCAGCAAGCTGGGTGCCGCTTTTCACATCTTGATAGCCGTCTGAATTCAGGCGATCGCGCATATCTTTTTGCACCTTTTCAGCCACCGCTGGAAACGCATACTCGTCCAGCTTGTCGATAATGGCTTCTAGTACATCTTTCCGCATGTCCGAATCCAGCGGCAAATCGGCCTGAGAGGAGGCGAGCGGTGAGTTGGCTTGCGAATCGGCTGATTGAGAATCGCTCATAAGACTATCTTCAAAGGAGACTGTACTGAATGGCCTAAATAAATGGCCTAACTTTCGGCGGCGCTTCAATAGAATCTCGCTAAGCGGACGTTTTGTGCAACTCCTTCAATCAACTATTTTGCCGCACAAAACGTCTCTACAATTCTGACAAACGTCTCCACACCAACGCCTAAAACCGTTTCATCAAAATCAAATCGGGGGTGATGATGCGGATAGTCCAGCCCTTTTTCAGCATTAGCTGCCCCTAAAAAGAAATAGCATCCAGGCACTGCCTCCAAAAAGAAAGACACATCTTCACCGCCCATCGTCTGGCATTCGGGCACAACGCCCGCAGGCGTCTCTACCACAGATAAAACTACCGAGCGAACCAGCGCAGCGATCGCGCCATCGTTCACCACTGGCGGATACAGCTTCTGGTAGTCCAAGTCATAGCTCGCACCATGTGCGGCGCAGATGCCCGCAATCACTTGTTCAATTCGCGCCGGAATCAAATCTCCGTACGCGGGGTCAAAGTAGCGAACCGTACCACTAATGACAGCGCTATCGGCAATCACATTCACCGCTGTGCCCGCTTGAAACTCGCCCACCGTCACCACCGCTGACTTCAGTGGGTCAATGTTGCGGGCCACAATGGTTTGCAGCGCATTTACAATCTGCGACGTCACCACAATCGCATCGACTGTTTGCTGAGGAATTGCGCCGTGGCCGCCCTTGCCCTGAATCGTGCAATGGAAAAACTCCGTTGCGGCCATCATGGGCCCGTTGCGTACGCCCAGTGTCCCTAGCGGCAGGTTATTCCAAATGTGCAATCCGACCACCGCATCCACAGAAGGGTTCGCGAGAACCCCTGCCTCAATCATGGGCTTTGCACCGCCTGGCCTTTCTTCAGCGGGTTGAAAAATGATTTTGACGATGCCAGAAAATTGATCGCGGTGCTGGCTGAGGTATTTTGCAGTGCCCAGCGCGATCGCCACGTGTCCATCGTGACCACAAGCGTGCATTTTCCCCTCGTGCAGCGAGCGATAGGGCACCTCATTCAACTCCTGCACCGGCAGCGCATCCATATCAGCGCGAATGGCCAACACTGGCTTCGCAGATTGGGTGCTTTTAATGGTGGCCACAATGCCTGTTTGGGCAATGCCCGTTTCGTGCGGAATATTCCATTCTGTGAGGCGATCGCTCACAAATTTGGCCGTCAGCTCCTCTGCAAAGCCCAGCTCAGGCCGCTGATGCAAATGCCTACGCCAGCTCACTAGCTCAACATGTAAATCTTGAATCTCTGCGCGAACCGCTGAATGATTATTGATTAAAGACCGCGAAAGTGTCTGCATAGTTCTGTCTGATAGAGATCTCTATTCTGGCAGAAATTCTCAGGCCCGGAATGGGGATACCTATGCATTGTGATCCGCCTTGCGTTCTGCGTTGCGATCGCTCAATTTTGCTAAATCATTCCTTTCATAGTTTATTTGTACTATTCTATACGAGGAGTGATTCAGCGCATCCTCTGGCCCCCATCCGGCTCCTAACTACAATCACTTATGACGGTTACCTGGACATCTGAGCAAGTGCTGGCGCTCTCACCCGACGCTGGCTCAACCAAGCGCGGCAAGGCCCTAGCGACAACCGGTAAGTGGCCCATCCTCGGCGCCACAGAACAAGCCATTTGGGGAGAGTGTAAAGGCAGTGGCAAAAAGCCCTACCGAACCATTATTGATTTGAGTGAACCCGCCTTTCGCTGCTCTTGTCCGAGCCGCAAGTTTCCGTGTAAGCATGCAATTGGCTTGTTCTTGTTACGGACCGAAGGGGCCACATTTGGCGAGACAGGACTGCCAGATTGGGGCGCAGAATGGATTGAGAAGCGATCGAAAAAACAAGCCCAGCAGCAAGCCCCAACGCCCACAGAAAAAGACACTACGGTGAATGCGGCAGATCCCACCGCGCAAACCAAACGACAAGCCAAACGAGCCGAAAATGTATCCTCAGGACTGGCTGACCTTACGCAGTGGATGGAAGACATTGTGCGGCAGGGCCTAGTGAGTATGGCCGATAAACCCTATGCCTTTTGGGATGGAATGGCGGCGCGTATGGTGGATGCCCAAGCACCAGGCATCGCCAATCGAATCAGGGCACTCGGCAATATTTGTCATTCCGGGGAGGGCTGGCCGGAAAGATTACTGAAGGCATTGGGGGAGCTGCATTTGTTAGTGGAAGGGTATCAGCAGATAGCTCACCTTGCCCCCGCGATGCGTGAGGAGGTCATGAAACAGATTGGATTTCCGCAAAAGCAAGAGAGTGTGTTGTTACGCGCTGAGCAAGGCGATCCGTTGGTCACAACGGTAGAAGATACTTGGCTTGTGCTGGGGAAAGTGGTGACAACAGACGAGTCTTTGAAGGTGCAGCGGGTGTGGCTATGGGGCGTCAGGTCTCAGCAAGTGGCACTGGTGCTAAGCTTTGCACACGGGCGGCGTCAGCCCTTAGATGTAAGCCTTGTGCCAGGGGCTAGTTTAGATGCAGCGCTTGTTTTTTATCCGGGGACGGGGCAAAAAGATACCGGCTACCGGGCTTTGGTAAAAACGCGAACCGCAGCAACGCTATTTAGCGCGGATAACTCAGATTGGTTAGGGGTGGGATGCCCAACAGCAGAAAGCGCGATCGCGCCATATATCCAAGCTCTATCACAAAACCCTTGGACGGTGCAGGTACCCCTAATTCTCAATCATGGCTTACTCCGGTATCAAAATAACGATTGGTATCTGCAAGATTCCGCTGGTGAATGCCTGCCAATTGCGTCACAGTTTTCTCAAGGGTGGGCGCTGTTAGCCATGAGTGGCGGCAAAGCGCTGTACATGGCGGGAGAATGGAACGGACACGACTTGCGGCCGATCAGCGTATGGAGTGAGCACACATTTATGGCGCTGGAGGGTTAGGCAATGGACATTTTTCAGCGGTTAGTCAGTACGGCCCTGATGGGCACGCAGCGGCAGTTACCGGAAAAAATACAAGGAGACGATGAGCTATCACAGATACTTAAAGCCTTAGATTGGCAACAGCCAGAAAAGGCATTGTTAGCCGCCGCAGGTACGATCGCAATCTATGCCCAAGTCGGCAGTGCACACACGCTTTCCCTACCGAATCTGCCCGCTATCGAACCTTGTGAGCCAGACACAAAACCCTGCTGCAACCGTCAGGTCACCAAGCACTTAGAAACGGCCATCCAAGAACAGCCGGTAGTACTGCCAGAGTTTCTCACGCTCGTAGCTTCAGCAGGGCAAAGCGTCACACCTAAGCTATTACCGCCACTGTTAGCACTTGGGACCACGCAGCGCGAGCTACGCGCGAACATTCTGCCTGTGCTCGGGCAGCGGGGGCAGTGGCTCGCAGCGCAAAATTCAGACTGGCACTATGCCATGCCTGTCTCCATAGAAGATTTTTCACCTGAGTCCAAAACCTTTGAAGCGCACTGGCAAAACGGCACGCGTCAGGCTCGTTTATCTTTCTTGCTGCGCTGGCGTGAGTGTCATCCTGCAGCAATGCGAGACTTTTTAGCCCAAGAATGGTCGGCAGAAACCGCCAAAGATAGAGAACGTTTTATCACCGTATTTGCGCAGCACCTTTCGATGGCAGATGAGTGTTTTTTAGAGCAGGCGCTGGAGGATAGGGCCAAAGGGGTACGGAAAGCAGCGATCGCACTGCTGAAAGAACTGCCTGATTCTCGGCTCTACAAACGAATGAGCGAGCGGTTAGGAGACTTTATTCAGCGCTCTGGGCAGGGCAAGAATTTTAAAATTAGCGTGAGCTTACCAGCACAATATGATTCGAGCTGGGCAAAGGATGGCATTGAGCCAAAAGCCCAAGATTGGTGGCTAGGTGAGCGCGCCGGATGGCTGCAACAAATGGTAGCGAGTGCGCCTTTAAGCATGTGGCAGGTGGAGCCAGCGGTGGCCGTGAATGCGGTAGAAAAAAGTGAGTGGCGTGATGTGTTTTTAACGGGGTGGGCGATCGCGGCAAAAACCCAACAAAACGAGGATTGGGCTAAAACGCTTTTCACCCTGCTCGGCGCTAATGAGGTGTACCAAAAGGTAACGTCACCGCTATTGAGTGTGCTGCCCAGCAAGGCACAGCAAACGTACTTAAAGGCTGCGGTGCCTAAGCAAACCAACAGCCAGGACATTGCACAGCAGCTCACTCACTGGATAAATTTAGCCACACAGACTTCCCAACGCTGGGACTTGGCATTTAGTCGATTAATTTTCACCCAAGTCGTTCGCCTACTCACCGACCCCAAAGAGTATGGCGGCATTTTGATTTCACAAACCGATTTAGCGTTAACACTGCATCCAGGGCTGGCGCCTGAAGCAGCACAGATTATCAACAACCTATCTGCTAAGCCGGTTTTTATTACACCTTGGGAGCGCTTTTTTGACACGGTCCTAACGTTACTCAAGCTGCGGTGGGAAATTTATCAGGCGTTTGCAGAGGATTCTAAATCGAGATAATTATGGCCAAAACAACATCTAAAGCGACATCGAAAACAACAACTCAGAAAAAAGCTGCACCCGCTGATGAAATTTCGGCCATTTTACGACAACATGCTGAAGATCAATTTGCCACAGAGCTCACAGCGCTAGAAGCAGCGGACAGCCGGCAACGCCCGCCTAACTGGAGGATGTCGCCTTGGGCCGTCGCCACCTATTTGATGGGCGGCAAGCTAGAAAGCGGCGTGGAAATTTCACCTAAATATGTGGGCAATCAGCGGCTGATGGAAATTGCGATCGCCACCCTTGCCACCGACCGCGCCCTCCTCCTTTACGGCGTGCCTGGCACCGGCAAGTCTTGGGTATCTGAGCACCTGGCAGCAGCGATTTCAGGCACCTCTAAGCTGCTGATTCAAGGCACCGCAGGCACCAGCGAAGAAGCCATTCGCTATGGCTGGAACTACGCTGAACTGTTGGCCAAAGGGCCTTCTCGCTCAGCCATTGTCGCAAGCCCATTAATGAACGCCATGGAAGGGGGCAACATTGCCCGAGTAGAAGAACTTACGCGAATGCCCGCTGACGTACAAGACACCCTAATTACGGTGCTCTCAGAAAAGCTATTGTCCATTGCCGAACTGGGAACAGAAGTGCAGGCCACCAAGGGATTTAATTTAATTGCCACTGCCAATAATCGAGATAAGGGCGTCAATGAGCTATCGAGCGCACTCAAACGCCGATTCAACACGGTTGTATTGCCTGTGCCCACTAAAGCAGAAGAAGAAGTCGAGATAGTTCAAAAGCGCGTGAGTAGTTTAGGACGCGCGTTAGAGCTACCCGCAGAAGCGCCCGCGTTAGAAGAGATTCGGCGCATTGTGACTATTTTTAGAGAACTGCGCAACGGCGTGACGGAAGATGGCAAAACCAAGGTGAAATCGCCTAGCGGAACCTTAAGCCCAGCGGAGGCGATTTCGGTGGTTAACAGCGGTATGGCCTTAGCGGCACACTTCGGCGATGGCGTGCTGAATGCGGAAGATTTGGCAGCCGGCGTGCAGGGCGCTGTGGTAAAAGACCCTGTGCAGGATGCGGTGGTCTGGAAAGAATATTTAGAAACCGTGGTGAAAGAGAGAGACGGGTGGAAGGATATTTACCGCGCTTGTCGGGAGTTTGCTTAATGGCCAGTACTAAAATGAGCAGTACTAAAACGAGCAGTACTAAAACAAACAGAACTAAAACGAACAGCGCGGAAACAGGCAGTCCGGGAATCGATCACACGCTCAACGAACAGACTGTGCGAGTCTTTGGCATTCGGCATCATGGGCCAGGCTCAGCGCGGAGTTTAGTGCGATCGCTCCAAGCTCAAGCACCCGAGATTCTCCTCATCGAAGGCCCTCCGGAAGCGAACGATACGCTTCCACTCCTCGCAGAACCGGACATCAAACCACCCGTCTCTCTCCTCATCTATTCTCCTGATAACCTCCAGCAAGCCGCCTACTATCCCTTTGCGGTGTTCTCTCCCGAGTGGCAGGCCATTCAATATGGGATAAAGCACAACGTGCCCGTTCGGTTCATGGATTTACCACAAACGCATCAGATGGCCGAACGGGCTATACAAGCAAGTCATTCAGAAACCGAAACCGAAACCGAAACCGAAGCCACTCTGCCAGCACCCAAAGACATTCCTCGTATCTCTCTAGATCCACTTGTGCACCTTGCCCGCGCCGCAGGCTACACCGATAGCGAACGCTGGTGGGAACATATGGTCGAGCATCGCCAAGACAGCACCGCCTTATTCGAGGCCATCTTAGAAGCGATGAGCGCACTGCGAGCCGAAACAGCACACACTGAGCCAGCCACTTTAGAACAACTCAAAGACAATCCCCGAGAGCTACGCGCAGCGTGCCGCGAAGCGTTTATGCGTAAAACCATTCGTAAAGCCAAAAAAGACGGCTTCCAAAAGATAGCCGTGGTCTGCGGCGCATGGCACGGCCCCGCGCTCACAGAACCGTTTCCTTCGCAAAAAGCAGATAACGCCCTGCTCAAAGGCTTGCCAAAAGTGAAAGTAAAAGCCACTTGGATTCCGTGGACATACAGCCGACTATCAACGCAAAGCGGCTACGGGGCGGGCATTCACTCTCCAGGCTGGTACGACCATTTATGGAAATCTTCTCGCGCTTCTCATAGCACGACTCAAACCGCTGTCCGCTGGCTGACAAAAGTTGCAAGGCTGCTGCGAAAACAAGACTTAGACGCATCTTCTGCCAGCGTCATTGAAGCGGTGCGATTGGCTGAAGCCTTAGCGGCGCTGCGCGATACTGCAATGCCAGGATTAGATGAATTGAATGAGGCCACCAAAACGGTGCTGTGCTTTGGAGAAGCAGCACCGCTGGAGTTGATTTGGGAGCGGTTGATTGTCAGCGATCGCCTCGGGAAAGTCCCCGCCAGCACGCCCCTGATTCCCCTCCAGCAAGACCTTCAGCAGTTACAAAAAAAGCTACGGCTAAAGCCCACAGCAGCAGACAGGCTAGTCACTTTAGATCTGCGCAAAGAGATGGATTTGGAGCGATCGCACCTCCTCCACCGCCTTCAACTCCTTGGCATTCCGTGGGGAAAGCCCCAACGCACCAGCGGCAAAGGCACATTTAAAGAAGCATGGGTGCTGCGATGGAATCCTGAACTCAGTATTGCCATCATCGAAGCAGGCCAATGGGGCAATACGGTGAACGATGCCGCCACGGCTTACACCCAAAAAAGAGCGGATGAGTGTGGAGATTTGCCAGCCCTAACACAGCTGATAGAACCAGCCATGTTGGCAGATTTGGGAGGGGCGATCGCCCACCTCATGACCTGCCTACAAAACAAAGCCGCGCTCTCCACCGACACCACACACCTGATGACAGCGCTGCCCCCGCTCGCGACAATACTGCGCTACCGCGACGTGCGAAAAACCGACACCGAAGTGGTCGCACATGTCGTGGATGGCTTAGTCACTCGCATCTGCATCGGCTTACCCGGCGCTTGTGCGTCGCTAGATGATGACGCTGCAGCCAAGCTGCTAAGCATGATTGAAAACACCCACAGCGCTATCAAGCTTTTGCAACAAGAGAGATATAACCAAGCTTGGTCAGCCGTACTTTTGCAGCTCGCTAACCAAACCACACTGCACGGACTCATTGCGGGCTATAGCTGTCGGCTGCTATTAGATAGCGGAGAACTGCCCAAAGCAGATGCGGCTACGCGACTAGGGCTAGCGTTGTCTTTAGCGAATGAGCCTGCGCAGGCAGCGGCTTGGGTAGAAGGATTTTTGCAGGGCAGCGGATTGTTGTTATTACACGATGCGACAATCTTGCAGGTGCTAGATGAATGGGTCAGCCGGTTATCTGAAGATGCATTTATTACGCTGCTGCCCCTGCTGCGCAGAACCTTCTCAACCTTCTCCCAGACAGAACGGCGGCAGATGGGTGAGCGCATTCGGAAGGGAGAACAAAGAAAAGGCGCGATCGCTAACACCTTCAGCACGACCAGTACTCACAACACCCATTTCAACACCGCCAGAGCGAATACGGCGCTCCCTACCATCGCCCAGCTTTTAGGACTCTCACACTCATCATCCCCTCCAGCCACACCATGAGTCAGCAAAACAGTGAAATAACAGAAAGATTACGGCGCTGGCGGCTGATTCTAGGCGGTGGTGCAGCCGATGGCATCTCAGGCAACGGGGCCACAGATGGACAAGGCGTTCTTGGGCAAGAACAAGCCTTCAGCCTCGGCACGGGCGATGCTGAAATGGATCACGCCCTGGCTGCTCTCTACGAAAAAGGAACCAAGGGCAAAAATCGCAAAGGCGGCCTGGAGAAATCAGCCCCTAACGTCGCCCGCTGGCTCGGAGATATTCGCCGCTATTTTCCGGCATCCGTTGTCCGCGTAATGCAGCAAGACGCCCTCAACAGGCTAAATCTGCATCAAATGCTGCTCGAACCCGAAATGCTTGAAGCCGTCGAACCCGACGTTCACCTTGTTGCCAACCTCATGGCAATGAACGGCGTTATTCCAGAAACCACCAAAGCAACCGCCCGTCTCGTCGTCAGGAAAGTGGTCGATGAGCTAATCCGTAAGCTGCAAAACCCCATGCAGCAGGCCGTCACTGGCAGCCTCAACCGCAGCCAGCGCAACCCGCGCCCCCGCCATAACGAAATCGACTGGAACCGCACCATCCGCGCCAACCTGAAGCACTATCAGCCCGACTACCGCACCATCATCCCCGAACGCCGCCTTGGCTTTGGCCGCAAGCGCAGCGCCCTCAAAGACATCATTCTCTGCGTGGATCAAAGCGGATCAATGGCTACCTCCGTGGTGTATTCCAGCATCTTCGCCGCCGTCCTCGCCTCCATTCCTGCCGTCCGCACCCAGCTCATCACCTTCGACACCGCCGTGGTCGATCTCACTGAAAAGCTCACCGATCCTGTCGAGGTTCTTTTCGGCGTCCAGCTGGGCGGCGGCACCGACATCAACCGCGCCCTTGCCTACTGCCAAAGCCTAATCCGTCACCCTCAAGACACCATCCTTGTGCTCATCAGCGACCTCTACGAAGGCGGTGATAATCAAGCCATGCTCAAACGCGCCACTGCCCTTGCCAGCACCGGCACCAACGTCATCACCCTGCTTTCCCTCAGCGACGACGGCACCCCCTACTTCAGCCATGCCAACGCTGCCGCCTTCTCTGCGCTTGGCATTCCCTCATTTGCCTGCACTCCCGATCAGTTTCCTGATCTGATGGCCGCCGCCATCAGCCGCAGCGACATTGCCCAGTGGGCAGCAAAACAAGATATTGTCGTTGCGTAAATAAAGGTCAATACCCGTAGTAAATGCCCGTAGTAGTGCAATGGGGAAATTGGACATTTTCAACCTTGTCATATCAATGCTGACGGGTATGTTAATGGAACAAGTGCATTCACCGAAAAGCCATGACTTTATTTAGACAAACAGCTCTGATGTGCGGTCTTGTTTTAGCGATCGCTGCCACTAGCTGCACACCTACCGTCGAGACAGAGCCAGGCACAGTAGGCTCAAAAGGCACCACTCAAGAGAAGATATCCTCTAAAAAAACAGCCATTGTTTCAGAAGCCGCTAATCCAGAAGCCGCTAATCCAGAGACTGCGGCTTCTGAAGAGATCGCTGCCACAGCAGATAACAACAGCGCAGTTGTTGAGAAAGAAAACAACATCTCCACAGAAAATGACACCCCAGCCACAGAAAATACCGTAACTACCTCTGCGCCAACAACTGTACGGGCAGTAAGCAACAACATCCAGCCCTCCGCGATTCAGGTCACCGACTCAGGCATAGGCAGTCTCACCCCCTCGACCCCCTTTAGCCTAGAGGCAGTTCAGAGTGCTTTCCCAAACATGAATGTAACGACCACCACCCAATCCGCAGAAGGCACGAACTATACAGTCCTGGTTGTTTCAGAAGGCAATTCTGAAATGATGAAAATTGAACCAACGGGTGATGAATCTTTGATTTATAGAGTCAAAGTCACAGACACCCAATTCAGCGGTAATTCCGGCCACACCATTGGCGATACGTTTGCAGAGGTATACGGCGGCACCATTCCTAATAGCTGCGTCTCTGGCATCGATGAAGCCTCAGGCTTTGTGCTGTGCACAGCCCCTTCCTCTCAAAATGTGCAATATGCATTTACCGGAGACTGGGCATACACCTTCGATCAACTCCCTGCCGATGCAGCCCTCAGCAGCGGCGTTCTTCAGCAAATCGTTTGGCTACCTGGCAACTTCTAACGCCTTCCCGGCTAGAGAGCGAAATGCCAAAACCACTACAGAGGCAGCCCAAAGAAATGAACGAGGCCACCCCCCGCAGGAATCTCCTCATCATCAGCCAAAAAAGCATCAGGATGCTCTGAGGCCCAAACCAAAAGCCACTCTAGCTGGGCCATCAAATCATCCAGGGTCTTAATTTCTTTTCCATCCAGCGCTTGAAGCAGTTCAGGATGATTAAGCGACAACGCTCTTCCCTCTGGCAATGCAATCTCAACGCCGCTTAACCACACCCAAGCTACTGGATCATCACAATCACGAACCCCATAGCCATCGATAATTTCGAGGCTCCAGAGCTGGTTATTGGAGGTGGCAAAAGTAAATCCAAAGTTTTCCAACGCGGGAAGCCCAATGATTTCAAGCCCCATATCTGTATACTTCCAGCCATCTTTCACGGCCAAACCGTGTTTTTTCAAACAGCTTTCAATCTGATCGTAATCTTGATGGCTAGCTTGAATGTCATACAGCATCAGGGCCAAACTCCCCACGGTTAGCGCGACCAGGGAGAACAACCCACCTGCGACAAACCGCCTTTTTCTACTCCCAAATAGTTGAGACAACACAAGCTTGTAGGCAGCACACTGCATTTCAAAACAACTCGCAACCAATGCATAGCTGAGCCGATTGCCTGCGCCCGCCATGCATCCGAAGGTGATTCTAAAATGCCCAATGACCTAAGCCCTAAGGACATCAAGCGCAATGACATAAGAATAGTGTGAGCACTCGTATCATTGAGCCGCAGCACTGGAATGAAGCTAGGGATATTAAGCCAACCCCCATAAGTCAAGCTCAGGATCCAAGATTAAATCACTCGCCTCACTTGCCTAGCGCCCTGACTGCTCTACTGATCTACGAAAACGCTTGCTCTACGAAAACGCTTGCTCTACGAGAACGCTCTGCGTATCGCCTAAAAGTAACCGTCCTGCTCAATCTCTTCGATCACCTGCAATCCTCGCGAATCACCCACGCTCAAAATCGCCGCGCGGGCATCTTCTTTCACGCCAAATTCAGGGTCTTCAGCAAAGGCTTCAATCAGCGCATCAATAGCCGTTGCATATACAACGTTTGAGGGCAGCTCAACGCAAATTTGCCCAATAGCCCAAGCGCAATTGCTTCGCACAGAAGGCACCTCGTCGCGGCGCAAGCCACCAATGAGAGAAGGCATCGCTTTAATCATCGAGTCGTAGTCAATTTTGGGGGCTTGGCCCAGAGCACTCGCCGCCCAGAGCCGAACCACTGACGTGTCGTTTTGGAGGGCATGCACCAACGTAGGAATAGCTCGCACATCGCAAAGATTGCCCAGTGCCCACACAATGCCTTTGCGCACCTCACTATCTTTGTCCCGATTGAACTGAGCAATCAAAGGCTCTACAGCCATCGGACTCACATTGCGGGCCAACGCATACGTGCTATGGGTGCGAATAATCGGGTCAGGATCGGCCAGCATGCCAATTAGGTAAGGGACGGCTCTGGCATCTTCTACTTCACCAAACGCTTTTGCCCCAATCAAACGCTGCTCTTTATCGGGGTGATGGAGCAGCAACAACATATTCTCCGGGTTGGGCTTCGGTTCTTCGCCCACCGGAGCAATATCATCGAGCGGGTCAAACGGACTGTCACGTCCAACCTCTGCGTCTAATACTGCTAGTTCGTCATCATATATATCCACGGGATCCAGTGTCTAAAAAATGAGCATCTGCAAATGAGCGTCGTTGGCCATAGGCCCCTATTGCTTATCGTATGGCGCGATGGGTCATCGGAATACCCCTATGATCACTGTGGGGGCGCACAATTGTGCGCCCCCACAGTGATACTCCGTTAGGCAGTTTAAATGTCAGCGAGCACTCGCTTGGCCGCTGCGATGGTTTTTTCGATGTCCTCTTCGGTATGAGCCAAAGAAGTGAAACCAGCCTCAAACTGAGACGGTGCTAGATATACACCGTTCTCTAACATGCCACGGTGGAAGCGACTGAACTTTTCAAGGTCAGCCTTTTTCGCATCGTCGTAGTTGTGAACCGGATCGCCAGTAAAGAACATGCCAAACATTGCACTGATGCTGCCACCGGTAACCTCATGGCCTGCTTCACGCGCTGCTGCTAGCAACCCTTCGCTAAGCTTCTTGGTCATTTTTTCTAGCTGCTCATACTGACCAGGACGACGCAGAATCTCTAGCGTCTTAATGCCCGCAGTCATCGCCAACGGATTACCCGATAGCGTACCGGCCTGATACACAGGCCCAGCTGGCGCGATCATTTCCATGATTTCGCGGCGACCACCGTAGGCACCTACGGGCAAACCACCGCCAATGACTTTACCCATCGTGGTCAAATCAGGCGTGACGTTGAACTTTTGCTGAGCGCCGCCATACGCAATGCGAAAACCGGTCATGACTTCGTCAAATACCAACAACGCATCGTTGTCTTTGGTAATTTCGCGCAAGCCTTCTAGGAAGCCGCTATCTGGGGTCACAAAGCCAGAGTTACCCACCACAGGTTCCAAAATGACACCTGAGATTTCGCCTTTGTACTCTTCAAAGAGCTTTTTAACCGCTTCCAAATCGTTGTAGGGGGCGGTGAGCGTATCGGCAGTTGTAGACTTTGGCACACCGGGAGAGTCGGGGAGGCCGAGGGTGGCTACACCTGAACCGGCCTTGACCAAGAACATATCGGCATGGCCGTGGTAGCAGCCTTCAAACTTGATCACTTTATTGCGCTGGGTGAAGGCTCGCATCAGGCGCAAAACGGCCATACAAGCTTCGGTGCCAGAGTTTACGAAGCGCACCATTTCTACACTGGGAACGGCTTCAATCACCATTTCGGCCAGCACGTTCTCTAGGTAGCAAGGTGCACCAAAGCTGGTGCCTTTATCGATCGCAAGCTTGAGTGCCTCTAGCACTTCAGGATGAGCATGACCGCAAATAGCAGGGCCCCAAGTCCCCACATAGTCTATGTACTGGTTGCCGTCTACATCCCAAACATGAGCGCCTTTGACATGATCAAATACGATGGGCTGACCACCCACGGAGCGGAAGGCACGTACCGGGGAACTCACACCGCCGGGCATAAGGGACTGAGCTGCTGAGAAAATTTCGTCAGACTTGGTTGTTTTTAGGGCTGTGGTAGTAACCAAAACGCGCTCCTTAGTAAAAAAAGAGAGTAGGAATTAAATAGAAGATGGGGTCTGCTGGCTGACAAAAAGTCGCTACGCTACGACGGGATGCAGTGTGATTGGGCATCTGACATAACAAGCTAACGCTAAACAGCAGTGCTCTTTATCCTAGCGGCTTGAGATCCGTTTACTATCCAGATTGTTTCGTGATGTAACGGAATATGACTACTCTATGAGAAGTCACTGTATCTATACGTGGCTCCGTCATTTAGTCAGGCGCACAAGCGCTCGGATAGGGCGTAGCATGGAGAGTGCTGTGGAAATGATGATTTACGTTGCGATCGCCCATGACTTTTACGCGTGTTCCCCTTGATAAAATTCGCTACAACGAGAAAGGGCTAGTGCCCGCGATCGCTCAAGACTACTTAGATGGCACGGTGCTGATGATGGCCTGGATGAATGCCGAGGCCCTCCAGAAAACCATGGACACAGGCGAGGTGTGGTACTGGAGCCGATCGCGCCAAACGCTATGGCACAAAGGTGCCACCTCTGGGCACATTCAAAAGCTCCGCAGTCTGCGTTACGACTGCGATAGCGATGCCCTCCTAGTGACCATTGAGCAAGTGGGAGATGTGGCTTGTCATACGGGTGAGCGGAGTTGCTTTCATCAGGTGGAAGGCACGGAAGAGGCCATTGCCCCGCTTGCCGATACGCTGTCTCAGGTGTATGGGGTAATTAGCGAGCGCAAGCAAAACCCCCAGCCAGGGTCTTACACCAACAGGCTATTTGAAGGAGGTGACAACAAAATCCTTCAGAAAATAGGCGAAGAAGCCGTGGAAGTGGTGATGGCCTGCAAAGATGACGCTCCCGATGAAATCGCTGGAGAAGTCGCTGATTTGCTATATCACACGCTAGTGGCGATCGCTCATCATGACGTCGATCTCAAGGACGTTTACCGCAAACTGCAATCCAGACGATAAGCCCCTTTCGCTCTGGCAACAATCATGGATTTAACTAAACCACTCGCTAAATCCATGATTGCTGCACCACATTCACGACACCGCATGAACTGGCCCCCATTAACTAGCCCCCATTAACTACACCATATTGGCGAAAACTGACGGCGCTGGGCACTGAGGTGAAGCAGATAGGTGCTGCCGTTCTAGGGTGAGCGGAATCTCTAGGGTGAAGGTAGTGCCAACCTGCGGCTCAGATTGACAAATGAACTGCCCGTGATGGTTGTTCACCACAATTTGGTAGCTCATGGAAAGCCCCAACCCCGTACCGCTGCCAACCGGCTTGGTGGTAAAAAACGGGTCAAAAATGTGTTTTGTTACGGCTGCGCTCATACCAACGCCATTGTCGGTAATTTGAATGCGCACAGACTGAGGCAACGCTTCGGTGGTAAGCGTCAGGGTAGGCGAGTCGCAGCATTCCTGCGCGGTCATCGCCTCAATGGCATTGGTCATTAGCCCCATAAAGACCTGGTTGAGCTGGCCTGGATAGCAATAGACCTTAGGCAAAGCGTCATCGTAATTGCGGATGACGGTAATGGCTTGAGCGCACGCTGATGGCCTAGTTCCGTTGAGCTTGGGAGAGAGCAACAGCAACACGCTATCTAAGTCAGCATGGATATCTGTGGATTTGGTCGCCGATTCATCTAGGTGAGAGAACGTACGCAGCGATCGCACAATCGTCGTAATGCGGTCTGTGCCATTTTGCATAGACTGCAATAGCTGCGGAAAGTCGGCCTGAATAAAGTCCAGATCAGCCGCTTCGACCGCCGCCAACAGCTCATCAGAAGCTTCTGGGCACTCCGCCTGATAGCTCCGCAGCAGGGCCAGCAAGCTATCTACGTAATCTTGAGCGGGCTGCAAATTCCCTTCAATAAAGCTCACCGGATTGTTAATTTCGTGGGCGACACCAGCGACCAGCTGACCCAAGCTCGACATTTTTTCGGTTTGCAAAAGCTGTAGCTGAGTGCGCTTAAGCTCTTCTAAGGCTTTTTGGAGGCTCGCTTCAGCTTCAATGCGATCGCCCACTTCCGTCATCAGCGTTTGATTTGCACTGTGCAACGAGGCCGTCCGCTCAGCCACGCGCTGCTCTAGCTCTTGGTACAGGCGCGTTAGGTGATCGCCCATGTGATTAAAAGCATCTGCCAAAGATTGCAGCTCATCATCCGTTTGGAGCTGAATCTTTGGAATATCCAAAGCAGAGCCATCCCCTCGCCCCATCTGGTTAGCCCCTGCCTCCAAACTACGCACAGATTTGGTCACCGGGCGCAGCAAACCAAAAAACTGCAGCATCAACAGCATCACAACAGAGGTAAAGCTGAGCGACTCTAGCCAAAAAAGCCGCTGATGAAAAACGGCTCTCTGCTCGCCATAGTCCTCCATCTGCTCATCCGCCGTATCCAGCAGCTCCACAATATAAATGGCGATGCTGTCTTCAAATACATCAAGTGATCGCGCAATGCCTTGCACCTGTTTCGGCGAGGTTAGCTGCGTCTGAATGCGCAGGGCCAATTCATCTAAGTACTGATGCTGCTGGCGCATCCCCTGCAGCTTAATTCGCGAGAGCTTATCGTCAGGAGGCAAAACAGCCTCTAGCTTCCTCAACGCATTAAAAAAGTCTATGCGTGATCGACGAAAGGTCACCCAGCCGTCTGTGTTCTGATTAATCTGTGGATTGAGCACAGAGAGGCGACTGAGGGCCGTCACTTGATCTTGCAGCGATCGCTCTACTTGAATCACAGCCGAGGCAGTTGCCTGGGAGCGATTGTAGCTCATAGCTAAAGACTGCATTGACCGTTTATTCATCACATAGCTGGTGCCTGACAAAAGGGAAATAACCCCAATTAGCACAGCCGAAGAACCGATGAATTTTGTGGTAATACGCATAAATAGACAGTGTAGAATCAGCCACGAGCGTAGTATTCCCTAGCTTTTAGCTGTGAGGGCTCACACACCGTACAAATACATATCTGGTGAAACAATCCGTCCGCATAACGCACCAAATCACGCGCCAAGCCATGCCCTCAAAAGTTGGGATTGAAATAAACACAAAACGTCGTTACGCTCAATTAAAGTAGTACATAAAAACTATTATCAAGTGTCCCACTTCTGAATCCCCCAGTTCTGGATCATCACTAAACAAGCAACCCAAACAAGCAACCTAAAGAGGCATTGATGGCAGTTAAGGAAAACGCAGCAACGCGAGCGGCTGATCTCAGAAGCCAGCTTCATAAAGCCAGCTATGCCTATTACGTGCTCGATGCGCCCGACTTACCTGATTCGGTGTACGACCGGCTATACCGAGAACTACAAGACTTAGAAGCGCAACATCCAGAGCTGCGCGTTCCAGATAGCCCTACCCAAAGAGTGGGAGCAGAGCCTGCTAAGCAGTTCACATCTATTGCGCACAATATTCCGCTTTACAGTCTGGAAAATGCGTTTGATATTGATGAATACAGAGACTGGCAGGCCAGGTGGCAACGCCTAGAGCCTGATGTAAAGGAAGCAGAAGCCGTTACGGAGCTAAAAATAGACGGCAATGCGCTGGCGCTGACCTACGAAAATGGTGTGCTAGTGCGCGGGGTAACGCGGGGCGATGGCATCACCGGGGAAGACATCACGCAAAACGTACGCACCATTCGCACCATTCCGCTGCGACTCAGACTAGCGGCAGCGCAAACGCCGCCGCCCATTTTAGAAGTCAGGGGTGAGGCTTTTTTGCCGATCAATGTGTTTGAAAGCATTAATCAAAAGCGTGAAGCGGAAGGTACTGCGCTGTTTGCCAATCCTCGCAACGCCGCTGCTGGCACACTGCGGCAGCTAGATGCGCAGGTGGTGGCAGATCGGCAGCTCGATTTTTTTGCCTACACGCTGATTATGCCGGAGGGGACGGGCGATGTTGCCGCACCGACCGACCAATGGGGCGCGTTGGAATGCCTAAAGTCTTTGGGCTTTCGGGTAAATCCAAACCGGCAGCGCTGCGCATCGGCGGCTGAAGTCTTTGAGTATTACCGCGAGTGGGAAGAGAAGCGGCATGAGTTGCCGTACCTCACCGATGGGGTAGTGGTGAAGCTCAATAGCTTTGAATTGCAGGATCGGCTGGACTTTACGAATAAGTTTCCGAGGTGGGCGATCGCGCTTAAATACCCGGCTGAAGAAGTGCCAACGATTCTCGAATCGATCACCGTGCAGGTGGGCCGCACGGGGGCGATTACCCCGGTTGCAGAACTTAGCCCGGTGCAGCTAGCAGGCACCACGGTTTCACGGGCGACGCTGCACAATGCGGATCGGCTGGCGGAGCTGGATTTGCATGTTGGCGATACGGTGATTGTCCGCAAGGCGGGGGAGATTATCCCGGAGGTGGTGCGCACGATTGTGGATCTGCGGCCCGAGGGTGCGAAGGCGTATCACTTGCCCAGCACTTGCCCGGTGTGTACTCAGCCGGTGGTGAAGCCAGAAGGGGAAGCGGTGACGCGCTGTGTGAATGGGTCTTGTCCGGCCATACTCAGCGGTTCGATTCGGCACTGGGCCAGCCGGGATGCGATGGATATTAGTGGGTTGGGCGATCGCTGGGTGCAGCAGCTACTAGATAAAAAGCTGGTGGCTTCGGTGGCGGATTTATATGATCTGACGATGGAAGATTTGCTGACGCTGGAGCGGATGGGGGAGAAGCTGGCGACGAAGCTGATTGGGGCGATCGCGCAATCTAAACAGCAACCTTGGGCCAAGGTGCTGTATGGGTTGGGCATTCGGCTGGTGGGGAGTACGAATGCGAAGCTGCTGGCGGAGAATTTTCGGTCGGCGCAGGTGCTTTCTGAAACGGGGGGAGATGCGATCGCCCGCGTTTACGGCATTGGCCCGGAGATTGCCCAGTCTGTGCGGCAGTGGTTTCAGGTACCGGCGAATGAGGAGCTACTAGAGCGGTTGGCGGCGGCGGGGTTGCAGCTTGAGGCAACGGAGGAACAGGCGGATAGTGGGCCGCAGCCGTTTGCGGGGCAGAGTTTTGTGATTACGGGGACGCTGCCGACGCTGAAGCGCTCTGAGGCGAAGGGGCGAATTGAGGCGGCGGGGGGCCGGGTAAGTGGGTCGGTGAGTAGTAAGACGGATTACGTAGTGGTGGGGGAGAGTGCGGGGTCTAAGCAGGAGAAGGCGGAAAAGTTAGGGATAAAGCAGCTTTCAGAAGGGGAGTTATTGGAGATGTTGGGGGAGTGAGATGGCATTGATGACGTGCTCGCAGAGCCGGGCCAGCCTACGCGTCGCGAACGCTCCGCAAACTTTGGCCTCGCCCAAAACTCAACCCCATCCAATGCCAGCACCGTTCCCCAGTAGTATTACTTAGTCAGCAGGCGATCGCGGAAAAATTTTGCGTTTTTTTGCCTTTTTTGCTCACCCTGCGACAAGGCTGACTTTTTTACACACGCGTCATAATCGGTGCCCTATGATAGTGGCTATGAAAATTGTCTGTAGACTTACCCAGCAGGGCAAGCCCCCATCCATCAGCGATCGCTTGTCACGCCTTTTGCCACGGAGATTTCCATGGCGGCTGGCGCTTATTCAATGTGCGCTAGCGCTAGCCCCTCAAGCGTTAATGCCCCAAGCCCTTAAGCCAGCTCAAGCAGCTGAGCGCATCATCTTTTCCTTGGGTGCAAACATTGAACGTGGCGTCTCGGTTGATTCACTAGAAGCCTACGCAAAAGATGGCACCGTTACCGAAGAACTCGCACCCTACATTGAATTTCTGGAAAGGCGTAATCCAGGCTCACTAGAGCAGTTTCGAGCGCTGCTGACTCGGCGCGCAGATATAGACGTGGTCGCCATCGACCAATTTAGCAATACGCCCCAAGGGGACTTTTTGCTGATGAGGGCTGGGGAAGTTTTTCAAACGGGAGCCTGGCTATCTGGCCAAAAAGGACTGCGTGGAGCAGCCATTACATCCGCCGCCGATGAGGAAAATGGGCTCACCATCTTAAATGTAGTGCGGCGATTTCCCACGCCTGTTCTACGGGTTGATATTCAGCGCGGACTGAGACTTGTGAGCCAGGCAGATCGGGCCTTTAACCAAGCCAATATCGCCGTTGATTTAGTCGAGCAGCTAGCCTTTCAGGCAGCGAGTGAACCCTTCCCGCCCGGTGTATCCGCAGCGAGTCTAAATGATTTGGTCACCCGACCTGGCGCTTTTCCCGTCAGTCAACTGTCGCTGCGGATTAAGGCAACGGGCAAGCCCGTCGAGATTTATATGCCCACCTCGCCCACCTCGCGGCTGCTGAAGCTGCCAGCCGTGGTCATTTCCCATGGGGTAGGTAGCGATCGCACCTCCTACGGCTACCTCGCGCAGTTCCTAGCCTCCCACGGCTTTGTAGCCATTAATATCGAGCATCCTGGCAGCAGCGCTGAACAGCTCAACTCATTTTTGGCAGGCCGCGCCACCCAAATTCCAGACGAAGAATTTATCAATCGCCCCCAGCTGGTGTCCGAAGTCCTAGACGCCCTAGAATCACAAGCCACCATCAACAAAAACCTGGCCCTCATTGATTTCAACAACGTTGGCGTCATCGGTCAATCTTTTGGTGGCTATACGGCTCTGGCCGCAGCAGGTGCGCCCATTAACCTAGACTCATTACGCAATACCTGCCCGCCTGATTTTAGCCCCAACATTTCACTGCTGCTACAGTGCCAAGCCGTCGCCAGCGCCCCACCCGACCAAAGAAACATTCGCTTTCACGACCGTCGCATTCAGGCAGTTTTGGCCATTAATCCGTTTACCAGCGCAATTTTTGGCCCTGACAGCCTCAAGCAAATCAACATTCCAGTCATGATCATGGCAGGCACTGCCGATACAGTGACGCCCGCACTGCCAGAGCAAATTTTGCCCTTTACCTGGCTCACCACCCCCAATAAGCATCTGCTGATGCTAGAAGGCGCGACACACTTTTCCACCATTGGCGAAACCGGCACCGAACCCATTGCCCTACCCAATGGCATCATTGGTTCAGAAACTGAAGTGGCCAGAGAATACACCCAAACCATGAGCCTGGCTTTTCTCAACCTCTACCTCAAAAACGACAATCGCTTTCAGCCCATCCTCACCAGCGCTTTTACCACCCGTTTCAGCCGCCCCGAAATGCCCCTTAGCATTATCAACACCCTCTCCACTGAACAGCTCGAAAATCGCCTCCGGGCTACGCTCGATGCGGAGCAGCAGTTCCAAACCGCACTGGATATTTTAGTGGAGCAAGAATCAGCGCTACTCAATCAGCGCTAAGCCGAACACATGGTCGATTTCAGTGGATTCATTAACCTCAACAAACCCAAACAGTGGTCATCCCATGATTGTGTGGGGCGGGTCAGAAGGCTGCTCAACACCAAAAAGGTGGGACATGGCGGCACCTTAGATCCGCTAGCCACGGGCGTGTTGCCCATTGCCGTAGGGCGAGCCACCCGGCTCATTCAGTACTTACCCGCGCGCAAGGCGTATCGGGCGGTGGTGCGGTTTGGCGTTACCACCTCAACCGATGACCTAGAAGGCGAAGTGCTCACCCAGCAATCTGCGGCCCATCTCCAGCGCAGTGACATAGAAGCGCTGCTACCCAAGTTTACGGGTGCACTCTCACAAACACCGCCCATGTTCAGCGCAATCCAAGTCGGCGGCAAACGCCTGTACGATTTGGCGCGCAAAGGGCAACAAATCGAAGTCCCTATCCGCACCGTCACGATTCATCAGCTGCACATTGCTGAGTGGCACGCACAGACCGCAGCCCCCGAACTAGTGTTAGATATTCACTGTGGGCCAGGCACCTATATTCGCTCGCTAGCAAGAGATATGGGTGAGGCCGTGGGAACAGGGGCAACGTTAGCAGGGCTAACACGCACCCACAGCAATGGTTTTGAGTTGAAAGAGAGCCTCACACTAGAGGCCTTAGAAGCAGCGATCACACACAATACATTCACACCGATGCCCGCTGGCAAGGCCGTGCAGCATTTAGCCATGCTCAGCCTTACGCCCCCCTTAGCCAAGCGATGGTGCATGGGGCAAAAACTTGCCATCAGCGAACCCGGCATCACCCCACCCCCAAACACCAACAAACTAACCAGCCAGCACTCAAAAGATCAAATGCCCGCAGATGACGTGCCACACAACAGCAGCCCAATGCCGCTGCGGATGATGTGCGCCGACACATTTCTAGGCATTGGTGAAATTAGAACCAGTGATTACGGAGATTCTGAAGGGTCAACGCATCATATCCTAGCGCCAAAAATGGTTTTCACACCTTACTAACCCTTACCAGCAAAAGCATCCAGCCTTTCTGAGGAGGCTACCGCGCTTTGACACATCTGTTTACATAACTTTATGTGAATGCGCTGAGATGGTTAAGCAGTGCGATATGATTAAAGAATCTTTCAAATTTCGTTTGGAATCATAAGAAATGGTAACGCTCAAAATCGTTGTATACATCACAATCTCCTTTTTCGTCGGCCTTTTCATCTTTGGTTTCCTAAGCGGAGACCCTGCTCGTAACCCCGGTGGAACTAACGATTTTGACTAGATCGCCAATGACTAGCTTGTCATTGACCTGATTCATCATTAGCCAGCATGAAACCGCTGTATCGCCGCTCAGTACGATCCGGTTATTGCGAAGGCACAGTCCAGTTCTTCTGATAGACCAATCAATAATATTGTTGGTTTGAACCAGCCCGCTTTGTCGGGCTGTTCTTTTGTGTAGCCGTTTTTAAAAAGAAAAAAGGAGGTTAGTTAGGCGATGATGTACTTCGACTTGCCTCCCAAGCCACCTGCTGTTGAGCAGGTTTCATCCCCTTCGGCTGTGCGCCAGCCCAAGCAGCTAGAACAACCTAGCGCCCTTGAAATTCCGAACAAAACGCCTTCTACAACAGCCGTCCGCCAGCTCGATTTGGCACAGCTACTCGCACCGCTGAAAGAGGAAGACCTACCCGCATTGGGCACACAGTCGTCAGATGCTGTAGAGTCATCCAGCACTGCCCCATCTTCTGAGGCAGCGCCAGCGGCAGCCAGTGAAACGAGTGAGCGTATTCAACAGCTGCTCGGCAACGACTCTAGCGAAAATAGTCAGCGCCCACTTAATCCTGATGCACTAGAACCCAGTACAGCAGATGACTTACGTGAGAATGACTTACGTGAAGACGACTTAATTGATATTGAGATAGAAGCAACCGGCGCTGAAGAAGCTTCTGAAGAAGAAGCCCTCACAACTGAGGAGTTTATTTCTCAGCTACGCCTCACCGCAGACTTTCAGGAATACAATCCTGAAACGCAAATTATTACAGCCCGTGGCAACGTTCTCTTACGGCTCAATGACGCCATCATTGAAGCCGATGAACTATGGCTGAATTTAATTAATCGCTACGCATTGGCAGATGGCGATGTGCTGCTCACACGAGGTGCACAAATTGTTAGAGGCGATCGCGCAGAATATAACTTTATTCAGCAAGCAGGTGTGGTTCAAGGCGCGATCGGCACCCTGTTTCTCCCCGATATTGGTGGCGATCTAGGTTCCCCCCTAGAGCCTCGCCAAACCCAACCTACGGCCACTCGTCGGGCTTACGATCCCATTAGTCGCTCCCAAGAAAATGACCTGCGCCCTGAAGTTAACAGTGACGGCAGCATCTTTATCATCAGCGATTCTGATGCCGATCTGTCTGGGAGTGATGATGAAAGCAGCCTGCGACAGCTGCGGTTTGAAACTGATAAGCTCGTTTTTGATGTAGAAGGATGGCGAGCAGAAGCCGTTCGCATCACGAACGATCCCTTTTCACCGCCTGAGCTAGAGCTACGCACCACTAGCTTAGTCCTACGCAACATTTCACCCACCCAAGATGAGCTACTGCTGCAGCGCCCCAGGTTAGTCTTTGACGATGGCTTTTCGCTGCCTTTAGTTCGTCGTCGAATTTTGCTCAGCCGAGGCACGGTTAATCCAGATGATTTGAACCCAGTACCGGTCAGTTTGGGGATTGATGGGCGCGATCGCGGCGGATTCTTTATCGGGCGGCGGGTGCCCATCGTTCGCAACGGGCGCACGCGCTTCTCCATCACACCCCAATTTTTTGTCGCCCGCGCCCTCTCAGATGACACCGACTCCTTTATTGACCTCGATAACTTCGGCTTTTCCGCCGATTTGAGCACCCAGCTCGACGAACGCACGACCTTAGTCGGCAGCGCCGACCTCACCGGCCTCAGCCCTTCCAAAATCACCGAAAAGCTCAGAACAACCGTCGGCATCAACCGTCCCATCGGAGATCATCGGCTGAACTTACAGTACAGCTATCGCGAACGGCTCTTTAACGGCACACTCGGCTTTCAAGACGTGCAGTCTAGCTTAGGTGCAGTCGTAATCTCGCCCGAATATCGACTAGGCGACAATGGGCCAACACTCACCTATCAGGCCAGCTCTCAGCTGATTAATGCTGAGAGCGACCAGGAAGATCTCATCTCAGCAGAAACAGGCCGCACCACCCTTGGCCGATTCCAAGCCAGCGCCTCACTCCGCCAAAACTTCAACATATGGCGCGGCCAGCCCAAACCCGCCACCCAAACAGAAGGGCTCCGCTTCAGCGCCAAACCCATCATTCCCTACGTAGATATCACCTCAGGGCTGAGAACAACTGGCACCTACTACACCAGCGGTGACTTTCAAAACAACCTCGTCGCTGAAGTCGGCCTCGAAGGTCAGCTCGGCCATCTGGCTCGCAACTTTGGCGACTACACCCGTTTTAAAGTTGGCTACTCACAATCTTTTATCGGCGGTGCCGATTCGCCCTTCCTCTTTGATCGCGAAGTCGATAGAAATGTTCTTTCGCTCGGCTTTACACAACAAATTTATGGCCCGATCTTGGCAGGCTTCCAAACGGCCTTAAGTCTGAGTGAAAGCCGTGCCATCAGCAACATCTACTCACTGGAGTACACCCGTCGTACCTATGGCATTCTCGTCCAGTTTGATAGCGTTCAAAGCACTGGATCTATTGGGTTTCGGCTCAGCAACTTTAGCTGGATTGGTGATACCGACCCATTCGATACCCCCAGATTTCGCCGTGTAGAGGGGGGTGTCATTGAACCGTAAATGCCTGCAAATGGCGATGCGGATGGTTATCTACAGTAGATATCAGCAAGAACCTAGCGTTAAGCTATACCACAGAGTGCTAGCCAGATAAGCTACTGTGAAATATATTCTTTGACATCTTAATTCAGAAGTAATACAGTCACCGACTTCAGCCCTATCATGATGACTTCGGCCAAATTCTCAACTTCTATGGAAGCGCAGCAAGCTGCTGTCCTGCTCGAAGGCTATCACTTTGAGCTAGGTCATCACGATGCACGCCAGTGGGTATCGTTATGGCTGGAGTCATACCGAGCTAACTGGATTCGTGATGCGGTCATCGAAGCGCTGTATCAAGGCCGCTATAAGTCTTTTTCTGTGAAGCAAATATTAGAGATGTGGCAACGGCGAGGGCAGCCCATTCGCCATGCCACCCACGATTTTGAAGCAGCCGTATGCCGTGAATTTGGTGAAATTAGGCTGGCTCCTATCCCCCCTCAGAACCTGCCCAAGAGCGTAGCCGAACAGAAAAAGTACCGCTCTATTGCCCATTCACAGCCTTCATCCACCCAGCACGCACCTGATCCAGACGCACCTGCTCACACGACGGCACCTGCTCACACAGAACAGAACGGGCGATCGCTCTCTGTACCCCACCCAACCCGTGAATTACTAAACAGTCAGCGGTCTCACCGCCTTCAGCACAAACCCAATGCAGCTGTTTCGTTTAATCTGTCATCGCTACCGCCTGCCTCACCAGGGATGGCGGCTCGGGGTGAGGCCGTGATGACTCAGGGGCACCAGCCTCCTGAGGGCAAGGCCAGAGAGCACAATCAAAACGCACAGAATGGTCACGGCGCTTCTGCCAACGACAAGCTGCCATCTGTAGAAATTCGAGACAACCGAGATTGGAGAGAATTCCCAGGCTATACAACACCCACCTATTCAGCGAGTAGCCCAGATGAAGTGCTCAGGGCGCAAAAACAATTCAACGGCGTTTTGTACTCATCGGCTCGGGCTATTCAGCCCTTTAAGCCAGCCTTGCCCTTTTCTGCGCAGACACTGAGACTAGCAAGGCAAAAGGCGATCGCCCTCATGCAAGAAGCTCAGCAAGAGAACATCCCGACAGAACATCCAATGGCTGAACTGCAAAGATAAAATCGGCTATCTCTTATCGATTTTATCTTTGCAGGGTTAGGCATCCTTCGGAGGCTTCGCACCCAAGCGAATTTCAGAACAAAAAGACGCGATTCTCAAGCCACTCTTTGGCCCACTTTTTAACTCGGTCATACCCGTACGCATCCGTAGATTTTCATTAATGAACCACATCCGCTCTTCCGAGCGAACATCAGCCCCTTCTCCCAGAATCGTCAGAACGCCATCTTCAAAGGTGTAGGTACTAGTCTCAGAGGCACCACTACGCAACAACTTGCCCGACAAAGTTCCGTCAGATTCACTATCAGGCGCTAAGGGCACCAGCACCGTCGTCATGACCTTGGCTTTAGTATCACCATCTACAGTGCTGCTTTGGTGAACGCTCAAACCGCACAGCGGCTTAGAGGTGCCCCCAAGACCAACCCTTTGTGACTCGCATAGCTGAGTGACTTCTGAGGCATCTGCCGCCAAAAAGGCCACTTCCAAATCAGACTTACCCGCTTTGCTCTGCTGCGTAGAAAGGGCGTGAGTCGTGCGCTGGGAAAACCATCTTCCGGCTAGCTTTTCAAAAAAGTTCACAATTTCCATAGCGCCTATCTTAAGAAAGTCCACAGTTCTTTACAGCCTTTAATTTTACGCTGAAGTGGGCATCAGCGCGAACTATCAAAAGCAGGATAAAAATCCCTTATCCCCGTCAGTCAAGCGTTACGGGCTGCAGTGAATGATAAGATCACGAAGCAAAAATAAAACGAAAATTAAGAGCTTCATCTCATGAGCGGAACTTCCGAAACGCCCCTTCTCCTTAGAGCCGCACAAGGCCAATCTGTAGAGCGCCCGCCCGTTTGGATGATGAGGCAAGCAGGCCGCTACATGAAGGCATACCGGGATCTGCGCGAAAAGTATCCGTCTTTCCGCGACAGATCTGAGATTCCAGAGGTGGCTATTGAAGTTTCGCTCCAACCATGGAAAGCGTTCCAGCCTGACGGCGTAATTCTTTTCTCAGATATTGTTACACCGCTACCCGGCATGGGTGTAGCGATGGATGTGGCAGAAGGCAAAGGCCCCATCATCGATGCTCCAATTCGCACCCAGGCTCAAATCGATGCATTGACCACCCTCGAACCTGACGAGTCAATGCCTTACATCCGCAAAATTTTAGGCGCTCTGCGCGAAGAAGTGGGTAATAAGTCCACGGTTCTAGGCTTTGTGGGCGCACCTTGGACACTCGCTGCTTACATCGTGGAAGGCAAAGGCTCTAAAACCTATTCCGTCATCAAGAACATGGCGTTCTCTGAGCCTAAAATGCTGCACAGCTTGCTGAGCAAAATTGCTGACAACATTGCTATTTATGTTCGTCATCAAATTGACTGTGGTGCTCAAGTCGTTCAGCTTTTTGATTCTTGGGCCGGTCAGCTTAGCCCCCAAGACTACCGCAACTTTGCATTGCCTTATCAGCAGCAAATTGTGCGTCAGGTAAAAGCAACTCACCCTGATACACCCTTGATTTTGCTGGTAAGCGGCAGCGCGGGCGTGTTGGAAATTATGGGCGAGTCGGGCGTTGATATTATCAGCGTAGATTGGTCTGTGGATATGGCCGATGCGCGTCGTCGCTTAGGCGCTGACATGAAGGTACAAGGGAATATGGATCCCGGTGTGCTGTTTGGCTCTAAGGAAGTTATTCGCGATCGCATCATCGACACCGTGAAAAAAGCTGGCCCCAAAGGTCACATCC
Organism: Phormidesmis sp.; assembly: GCA_045110585.1. Taxonomy (GTDB): domain Bacteria; phylum Cyanobacteriota; class Cyanobacteriia; order Phormidesmidales; family Phormidesmidaceae; genus Phormidesmis. Next base: position 71,397 of record JBGCGG010000067.1, on the reverse strand, counting down.
TCAACCTCGGTCACGGCATTTTGCCCGGCACCCCTGAAGAAAATGGCGCGTACTTCTTTGAAATTGGCAAGCAAGTAAACGAGTTAATCGGCACGGCTGTCTAGCTATCCGCTCAGTTAGCCTAAGCAATTGGCAAGCTGAACAATTGGCCCAGCGCATCGTATGCACTGGGCTTTCTCATGCAAAAATTTACTTATATTCTGAATTAGCAATCTCTGAACCCAAAGTACATATGCGTATCTTCATCACAGGTGCTAGCGGCTGCATCGGCCACTATCTCGTCGAGTCTTTAATCGAAAACACCGAGCACGAGCTGTTTTTGATGATGCGCAATCCGGCAAAACTCAAGGTGCCGGTGGAGAATAATCCGAAGGTCACGGTGTTAAAGGGAGATATGCGTGAAGTGGCGCAGTTCTCTGATTTGCTCAAAACAATGGATACGGCAATCTTAGTCGCGACTTCGTGGGGTGACCCGAAAGAGAGCTACGAGATTAACGTTGAAAAAACAATGGAAATCATGTCGCTGCTGGATGTAGAGCGCTGCCAGCAAGTCATCTACTTTTCAACAGCCAGCATTTTAGATCGGGATAACACTCCGCTCAAAGAAGCCGGTGAAATTGGCACAGACTATGTGCGCACCAAATACATCTGCCATGAAAAGCTAAGCGAATTGGAGATTTTCCCAAAAATCACAACAGTATTTCCTACTCTCGTCTTCGGCGGCAGCGATACCAAACCCTACTCCCACATCGCCGGAGGCCTCCCCGAAGTCGCTAAATACATCGGCATCATCCGCTTCATCTCCGCCGATGGCAGCCTTCACTTCATCCACGCCAAAGACATCGCTGATGTTGTTCGTCACCTAGTCGATAATCCACCGGGGCCAAACGATTCACGCGAACTCGTCATCGGCAACCCCTCTAAAACCGCTGATCAAGTCGTGACTGAAATCAGCCAATACCTCGGCAAACGTCAGTACTTCAAAATCCCCCTCTCATTTGCTCTCGCCAACGCCATCATCAAAATCTTCAACATCCGCATGGCCGACTGGGACAGGTTTTGCATGGAGTACCGCCACTTCACCTACGAGAACACCGTTACGCCCTCAAGCTTTGGCTTACAAGACAACTATCCAACATTGGCAGATGTAGTGAAATCAGCAGGTGTAACACCGTAATCTGACGACAGATGAGCAGTTTCAGCAAGCCTCAATAGGTCTCACACAGTAAGTTAAGGAGTAGGCAGTCTTCGCTATCAGTCGTTTGTACGCCACGTTCGTCTCTGAATTGAGACTTGTGCTCCTATGCTTCTGAAGCGATCTGCAACAGCTTCAGCTTTTCCCTTTGACACTGGCTCAATGACTAAATGTGGCAGCGAGCTAGTTGCTCTCTGTGCATGAGCTAGACCCATACCGGAGACTTGGCGAAGTAGTTCTTATCACTTCGATCTCACCATCCAATGGGCACGACTCAAGAAGCACACTCCATTCGCTCTCTACTACATCCTCTATAAACCTTCCTCATAAAAACGTTTAACGTTCTTAGCCCAAGCATTCATAGTTAGGGACTACTCTTTTCCCAATAAGTCACTACTAACCTACTGGTTAACTTCTCAATGCTGTTGGACTTCGCTCAACATAATACGCACAGCCCCTCATTACACACAGAACTTAACCTGAAATCGTAATCCATTCACCTGCCGTAGAACAGCAATCCAGCCGTCCCTGATGATGCACCACTACTACGGCATAGCTAAATGTAAAACATAAAATAACGAATACTCACTACAACTCAACGCTTAAGCTGTCACCAAAATTTTAGGTGGATCGGCCTCAATTCCGTCAGCTATACAGTCCGCTAAATACTCATCTACTGTTTCTTCAAAGTCTTGCTTCGTTTCAGCAGGGGTCTCCCCTCTAAAAGTGATAGTGTCCCGCTCTATGTTAATCACCAGACCGTAAATCAGGTTATCGTCAGCGTCCACAGTTAACTTTCCTATGTAGCCTTTGTATTCAAATGTATTAGGCATCGTCTACATCCTCGTCCTGCGTGCTATCCGGCGTTATTCCACAATCGGTTAAATACTTCTTGAGACTACTGATGGCACCCTTGTCGGTGTTGACACCATTTTTGTGCGGTGTATGAAATCGACCGACCCTACCATCAATAATAAACCGCACTCGGGAGCCTTTGCCCTGCTCAACTCTTCCACCGACGGCCCGGATTAATGCCTCTACTCGATTCCATTTGAGGTTAGCTATCGGCGGAATCTTCCAAATATCGACCAGCGTCTTTCGATGTCTGCGGCTAAGCGGTTTAGGCATCTCTAAAATGGTTTTGGCTGCAAACTGTCTTTGCTTTCCCTGCTATAGTACATCTGTCTGATGAAAGACGAGAGCGCAGAGGGCAAACGCAACACATGGCGATTATCTCTTCTAAAACACCAAGCGACGGCCCGAAGAAAAAGCCCAAAAATAAATCAGCGTCTCATGCCAACCAATCCGCTACGCCTGACAATAAAAACGCCAACCAATCATCCTCCGCACAGTCACCGCCCAAAACCGACCTGCTGAAAGGAGATGCCAAACCCAGCGAGCTATCCCGTAATGAGGAAGGGCTTCGCCCTGTTTCTATTCAGGATTACATTGGGCAAAAGGCACTCAAAGAAGTGCTGATGATTGCCATTCAAGCGGCCAAATCCCGTCAGGAGCCGCTGGATCATTTGCTGCTATATGGCCCGCCAGGACTGGGCAAAACCACAATGGCATTAATCCTGGCGCAGGAGATGGAAGTGGATTGCAAAATCACCACTGCGCCTGCCCTAGAACGGCCCAGAGATATTGCCGGTCTGTTGGTGAACATGAAAGCAGGCGATGTGCTTTTCATTGATGAAATTCATCGGCTCTCGCGGGTAACGGAAGAGATCTTGTATCCGGCGATGGAAGATGCGCGGCTAGATATCACTATTGGCAAAGGCCAAAGCGCCCGTACACGGAGCATTCCGTTGCAGCCATTTACCTTAGTGGGGGCCACAACCCGCGTCGGTGCGTTGGCCTCTCCACTGCGCGATCGCTTTGGTCTCGTCCAGCGCCTCCGCTTCTACGAAGTAGACGAACTCACCCAAATTGTTTTGCGCACCGCAGACGTGCTTAAAACCCAGGTGCTAGAAGATGGCGCAGAAGAAATTGCCCGTCGTGCCCGAGGCACACCCCGAATTGCCAACCGCTTGCTCAAGCGCGTGCGGGACTATGTACAGGTGAAAGAACTGGGGCCGATTAATCAAGCGATCGCAGCTGAAGCCCTAGAACTCTTTAACGTCGATCCGTGTGGCCTCGACTGGACAGACCGACGCCTCCTCACGCTGATGATTGAGAACTTCAACGGTGGCCCCGTGGGCCTAGATACCATGGCCGCCTCTACCGGTGAAGATTCTCAAACCATTGAAGAAGTTTACGAACCGTACTTACTCCAAATCGGCTACTTGCAGCGTACGCCCCGTGGCAGAGTCGTCACACCAGCGGCCTGCCGTCACCTCGGCTACGAAGCTATTCATAGCCGCTTCTCCATGCCCGATGCACCGCTGTTTAATCTTATGAATGATGCAACAGAAACATCCGCAGGCGACAGCAATTAATAGCGACACACCACAGATAGCAATAGCCAGCTAACGCTATAGAAAGATAGCTCTATGGAAAGGCGGCTCTGCCAGATAGCCCTATAGAAAGATAGTTTTACAGAACAGATTTACCTTTACGCTAAAAGAGTTAGTTGTTTCAGCGCCAGCACGCAGACTATGCCCCAGATATTTTTTCAAGCCTGCTTTCAAGCCTGCGTCAAGGCCGTACGCACCTTACGCAGCGCTTTAGTCTGCGCCGCGATCGCCTGCGTGTTCATTCTCACCCCCTTCACACTCACCTCTTTCATACCCGCGCACTGGAACATAGATCTGTCATCGCTCTCGGCGACTTCTGCTGCATACGCAGTCAACGCCCCTGCCAATCTCAGCCGACAAGACATTAAAGACATTGGCAAACTGCGACAGTCAGCGTTCGAAGCCACTAACGCCGGACAGTTTGATCTCGCAGAATTGCAGTGGAGTGAGCTTATTGAAAAGCTGCCGAAAGAAGCCGCTGTGTGGAGCAACCGAGGCAACGTACGCGTACGCCGCAACAAGCTAGATGAAGCCCTAGAAGACTACTCTCAAGCGATCGCACTCGCCCCTTTCGAACCCGATCCTTATCTCAACCGAGGCGCTGTGTGGGAAGCCATGGGCCAATGGGAAAAAGCCATTGACGACTACAACAAAGTGTTGAAACTCAACCCAGATGATCCAGCCGCCTTTAATAACCGAGGCAACGCTGAAGCCGGTCAAGGAGAATGGGATTTAGCGATCGCTGACTACCAAGCCGCCATCACCCTACAGCCAAGCTTCTCACTGGCCTATGGCAACTACGCATTGGCTCTGTATCAAACCGGCGACACGAAACAATCTATACAAATAATGAAAAGCCTAGTACGTAAATACCCCAGCTTTGCCGATATGCGGGCAGCTCTCACAGCGGCGCTATGGGAACAAGGGCAGCAAGGCGAAGCTGAGAGTAATTGGGTTGCGGTTGTGGGGTTAGATGGACGCTACAAAGACCTCAATTGGGTTACTAACGTGCGCCGTTGGCCGCCCAAAATGATCACTGCCCTCGACAAATTTCTATCACTGTAGGCACACTGCCTATGGCGATCTACACCATTTACGTTGCCGAAATCAGTAAGCCACACCTCATCCGTAAATCAGACCCGATAGGAGACGGAGGGGGGTTTGTCTTGGAGAAAGGTCTGATTCAACAAATTTTTCATGAAAGCTTTACACAACTCTGAGCTCACATAAGTAATTTCAGGTAAAATACCGCGTTTTCCCTGAATAGGTGTTAGATTATACTTCCCTCACTTTACTACTGAGGGCGTGTATTCACTGACTGGTATCAGGGAATACACTGATTTAAGAAACTTCGTAGCAGGATATTATAGCAGAACTCCTGAGTATCTACGGAAATCATAGTTCTCTCTTTGTAAAGGAGTCGCTGCCAACAGGAGACATACGGGTTTTCTAGCGTATGAGTAACTATATTTACGTCACAGCTAAGTCACGGACATGATTCCGGTTCACAGCGACTCTTCCCCGCCTGGTGCGGAGGGTTTCATATGCTTCATGCATCTTCTCAGGTTCCGTTTGCCGCTCGCCGAGCAGCAACCTGTCAGAAAACAGCCAAAGCCAATTCGGCAAAATGCTTCTTAAAGGACAGCTCTGTTCCGACGAAGCGCGGTCAGAGCAACCGCAAAACAGACAGTCATGCAGCAGTCATCGATGAAGCCCAAAATGGTGCGTTGAGCAGCAGTCTGATCAAAAATCATGAGGCTAATAATCTCACGGTTAATACTCAGGTGAATTGTTTTAACCTGTCTAACGCTCACCAGAATCAAGGTGAGCTATCGTCAAATCATTATCAGCCTAATAATTTACAGAGTGCATCCATAGAGCTGCACCAAATACAAAAACACCTCCAACAGCAGCAAAAGCTTAGAGAAGTCGAGCATAAGCTCCGCGATTCTCTCAATTTATCGACTATCGTTGGCGTTGCTGTCGTAGAGTCGGCCCACCTCTTCGATGCTCAGCAAGCCATTTTGATGGAGTATCGGGCCAGCCAACAGGAATGGCAACAGGTAAGCCAGTACTGTAAAAATCAGTCTATTGCTTGGCAAAAGCAATGCAGCTTGGTCAAAGAAGAGTTTCCTGACTTGACTCGTCAGCTTCTCAACGGTGAGACCTTACGAATTTGTCAGGGCCAACCATTACCGACGACGGAAACCCGGCAATGGCTAGCTTGTCAGCCAGGGAATTGGATTCTCATCCCAATCTCAACGCCTCATTTCCAGCCATCGCCATCGCCGACAGGAATGGCGACCACAGCGGTGGATCTGAAAACGGCTGATACTCACAGCGCTCATCCTCCAGAGGCTGATGCAGCATCCGCCAAAACTCCTCACTGGGGTGTTTTGGCGCTGGCATTACCGCAGCCCCTCAACTGGACAACTGAAGCTATTGCCTGCGCAGAGCATTTAGTCTTTGCGCTCTCTGCCGCGATCGCCCATGCGGAACAGTACCAGTCGTTACTCACGGCTAACGCGGCTTTGCAAAAGCTGGCATTATCTGATGGCCTCACAGGCTTAGCCAACCGCCGCCGCTTCGATGAGCATTTAGCCGATGAATGGCAACGTCTCGCACGCGATCGGCAACCGCTTTCGCTCATCCTGTGCGACTTAGATTATTTCAAGCACTATAACGATACCTTTGGGCATCCAGCGGGCGATCGCTGCCTCACCAAAGTAGCAACCGCTCTACGCAGTGGGCCACAGCGCCCTGCTGATTTAGTCGCTCGCTATGGTGGAGAAGAGTTTGCCATTATCTTGCCAAATACCGACACCAAGGGTGCTTGGCGCATTGCCCAAAAAATTCACAACAGCATTCGCTCCCTCCAAATTCCCCACGTTGTGGATGAGGAAAAGCCCTATGTCACGGTCACTATGGGCGTTTCAACCATCATCCCAGGGCATGATGCCACAGCACAGATATTGGTACAGGCCGCAGATTTAGCGCTGTATCACGCCAAAAAACAGGGACGCGATCGCACATATGTTCACGCCCATTACAACACTGTCAACGTGGAATCATCAGGGCATACATCATCTGGCGACTCCGAACTGGATATGACCCCGCCTGAAGATCCATAAGCCACCTCAAACAACATAGCCAATATGTAGGCTTAGCCTGCTCACAAAGAATGCATCGGGTACCGGCTATATAAAATTAGCCAGAAAACTAGCCCAAAAATCAGCCAGTGCCCAAGAGATTCAAACGCTCTTGAGCACTGGCTATCCATCCTGATGACTAATGTCCTTATTTCTGGCAACTATGCCTGATAGTTTGCCAACCGGGCAAAGCTATCAGCCGTCAAACTCGCCCCCCCCACTAGCGCCCCATCAATATCACTCTGCGCCATAATCTCATCCACATTAGCGGGCTTCACCGAACCGCCATACTGAATAGACACCTCTTTATTACTGAGCAGGGAGCGAATTCGACCAATCACCCGGTTCGCTTCATCGCTGGCGCAAGTATCGCCTGTGCCAATAGCCCAGATAGGCTCATAAGCAATCACTAAGTTGAACTGGTTAACATCCACCAGCGCTTTCTTTACTTGCGCCTCAATCACATCTTCGGTCTGATTCGCATCGCGCTGCTGCTTAGTTTCACCCACACACAAAATAGGTGTAATGCCTGCATCTTGAGCCGCCTTCAGCCTTAAATTAACGGTTTCGTCCGTATCGCCAAAGAACTGTCTGCGCTCACTGTGGCCAACCACCACGTATCGAATGCCTAGTTCCGATAGCATCGGCCCTGAAATTTCACCGGTAAACGCACCTGACTTTTCCCAATGAATATTTTGCGCACCCACTTTGACAGCCGTATTACGCAGCTTATCGGTCAATAATCCCAATGCTGTAAAAGGCGCACATATTACCAGCTCTCTATCCTCTGATACGTCCTTTATTTGAGGCATCAACGCTTGCACAAACTCGGCGGCGTCTGCCTGAGTCTTATGCATTTTCCAGTTACCAGCAATTACGACTTTTCGCACAATCTTTTCTTATGGGTTCAGCGTAGTAGATCGTACAGGTAAGCGTCCTCCCCACGCAATGGAAAGGTCACGATTCAAAATCGATGTGCCAAAGAAAATAGCTCTAGCTGAATTCAGCTAGAGCTATTTGGAGCTATCTATCGTTGAAATCTTGGACTAACTCAAAACATACTTGGCCAGCATCACCTAGCCAATATCTTTAATGATGGTAGTGGTGATGAAAGAACTTCTTTTTCTTGAACTTGAAGAAGCCTTTGGTTGTCTCGGTACCGCTTTCGCTAGACTCTACTTTATTGCCTTGACCACCCGCCATCTGAGTGAGCGCGTCATCGGAAAGTTGAACATTGGTCTCTAGGTTTTTCATAGGATTAGCCCCCTTGGGGAATCGATGTGTTCGTTTCAGTGATTTCATAATGACACCAGGATTTAGGGCGCTACTGAGGTGGCTTTAAGAGATCGCTGAAATTAACTGAAAACCAGATAGAAAGACCTCACAGGGTTTGCTCAGCCTCTCCTTATCTAAAAGACAAAATCTAAAAGACAAAAGCCCCTGAACAGAGAGCAATGTAGCGGAGGCGCATACGGCTGTGAGAAGGAGGGACAGTGCTCCAATCCCTCGCAAGACAAAAGTCTAGTCATCACAAAAAAGGCGAAGCTGTTTAAATAGCTTCGCCTCTCAAATCGATTCAGTTGTGTCCTCTAATTAGCTGTCTACTAATCTTAGCTATCCACGAATCTCAGCTATTCACTAATCTGGCAGCTCTAAATCTGTTGGGTTTAACGCACCCTTATTCAACGCCTGCTTCTGCTTTAGCTGCTGCCGCTTCATCAGGGTGAATGCCGAGGCGAGTGAGGTTGACTCGGCCACGATTATCAATCTCGCGCACTTTTACCAGCACTTCATCATCCACATTCACTTCGTCTTCTACCTTGTTCACGCGGTAGTCAGCGAGCTGTGAAATGTGAATCATGCCTTCTTTCCCTGGCATGAATTCAACAAAGGCACCAATCGGAATCACGCGAGTGACTTTGCCCATATAGACGTTGCCAGCCTTGGCAACATGGGTAATGCCTTCGATCATCTTCTTAGCTTGCATTGCCTTGTCGGTATCGACAGCGGAAATGGTCACGGTGCCATCGTCTTGAATGTCCACTTTGGCAGTAGTTTTTTCAGTAATGGCTTTGATTTGCTTACCGCCAGGCCCAATTACCATGCCGATTTGGTCAGGGTTAATTTGCATGGTAAGCAAGCGCGGTGCAAACGGCGAAACCTCTTCGCGCGGCTTATCGAGGGCCTCCAGCATTTTTTCCAAAATGTGCAAGCGAGCAGGCAGTGCTTGGTTAATTGCCTCGCTAATCACTTCCATTGGCAGGCCCGTAATTTTCATATCGAGCTGCAAGGCGGTGATGCCGCTGTCAGTACCTGCAACCTTAAAGTCCATGTCGCCCAGGAAGTCTTCAATGCCTTGAATATCCGACAAAACGCGGAATTCTTCGCCTTCACGAATGAGGCCCATGGCAGCGCCGCTCACCGGCTGGGCAATAGGCACACCTGCATCCATCAGCGATAGGGTAGAGCCGCAAACAGACCCCATGGACGTAGACCCGTTGGAAGAGAGACATTCAGAAACGACACGAATAACGTATGGAAACTCTTCTTGAGGGGGCAGTACGGGCACTAGGGCGCGTTCTGCGAGGGCACCATGACCCACTTCGCGGCGTCCAGGCGATCGCATTGGGCGTGTTTCACCTACCGAGTAAGGAGGGAAGTTGTAATGGTGCAGATACTTCTTCTCTTCATTAGGATTCAGATCATCCATCATCTGCGCATCACCAGGGGTGCCCAAGGTTGTCACAGACATCACTTGGGTTAAGCCTCGGCGAAATAGACCGGTGCCATGCACGCGCTTAGGCAATACACCCGTGCGACAAGTAATCGGACGAACCTGATCCAATTTGCGGCCATCCACACGCACACCTTCTTCCAAAATCTGCGCCCGCATCAGCTTTTTAGTCAGCGCTTTGAAAGATTTGCCCAGCGTTTTGCCGTTTGCTTCGATGGTCGTACGCGTCGCGTCGTCTTCAGGAAGATCTGCGATCGCCTCACTCATTTCAGCTTTAATCGCATCTAACTTGTCGTCGCGCTCAGCCTTAGTCTGCTCAAACTGCTTGAGCACTTCCTTAATGGCATCTGTGGCCTTGTCTGCCAAGAAAGTATCTAACTCAGCAGTCGCCGCTGGTGCTGGCTCTGTAGGCCGCTCTAGCCCTAGTTCCTTCACCAGGTCTTGCTGCGCCTCAATCAAATCACGAACGACCTCGTACCCGAAGTCGATCGCTTCAATGACATCTTGCTCAGGCAGCTTGTTAGCCCCCGCTTCCACCATGATGACGCCATCCGGAGAACCCGCCACCACCAGATCCAAATCACCGTCTTCAATCTCTTGATACGTGGGATTGATGATAAAGTCATCGCCTACTAAACCCACTCGCACCGCTGCCATGGGGCCATGAAATGGAATTTCTGCCAACAGCACAGCAATAGATGCGCCGGTTGCCGCCAGCACATCAGGCGGGACATCTTCATCCATAGAGACCGTTGTCGCCACAATCTGAATATCATCGCGAATCCATTGTGGAAACAAAGGCCGCATCGGACGATCAATCAAACGACTCGTCAGCGTGGCCCGCTCAGGTGGGCGCCCTTCTCTGCGTAAAAATCCACCGGGAATGCGACCAGCCGCATAAAGTCTCTCTTCGTAGTCAATCAGGAGCGGTAAAAAGTCGATGCCGTCTCTACCGGATGAGCGTGTAGCTGTGACCAAAACAGCCGTATCGCCTGAGCTAATGAGTACTGAACCACCTGCTTGGGGCGCTAACAGGCCCACTTTCAGGTGAATTTCACGTCCGTCGATAGAAATCGACTTATCAATTTCTTGCATTGATGAATCCTTACACTTTTGTTTTCTTCGTTTTATGCTTTGGCAATCGTATCACTGATGTCGAAGCCTTGCGTGGTCGAGTAACGGCCCGTTAATCAAACCCCGTATCAAACCCGCAAACCCAGTTACCGTCAAAAAGATTTACGCGCAATAGATGTGATCGTTTTGGCACGGTGAATACTATGGTGAATAGCGTTAGAAGGCCGCCAAGCAAGGTCGTAGATTTTTTATGGCAATACTGGTAACTGGAGCAGCAGGGTTTGTTGGATATTTTTTGTCCTTGCGACTCTTAGAGGCAGGCGAGGCTGTCTATGGTATCGATTCTTTGAACGACTATTACGATGTGCAGATCAAACAAGATCGCCTTCAACAGCTAGAGGCATTCGAAAATTTTACGTTCGAGAAATTAAATTTGAGCGATCGCACTGCAACCGCAGCGCTATTTGAGAACAACGCCTTTGAATGCGTTGTCAACCTCGCCGCCCAAGCCGGGGTTCGATACTCCATCGAAAACCCATTAGCCTACGCTGACAGCAACTTACTCGGCTTCATCAACGTGCTCGAAGGTTGCCGTCATAGCAAAGTGGGGCATCTCGTCTTTGCCTCTTCTAGTTCTGTGTATGGTCAAAACCGGAAGGTGCCTTTCTCCACAGAGGATAAAGTTGATCACCCCGTTTCCCTGTATGCAGCCACTAAAAAATCTAATGAGCTAATGGCCCATTCCTATAGCCATTTATACGACTTGCCGGTCACAGGGCTCCGATTTTTTACGGTTTACGGGCCGTGGGGTAGGCCGGATATGGCTTATTTTTTGTTTGTAGATGCGATCGCAAACAATCGTCCTATCAAAGTCTTCAACCAAGGCCAAATGCAGCGCGACTTCACCTACATTGATGACGTGATAGAAGGCATAATGCGCGTCATGAAAAAGCCCCAGGTCAAGCTCACCAAAGCCGAAGCCGAAACCAAAGGCGTAGACTCAACCGCACCCTACAAAATTTACAACATCGGCAATCACAGCCCAGTCACGCTCATGGATTTCATCACCACCATTGAACAAGCAATGGGCAAAGAAGCTGAGAAAATCATGATGCCGATGCAGATGGGTGATGTGCCTGCTACCTACGCAGACGTGCAAGCCCTCATGGACGACGTAGGGTTCAAACCAGACACACCGCTATCTGTAGGCATTCAAAAATTCGTTGACTGGTACAAAAACTACTATCAGTCACCCAGTTAAGCGATTTTGCTCACATGCGATTTTTATCGATCTAAACGTTGTCTATATTCAACGTTGTTTATCTTATGGAGCTAAGGAGATTCGAACTCCTGACCCCCTCAATGCCATTGAGGTGCGCTACCAGCTGCGCTATAGCCCCGTTTCAAAACGCAACACCTACGAAAAAAGTTAACGAAAAAGTAGCTGCATCTGAAGAATTATAATCGCGCAGTGGAGCGGGTCTCGTCAAGTTACAATCCTCACAAGAGAATTCCAATAGGCCCCTAAAAGGCTGTGAGCAAATCGAAATCAGTATGGCCGATATAACGCCTTCTAATCCAGCGCCTTCTAACCCACCCCCTGTTAACATCTCCATTCCCAACTCCGAAGAAACCACCCAGGAAGCGATAGAAGCCCTCCAATTCCAGCTCCGTCGCAAAGAAGGCAACTGGGTAGAGTGGGGCAAAGCCTGCCATACCCTCCAAAAAACGGGCATGAGTCCTCAAAACATTTTTGAGTCAACCGGCTTCGAACCCATTCAGCAAAATCAACTCATCGTTGCCTCCCAAGTATTCGACTCAATGGTGTCAGGAGGCGTTAGCACCAAAGCCAAAAACCACTACACAGAGCGTGGCAGTGACAGCCTTTACGAATTTAGGATCTTGCCCAAAGAGCACCGAGCCGCCGCCGCTGACTTCGCTTTTGACAATGGCTTAGACAGCGAGCAAGTCAAAGAAATCGTCAAAGGCTTGCGCGACTTCACCTATGGCGCAACGGCACCAGCTGGTTTTGAAAAGACAATGGGCGATGCCGCCGCCTATCACTACTGGCGACTCGCGCGTCAGCAAAGCGACTTACAAGCCCGCTCACGCCTGATTGCCCAAAGTCTACGCTTCGTGACGAGCGATAGCGGTCGGAGCAAAATCGAAAAGCTGCTGACAGACTTCTCCGTCGTTAAACAGAAACCAGCCCCACGCCTGCCCATTTTCCGCATAGAAGATGAAGCCGATTCTCCAGTCATCATGCCTGTTGCAGGTCAGCTGCCACTACCCACAGAAGACTACCAAGCCGTGCCAGGCGTCCTACCGGAAGAACCTTTTGGCATGGTCAAATTCTCCGGCACAGGGGCGTGGCTACCGGTTCCCGGCTGGCAAGTCATCATGACATCAGAAGATCCGATTGCGCTCCTAGCCACAGGCGCAGAGTTGCCCACCTTGCCTGACCACATGTCCAAAACAGAACCACTGTTATTCGTGGTCGATCGCGCTCAACGCGACTGGAACGAGTTCAACTACTACGTGGTTGATGCAGGCGGACAGCTCAATATTCAATGGTTTGAGGAAGCGCCTCAAATACCGCTCCTGGGATGCCTTGTACTTATCATGCGTCCAAAGAGAATTTTCGATACAGACTATACCAATGAGCTATGGCAACTAGACGAGTAAGGGCGGTAAAACCCACTTCATCATCCCAACTAAGTACGGTACTAACTTCTAAAATAGAAAAATAGATAGCGTGGAATAGTCATGGCATTAGAGCGTCGTCTGGCTCGGGATATGTTCAATGAGAATGCAATTGTTGAGTTGCGTCAAGTCTGTATGACACCGAGCGGTTTGTTTGAGCCAGGAAAATATCTGGTGGGGCAGCTGCCCGATGCGGCCTTTGAGATGGGCCTGGTTGAAGCGTTGCCCCCCGTACGCGGAAAAAGCGAAGAAATTGATCCAGAACCCAAACAAGCGTAGTTACTCGTGATAGCTTTCCTGAGCAGTTTTCTGCAATCGCGCTCTCTAATTTAATTGGTCTGACTTAATTTGTCTGAGTTGCACTTTCTGAGTTGATCTTTCTGAGTTGCGCTTTCTGCATCACTCCCATTGCCCCATTGCAGCGCTTAGCCTGCTACTTTTCCGTTGCAGTTTTTCCTTTTGGAGATAAGGAGTTTCGTCATCTATACTCGCCCCCTCGCTAAACTCATCGAAGAATTTCAACGGCTGCCGGGGATTGGTCCTAAGTCAGCTCAGCGCTTGGCCATGCACATGCTGAAGCGCCCCGATGCCGAGGTCCGGGCATTAGCCAATGCGCTCATTGCCGCCAAACAGCAGGTAGGGCAATGCTCCAAATGCTTTCATCTCTCGGCAGATCCCCTTTGTGATATTTGCAGATCACAGACCCGAGATCCCGATACTATCTGCGTTGTGGCCGAATCACGTGATGTCATCGCCCTCGAAAAAACCCGTGAATATAAAGGCAAATATCACGTGTTAGGTGGACTCATCTCACCGATGGATGGCATTGGCCCCGAGCAGCTAAATATTGGCCAACTGGTGCATCGTGTCAATAAAGAAAGTACATCAGAAGTGATTTTGGCGATTAGCCCAAGTATTGAGGGGGATACCACAACGCTATATGTGGGGCAGTTGCTCAAGCCATTTACACGCGTGACACGCATTGCATTTGGCCTCCCGATGGGCGGCGATCTGGAATATGCGGATGAGGTGACCTTGGCACGCGCGTTAGAAGGGCGGCGGGAGCTGGGTTCTTGAGAGGACTAGGCGAGAAGGACTAGGCGATGTTAAATTCGAGCAGTTCCAGGTTTGGGCAAAGCAAAATCTGGGAAAGGACACCAAAAAACGAGTCACGCATCAAACAATTGAAGCAATATGCAGATTGAAGCAATAAAGCTTTAGTCGCCCCACGTAAAAGCGCTCCCTTTCCAGTTAGAAAGGGAGCGCTTTTACGTGTCACATGATGATGACTGAATCGGGAATCTAGTAAGCCAGCGTCTCTAAAGTATCTCGCACATACAGACGCACCAACTGCTCATCTGAGATTTTGGTTGTAATGGATGACAGCTGCTCAGAGCGCCAGCTTTGAAAGCCAGAACTACTGGCGATCGCACTTTTCAAACTATCCCACAGTGCAGCGTCTTGGCTGGCGTGACTGGGTTCGGTAGAAGATTGCTGCTGAATCATAAAGGTCTCCGATGTGTTTAGAAGCGAGTAGGCAAAAATTGGGATCGTAGCTCCCAACTTCTTAAAGAATAGCTCAGAGCTCTAGCAAGCAGGTGTATTATTCGCCACCATTCTCAACTTCCGAATTAGAATCTATAGCTTTTGGCGTAGGGGTTTTGACGGTTGCGGTGGGTGAGGTGGGTCCCTGAGTGCTCTGAGAGGATGATACGGACTCTGGCGGTGGCACATCTGGCAGTGATGAATCTGGCAGTGACGAATCTGGCAGTGATGAATCTGGCAGTGAAGGTGGTTCTGGAGGCCTTGTCGTTGGCACAGATGTTGTTACTGGTGGCTCTGGAGAAGGATCTTCTGACAATTCTTCTGGCGGTTCTTTTTGTGGGGAAATCCCTGATGGCTCAGCGGTTATTAGCGCTCCTGACGGCAGCAGCTTATTGACGCGTACGCCAAGAATCAAGAAGGTGGCAGCGACCTTACCCTCATAAGGTTCTACGCGTTTGAGTGCGGTTGGACTCACTAAGAGCGATCGCGCTGCACTCACCGAAATCTGAATAAACAAGCACACAAAAAAGAAAGCCACCAACGCAGTCACGGCCCCAGCCATTGGTGTCATCAAAGGAAGTGACTGCTTAGCAACGACGATTGACTTGTCGTATAGCTGGGCCAACATCCATAGCGAAATGGCCGCACTCACCCCTGCTAATGCCTTAATTTGCCAAGACATCAGTACAGTCAAACATCGCCTTTGATCTTCTGTCAGCGCATCTGGCTTGAGCGCAACCGGCGGCAGACTAAAAATGTAAAAAGGCCGCGCTATCTGCATCCACAAAGGTGGCCCAATACACACCAGCGCCACCAGCCAAAACTGAAAGCCATAAGCAGCCGGATAGCCGAGAAATAGACGAGCGGAAGCCAACCCTACTAAGCAAAAATCCAGCAACAGCGGAACCAAAGCAAGCGCAGCAAAATGCACCCACAAATAACGGTTCTGCTGCAACTGGACCATGCTGCTTTTCCTAACAGAATCTATGTAGCCCGGCGCACAGCCAAGCTACCCATAACAAACAGCAACCCTATTAACTACGGACTAAGCCGGAGCCAACGTACGGCGCTGCGAGATCATCCGGAAGGCATCGATTTGATCGCCCTCCTTCCAATTGTTGAAGCCACCGACTGCGATACCACACTCGAAGCCAGCGTTGACCTCCTTGGCATCGTCCTTCATGCGCTTCAGTGAATCGAGGTTGCCCTCGTACACTGTGTTGCCATCGCGAAGAACACGCACTCGGCAGTTTCGCGTAACCTTGCCCGAAAGCACATAACAACCAGCAACAGTGCCCTTGCGAACCGGGAAGACCGCTCGCACTTCCACCTTGCCCAAAGGCTCTTCCACCATTTCTGGCTCCAAGAGACCTTCCATCGCACCTTCGATATCTTCTAACAGCTTATAAATGATGTCGTAGTCTTGGATATCTACGCCCATCCGGTCAGCAGCAAGACGAGCTCCTGAAGTAACGGTGGTGTTGAAGCTAATAATGACAGCACCACTGGCAGCCGCAAGGTCAATATCAGTCTCACTGATTTCACCCGGAGCAGCCATCAGCACTCGAATTTGAACTTCATTTTGAGGCAGCTGCTGCAACGATCCCAAGATAGCTTCGAGGGAGCCTTGAACATCGGCCTTCAAGATCAAGTTGAGTTCCTTCAAGTCGCCTTCTTTGGCCTGTTCGGACAAAGAATTCAAGGTTACACGGCGAGAAGCCATGGTCTGAGCAAGACGAGACTGACGCTGCTCAATTGCCTTTTCATCGGCAGCCGCGCGAGCATCTCGCTCTTCAGCAAACACCTCAAACTCTTCACCAGCAGGTGGCACATCATTAAGACCCAACACCTCAACTGCGAAGGAAGGTCTGGCTTCTTCTGAACGGTTACCGCGATCATCAATCATCGCTTTAACCCGGCCAAACACAGGGCCAGCCGCAAAAGCATCACCGACTTTGAGCGTTCCGTTTTGAACCAGCAGCGTCGCCACAGGGCCACGTGCCTTATCTAGGTGTGCTTCAATCACAGTGCCTTTCGCCAGTCGATCTGGATTAGCCTGCAAGTCTTCGACTTCAGAAACCAGCAGCAGCATCTCCAGCACGGTATCGACGTTTTCGCCGGTCATCGCACTCACAGGCACCATGATGGTATCTCCGCCGTACTCTTCCGGCACCAGCTCATATTCCATGAGCTCCTGCTTCACACGGTCAGGATTGGCAGCTTCTTTATCAATCTTGTTGATAGCAACCACAATTGGGACACCAGCAGCTTTGGCGTGACTAATGGCCTCAATGGTTTGAGGACGCACACCGTCATCAGCGGCAACCACCAAAATGGCAATGTCGGTTACCCGAGTGCCTCGCGCTCGCATCGCAGTAAAGGCTTCGTGTCCAGGCGTATCAAGGAAAACGATTTGCCCTGCTTTGCGCTCACTGTGCGGATTAGATTCTAAGTCCACGTGGTAAGCACCAATGTGCTGCGTAATGCCGCCTGCTTCGCCCTCGGTAACCTTGGCCTGACGGATATAGTCCAACAAGCTTGTTTTACCGTGGTCAACGTGGCCCATGATGGTGACCACAGGAGGACGCGATTGAAGATCATCAATATCCTCATCGCCCACCATTTCAGTGACCTTACGCGCTTCAGGCGCTTCTTCAGCCGTTACGGCTTCTACCCCAAACTCCTGTGCCACCATTTCAGCAGTGGGCACATCTAACGTTTGATTGACGTTCGTGGCAATGCCTTTAAAGAAGAGCAGCTTAATGATGTCGGTTTGAGGAACCGTTAACTGCTCGGCCAGATCGTGCACGCTAATGCCGCCTGTGAGCACAATCATTTCTGGCTTTTCTGGCTCAACTTCCTGACGACGTTCACGACGTTCACGACGAGACGGCGATCGCGTCTTAGTCTTCTTAGTCGTTGGTGCCGGACGAGACTGCCGCTGGCCCTTAGGCTTAGGCGGACGCATCAGCGACATCGTAATTTGAGCAGGGGTTACGTCCTTACTGTTTGACGCGAGATCTTCAAAATCGTCGTCGTCATCGACAATGACGCGCTGACGCTTCGTCTTCGTCGTTTTCTTAGGCCGCATTTCCTGTTCATCGTCATCATCAGACTCCGAACGATCACGGCGCTTGGGTGGACGCGGTGGCGTAGGACGACGCAACTCCAGCGCCGGATCCGAAAATACGCCATCCTCATCACCGTCTTCAGAATCAGAGGTTGTGCTCTCTAAGGCTTCTTGGCGAGAAGGCGGCTTGCGCAGCTCAACAGCAGGCTTAGGAGGTGCAGGCGGCGCAGCCGTGCCACCACCAGCAGGCACAGGACGCCCTGCGCGATCGCCGCCGCCATCAGCAGTGCGATCACGTTTCAGCACAGGTTTAGCCACTCGGCTTACCTCACCACCGGATGAATCGCTTCCAGCGCTTCTACCAGGCGCGGGCCTAGAAGAAGGCCGAGATGGCGGCTCTACCAGTCTTGGCTTCAGCTGATCAGGACGAGTAGCCCCTGAAGTCGTCACAATCTTTTCAGGTGCGCGCGCAGGTTCGGGCCGTGCCGGTGGGCGAATAGGCTCAGGCGGCGGTGCAGGTGCGGGCTCTTTAGCAGCCGCTGGGGCCTCCGCTGGAGCCTCCACACTAGGGCTAGGCTTAGTATCCGCAGGACGACTAGGCGGCCCTGACAAAGACGGCGGCTTACTCGGCTTACTCGGCGGTGTCACCGTACTGCTACTGGGACTAGCGTCAGCCTTCGGGGGACTCGCACCATTGCTAGTCGGCGGCGATGCAGCCGCTGGCGCTTCGGGTTGGGGTGCCTCGGGCTGCTGAGCAGGACGCTTAGGTCGAAGAATACCTAGAATTTGTTGTTCGCGGCGGCGAACAGGCTTTTTAGGAGAAGTTGGCTTCGATACATTTCGAGCAGGCTTGGCTTTAGGCGTTGGCGCCTTGCCCGCAGGCTTATAGCCAGCAGCAGTTGCGACGCCACGAATTCGCGCAGCGTCTTCATCTGAAATGGTGCTGCTATGGCTCTTGACCGCAATGCCTAGATCCTCGCAGATGTTTAAAATATCTTTGTTTTCTATTGCTGGGTTTTCTTGTGCCAACTCCTTAGATAGCTCATAAATTCTAACTTTTCCGTTCATCCTTTTCCTCTTCAACCTGACTAACAGATGTGTTTTACATAAGACCTACTTGCCCTTATCGAATCAACACGGGTGAACTACATCAAAAAATGTAGTCCTGACTTTTCAGCATATAGCACAAAGTGCGGATGCATCACTCAAAAGAGAGGCCGCATCAGCAGACTTTGCCTGTCTACATTGCTGTTCGAAAGTTTACGTCGTATTTTTTCTGTGTGTTGACCACATACAACCAACGCTCTATATCCTATCTATTTTTCCTCCAATCGAGTCTCTAATTCTTGAAAAATCTCTACGGGAACGGGCGCTTTCAAAACGCGGCCTAGCCGATTCTTTTTTTGCGCAGCCTGCAAACACTGAGACGTCGGACACAGATAAGCAGAACGCCCCATTCCGCTATCTAGCTGCACAGCATGATCTGGAAATGTCCGAACAATGCGCCACAACGCTTTGCGGGGAAGGGTTTTACGGCAACTTACACACAGCCGGTAATTTTGAGGTGCCATTTAGATGTCATTGAAGATGCTTGCTGCATAGGTGCTATCAATTCCCTTTGAGGGGGCAACTCATGACGAGCACCAGCCTCAAAGGGGATGACAAAGGGGGGATGACAAAGGGAGTAACCCAGGAAATTACCCAGGGAAGTCACCATTCACAGAGACTGCAAAACCGCGATCGCGATAAAACAGTATCTACTTCTTCGCGGCCTCTTCAGCCGCCTTACGCTTCCACTCTTCAGCTTCAGCGATTTCTTCAGGCGTTGGCTCATCAGCTTCAGCCGCTTCTTTAGCGGCCTTAGCGGCAGCAGCCTCTTTAGCCTTACGCTTCCACTCTTCAGCTTCAGCAATTTCTTCAGGCGTTGGCTCATCATCCTCTTCCGATTCCGCTCTGGCTGCATCCTCAGCAGCCTTGGCCGCAGCCTTCGCTTCTGCTTCTTCTCTAGCTTTACGCTTCCACTCTTCAGCCTCAGCAATTTCAGCTGCTTCTTCAGCCGCTAGCCGTTCTCTCTCCTCCGCTTCCACTCGCCGCTTTTCAGCGATCTCAGCCATCTTCTCGTTTTCGGTGTCGTAGTCGTACTTCGCCGAATCTTTGATGTCTATCTTCCAGCCAGTGAGGCGAGCACCTAAGCGAACATTTTGGCCCTCTTTACCAATCGCCAAACTCAGCTGATCTTCAGGGACTAGCACATGCGCTTGGCGCCCTTCGGGATCCATCAATCTCACCTCGTCCACTCGCGCCGGACTCAGTGCATTGGAGATATACGTAGCCGGATCAGGAGACCACCGAATAACGTCAATTTTTTCGCCCCGCAGTTCGTTCACAACGACCTGAATGCGAGAGCCTCGCGCACCAATACAGGCACCAACGGGATCCACATCACTCTCTAGCGTATCCACTGCAATTTTGGTGCGCGGGCCAACAGAGCGTGAAGGCGGATTGGCTTCGCGAGCCACTGCAACAATACGGACAACCTCATCTTCTATTTCAGGGACTTCATTCGAAAATAGCTCTACCACTAAGCTCGCATCGGCGCGAGACACCAGTAGCTGTGGGCCACGGTGAGAACCTTCTGAAACCTTTTTCAGAGCCACCCTAAAGGTGGCATTAGCTCGGTAATTATCATTTGGCAGCTGATCGCGCTTAAGCAATTCGGCTTCTGTATCAGGCTGACCCAAACCACTGCTCACAGCCATAATCACTGACTGACGCTCAAAGCGAAGCACCCGCGCATTGAGAATTTGACCTTCCAGATCTTGAAATTCTTCTTGAATGAGGCGGCGCTGCTGATCTCGTAATTTTTGAGCCAGCACCTGCTTCGTTTGAATCGCCGCCATCCGACCAAAGTCTTGCTGTTCTGGCGTAACGTCTAGTACGACCGTATCGCCAGCGAGGGCTTCGGGGGCTACTTCCTGAACTTCTTTCAAACCAATCTGGTGGTCTGAGTTTTCTACCGTCTCGACAATTGTTTTATTCGCCAGTACGCGGAAGCCTTCATCTTCAGTGTCTAGCTCTACGTAAAAGTTATCAAAGTACTCTTCATCAAACTGATTGTTATCGATGCGCTGAGTGCGGCGATAGCGCTCGTAGCCTTTTAGCAAAGCCTCTTGCAGTGCCATTTCCACAGCACTTTTCGGTAGGTTTCGTTCACGGCTAATGCTATCGACCATTAGCTGTAAACCGGATAAGCTCACCATTGACATAGGCACGACCTCTTAACGAATTGAACTAAGAACTTAGATAAAGACAAAAGTAAACGTCACAAAAACACAGACTACAGACAAAAACGCAGGCAGGGAAAAAACGACACAAAGAAAATAACTGCACAGGCTAAATGACAGCTTCCTCATTGCTGAGCGTGACCGATTGCACCAAGTTTCTAGGAATGGCGACCAGTCGGCCTTTGAGATTGAGAGAAACGACATTGTCATCTCGCCCGACTAAGCTACCGTGCCATAGCTGTTTTTTCTTGAACACTTCGCTGAGCTGTATTTCAACAGGAAAGCCTTTAAAGACGGTGAAATCGCGATCGCTCTCCAATACATCTGACACCCCAGGGCTAGAGATTTCCAGAACATAGGCATCCGGAATCAGCTCAGACTCATCTAACGCCTCAGTCAACGCTACGCTCAGACGCTCACAGTCATCCAAGCCCGTATCATCTTGATTAGGATTGCGAACATCTATGCGCATCACCGGCGGGCTTTGATTGGTCTGAAACACCGCATCGACAATTTCCAAGCCAATCTCACCCGCAATCGGGGTTGCCAGCTCAATGACTTTTGGAACCAAAGAATGTGTCATAACCGCTCAGTGAAAAGACGCCCCATGTAGAGGCAACAGCACAAACAAAGGAGCACTACAGCAAAAATGCTAGAGAACAGCGCTCTGTAATAGCGACCAGTGAAAAATGACCGCAAAAAAACGGGCAATAAAAAAAGCGGGGTCTTTTAAAGCTCCCACTTTCCGCAATGATCCCAACGGGATCAGACGAATTAGGTTAGATACCAGCAATATCCCGAAGGAAAAGCCGAATCTAAAGCAAAAAGGCTAACCGAACACATCCTAGAAGAACCCTTTGAGGAAAACCCCTGATGAATTCGCTGCCGCCTGACTGCGCTAATTAGTCTAGCGCATGTCCTCCCTATAGCAGAGAAACTCGCTATATCTGCTTAACCATCCGCAATATCAGCCGGCCAATCGCCCTCACTGCTCGCGCCGCTCATAGCAGCCTCTTACAGCCCCTCACGACCTTCCTCGCTGCGTCTCACCGTATAAGCGATAGCGAGCGGCCTGCATCTGCGCGAGATCTTCTTTAGCAACCCCTTCTACGTAATTGATCTTGATTTCTTCGAGCAGATCACAAATTAACGTTCTCAATTCGTCCATGGTGGCAGCGTTCTGAATTTCTAGCCGTAACTGATCGCCAAACTTAGCGATCAGGTCGCTGGTTAGTTCAGCGCCTTTCTCATCGGCAACCACATTCTGCAACGTGCCAACCAACGTTTTGGATATCTCAGCAACGACCTGACGAGCAATCTGGGCAGAAAGATCATCAAATCCAGGCATAAACTTCAGGCCCTGATAAGCTGGGGCCTGCTGCAATGCGCCCACCACACTGTGCTGCAATAGTGCATCTATTTCTGGCTTGACCTTAGGCAGCACCTGATACGCCACGACGTCTGACAACCGTTTGGTAATTGTTTGCACCTCATCCACACCATTAATGTCCACATACTGACTGCGATCTGTCGCGGCCAGCAGCCAGCGGTTAATATCGCCGGTACGAACAAATTGCTGCGCTTGATCAATCACGCGCAGCATGACAATTTCAGTGAGTTCTACAGCGAACTGACTCACCAGCGCTCGGCTCGCCCGGTTGCGAGCAGGTTCTAGGTTTAGCCATCTGGCTTGGTGCAATCGCAGCGCAACCGGAATAAAGCGCAGCCAGCGCCAGAAGCCAATGAACAAAGGCACATCGTAAATGCGCCAAAGCATGGCATCTATCCAAGTGGTATTGGGATGGCGGCGGCTGAGCACAAGGGTGCGTAGTAAAAATTCAGCCGCGAAGATCCCCATAAACCAGATATCAATTCGCCAAAACAAATCAATGGGATTGCCTGTTTCACTAATGCCCCTGAAATAGTTGGTTTTCATTAAGGGGCGAATTTTGGCATCGAAGAAGGCGAGTTCTGAGTCAATGCGCTCAGCCGTAAGGTTGGTGGTACTCCAGAATTGGCGAAAGGCGGCTTTCGAGGAATCGGTTTCCATGCGATCGCGCATTTCGTTTTTTATTCGTGCCAGCGTCCCAGATTTACCGGCCACAGCAAAGGGATCTTCATCCACAATGGCAACGCTCTCTTCTCTGAGCTGAGCTAGCAATCGGCTTGCTCTGGCCTCATTCTCACCGGCTTGCCCTTGAAAGCTATCAACGAGTTTTAGATACCTGACGGTGGTGCGATCTGGCTCGATACCTTTAAAGGTTTCGCCGTACCAAACAGTGGGTGCAGGCAGCACGTTGAGATAGGTATCGCGAAAGCGGATGTAGCTGAGATCAAAAAGGACAATTAAGAGGTTAAGGAAAGCGATCGCAGCCATGATTCGCTCAAACAGGGTGGCAGGAGATCGCCGCTTCACCTTCCGCGCCTTGATCGGAGATAACGTCATCTACTCATCCTCCTTTTCACACCAGTACCTATGAGTAGCCACACCACTCAGCAAAAATACCGCACCACACCATTCAGTCTACGGAAAGCCACACCTCATAGGAAGGCATACATTTAGCTGTCGCGATAGACTTAAGAGAGCACTTTACTTTTCTTTACAGTCTTATGGTTGCTGCCGCACCTGCTTCTGCCCCGGATTTTGCTAATGCCCCTTTCGCACCTGCGGAAAATGGAGCTTACTGGCAGTGGCGAAACTACCGCATTCACTACACCAAAGCAGGTGATGCCAGCGCCCACCCCGAGCGGCCTGCGCTATTGCTTATCCACGGCTTTGGCGCATCGACAGACCACTGGCGTAAAAACGTCGCTGAACTCCAAGCCGACTTTGAAGTTTACGCCCTCGATCTGATCGGCTTTGGGCGTTCCTCTAAGCCCAGCGGCGGCTACAGCAACAACCTCTGGCGCGATCAAATCACAGATTTTATTACCACCATCATCAAACGCCCCGCCGTCGTTGCAGGCAACTCCATCGGTGGCTATGCCAGCCTCTACACCGGAGCCACCCGCCCGGATGCAGTCGTCGGTGTTGCAATGCTAAACGGAGTAGGCTCATTCAGCGAGCAGCAACCAACAGAGCCACCTAATCCTTTTCAAAAAGCAATCGGCCAGCTCGTCAAAACCGTTGTTCTATCCCCACTCCCAAGCTGGCTCGTATTCCAGTTCGTTCGCAACCGGTCTTATATCCGCAAAACTCTCTCCCAAGTTTACGTAAACCAATCCGAAGTCACCGACCAGCTCATCGAGGACGTTTATCGCCCGGCCACTGACCCCGAAGCTGCCGGAGCCTTCCCTGCATTGTTTAAAGCTGAACGCGGCGAATATGTAGACGTATTGCTAAAAGATATGACCTGCCCACTGTTGCTGATCTGGGGCGATGCTGACCCTTGGATGAACACAACTAGCCGAGGCGAACTCTTCCAAAAGCACTACAACAACCTAGAAGAACACCACATCAACGCCGGACATTGCCCGCATGATGATGCACCTGCTGAGGTTGATGGACTACTGCGGAGTTGGGTGATGAAGACAGTGGTAGGCGAAAGCCCTAGCAAGTGGGTGACACTACAACCGTAAAAAATTATCAAAATTCTAATCAGATAAATGCACTAGAGTGGCAACTATTATGTCTCTCCGGACCTAACAGGCTCTAGCATCCCTATGACTCTGCCCTTTGACGCGACAGCGACCCAGCAGCGAGTAGATAATTTCTGGCAACTACCCGCCAGTTTTGGCATGGAGCGGAATGCCTATCACAATTATCTCAACGAAATCGTGAGCGATCGCTATGCCCTAATCAACGGGATGCAAATTCTCCGGGATGAGCTACAGTTTGCAGCGGCAAGCTCTACCGCCGTAAAGTCCTGTGGTGCAGATTTAAGCCTGCCTAGTGTAGTGACCACACTGGCCTACACCAACTGCGGCGATCGCATCCACCAAGGGGAAGCCACCAAACGCTACCGAGACGTCGTCGCCGCCCGCTTTGCCACCCTCTCTGAAATCGGCGAACTTAAACTAGAAGCCTTCTTTCCGGCAGGTGGCGGCACCAACAACGGCGCTACCCTAGCCCATGTCACCGTCGCCCACGAGCTAGACGAACACCTTAAAACAGAACTCTACGCAGGCAACCCGCAGTCCATATCTCTAGTCGCCATTGACCTAAAAACCCACGTGGGCCGTTTACGAGAAGGCGGCAAACACGTCATTTACGGCAAAACCCGCGAAGCCCCTTGGAGAGAACCTCGTGCGGCCTGCGGTGCCATCGTCGGCACCCTCACCGACTATCAACCACAAAACCTCATCCACCGCCGCATTCGAGATGACCTCGGCGAGCGTAATTTTCAATACCTTTCCTCCCAACAAGTCCTCACCGATGAAGGCGTAGATATCACAATGGCCGTCGCCGCTATTATCGTGGCCATTCGCGGCATTCGTGACACCGCTTTTGCCCTTTCCCATGAAATGGATGAACGGGGACTCGCTCATCTCACCGCCAGTACCACCGTCAACCGCCCTTCCAGAGATGATTTGGTTATTTATCTCGGCAGAGCAACGGTGTTTAACGGCAAAGTCACCATCCAAAGTCTCGGGCTTGATGCCAAGCGCTACGCTGGCAGCCTTGTAGAATACGCGGGCGAAAAAAGACTCCAGCTACGCTATAGCGACTGGAACTGTAACAATTTGCCCATTGAAGAAACGCCTTACAAAGTAAAAAGATCTGGGCTATAAGCCTCCTAAACGATGTCAGTCCATCCTCTCAGGTGCTCATTTAACACCACCCAAAACACTTCAAAAACTCAAAGAGGAAAGGGGTATGCGCTAAGTGGCACGTCTCTTTTTATGTAAAGCGGATGGCGAGGATGACCGGAGCCGTTGAACTTTAAGTAATACAGTTTATGACTGTGTTCTTTTAGCAACGAGAGAATAGCCTGGTCTCGTCCTAACCAGCCGCCGCAATTTCCCCAGGCCAACACCACCTGCTCAGCCCTTTCCACCGCCCGCACCACATACCCATCATTCTCCGGCCCCACCGGATCGCTCACCTGCATCAGCACCTTCGGATGCGGTGTCCGATACCCGAACAAATTTACCACCGTTAGCGAGCCAAACTTCCACCGCTGCGCAAACTGAATGCAGGCTCGCAAGGTCGGATCATCCACAGCGGCATCCGCGCGGCTAGGGTTCAGCATCACAAAAGCCACCTCAGCCCCGGTGCCCCAGCGCCTTCCTAGCGCGTAGCGATAATCGCCACTGGCATCAAAGACTGCTGTTCTTTTAATCTCACGCTGCACAATACCGCCGTTCACCATCGCTACCGGAACCTCAGCCTTAACTCTCACCCCTCAGCGACTCACCAAGGGCGCTTAACACTTGTTAACATCTCTAAGGTATCGACTTACGCCGCGCAGGAGACGAGGCTTTGAAACTATTTTTCCAATTTGACCCTGCCCTGCGGCGTAATCTCATTATCTTCTTTGGCGCATCGCTGTGCTTCTGGAGCGGACTCGCCGGAATGCTGCCAGTGCTCTCGCGCTATATCAAAAGCTTTGGCGCAAGTAACCAAGAAATTGGCTGGGTCATGGCTGCTTTTGCCATTGGCCTCTTAGGTTTCCGGCCTAAAATGGCTCGATTTTCTGATGAGCAGGGCCGTAAACCGGCCTTGCTCATTGGCGTCGCAGTCATTGCCCTTGCCCCACTGCTCTATCTCACTGTGCAGTGGATGCCTCAGTTCACCATTCCGATTTCAGTATTAGGCTGGCAAGCTGAGCTGAAATCTGCGGTGATGTTTCTCGCTATTTTTCGAGCCTTTCATGGCCTCAGCATCGCGGCCTTTTCCACTGCTTATACAGCCGCGATCGCTGACATGTCACCACCTCAACACAGAGGCGAACTCATCGGCTATATGAGCTTAGCTAGTCCCACCGGCATGGCCCTCGGCCCCGCCCTCGGCGGCTACTTGCAAGGCAGCTTCACCTTTGCCTTTCTCTCGATGACGGCACTCGGCACCATCGGAGCCCTTTGCGTATTGGCCAGCCGTGAACCCAAGCGATCGCCCACCGACGCATCCACCCCAACATCGCGCCAACCCAGCAGTAACCTCGCCTTCTGGAAGCTCCTTTTCCAGCCCACCGTACGCACCCCGGCTCTCATCCTATTTATGGTCGGCATCGCCTTCGGCTCAATGGTCGCCTTCGTGCCGCTCAAAGTCGATGACATTGGCCTCGCAGTGAACGTAGGCTTGATTTACACGATGAGTGCGATCGCTTCATTTACCATTCGGGCGATCGCCGGGAAAGCCAGCGATCAGCTAGGCCGAGGCCGGTTCATCAGCTGCGGTCTAATGTTTTACAGCCTAGCGATGTTTACCCTTTGGCAAAGCAACAGCGCCCCTATGTTTTTGCTCGCAGGCGCACTGCAAGGCTGCGGTAGCGGCACCCTCATCCCCATCATTGCCGCCCTCATGGCGGATAGATCTCACCCTGGCGAGCGCGGTCTTACCTTTGGGCTTTGCCTCACAGGCTTCGACTTAGGCATTGCCCTTGCTGGCCCCGTCATGGGCCGCATTGCCGATGTCACCAGCTACGATCTTGTGTTTGCGATCGCAGGCACCATGACACTGTTTGGGTTGTGCATTTTTGTGACCACCTCCAGCAAAGACATCGCCCACTCTATCCGCTTTGCCCTCCACGGCGGACGCGACGTGTACGCCATCAAGTAGATGAGTCAATGAATTAAAGCTAATAGCTTGAAAAAAGTAAGTAAACAAAAAGGGCATTCAGCTTTAACTGCTGAATGCCCTTTTTAAGCGAGCCTGGAGAGATTCGAACTCCCGACACCGTAGTCCGTAGCCACGTGCTCTAGTCCACTGAGCTACAGGCCCACAAAGAGGTTGCGTATGCCGCGTTGCCTCGATTGGGTTCTAATAGTAACACAAAGATTAAACACCACGTAACTAAAAATGCTCACTCATTTAGACGGACAAGGTCAGGCTCAAATGGTCGATGTTTCAGCGAAAGACACCACCGTGAGGCAGGCCACCGCAACCGGTAATATCACGATGCAAATGGCCACCCTAAAAGCCATTCAATCGGGCAATGCCCCCAAAGGTGATGTCATTGGCACCGCTCGGCTCGCGGGCATTATGGCCGCTAAGCAAACAGCGAATTTAATTCCGCTTTGCCATCCGCTCCCTCTCAAAAAAATTGAAGTAACTATAGAAGCGGATGAAAGCCTACCGGGCTACCAAATTCAGGCCACGGTCAAAACCAAATCTGAAACGGGCGTAGAAATGGAAGCCCTCACCGCAGTTTCCATCGCAGCGCTCACGCTATACGACATGGCCAAAGCCCTAGAAAAATCCATGACCATTAGCAACATTACTTTAATTGAGAAACTTGGCGGAAAATCAGGCCACTGGAAAACGTCTGGAGAAAAGCCCCTACAATAACTATGTACTCTTCTTGTTAAGTTCCTATGCCTCCCAAGTGGCCCCGCAAACCCGACCCTAAAAACGATCCAGCACTCAAAAAATTAGAGGATCGCATTAATTTTGCGGTGCACGTCGCTGGGTTCGCATTAGTCAATTCAAGCATCTGGTTTTTCAATACGCTGAATCCAGGATCCCTCCCCCAAGCAAAGATTGTGACCTTTGTGATGCTGGGCATTTTGTTTGGCCATGGAATGTATGTATTTGCGATCGCGGACTACACCCCCAAAGAAACCCCAACCGAAACTTAGCGCCTTTAGCCACAGAGAACGTCCCCCACAATCCGACCAGACCAAACACGAAAACACACACCCTTCTGGCCCTATCTCTTTGCGGGAGAGGGCATACACTACAACCACCACTGACCCACAAAAAAATTAGGAGGGCCACCACAATGGCAACAGCAAGCTCTACAGAAGCACTAGAGGGCCTCGCGGCTGAAATTGGCGAAAATATCTATATGGATATTGCCAAATGGCATCTCTATCTGGGCGTAGCGAAGCTGCACACCGCCCTAGCAGAGAAGCTTTTGCCAATGGTGACTGAAGACAATATTTCTGAAGACGCCGTTGTTCAAATCCTCAACGATATCCCTATTAAGCTTGGCGGTGGCCGTAAAACCATTCCCCTAGCAGAACTATTACCCATGCAGTGCCAAGTAAATCTCATCGATTTACTAGAGGAGTATCAAAGGAAACTCTAAGGATCTAATGCTTTCTTCACCAACTTTGACCAAATTTCTACCTAAACACCTTTCTAAGAAAGGAAATAAAAGTTAATCTAGGTATATATATGGTTCATTCAGCTATTTGTTAGGAGAACGATGGGTCTTTTTGAATTTGTGTTTGGCAAAGGTGCACCTAAGGATGAGAGCGCACCTAAGCAAGCTTATTACCTGAGCAACGATGACGCTAAGAGCTTTGGCGACATTGAGTACATGCGCTCTAGCAAGACAGTTAAGCGTACTTTCGCTAAAAAGAAAGGCCAAACTGAGCACATGGAAAGCGTAAGACAAATTTCTGCAACGGCTGCTGCAGAAATTGGCGCTACTAACAACAGCTACAGCCAACCTTCTGTAACATTTTCCAGCGTAGCTGCTAGTACCCCTGCACCCGCACCTGCGACACCTGCTGCGGCTACTCAAGCGCCTGCTACTGAGGCACCTGCTGCTGAAGCGCCTGCTGCTGAAGCAGTTACCCCTGCACCTCGTCGCAAGGCATCTTCTGGCGACATGGATATGTTCCGCAACATGGCAAAGAGCATCCGCAAGTAAGCGCTTACGGCCGGTTCCATACGTTGAATATCCATACGTTTGAAGGTTGGAACGATTGAATAAAGGCGGCGATCAGTTTTGTACTGATCGCCGCCTTTTGATATGCCGCCTGTCCTTCTCAGCTAACCGAAAAGAACAGCAAACTGGCCCTTTAGAGAACTGGCCCTTTAGAGAATTGGCCCTTTAGAGAATTGGCCCTTTAGATACGTCTGAGCGTCGGTGGCACCTTACGCACCAAGGTGACCACTCTGGTAAACATGAGGCTACTAAGTGCGAGCCAAAGTAGATGAGGATTGTTTAGGCGGCTCGCGATCGTAGCTAGCGGAAGAAACCCAATCAGCGCCGCCATGAGCGTTGCATTGCGTAGGATGCGGCTGGCAGTTAGCCCCAGGAAGTAGCCATCTAACGTAAAAGCGATCGCGCCAAAGCTGAGCACCGGAATCAGCCATGCCGCGTAGCGAGGAATCTGGGTCAGTAACTCGCTGTGGCTAGTGAGCAAGCTAAAAAACGGAACAGGCCAAACGATCAGCGTTAGCGCAATCACAGCCCCTAACACCAAACTCCCCACCGACCCCAGCACCAATAATTGAGATAAATCTGTCCCGCGCCGCTGCCCATAAAAGTTGCCTGCATAGCTTTCTACGGCTAACGCAATCCCATCCATAAAATGCGCCGCCATGAGTACAACCTGCATGAGCAGCGCATTGACGCCCAGCACCCTGCTACCCATCCCTGAACTAAGGTTTGTAAATAAAGACATTGAGATCACGAGCGCAAACGTGCGAATCAAAATATCTAAGTTCAAGGCAAACAGGCTTTTGAGCGCACTTAGCTGCCACAGCCTCGGCTGAATCTTTGACCACAGTTGCCAAGGCACACCCCCTGCCAAAATCACACTCAGCCCGGCCACCAGCATCAAATACTGACTCAGCGCCGTCGCCAACCCTGCGCCATAGCTCCCCAAGCCCCATAGCCGAATAAAACAGTAATCCAGCAATATATTGCTGAAGTTTCCAACAACCGCCAGAATCACGACTTGCTTGCCACGGCCTTGCCCCAGCAACCATCCTAAAAAGACAAAGTTCACCAGCACCGCTGGCGCGCCCAACACACGCCCGTTATAAAACGCCATTGCCGCACTTTTAGTCTCTGCATCTGCCTGTAATAAGGAGAAGCCAAGCGTCGCAATCGGCGCTTTGAGCAGCCATACCGCTATGCCAACGCCTAGCGCCAACAGCGAATTTCTCGCCACAATCAGCCATACCAGCTCGTTATCTTGCTGCCCTACAGCCTGAGCAGTTGGCCCAGTCGTCCCCATACGGAAAAAGTTAAAGCTCCAGTAGATCACGTTAAAAATAATGCTCGCAAGCGCCACACCATTGAGATAGCGGATGTCTTCTAAATGACCTAAAAAAGCCGTATCGATGAGGCCCGCCAGCGGCACCATGAGATTTGACGTGGTGTTGGCGATCGCGAGCTTACAAAAGGGCAGCACCCAGTCTCGTTCCAACAGCGAGCTAATCCATGCCCTGAAAAAAGATTTGTGAGAAGGGGGAAGCGGAGCGGGAGGCGGAGAATTGTTCATGCAACAAAGATAATCGGTTTTGTCAATCCCTTTCAGCTCATAAATGGGCAATCTAACGGTTAGAAACCGTCGGTATCAGTGGATATAACGGTGTCAGTTAATATCTCCACACCCTCATCAAAGCAGTGGTAAAAACAGT
Source organism: Phormidesmis sp. (assembly GCA_045110585.1). GTDB lineage: Bacteria > Cyanobacteriota > Cyanobacteriia > Phormidesmidales > Phormidesmidaceae > Phormidesmis. Next base: position 39,701 of record JBGCGG010000067.1, on the reverse strand, counting down.
CATGAATCGCAGCGGCCTTACGCTTTTAAGTCTCACCACACTCATCGGTGGCCTAGCTAGTACAGCGCTACCAACCTACGCCAACCACAGCCGCGTAGCAGATTCCGTTGAGACCGTGATTTTGCCCGTCCTAAATGCGGCTGAGACAAACTACGCCGTTGATAGCCAATACGAGTTTGACAGTAGTAACTACGAAGCACTCAGCGAAGAACCGGCCAGCGTACCCACCACGACGCCCGTGGATTACCCAGCCACTTTTGACGACCAAGAAGAACCCCAGGTCGTTCCCAACCTAGAGGTAGAAGCACTGCCTACGGTTTCACCGGAAGAAATTGCCTATTCTCAAGGCGTTCGCCACTATCAAAACGCAGAGTTCACGAAAGCAATTGTGCAGTTTGATGCCGCCCTTGCCACGAATCCTGACTACGCTGAAGCCTACATTTTCAGAGCAGCTTCGTATCTGGCGCTCAATGATCCCATTTCGGCCATGGCTGACTATGTGGCAGCGACAAACGTTCGCCCAGACTATGCGCTAGCATACTTCTCTAAAGGCGCGCTTTTCTATCAGATGGGTGAATTTGCATCCGCCCAAGTCGATTTTCAGCAAGCCACTCTCCTAGAGCCAGGTTATGTAGAAGCGTATGACTTCCTGGGCCTTTCTCAAGCAGCCATGGGAGACCATGAATCAGCATTGCTGAGCTTTGAAAAAGCCATCAACTTAAATCCTGTTTATGCACCTGCCCTGGCACACAAGGGTGCTTCTCTCATCGAGCTAGATGAATTCGATGCAGCTATTTCTAGCCTGAGCGCAGCTATCGACAATAGCAAAGACTTTTCATCGGCCTATCTCAACAGAGGCGTCGCTTACTATAAGCTAGGCACCTTTACGGCTGCGCTAGCGGATCTGAACGAGGCGCTTGATATTAATTCTGAGAGCACTGAGGCATTCTTTAACCGCAGCTACGTTTACTCTGCACTGGGACGCCCTAACGATGCACTCGCCGATATCAACCAGGTACTCACGCAAGAACCTAATTCAGTAGAAGCCTACATGGCGCGCGGTAGTTTGTATAACGCGCAAGGTAATAACTCAGCCGCGATCGCGGACTTTAACCGCGTTATTGAGCTAGATGCTTATTCCAGCACAGCCTATCAGCGACGAGCCAGAGCACAGCTCGACAATGATAATCTGACCGCTGCGATCGCAGACTACGACAACGCCCTTGCCCTCAGCCCCATTAACGAAGACATCTACAAAGGCCGCGCCGATGCCTACGCCATTTATGGCAACTTGCCTGCGGCCATCTCTGACTACTCCTACGCCATTGAGTTAAACGATAACAACACCGCCGCTTATGCAGCCCGAGGCCGCGCGCTCTATGAGTCTGGCGATCCTCACAATGCCTACCAAGATTTCTCTCAAATCATCAGTCAAAACCCTGGAGCCAACGCTGATGTGTACTACTACAGAGGTCTCTCGCTCATGGCTATTGGTGACAGCTATGCAGCGCAAGGTGACCTACTCACAGCAGCTGAACGCTACCTACAAGAAGGTGAAGCAGACGGTTACCGAGCGGTCCTTGAGCGCTTAAGGCAGCTGTAATCGTTGAGGTAATACCTGAATCGATTGACCAACCATTAAAGAAACCATTGAAGGAAGAGGGCTGTACACTAAAAGCAGCCCTCTTTTTTTGTGAAGAAATGACGCAGAATAGGCGCTTTCTAGTTCAGCTTCGCTCTATTTTTTTTGGGCCGCAGCCTGGTCAAGCAACGGCACGATTCGTCGTACGTCACGTCTGCGGTTGGATGCTTTCAGTTCTTTTACTCACCGCCTCCATAGCACAGCCAGCCATCGCATTACCGGCCACTACAGGCACTGAACTGCCAACAAACATACTGTCTGCCACGACGCTGCTGGCCACGCCAATGACGGCCCCAATGGTCGCTCTACTGGCCACCCCAATAGCCTCTATCCACACCTACAACGAAAAACCAGGGCAAACGACTTTTCGCTCTAAGCAAAGCCTTAGAGATAGAAGTGACAGATCATGGCAAGTCATTTTATTTAAGCGCTACCAAGGCGATCGCTTACAGGGGCTATACCTTCGGCTCATTGGCTTTCCAGGTGTTGTTGCGCTCGATCCACAAAAATCGCTCACCATTGCCACAGGCTCCAGTACCCAATGGCAGGCAAGTCCTGAATTAGATCCACAAACTCAAGCTCTGCCAGAAAACGTTGCACAATACAACGTTGCTGAAGCAATCGATGCCCTACAAGGCGACATTCCACTTCAAGTTGAAATTCCCTTGGCCAATGGCAGCATTGCACAGCTCGTTGTGCCACCGTTTGCCGTGCAAGAATGGCGCAAGCTTAATGGCCAAATACCTGATGGCCAAATACCTAGCCAATAATGATGGGATAGAAGGGGGCTAGGGTTCTTCACCCGCATGGTAAGAGCTGCGTACAAGCGGGCCAGAACGTACGTGAGAAAAGCCAATTTCTTGGGCGATCGCCCCCAATTCATCAAACTCTTCAGGTGTCCAGTACTTTTGCACCGGCAAATGATCTAGCGAGGGGCGCATGTATTGGCCGATGGTGAGGCGATCGCACTGTGCCGCCCGTAAGTCTCTCATAGCTTCTATCAACTCATCTTTAGTTTCACCATGGCCCACCATCAAACCAGACTTGGTGGGAATCGTGGGATCCGTCGCTTTAACGTAACGAAGCACATCGAGCGATCGCTCATACTTTGCGCCACGTCTCACCGGCCCCTGCAATCGCTTCACCGTCTCTACGTTGTGATTAAAGCAAGCAGGCTTAGCCTGTGCAACTATCTCCACCCGTACGCGCTGCTGCATCGCAGCATCCGTCCCGCCCCAAAAGTCTGGCGTCAGCACCTCAATTTGCGTCGCGGGCCGTGCATTGCGAATCGCATCCATGACCCGTACAAACCATCCGGCCCCGCCATCCGCTAAGTCATCGCGAGCCACTGCCGTCAGCACCACATACTTTAATCCCAGCAGCGCCACCGATTCCGCGACCTTACGCGGCTCCTCTTCATCCAACGGCATCGGCGCATGCCCTTTATCTACCTGACAAAACGCACAGCTTCGCGTGCAGGTCGGCCCCATCAACAAAAAGGTTGCGGTTTGATTCGCGTAGCACTCTCCCCGATTCGGACAGCGCCCTTCTTCGCAAATGGTATGAATCTGACGTTGCTTAATAACTTTCTGCACCGTCGATAGCTCGCTTGCTTTGCCAATAGGGCGGCGTAACCACTCTGGCATCGCAATAATTTCCGGGCGCAGGCGAGTCGTAGGCTCAGGCATACAAACAGAAAGAATAGATTGTGTCTACATCTTACAGTTATCTAACTTGTTCCATCACTGACATAATCTGGGCAACTTTAAACTAAGCGTCTTTTGAAGCGTCCACCTTCAAAAACGCCCAGAAGGCGCAAAGCATTTTTAACTTTCACTGTCAAAGGAGTTCGTCGTGGCCAACAAAATTTTAGTAATCGACGATAGCAGAGTCATCCGCGCTCGCGTAAGAGACATGCTGCCAAAAGGCAACTTTGAAGTTATCGAAGCTAAAGACGGCGTAGAAGGCATTGATGCCATTCGCGCCCAAAAGCCTAACCTGATCATGCTGGACTTTTTGCTCCCCAGAATGAGCGGCTATGAGGTGTACCAGGAAATCCAAGCCGAGTCGGAATTCCAAAAGATTCCGCTGGTCATGATGTCTGGCCGCCGAGAAGAACTCACCGAAAAGATTCAAGAACCCTTTGAGTTCTTTGAGTTCATTGAAAAGCCCTTCGAGAAAAAAGAACTCATTGGGGCCATCAAAGGGGCAATGGCTAAAGCCCGTAAGGCTCGCCCCAAAGCCGCGACACCAGTGGCTGATAAAAGCACTACCGCCGCGCCCACCGCAGACGCATCCGCAGAGATTATCGCGATGCAGAAACAAATCGATGCACTCACCAAAGACGTTGCTGCGCTTAAGGCACAGAACAACAAAATTTTGGCTTTCATCAAAAAGAAATTGGCATAGTCTGCTTAACGTTTAGTTCGCGTTACCGCTACCTACCGCAACGAATTCTTAGCCCGCATATGCGGGCTTTTTTTGTAATGTGAGAGCTGTCACCCCCTAAAAACGTCACCCATTAAAAGCGTCATGAGCGATGCAAGTGACCACTATTAAGCAAAGTGTTCTTATTTTGCCAAAGCCGTCTGCTCATCTTCAGCTATAGCCTGTTGTAAGTGTTGGTTAGCGCGCGGAGGCGATCGCTAATCTCATCGGTCAACAAATCTGAACTTCCGAACTTCCAGCGCCAGTTGTTCGGAATCACACTAGGATCATTCATCCGCGCGCTGTGGCCCAAGCTCAACAGATCTTGCAGGGGCACAATCGCCAAATCAGCGCGAGATTTCAGCGCCGTTTCAATCAATAGCCAGTTAATCTCTTTAATGTCATCTGGGCTGCTATAGCCGAGCGTTTGCACAAAAAACTGTTTTTCGTGCTCAGGAATCGTTTCCCACCAGCCAATCGCAGTATCGTTGTCGTGCGTGCCAGAATACACAATGCAGTTAGTCGGATAGTTCTGTGGCAAGTGCGTATTGTTTGGATCGCCGCTAAAGGCAAACATGAGGATTTTCATACCAGGAAATTCAAAGCGATCGCGCAAGGCCTCAACCTCCGGCGTAATCACACCCAAATCTTCAGCTAAGACCGGCAGACTCCCTAACTTCTCTGCCAGCGTCTCAAAAAAAGCATCCCCTGGCGCTTTCACCCACTCCCCATTCATGGCTGTTTCTTCACTCGCAGGGACTTGCCAATACGCCTCAAAGCCTCTGAAGTGATCCACTCTCACCCAGTCTACGTATTGCAAGGTGGCCTTAAAGCGTGACACCCACCAGTCAAACCCAGAGGCTTGACACTTATCCCAGTCATAAACCGGATTCCCCCAAAGCTGACCGGTTTCACTAAAGTAATCCGGTGGAACCCCTGCAATATAAGCAGATTCTAGGGTTTGAGGATCGAGCTTAAACAGTTCAGGATTAGCCCACACATCAGAGCTGTTGTGGCAAACATAGATAGAAACATCACCAATAATCTGAATGTTCTTGCTATTGACGTACTCACGCAACGCCATCCACTGTTCAAAAAACTTAAACTGCACGAAGCGATGAAAAGCAATGCTCTCAGCGAGTTCTTCGGTCTTAGCTTTCATCGCGACTGGCTCACGGCGAGCAATACTGTGCTCCCATTGGCTCCACGGCTTACCGCCATTTTCTTCGAGCAGCGCCATAAATAGAACAAAGTCTTCTAGCCACCAGCCTTGTTCTTGAGAAAACTGATCTATTGCCGCGCGATTACCCTTGGCCTGAAACCTTTCAAAAGCTTTGCGCAACATTTGCATTTTGTGCGGAATCACCCGGCTAAACTGAACCCGATCAGGATTAGCCTGCGCCAGCGGAGAAACTTCGCCTGCACTCAACCAGCCCTCTTCTACAAGCTTTTCCACACTCACCATCAGCGGATTCCCCGCAAACGCACTGAAGTTCATCGTGTAGGGAGAGTGATCATAGCCGGTGGGGCCGAGCGGTAAAATTTGCCACAGCGTTTGGCCACTGCGTTCCATAAAGTCAATAAACTCGTATGCCGCCTGACCTAGATCACCAACGCCGTGAGGACTAGGAAGGCTAGTGGGATGCAGAAGAATACCGCTGGCACGCTCAAATTTCATAGGCTTTTGGTGGGGGTTCCTTTTCGTTCGTTTTTTGCGTTCGTTGCAGGTTCGCTCTGTGCGCAAAGCTATCACGTTAGGGTCTACATCTAAACCACACCGTCACAAAATCTATCTTTCGCTAGAAGAAGGCACCAGTTATTTGCCATAGTTTGCCAGCATGGCACCTTTTATTGCCTATCTCCCAAACGCTATATTCACCACCACTCTATATTTTGTATGCCACTAGACAACAGCCCACTCTGGTTCAAAAACGCGATCATCTACGAAGTACCAGTGAGGGCGTTCGCCGATAGTAACGGCGATGGCATTGGTGATTTTCGTGGTCTCACCGAAAAGCTAGATTATTTGAAGGAGCTAGGCGTTACGGCCCTATGGATTCTGCCATTTTTCCCTTCGCCACTACGAGACGATGGTTACGATATTTCTGACTACATGTCAGTCAATCCTATCTATGGCACCCTTGATGACTTCAAAGAGTTCATGGCAGCCGCGCACGAGCGAGACATTCGCGTCATTATTGAGCTGATTGTCAATCACACCTCTGATCAGCACCCTTGGTTCCAACGGGCCAGAATGGCACCTGAAGGCAGCTCCGAACGTGACTTTTATGTGTGGAGTGACAGCACTGAAAAGTACAAGGGCACACGGATTATTTTCCAAGACTTTGAGACCTCTAACTGGACTTGGGATCCGGTGGCTAAAGCCTACTATTGGCACCGTTTTTATAGTCACCAACCTGACCTTAACTACGATAATCCAGCCGTTAAGCAAGCCGTTTTCGATGTGCTCGATTTTTGGCTAGAAATGGGTGTCGATGGTCTACGGATGGACGCAGTGCCATACCTATACGAACGGGAGGGCACCAACTGTGAGAACTTAAACGAAACGCACGACTTCCTCAAAGAAATGCGGCAGTATGTGGATGATCGGCACGAAGGCCGTATGTTGCTCGCCGAAGCCAATCAGTGGCCAGAAGATGCAGCAGCTTACTACGGCGATGGTGATGAATGCCACATGAACTTCCACTTTCCACTGATGCCGCGTCTGTTTATGTCACTGCGAATGGAAGATAACTTTCCAATTATCGACATTTTGCAACAAACGCCTGAGATTCCGGAGAACTGCCAGTGGGGGCTGTTTTTGCGGAACCACGACGAGCTCACGCTGGAGATGGTGACGGACGAAGATCGAGATTACATGTATCGAATGTACGCACAAGACGACGAGATGCGAATCAATCTCGGTATTCGGCGGCGGCTTGTGCCCTTATTAGAGAATGATCGGCGGCAAATTGAGCTGTTAAATGGGTTGTTGTTATCACTGCCGGGTACGCCTGTGCTGTACTACGGTGATGAAATTGGCATGGGCGATAACGTGTATTTGGGCGATCGTAATGGCGTGCGCACCCCTATGCAATGGAGCCCAGATCGCAACGCTGGCTTCAGCCCCGCCAACCCCCACAAGCTCTATTTGCCTCTCATTGTAGATGCGGAATATCACTACACCACCATTAACGTAGAAGCCCAAAGAGCAACCCCTAACTCGCTCCTCAACTGGACGAAGCGCCTGATCGCCACACGCAAGCGCTACCAGGCATTTGGCTGGGGTGATTTTCACATATTGAATGTGGATAATCGTAAGGTACTGGCCTTTACCCGCACCTATCAAAACGAACAGGGCGAAGATGAAGAGATTTTAGTCGTCGCAAATCTTTCTCGTTTTGTACAAGGAGTCAATATTGATTTGTCCTTGTCTAAAGGCAGATCGCTAGTTGAAATCTTTGGCCGCACAGAGTTTCCGCCTGTCAATGATGAGGGCAGCTATTTCATTAGCCTGAGTCCCTACGGCTTTTATTGGTTTGCACTAAAGCCCAACGCAGTGCCCTCTAACGTCCCCACAAAGCTGCCAACCCTTGAAATTAGGCAGTGGGAATCTATGTTTGCGGCCGCACAAAGGGAACAGCTCACCACGCTGGTGACCAACTATTTGAGCGATCGCGAATGGCTAGGGCCTGCGCCCGAAAAGGTGAGATCTACCGAACTCGTAGAGTGCATGGCCATTCCGGATAGCGATACATACATGGTGTGCCTGCGGGTGGAGTATCGCCAGGGTGATCCTGTCACGTATCCGCTCTTTATTAGTTACGCCGCAGAAAGCGCAGACCAACAGCTCCTTAGCGATGCGTTTCAAATGGCGATCGCGTATATTAAATCCCCTCAGCAAGAGACCCAAAACAGCGATGGGGAAACAACAGAATCAGCAGAAGTCGGCTTGCTGTATGACGCCACCGCAGACAAAGAATTTTTAAATGCGCTACTAGAGAACATTGTTCATAATGGCACCTATGAAAGCGCAGTTGGCAAGCTCACAGCCCAGGCGCTCGCCTTCGCCAAGCAAGATGATTTGCCCACGAATTCTACGCCGCTGTTTGGCAAGTACAACAACAGCTCTGTCATCTACTCTGATGATGAATCAGGCAGTGGCTCCAACCTCATTCTCAAGTTCTTCCGCCGGTTGGATTCAGGGACTAATGGAGACATTGAAATTCGTGAATTTCTGAGAAAGCACGGCCAGTTTGAAAACTATAACAAAGTTGCAGGTTACTTAAAGTATCAGGACAAGCGATCGCGCACGCAGTCTTCTACTATCGGCGTTCTACAAGAGTATTTACCAGAAGCGCAAAGTGCTTGGGAATATTCCCTCGACAACATTCGTAGCTACTTTGATCAAGTGGTTGTTGAATCGAGTGAGAATGAAGAATCGCCGCCTATCTTAGACTCTCTTTTAACCCTGCAAGCGCAGTTCGAAGAACCTAGCGAAGCCAAACAGATAGCCAACCATCTCATGGGCACCTATCTATCTAATATGCAGCTCATGGGCCAGCGAACAGCAGAGTTTCATGTGGCTTTGGCCGCTGATCCTACGGATGACGCCTTTGCACCAGAACCGTTTAGCAGCTTCTATCAGCGCTCCATTTATCAGTTCAACCGGAACCAAACAGGGCAGGTCTTCCGGTTGTTAAAGGATGATATGAATAACCGTGCAGGACTGCTGAGTGAGGACTTGTATCCGTTAGCGCGATCGCTCATGACCTATCAAGATATCTACCTCGATAAGTTCAAGCAAATTTTGGATAGCAAAATTACAGCGCTGCGCACGCGATATCATGGCGACTATCATCTTGGCCAGGTGCTGTACACCGGCAAAGACTTTGTGCTGATTGACTTTGAAGGAGAGCATAATCGCACCGTCAGCGAGCGCAGAATTAAGCGATCGCCCTTATACGATGTGGCATACATGCTGCAATCCATCCACTATGCATCCGTTATCGGCTTCCAAAATGAAGTCGAAAGCGGCCTAATTCGGCCCGAAAAAATTGACACCCTGCAACAATGGGCAGCTTTTTGGGAGCAGTGGGTCAGCGCAGCCTTCCTGCATGACTATCTACAAACGGCAAGAGCGGCTGACTTTTTGCCCCAGTCAGAAGAGGAGCTACAGGTACTGTTGAATAACTACTTACTCTCCACAGCCATCCATGACTTAGGCTACAAACTCGCTGCGCGATCGCCAGAGACCAAGGTACCTATGCACCGACTGCTCAAAGCAGTGGATGAACAGCTAGTGTAGAAAGCCAATAGGAGAACATGCGCTGGCGTTGAAACATCGGCAATCTTGACGCTAACGCCATGACAATCCTTACAACATTGTCATGGCGACGCACCCTCATTAGAGATAAATGATGCGGATGATGGCGGTATCAGGTTTCAGTTTTTGAAACCTAGCCGCTGTTGGGGACATGAGTGGCCACACTGTTGGTATCACAACCACTGATATCACAACCACTGATATCAAAATCACTGGTAACCCAACCACTCGTCACAACAGCTCGCCATTAGCAAAGCTGTTCACCTCGCGTATTCACCTCGCGCAGGTGACACCTCACCCAAGGAAACATCATGAAGCGTATTGTGCTCTCACTCTTGACTGGCTCTCTTGTCGTTACAGCAGGGCTAACCGGCTGCGCCGCCGCACCGCATAACAGTGAAACCATCGCAGCGGGCACAGAATCTTCTCTTGACCTAGAAACTGAAGCAGATATGGCCGCACCCATGGACGATGCGATCGCCCAAAAAACTTCTGCCCCTAGTGAACTAACCGAAGGCAGGCAACAAACTGAACGGCCTCAGCTGATTAAGCGAGCCAGCTTGGTGCTGAGTGTGGAATCTGTCGAAGACAGCTTTAACCAAGTAAGAGCCATCATAACTGCGCAGCAAGGAGATGTGCTGTCTATGAACGATACAGGCGATCGCCAACGGCAGCTCAGCTTCCAGTTACGCGTACCCCAGCAAAACCTAGATGCCACCCTAGATGCCTTTAGTGAAATCGGCACCATTCGCAGCCGCTCTATCACCACAGAGGATGTCTCTAGCCAGCTCGTTGATTTGCAAGCAAGGTTAAGCAATGCTCGCAAGCAAGAAGACGCGCTCAAAGAAATTATGTCTCGCTCTGGTGAGATTTCAGATGTGCTGGAAGTGTCCAGAGAGCTAAGCGGCGTACGCCAAAGCATTGAGCAAATGGCCGCGCAGCAAAAAAACTTACAAACCCAGGTACGCTATTCCACCATCAATTTGAGACTGAGTAGCTCTATTATTTTGTCGCCAGATAAGCCTGCGTTTACCCGTCAGCTCGCCAACTCTTGGGAAGCAGCGACCAACTCTGTCGGTGAGTTTACCACTGATCTTTTGCAGTTAGGGCTGTGGCTCTTGGCCTATAGTCCCTACCTGTTTGTAATGCTGTGTGGCACAGCGATCGCTCGCAAACTCGTGCGTCGCTCACAGCTACCACACTCCCAATCCAACAGCTAAGCCCGTTTCCAATCACGCTAACTAAAGAGGCTGGCCCCTTTAGTTAGCCCCACTTAACTTTAAAGGGCCGGATTATTTGCCATATCGCTGCTTACTTAAAATGTCTCAATTTATCCTATCGCTAGCGGCTGACTAGCTTTGATAGGTGGGGCTGGCTCTAAAGCAGCCTTAATATGAGCGCCACGGAGAACGGGATCGGTTGTAGCGTGGGAGGTGTACTTATCAGGGTTTAGTGCGATCGCCCGCCTTAAATGCTCCACAGCTGAATGCACGTCTTTCAAGTAGGCGTAGCATCGTGCCTGCCGGTAAAACGCAAACGCTTGATCCGGTTCAATCGTGAGGGACTTGTAGTAAGCCTCAATGGCCTTTTGGTAGTCGCCCATTTTCTCTAGCGCCCAGCCCAAGCTTAGCCAGCTTTTATGATCGTAAGCCTGAAACTTCAGCGCATTTTCAAAGCTATCTTTCCCTTCCTGATAGCGTTTCATGTTCATCAGAGAGAGGCCGCGATAGTGCCATGAACGGGCAGAGGTCGGGTCTAAATCAAGCGATCGCTCAAAGCATTCCAACGCAGCCGTGTATCGCTCTAAACGCTTAAGAAGAAAGCCTTTATAAGTCCAAATCAAGGGATCATCGGGCCTTAACTTGAGCGCTTTGTCAAAATGTCTGATGGCAGCTTCATGCTTACCTTGGTGCATGAGGGTTTGCCCTAAGCTAGCCCAGATTTTTGCACTGTGAGCATTGATGGTTAAGGCTCTTTCAAAACTCGCGATCGCCTCATCTAAGCGCTTTAATTTTGCCAAGGCTTTCGCTTTGCCGTACCACAAGTCAGCAATGTAGGTATTAGAGGCATTCGCGCTGCTCTTCCGCTGGAGAATCGCTTGGTCATAGCTTTTTAATGCCTCTTTGTAACGGGCGAGGCGATATAGATTTTTGCTCTTACCACACATAGCTTTGAAGTAGTAGGGGGAGACTACGAGGGCGTGCATGTAGCTTTGCACAGCTTCATCATAGTATCCTAGCCGCTCTAAAACTGTGGCGTAGTTATACCAAATGCGAGGCGCATCTGGCTTTAATTGCAAGGTGCGCACATAGGCTTGCAGCGCTTCTCGATAGCGGCCCGAGCGAGCCAAAAAGTAACTCAGATAGCTCCACGCCACAAAACTGTCGGGAACCGCATTCAGGGTGCGCTGGTAGGCACTAATTTTTTGCGCGAGGTACGCTTGCTCTGCAGTGGCCGGATCTGTGGGCCTTTGTTCGGCAGGCAGCGGGTCTTGAGAGGATGGGTCTACCAACGTTTGCGCTAAAACAGGCTGGGAAGCAGGCTCAGAAAGAGAGGGCATCACACGCAACGGCAAGCAATAGAGAAACAGTCAATCAATGGGCTCAAAACTGTGGGCGAAAAACTATTCAATAGTCAGCAGGCAATGCACTCAAAAGCAGGCGCTTACGATACTAGATTGCCCACCATGACGATGCGTCTTTTGGTGAGCGTCTCTACTAATAAGTGACGTATTAAATACACTTTATGTTTCGCAGTGATTTAAATCACTAATTTTTCAGAAACCCTGTGGAAAACCCTGTGGAAAACCTGTGGAAAACTCTGTGGAAAAGTTAAAAAAAGCCCGTCTAATAAGGCTGATTTTAGATTTCCTATATACTCCAAAAATAAATTATTTTTTTATCCGGATTACCCTTCACAAGAGGATTTCAGCGGCCTCCGTGTAATCACATACACCCTGACGAACTGACTCTCTTGAAGAATGTTCAATGTTATCCACAAGCGTCTATCAGGCTGGGGATAACTCCTCAAACGTCTCCAACCTATAATGCAAAGATTTGTCTCAAAAGACCGCCTTTTCCTTCCTTGCCTGCGACAAGCTGATGCAGCAAATCATATTGCCACCGATACAAAAAGCTTTCAGTGTGGATGGCGATATTTCTCAACTTACTAATTTGATCGAGACTAGAAGCTGCCTGGCGTCCTTTTTGGCTAAAGCAGCTGGCCATTGGGTGTTCCCATTGACCCAAAAATTGAGTCATCAAAGCGCGATCAGCGGCCGAAACCCGGCCCTTCGCCTGTACTTTTATAATCTGGACGCCTTCTCCAGAAAGCGATCGCACGGAGAGCTGCCCTGGTGGAAAAGAACGCCACTGATCCGCGAGCAACGGCGGAATCATACTCAATTTTTGCTCGGTGGGTTGGCCTATAGTACTCAGTGGAATGCCACCTATAAAAGTTACTTTTTTAGAACTCAAAAAGCTGTGCAGGTCTTTAAATAGGGGGTAGAGCACTTCACGCTCCACAGCGTTACTGAGCCGCACCCCCGCATCTGAATAGTCATCAATGTGCGCATCTGGGCCATTCGTATTGGCCATTTGATAGTTTTTGAATGCCGCCTGCAAATCTTTTTGGCTAGCCGCTTGCAAACAAAACCAAACGTTGTCGCCCACCGCATCACGCACCTGCTGTTTTAGCGCAGAGGGACTCAGAGAAGACGCGGCACTCACTGGCTGAGGCACCTGAACCTGTAGCGCTTCAATATGGGCTTCTTGTCCTTGAATGCTGTCTTCTTGAGCTTTTCTAGCCGTTTCTAGTTCAGCAAATTGGCGCTGCTGTTCAGCAGAAAGTTGAGTAATTTTTTCTTCTAGCAAGCTCATCTGAGCCTTGAGCGTTGTAATTTGCCTATCTTTCTCGCTCAGCAGCGCATTTTTTTCTTCAATCAGCTCATCTTTTCTGAGCAGCATCTGGGTCTTTTGCTTCACTTCTAGGGCACTCAGCCCTGCTCTAATTAAGTTGAAGTACTTGGTATCTGCAATGTCTACTGGCTGAGGAGCTTTGTCTGGCCGGTAAAGAAAACCTTGGCGATCGCTCATTTCCACCAGCAGCAAATCGCCCCCAGCATTTTCAATTCTGAGCTGTTTATCAGCCTGCTCACCTTGCAACGTGCCTTTATACCGGCGCTTGTTGTGATAGAACTCCACATGCGTTGCCGAATCAACAGCGGTCGAATCAGCAGCGGTCGAATCAGCAGTGCTCGCACCAGAACCCAATGCGAAGCCGGATGCTCGCTTTGAGCTTTGAGCAACAGCCTGAGCAGCTTGCTTTTCTTGCACCTTGCCGACAGCTGACAGCTCAGCAGGAAAAGGAACCGGGCCTTGACTCGCCACGAAGCCAGGTGTGTTGTCCACTACTGTTGCATCCGCAGGCGCAGGCTGAACCAGTCCTTTCTGAAAGTTCAACGCTATTTCTTTCGCGGCCTGAGCCGTTGTCGTCATAGAAGGAGCTGACACAGTAGGTCTACTCGGTTGCCCCTTGCTCGCCGCCTTGGTCTCCCCATCCAGAACAGGTGCCTCTAGGCTGAGCGGCAGCGTTTCTTCAGTTGGCGCGTTCTTAACCACGCCCGTTCTATTAGCATCCTTTCTACTAGCGTCACTTTTACGCTTCGCATCACTTGGCTTACTGCTTTGATCACGACTGCTTTGCTCGCTTTGATTCGGCCAGGGCCGAATGCCGTTATCTGAATGGCTATCTAGGTCGTTATCTGGGCTGCTATCTGGGCTGCTATCTGGGCTACTATCTGGGTCGTTATCTGGGCTGCTATCTGGGCCACTATCTGGGTTCTGGACAGTAGCAGGCCGTACACCCACTAGCTCCAGCTCTACGGTGCTTTTGCCTTTCCACTCATTGAGACGAATTTTGTAGGCGATATCGAGCACGCGGGGCAACGGATAGTACGTGCCCCACCGCCAAGCGATCGCTTTCATCACTACTTTTTCATCACTCCCTGGCGCAGTATGGGCCAGCGTCAGCTTCAAATGGCTACGGTCTTTTCCAATAACTTTCTGCTCAACCACCCCTACATTTGCCGTCCAAAACACCGGACTTGGATTCTCGATGCCGCACGGATGGATGCGATCAATTTGGTTGTAGAGCGTTAGCGTGACGTCTTCCAGCTGAGCTTGAACATCGGCCGTGACCAATGGCTTTAAATGCTCAGGCTGAAGGTGCTTACAGGCAAAACTACTCAGGCGAGACTTCACCTGCCGCAGCTTATTCGCCTCAAAAGAAAAGCCGCCCGCTGCCCGATGCCCGCCATACTTACCCAGCAGATCATCGCAAAACTGCAGCGCTTCAAACACATTCAATTCTGGAATGCTACGCGCTGAGCCTCGAATTTCTTTTTTGGCCTTGTCCTCATAGGTGCCAATAAACACCGGCACCCCGTAGCGCTCGACTAATCGTGACGCCACAATACCAATTACCCCGTGGTGCCATTCAGGCTGCACCACCACCAGCACCCGCTCCTTGTTCAGGTTCAGCAGCCCTTTCTCACGCTGAGCCTCCACCCACTCCACCGCTTGCGTTTCAATGATCTGGCACATCTGCTGCCGGAGCTGATTCGCCTCTTCACACTGCATCGCCCGTTGCAGCGCCACCCCAATATCATCGGTAGTCAGCAAATCAATCACAATTTGCGGATCAGCAATCCGCCCCACCGCATTAATGCGTGGCCCTAACCGAAAGCCAATTGCCTCAGGTTTCAGCGCTTTTTCATCTCCTATGCCCGCCACTTCAATCAGCGCTTGAATGCCCGGAATTCGGGATTTGGGCAATACAGTGAGGCCACGCTTTACCCACCGGCGGTTCACGCCCGTTAGCGGAGCCAAATCAGCAATCGTTCCCAGCGTAAATAAACCCAACAGCGTTGCCGTTAAGTCTTGAACCTTATCCATCAGCTGTGCAAGGCAAACAGCCAAAATGTAGGCCACACCAACCCCTGCGACCCCTTGGTAGGGAGAGGCTTCGCTAATCAACTTGGGATTCAAAATAGCGTTAGCAGGCGGAATATCATCCGGCACTTCGTGGTGATCGGTGATGATGACCGTAAGGCCGAGATCTCTGGCCCGCAAAACAGGCTCGTAAGCTGCAATCCCGTTATCTACGGTGAGTAAGAGGCTGCCGCCCGCTTTATGAAAGTCTTCTACGATCCGGGTGTTAATGCCATAGCCTTCGCTCATGCGGCTAGGAATGGCATAGGATACTTGCGCGCCCAAGTACGTCAGAGATCGCATCAAAAGTGCCGTACTGGTCATCCCGTCCGCATCATAATCACCACAGATTAATATCGGCTGCTGAGTCTCTATCGCCTCCACCAGCAAATCTAGGCTCTTTGTTAAATCAGGGAATTCATCGATTGGCGGTGGCAAAAGCAGCGCTTCAGGATCCAAAAACTCCCACGCCTGCTCTGGGGTATAAATGCCTCTGTTAATTAAGACTTGAGCCAACAGGGGGGAAAGCGCAGTCGCCTGAGCAATTTGTTTGGCTTGGGCACGCTGTGCAGGAAAAATTTGCCATCGCTGTGGAGGAACCTGTCGCGGCTGAAGTGGCTGCTGTGTACGAGGTCGCGGCGGCGATATTGTTGATTGTTTTGTTATCTCGTCGGGGGGAGTCCCACTTTTTCTAGCACTGCTATTGGCTTTAGCACTGCTATTAGCATCGTTATCAGAGTTAGCGACATCGATACTGGCGTCGTCGCTAACAAAAGCCTCAGGTTTTAGGGTGGGCTGTTCGGACACAGGCTATTTGAACGCTGAAGATCATTCGCTAGCTTCAGAGGAGAACTAGCTCAAAGCACTATAGCGCTGAGTTAAGCATTTGAAACCTCTTTGATTATTAAGGTCAGCTATCCACTCAGCGCTACAGTAGATCAGATGATCTAATCATAGTCGATTCAATTGTCAAATAGCTAGCAGCCAAAGGCGTTTGACGGCAAAGCTCATCAAAATTTAGTACACCAATACGCGGCCGTCATTGGAAACATGCACTGCGCGATCGCTATGGTGTCCGCTTGGCAACAGCTCAACCTGAAGCGTATCTGCATCAGGGCGGTGCAGCACCGCATTCACCGCGTTGTTGTTTTCATCCCAAAACACCAACGACATATCGGCATCGGCACCCACAAGGGTTTCAATTTTAAAGTCACTGTCAGGACGCAGCCAGTGCATATCAATGTCTAGGACGCGCTCTAGGTTCACCAGTCCCTTAGTGTTGTTAATAAATTCGATGGTGAGTGGCTGACCCGGCATGAAGCGGATTTGGTTAGAGTCACACTGGTAGGTGCAGGCGGCTTGAGCAGCTTGGGGCGCAATCGCAACACCAAAAGGCACTGCAGCGAGGGCCAAAGCCGCAAAAGAACCAGAAACAGACTTAACGAGTGACTTAATCATGGCAGGTAGCAAAAAGAAATTGCAGTGGGTGATTAACGTGATGTCCCTAGTTTGCCGACTGCCTTCATGAATTGATGTCCGTTAATGTCGCTATTTACGCTGCGCTCGGGATCACGATGTGGCAATATGTCTCAGGAAATATGCCCTACTCATCAAAGTTCCCGATGTCTCTAAATCCGTACAGACACCGGGAAACTATTCGCCTCATTAGCGTTGAGACGTTATGCGCTACGAGCAGCTAGCTTTTACTCGCCAACTTTTACTCGCCAACTTTCAAACTAACTAGCTTGAAGACTGGCCCAATTGAAGACTGGCTAACTTAACAACTGGCCCGATAGAAAAGTGAATTCGGTATAACACGCCGTTAGTTTTGATGCGCTTGAGGGCGACGTTTGAGGAAAAACAAAGCAATCGCACCTAACATCAAACTGAGTAACTGCCCAGGTTCAGGAACTGATGCCGTGAGCGGATTTCCCGGATTGGTGAGTTCATCTTGCCCATCTTCAACTTCTCGATCAAATCTATCAGCACCTTCTTCAGCTGCTTTTAATGCTTCACGCTGACGCTCATCGACCAGCACCAACATGGATGAGTAAGGGGTGACAATACCGGTTCGTTTCGCGATCGCATGTACCGCATCTAGGGCTTCTATATTGCTAGGTGCAAAACTGCTAAGGTCAAGCGATCGCGTTTGATGATGAATCAGATGCCGGGCCGCGATCGCCTCGAACGGCACTTCAGCCGTCTCAGCAACATCGACCTGATTCGCATCTTCTTCAATAACTTCTTCCTCAGTAACATCTCCTGCTATTGACACTTCAGACTCCACTGCATCTACCGTCCAAAGATATCCATCTAACGCAGTCGCCTTTTCAGAATTTAGTGACAGCCGTTGCAGCGCAGTCGAAACCGTTGTTTCTACCCCGCCTTGGCTAGCTTGCAACTGTTGTAAAAGTGCATCTTCGTAAGCGGAGGGAAGGGAACCGCCCACATGCACCATCCATAATGGTGCACTTAGCGCTGGAAACTTAGGCTGATTAACCGCCAGTTCATAGCTACCCTCATCTGTAATGAGCAAAACGGCATCGTATGTTGTGTCTGCACTCATCTCAGCAAACTGCTGAAGCATGTCTGCGGGTTGTAAGCTGCCATAGAACTGAATATCATCCTGACTAAAGTCTTTGAGCGAGACCTGTTTAGGCGTTGCTTCAGCGGCAGTGAGATAAACATCAACCGTATTGCGCTGATTAAGTCCCTTGAGATCGGCTCTCACCTGTTGTAGCAGCGCTGTGGCGTGAGATTTCATGCTGTAAGAGGTGTCTACAACAACAGCTAAAGACTTATTCACTAGGAACTTATCCACTAGCGGCTTATTGTTAGCCGTCAGCGGTGAAACTGTCACCTGATAGCCTTCTGTAAGGTCAGTCACATAGGAATTAGGAGCTGCTTTTGTTGCGGGTATTCCAGCCTCGAACCAGTCATTTTCTGAAAGTGAAATACGGTTGCTTCCCCGAAGGTGCTCAGTCTCTTGAGTCCAAAAGATATTGCGTTTTTCGGTGAGCTGAGGCAGCGGCCATTGCCCATCTTGCTGCGCCACCTGATAGGTCAGCCACAGGTGCAGTTCTCCAGGGCCACGGTTTGTGACTGCAGTTGCATCCCCCTCAGAAGCGTCAGCGCCTTGGGGCGACACATCTTGATCTTGGCGAGCATCGAGCGGTGCTGTGGCCGGAATGGGAAATACCCGCAGCCTATACTGACGAGGGCCAACTTGCTCTAGTAAAGCCGGATCGGTCGCTCTTTGAAATTTAGCGCGTTCTACCTCAGCGTTATACACCTGCTGAGCCGCACCACGTGGAGACACCACAAAAGGAAATAGCTTTGGATGAGCGGCATCACCTAGCCACAAGCCGGTAATGGTTGCACTTTCAGGTAAAGAAAACGAATAGAAAATCTCTTGGTCTTGAAACGTAGGGTTTTCGTACTGCTCATGAATCTCAATACTGGCCCAGTCGTCTTGTTCAGTAACGGTGACGCTTTGACTGGCTAAATAAACCACTTTTTGATCCAGGTTAAGTAGCCCTGCTTTCGTTTCATCACGGTTGGCAGTGGCCTGCAAAGCGTTGCGAACAGCGGCTATTTCTGAATTCTGAATTGGCGCATCAAAAAACTGCGCGTAGTGTTCTCTGGCTTTTTCAATGTCACCGTTTTCACCTCTATATAAGAAGGGAGAAAGCAGTGTGTTGTGAATATTTTGGAAAAATTGCTGACCGCCACGAGACAACTTAAAAGCGTAGTCATAGAAATCAGCTAGAGCGTTGCTATCTTCCCAAGGGCTGAGGTAACGGTAGCGGTGAAGATAAGCGTTCGTGAGTCCAGCCTTAATGACATCTACATTTTCTAACTGCGTTTGCCGGTAGCTGACCAGCGCAGCAGGGTTACTAGCCACCTCCGCCGATGGCTCAGCCAGTAGACGAAACGCTTTGACTTGGGGTTGAACCTGCAACGCAACGAAGAAAAATAAGCTCACGACGGCAGTTGCCCCGGTGATTGTCCAGCTTTTTTCAGGGCTGAACTGTTGGGCAAAGGCACTGCGGATTCGGCCCCAGGCTTTGACATAGAAAGTCACGAGCACGTACGGCATGGAGAGAAATACCGCAAAGCTCATCAAAAAGAGAGACGTTATTAAGGTCTCGCCGGGATAGCGGAAGAGATACTTAATCTCTGCCATCCATTTGAAGTCGAAAAAGGCATCTATTATCCCCTCTCCCATCACGAAGAGTAATGGAACGGTATAAAGCAGTAGCAGTGCGCCTGTATAGAGGCCCACTAGCAAGATGATGGTGTGGCTAATCATCTGCGCGGTGGCCAGTCTCGGGCGATAAGCGGAATAACCAGAAAGTAGCTCTATCGCGAACATCGCGATCGCCACTACCACCAAAGCCAGCGTAAACCCGCTCGCTAATGTCAGCTCTCGCAGCAAAAACAACCGCAACAAACACAGGGTGAACAACGGTGCTTCAACGCCATAAAACAGGCGCATTAACAAAACCGGATATCGGCGTAACCGGAAGAACCCTAACAGCGAACAAACCAAAGGCATCAGCATTAGCGCGGCTAAGCTGACGATAAAAGTCGGCTCGATATCGCCCATCCGGGTCGCCTGCCAGAGATCAAACCCGACCTCTGGCAAAATCCAGAAATACATCACGCCCATGAACGTAAGATTCCAGACCCAAAAGACCAGGTGAGAAACAAAATGAAGAATACTTTTGTAGTCAGGTCTGAAATTAAACTTTCTCATGATTAAGGATTTGAATAATAATGACGATAACCAGGTAATTTAGAACACACCGCTTACCTCAGTATTTCCGGAGATTATAGCCAAATGAATATGGCGGGCCTTAATAGGCTGAAGTAGCCAATATTGGCTGAGTCCTGTAGCTCACAGCAGCGCCACTCATTCGCTTTCCCCAGGTGCATTCTGGGGAAAGCGACATGTGGAGAATTCTTTATGTGTCATTACCATGCCTTTACGGAGAGAATGTAGGGATTTGGATACATTGTTGGTGAACACTGAGATGGTTCTGTATTCATCAATGCCACAGATATGCGGAATCAACCCTAATATGACGACGTTATCGGTAAGTTTCTATGGAAAAGGGCATATATATCCTTGGCAATGATGTCGTTTTTGACCAGCTAATTGCCCTGATTCACAGCATTGAGCAAAACATCGGCAAAGATTTACCGATTTGCGTGGTGCCTTATGACGAGAATACGGCGCGATCGCGCAGCGCCACCCAACGCTACCCACAAGTGCAGTGGTTCGACGATGCCGAGCTTTTAACCAAGTGGGAAACCTTTTCAACTCGCATTTGGGAAGCGCATCCCACCGCATTTGAGGTGTGGGAGCAGCGCGGCGTCAATGGGGTCAATCGTCTTGGGATGCATCGACGCTTTTGCTGCTTCGATGGCCCATTTGAGAAATTTATTTACTTAGATGCTGACATACTCGCGTTGAACTCCTTTGACTGCTTGTTTGAGAGCTTAGACGAGCATGATTTTGTCACTTATGACTTTCAGTACAAAGACTTGAGTCATGTATTTGATGAAACGGTTCCCAAGCTGACAGAGGTGTTTAGCAGCGATCGCCTCAGCAGTGAAATTTTCTGCGCCGGACTCTACGCCTCTAAAAAAGGCGTCTTCACCGATGCAATGCTCAATAGCCTGCTCACACAGCTACAAGCAGGTGATGCCGACATCCTTTATTACAACGGCCCCGATCAGTCCATCTTGAACTACATGGTGATGAAATCTGGCATTAGTGCCATGAACCTCGCACGGACATTACCCACCACCCAGAGAACAGGCTGCTGCGTCACCTCCCCTCACTTTTCCCAACGCACAGTCAACGGCAATCCCGTTCTCTTTGACCAACAAACCCAACTTATTTATCTCCATTACATTGGCGTTGGCTCTCGCTTTTTCCATCAGGTCTGCACCGGTGAAAATATTCTCTTTCCGTATAGAGACCTCTTTCTCTACTACCGCTACCTCAACGAAAATGAGCAGCCGCAGCTCGTTGGCAAACCCGTACATTACAAGACGCCCATTCTTAAGCCACACCAAAAGATAGCGCGTAAAGTGCGTCAGTTCGTGACAGCCTTTAGACAACCGAAAACGCCCCTCCCCCTCCCTTCAAGCTCAGCCAAAAGCAAACGCCTCCCCGGATAAATGCTGGCCCAATCAAACTGGTCAGCTTTATTGGCTAAATCATACAAACCCAAAAACCAGAGCTACCAAGGCAAACGGCTACCATCCCAAGAGAAAAACTCACCGCTATCTTCAGGCCCGACATTGGCCAGCACAGCGAGCAGCTGAGACACGGTGCGTTCTGTAGAGAAAAGCTTACCCTCAGGAACGCCTCGCTGAAAGGGCTTAGACAATGCTGTATCGGTTGTGCCTGGATGTAGCATCACAATTATCGTATGCGGATTGCGGCGGCTATATTCTATAGCTGCCGTTTTTAGCAACATATTCAGCGCCGCTTTAGAGGCACGATAGCCATACCATCCGCCCAAGCGATTATCGCCAATACTGCCAACCTTGGCAGAAATCGTCGCGAATAGCGCTGGCGTTTTGTGCTTGAACAGCGGCATCAAGTTTTTCGCCAGCAGGGCAGGGCCAACGCTATTGACACGAAAATAATTCAGCAGTTGATCGGCCTCTAGCTGTCTTAGCGCTTTTTCAGGCTGTTGCTGCTCGTTGTGCAACAGCCCCACACAGTTAATCGCTAGATGTAGCTCAGAGACATGCTGCTTGATCTCATCTAGGCCACTGAGCATCGTAGTCTCATCGGTTACATCCATTTGAATGCAGTGCAAACGAGTTGGATGTGCCTTTTGTAGGGCAAATAAATTATCGGCTGTTGATGCTGAGCGATAGGTAGCAAAGAGGTGAGCCACTGCGTCCTTGTGGAGGAGCTGGCGCGTAAATTCTAGGCCAATGCCTTGGGTCGCACCCACAATCAGGGCATTGGCATCTGTATTTGGTGGCAGTAGCGGCATGCAAATAAAAATTAGCGTTAACCCAAACGCTAATGGAAATAAAGAGAGGATCTTATTTTGACATGCCTGCTTCCATCATGCCTGCTTCCATCATGCCTACGCCTATTCGTGCCTGCTTCCAGCACCACATCCGTAACGCATCGATAGAGCATCGATTTTAGAGCTGAATACCTGCCATCAGCTGGCGACACGTTTTCTCAGCCGCTTGGCGTTCTTGAATCGCTTTTTCTATCTGGGCTTGCTGAGAGCGAATGATCGCCTGCTGGGCTTGAAGCTGTAGCCCTTGCTGACGAATCCTGAGTTGATTTTTAACACGAGCCAGCACTTCTGCCGGATGAAAGGGCTTCTGAATAAAGTCGGCAGCGCCCACCTCAAAGGCTTTTATTTTGTCAAAGGTGAGATCTAAGGCGCTGAGAAAGATAACGGGAATATCTTGCGTTTTTTCGTTAGCTTTGATGCTGGAACATACGGCGTAGCCATCCATCTCTGGCATCATAATGTCAAGCAAGATGAGATCAGGCTGGAAGCGTGGAATATTAGTCAGTGCCATTTCACCATCTGGGGACTGACGAACTTCGTATCCCTCTTTGGTTAAAAAATTATTCAGCAACCGTAGATTTTCGAGGAGATCATCCACGATTAAGATTTTGAAGTTCTCTCGCCGGTCAGCGTTAGGTAAAGCACGTAGTAGACTATGTTCCATATCGCATATCCCTGACAGTCATCTGTTCTATCTTGCCCACACAGGAAAAACTTGATACAAGATAACAGAACAATCGTTGTTGATGAGTACGATGTGGGCAACCTTTGGGTAGGCCAAGGTACGGCAACACCGGTATCTGTTGGTTGTTCCTGAGAGCGTTTCGAATGAATATACTGTTGGTTGAGGATGATTATTTATTGGGGAGAGGCACCGCTCGGCTGTTAGAGAAATTAGGAGAACACCGCGTACGACTAACCCACAAAGCAGCAGATGTATTTAGGATTTGTGAGTCTGGTGGCACTGATTTAGTGATTATGGATATCAATCTGCCTGGGACAATATGGCAGGGGAAAGAAGTCACAGGGGTAGATCTCTCACGGATGCTCAAGTCACATGAAACCACCGCGCATCTGCCCATCGTGCTGCTAACAGGCCATGCAACCCAAGCTGATCGCATCCGATTTTTGAGCGAAGCGCTAGCTGATGAGCTCTGGACGAAACCCATTGATGACTATGCGGCTTTTTTAACCGTCCTTGCAAACGTCTATGCGGGGCATAGCGCCCACGGACTCAGTGGTCATGGGTTCAAGGCTTCAGCTTCTTGAGATTCATCTCGAGATTCAGGCTCTTGAGATTCAGCTTCTTGTAGCGCTTGCAGGAGCTGCTTGTAAGAAAGGGTTTCCACGCATTTTCGGACAGCTTCTGCGAGATTTTTTTGTGCTGGAGGTAGCTGTTTTGTCAGTGTGATAATGGCAGCATCGTCGAGATCTAGCGTCGCTTGAGAGAGTTGGTATTGCCAGTCTTTGGGGGCTTGGGAAAGTTGAGCTGCGGAAAGCAGCGGCATCGCCCTTGGGTGAGTGCGTTCGGATGGGTCTGGGGTGATGTCTTGATACTGATACTGAACGCCCAAGTGCTGACTCATTTTTCTAAAGACGCTGGCCGCTTGCACGGGTTTACTTAAAAAGTCATCGCAGCCATTGCTTAACGCAGACGCTTTGTTCTCTTCAAAGGCACTGGCAGTTAGCGCAATTAGCTTAGTGGATTTTTGAGGGTCGAGTGCTCTAATTTGGCGGGCCGCTTCTTCTCCGGTCATCACAGGCATCTGCATGTCCATCCAAATTAGCTGGGGCCGCCAGGCTTTCCATT
The DNA here is from genome assembly GCA_045110585.1 of Phormidesmis sp. Taxonomy (GTDB): domain Bacteria; phylum Cyanobacteriota; class Cyanobacteriia; order Phormidesmidales; family Phormidesmidaceae; genus Phormidesmis. The sequence goes on along the minus strand of JBGCGG010000067.1, from coordinate 15,442 downwards.
GCGCGATCGCCTCTTCTCCATTCCGGGCTTCTTGGACCTCAAAACCGACGCTACTTAGCAAATGAGTCAGCAGCTTACGATTCACAGATACATCATCTACCACCAGAACCTTATAGTCTGGCTGTTTTGGTGCCAGACCAATCACCTTGCGCCGGGAATGGTTTGATTGGGTGGCCGCATCTACAAAAGTAGCGGTTATATCGAACGAAAAAGTGGAGCCTTGATCGACCACAGAGGTCACCTCTAGTTTTCCGCCTAGCAACTGAACATATTCCTGAGAAATCGTGAGCCCTAAGCCAGTGCCTTCATGGGCGGTCAGGCCAGATTGAGTTTGCACAAATGCCTCAAAGAGCCGCTCTTGATCGGTAGGCTCAATGCCTGATCCGGTATCAGATACGGCAAAAGAGAGTGTTTGTTTCTGGGCACATTCATCTGTTGCTTGAGAAGTAACGGAAATGGTGACACTGCCATAGTCTGTAAATTTGATGGCATTACTGAGTAAGTTAATTAGAATTTGGCGTAGCTTAAGGCGATCGCTACACACCACTCTGGGCACAGTGGGAGATTGCTCCATCATCAGCCGCAGACCTTTGCTATGCGCGGCATTCAAAAACATCTGTTGCAGTTCATTTAACAGCTGATGCAAATCAAAGGTACTTTCGGTAACCACCACACGGCCCGCTTCGATTTTAGAAATATCCAAAATGTCATTAATGAGCGCGAGGAGATGATTACCACTGTTATAGATAATCTCTAAGTTCTCTCTTTGTTCTGGATTTGGATTAGAGTCTTTGAGAATGTGCGTAAATCCTAGAATCGCATTGAGCGGCGATCTCAGTTCATGGCTCATGTTAGCCAAAAACTCACTCTTGGCTTTGTTAGCCGCTTCTGCAGCCTCAGTGGCATCCGCTAACTGACGAACGGCTTGCTTTCTCGGCGTAATGTCTTCAAACACATACAGATAGGCAAACGTGACATTGTTCTCCTGAATAGGGCCATAGATTCGCCTCAGCGTGCGCCCATCTAGCAGCGGCACCTCATCTTCGACAATTTTGGTCCCCCCTGAAAATTCTTCTGAGGTGGAGGTGGCCACAAACGCACTGAGATCGACATTGCTTAAGCATTCACTTAAGAGCTGCTCACCGGAAAGCTCGCCTTGGAGAACGGCCTCTTGTAGAGGCTCTAGCTGCCAAATCTTATAGAATTCTGTATTGATGAACAACGCTTCATCTGTCTGACTATCCATTACAAAGATGCCGGTGGGCGGCAGGTTGTTAATGGCTCTCATCAGCGCTTCGTTGCGCCGTAGATTCTCTTCGACTTTTTTCCGCTCAGTGATATCAACTGAGACGCTGAGCGTGCGGTAGGCAGTCGGCTGTTGGGGGGCACTTGTTGTACATTCACCAATGCTAGAGATGAGTGCGTCTATGCGATCGCCATCCTTTTTTAAGAACTGACAGGGCACATCACGATGCGTCGCAGGTTCAGGCAAGTCATGGGACATGTCATTAGCCGCTATATTGGCCGTTGCAGTAGCCCCATGATCAGCTTGAGACACACCTTCATCAGGAGACTGCTCTAAAAACTTCGCAATGGGCTGACCAATCACCTCGTGACGCTGATAGCCAAGCTTTTCGAGCCAGTAGTGACTCACACTAACAATGCCTCCATCTGCATCTACAGAATGGAGCATCGCAGGCGTTTCTTCATACAGATGCCGGTAGCGAGACTCACTCTCTTGCAGCGCCTTGAAAGTCTCTAAATAGTGAGAGATATCGATTTGGGTGCCTACGTAGTGGGTAATAGTATCTGCGTCATCTTTAATGGGAGAGAGCGTCACTTCATTCCAAAAGGGTCGTCCGCTTTTGTGATAGTTACGCAACAGCACCTTACAGCTCGTGCCCTTGGCAAACGCACTGCGAATATCGTCTAGGCCAATCTGTTCTGTTTCTTCTCCCTGCAAAAAGAGGAAGTCTTTGCCGATAACGTCATCAGCCTTGTATCCCGTCAACAATTCAAAACTGGGGCTAGCGTAAACAATCGGCATGCCAAGCTGCTGCGCATCGCAAATAACCAGGCCACTGGCACAGTGAGCAATCGCTTTTTCAAACAAGTGGATAGGTAGTTTTGATAGTCCTTCAGACGTCGCACTCATCAGCTCAAGCTCTCTCACCCAGGCACTTCACACCTTTTAGGACTACCCAAAACAGCTCAGATTGTGATCAGTATGGTGCTGGTGTGCAATGTGTCAGATCAGGGTTCAGTAAATGCGTAAGGACATGGTCTTGCCACTCGCCTGCGATGTATAGGTAGTTGCGGGCATAGCCATGCGGCGTAAAGCCGAGTCGTTTCAAAAGGTTGCCGCTGCGATGATTATGCGGAAGGTAGTTTGCTTCAAGGCGATGAAATTTGAGCTGATTGAAAATATAGTCAATCCCTACGGACAACGATTCGTGCATGTAACCTTGGCCCTGATGCGCTTCATCTAGGCTGTAGCCCACCGTGCAATTTTGAAAAACGCCCCGCGTGAAGTTACTGAAGTTGAGTGAGCCGATTAAGGTATTGTCTGGCTCTTTCAAGAAGATAAAAAGCTTGAGGGAGCGATCATGTCGAGTGTCTGCTATTCGCTGCGTGAGCAATGCCTGCCAATAGGCTTCAGTATAGAAAGCAGGAAACTTAACTGGCTCAAAGGGTGCCAGATAGGCTTCGTTGCGAGTGAAATAGCTCAAAATCGCAGGAATATCTTGCGCCGTAGCATGACGCAACGTGACACGAGCAGCATTTAGCGTAAAGAGTTCTGGGCGATCGATCATGATGCCTCTTTCAATCAAAATTCAGAAGGAGTGTTTTAGGCGTCAGGCATGGGGTGGTAGCAACGAATCAATTAAGGTCGTAATAATGCGATCGCTTTCAATCGGCATTAGAGCCTCCGCGCCTAATACCCGCTGCACCAAGACAAAGTAAATCAGCGTCCCGGCAAACATGCGAGCAGTTGCTTCAGGATCGCGCAGCTGTAGTTCCTCTTGAGAACTCAGATAGCGCGTGAGTCCGACTATCATCGGCTTAGCCACATTTTGCACATACGGCTCAGCCAGCTCAGGAAAGCGCCCCGACTCACCAATAATAAGTCGCATAAATTCACAGAACTGCGAGTCATTGTGAGCTTCTTCTAAAATATTCTCAGCAATGCGGCGCAGTACAACACGAGGCTCGCCTTGCATCGCCGCTTCATCACGAGGGTCAAACCCAGCGCCAAACTTTTCTTCGGCAAGCTGCCGCACAATCGCCGCAAACAACCCCGCCTTGTCTTGAAAGTGGCTATAAACCGTTGCCTTAGACACGCCCGCTGCTGCTGCGACCTTATCCATACTGGTAGCGGCGTAGCCGTTCGCCAAAAATTCTTGCATCGCCCCTTCTAAAATTGCCGCCGTCTTTACAGTCGATTTTCTTCGGCTTGTGGATGCACAGTTTTTGCCATCGCGATCAGAGGGGGACACAGAAAATAGGCTCTCGTAAGGGGCATTTATCCAGCAGCAAAGATTACTAGCAGGCCACAGCTAGCTTAATACACTGCCTATCCAGACCCAACGTCTAAGGGATGAATCTTCTTGACATCGTGTCTATTTAACGGGATCAGTTGTCGTTTCCATAGGATTATGAAACAATTATGAAAAGTGAAACGATTATGAAATAGCTAACGGCAATGGCCATCGGGCACGACTTCTATGAAATAGCCAGGTACAGAAATCTGGTGAAACCGTTGCCCGCATTGCGCTTTGTACGCTCCATTTAATAAACCTATGGGATTAGCGATCGCAAATAACCTGCAAAACCGACTCAGAAAATCGGGCCGCTTCTCAGGCATGGTCTTCTCAGGAATGGTCTTCTCAGGAATGGCCTTCTCGGGCATAACCTACTCGGCATTAGCGCTGATGGTGATCCTGCTAAGCGGCTGCGCAACTTCCACACCAACGGAGCAAACCACAGCACCTGCTGAAACCGCCACTACAGCGAGCAACGATGGCAACAAGCCAAAAGTCCTCACCACGTTCACAATCCTGGCAGATATGGCCCAAGCCGTTGCGGGTGATGCCCTAGAAGTCAGCTCCATCACCCGCATTGGCGCAGAAATTCATGGCTATGAGCCTGTCCCTAGCGACATTGCCAAAGCGCAGTCGGCTGATTTGATTTTGTATAACGGCATGAACTTAGAACGCTGGTTTGACCAGTTCTTAAGCACTGTAAAAGATGTTCCCTCCGTCATTTTGACCGAAAATATCGAAGCGATTCCGATTGCGGCAGGCCCTTACGGCGGCAAACCCAATCCCCATGCTTGGATGTCACCGAAAAACGCACTGATCTACGTCGAAAATATCCGCCAAGCCTTCGTTGAATTAGACCCTGAAAACGCAGCGATCTATAACGCCAATGCAGCAGCCTACAGCGAACAGCTCAAAGCCATTGATGAGCAACTAGCGGCTGAGCTATCCGCCCTACCAGAAAACGAACGCGCCTTAGTCAGCTGTGAAGGGGCCTTCTCCTATCTGGCCAGAGACTACGGCCTACAAGAGATCTATATCTGGCCCATTAATGCAGAACAACAGTCCACGCCCAAACAACTAAAATCTGTCATTGACCAAGTGAAAGCCAACAATGTGCCCACCATTTTTTGCGAAAGCACCGTCAGCGACAAAGGGCAAAAAGAAATTGCCAAAGCCACAGGCACTCAGTTTGGCGGGAATCTCTACGTCGATTCGTTATCTACCGAGGCAGGGCCAGTACCCACCTTTTTAGACTTGCTGCAATACGACGCAGACCTCATAACCCAAGGGCTAACGGGCGCACCCTAAAACCAGGCATAGATAACCTGCTTAGAGCGGATCGCATCAAAACCTCTCTCCACTCAATTAAACGCTTTCATCCATTCTAAATCTCGCATTTTCCTATCGTTCTTCGCATTTGTTCCTCGCACTTTAGGTTCTATGACTTTCTCCATCGCACCGTCATCTAAGGCATCTTCTGTATTACCTGAGGCTACTTACGGCATCTCAGTCGATAACATCAGCGTGACTTACAGCAACGCTAGATTGGCTTTGTACAATGCGAGCTGCTATGTGCAACCCGGCACCATTACAGGGTTAGTTGGGCCGAACGGCGGTGGAAAATCGACGCTCTTTAAGTCCATCATGGGATTTCTGGCGCCCAGCCAAGGGCAAATAAAAATCAGTAATCGAGTGGACAGTCTTTCTATTGAGAAAGCGCAGAAACAGCAGCTCATTGCCTATGTGCCGCAAGCCGATGAAGTGGATTGGAACTTTCCAATTAGCGTGTATGACGTGGTGATGATGGGCCGCTATGGCTACATGAACATTTTTCGTATTCCGAGCCGCAAAGACCGTCGCATTGTGATGGAGAGCTTGGCACGGGTGGGCATGAGTGATTTTAAAAATCGCCAAATTGGAGAGCTGTCCGGCGGGCAGAAAAAGCGAGCATTTTTAGCACGGGCCTTAGCACAGGAAGGCAAAGTCATTTTATTAGATGAGCCTTTTACCGGAGTGGATGTCAAAACCGAAAAAAGCATCATAAATTTGCTGTTGCAGCTACGTGATGAAGGGCATACGGTGCTGGTTTCAACCCATGATTTGGCTTCGATTTCGACTTTTTGCGATCGCGTTATCCTTCTCAATCAGACCATTCTCGCCGCAGGCACCACGGCAGAAACCTTCACAGAAGACAACCTCACCATGACCTTCGGCGGATTGCCTATTAGCAGCTTGCCGACTCATCAAAGCAATCAACCCCCTCAGCAAAGCACACCTCAGCCCGGACACAGTCATATCCAGCCTGTGAATAGACTGGATACCAACAGACCTGTGAATACGGAGCCAACCATTACAGAACAACAGAGAACAGATCGATGAACGACGCGCTTCTCGCTTTCTCATCAGAAGCGGCATGGAATTGGCTAATTGAACCCTTTCAGCTCGGGTTTATGCTTCGTGCCCTATGGGTAAGTGCCTTTGTCGGCACTGTCTGCGCCGTGCTGTCTTGCTACATCACCTTAAAAGGCTGGTCGCTCATGGGAGATGCCGTTTCTCATGCGGTGGTTCCTGGGGTGGTTGTAGCTTATGCCCTCGGTTTACCGTTCTCTCTTGGAGCCTTTGTGTTTGGCTTTGGGGCGACCGTCGCCATTGGATATGTGAAAGCCAAAACACGACTCAAAGAAGATGCCGTCATTGGCGTTATTTTTACCGGGTTCTTTGCGTTTGGCCTAGTCCTCGCCACTAAAATTCCTAGCAATATTGACTTGTTCCACATCTTATTTGGGAACGTATTGGGCATTTCTCAGCAAGATATTGTGCAGACATTAGTCACCGGATTTTTGACCCTTGGCATTATTCTGTTGCGCCGTAAGGATTTACTGCTGTTTTGTTTTGATCCTAATCATGCCAAAGCGATTGGACTCAACACTCAGCTCATGTATTACACGCTGCTTTCAGTGCTGGCGCTGACCATTGTCACCGCCTTACAAACCGCAGGCATTGTTTTGGTAGTCGCAATGTTAGTTACACCAGGTGCCACGGCTTATCTGGTCACAGATCGCTTTGATAGAATGCTGATGATTTCGGTGGCCACCAGCGTCCTGTCTTGTTTATTAGGCACTTACGTGAGCTATCACTTAGATGCATCTACAGGTGGCTGCATTGTGGTGAGTATGACTATGTTCTTTGTCATTGCGATGGTGTTTGCACCTAAGTACGGGATGTTTGCACAACAGTTTCAGCAGCGTGCCGCTCATAAAAATTTGCCTCAATAAGGCAAACCCTCATCGATCGCGGCAGAATCCGCGTGACATTCTATAAACGTGACATTCAACGAAGCAGCAGCGTTGAGACCTGGAGCGATCGCGTATAGTATCCCTGGCAGTTTTAGTGTCTAGGACTATTCAGTATGGCTATTTCGATGTATGAAGCTTCAGTGCCTCAGCTGATTCGCGCAATTAGGAACTTAGTGGCCATTTTAGATAAGGCCACTGCCCATGCAGAGGAAAAAAGCATTGACCCAGCAGTGCTCGTCAATAGCCGCTTGTATCCTGATATGTTTCCACTGGCAAAACAGGTTCAGATTGTCTCAGATATCTCTCGAAAAGGCGTAGCTAGACTAGCCGGAACAGAAGCGCCTGCGATAGAAGACACTGAAACCAGCTTTGCTGAACTCACAGAGCGGTTGCAGCAGAGCATTGCCTACTTAGAAACCTTTACAGCCGCACAAATTGACAATACCGAAGAGAAAGAGATTACGTTGCCAGTAGGCAAAGGGAAAACCATGACTTTTAAAGGGTGGACTTATCTCTCCTTTTTCGTTTTACCCAACGTCTATTTTCATGTCACTACCGCATACGATATCCTCCGGCACAATGGTGTAGAAGTAGGCAAACGTGACTACTTAGGACAGCCCTAGCCCCTATGGATTCAAGCCTGTGGTGTCCCTTATAGACCGGTGGTGTCCCTTATCAAAAGTAGTCACTTCTTCGGAGCCAAGAAGCAACGAGACACAGAAGACAGTCATCAAAGCAGAACAATAGACTCATCTTAAGGATAAGCGCTGAGTCTGACATCGCCTTTTTTTGCTGGCATTGAAAGAGAGGTCATCGTATGAGTACCACTGATTTATTTGTTGAAATCATTGTGATTGGAGTTGGGGCAACCATCTGGATTGTGCTGCTAGCATTAAGCGTTTTTGGATACAGCTGGGTGCCTTCTGGCCAAGTCTTTTCCTTTGCTTCTCTATTGCCAATTTTGGCCATTACCTATGTCTTAGGGATAGTAACAGATCGAGTGGCAGATACTCTTTTCGATAAGCTGTGGAAGCCCTCATTAGCTCAACAGTTTTATCAAAAAGATGGTGATGACTATGATGATCGGCGCTATATTTACTTGAGATCTGAACAGCTTGCTAGTTTATTAGAGTATGGCAGAAGTCGATTGCGGATCTGCCGTGGATGGACGCTCAATAGCGCACTGATTTTGGTGAGTCTGAATATTTTCATTCAACAACAACTTTCTAGCCCTGCTATCAAGCGTACTGCGTTCTTATTTAGCAATCTATTTCTCCTCCTGCTGACCTATTGTCTCTGGTTCTCCTGGCGGCAGCTTACCCTCGCTGACTACCGAAAAGTAAAGCGACAATCAGCGTGGCTAAAAACACATCCCTAATAATCCTGCTGAAGCTTTGACAGGGCTGAGAGCCGACGAGTAGCCATCACGACTGCACAGCAACAGATAGGCCATAAGGACTAACCGCAACCAACCACGTGTGAGAAAACCAGTGAATGACATCGAGCAGCTCATTACCCTAGACCGCCAGCATGTGTGGCACCCTTATTCGGCTATGCCGAACCCACTGCCAGTGTTTCCAGTGCGCTCAGCCAATGGCGTACGGATTGAATTAGAAGACGGGCGATCGCTGATAGATGGCATTTCTTCTTGGTGGACTTGCATTCACGGATATAACCATCCTCGGTTGAATCAAGCCGCACGGCATCAGATGGAACAGATGTCTCACGTCATGTTTGGGGGGCTTACCCATCGCCCTGCGGTAGAACTCGCCAAAAAGATTATAGACATCACGCCTGATTCTCTTCAGCACGTTTTCTTTTCTGACTCAGGATCTGTATCTGTAGAAGTTGCCATGAAAATGGCCGTGCAGTATTGGCACAATCGCGGTAAGCCCACCAAAGACAGGTTTCTCACCATTCGCAATGGCTACCACGGCGATACCTTCGCAGCAATGTCTGCCTGCGATCCAGTCAATGGGATGCACCATTTATTCAAGGGCTTGCTCACACAGCAGTATTTCGCCGAGGCACCTCAAGTGCGCTTTGGAGAAGCGTGGCAAGAACAGGATATTGAAAGTTTTAAAAGACTGCTAGAAGAACATCACGACAACATCGCAGCAGCTATCTTTGAACCGGTTGTGCAAAACGCGGGTGGCGTTCGCTTTTATCATCCTGACTATGTGCGCCGTGCCAGTGAACTGTGCAAACAACACAATGTATTGTTGATTTTAGATGAAATCGCAACCGGGTTTGGTCGATCGGGGAAACTGTTTGCTTGTGAGCATGCGGGCATTTCACCCGATATTATGTGCATTGGCAAGGCGCTATCGGGTGGGTTTATGTCTTTGGCCGCTACCCTCACAACCACGCATATCAGCGAGACTTTTTCTGTGGGCGAAGCCGGTGTGTTTATGCATGGCCCCACCTTCATGGCCAATCCGTTAGCCTGCGCAGTAGCCTTAGAGAATTTGAACCTATTAGAGAGTTACGACTGGCAAAGCAAGGTCTTGCAAATAGAAGCGCAGCTCAAAGAAGATTTAGCACCATGCCGTAGTTTGAGTGCCGTGAAGGATGTGCGGGTATTGGGCGCGATCGCTGCTGTAGAACTTAACCATCCCGTTGATATGGCCGTCGTACAGCCTCAGTTTGTAGACCAAGGCGTTTGGCTACGGCCCTTTGGCAAGCTGCTGTACACTATGCCGCCTTACATCATTCAGCCCAAGGATCTAAGCGCGATCGCGAAAGCTATCTATAACGTCGCAGCAACACTTTAGTCGCAGCAACACTTTAACAATGCGCTGAGACGACGCCTCTGTTGGATTCAGGATTCGAGGATTTAGGATTCGAAGATTTAGGACTCGAGGATTCAGGATTCAAACGTTAGCATTAAGGCGTGAGCACCTTAATGCGTGAGCGATCGCATCTGCCTACTCAGATAAGTAATGGCGAACTATGTGATGGCGAACCGTGTGATAGCAAACCGTGTGATAGCAAACTATGAGGGGTAGCCCACCTCACCAGAAATAGATGATATTCATATTCAATAAGAATTATCCGAGGATGACTGACCAGCCAAGCTTTTAGTATCTCTATCTATATCCAGATAAGATATTTTAAGTCGTTTTCAGTTTTGACAATACTTTTTAATAGGAATCGTTCTTATGAATTTCAAATTTGGGATAGAGCACGAAGTTGCGTTTATACGGCCCGATGGTCAGTTTGCGGACTTTGCGAATACAGATTTTTGTGAGTTTGAAGCCATCGTGGCGCAGCTACCGCAATATGAACAAGACTACGCCCAACTGCGGATTGGAGACGCGGGCATTAAGCTGAAGCGATGGTATATAGAGGGGTTTGAACGATTTGATCACAATGGCGCAGTCACAGACTGTCCGCCGAAAGGCATTGAGATTCGCACGACAATTTGCGACAGCATTGAGACTGCGATCGCCCAACTCACCAAGAGTTTTGAGCAACTACGCACCCAAGCCGCAAAAGCAAGTTTCACCCCTGCTCTTACCAGCTTTCATCCTCACCGGCACGAGTTTATCCCCTCACCACCTCTGAACGATTACGAACAACAAAGGCGCAGCAGTTCTCCAGAAGCTGAAACAGCCCACATTCCGATGCTTACCCAAGGCCCAGACCTTAACCTATCAGCCGCAGGGCTAACCACCACCCAACTCATTGATATTGGCAAAAAGCTCACGTACTACAGCCCTTTTATGATTCCATTTAGCTTCAGCTCTCCCTTTTACCAAGGAGATTTGTGGAAAGGAACAACAGGAACAGGGCTATCTGTTCGCACCTTTTACCGCACGGGTGCAAGACCAGCGGCAATGGTGTTTGTGGGCAACGAAGCTGACCTCATTCCGTCAGTGCCCTCTCTAACACAAATCGCACGGGTACCCGCCGAAGCCGGTCGTATCGAATTTAAAGCGTTTGATAGCTGCGGAGATTTTACGCTCTATGCGAGCTTATGCGCCTTATTAAAAGGGCTGGTGCTCGATACTACGCTACAGGGAAGAACAACCGTGCCCGATGCCGCCATGCACCAAACATCTGCCCAGTTTGGGTTCGCAAATGAACACATTTATAGCGGCGCACACACTGTCCTCCAAGCTGCAAAGAACGCACTCAGCCATGATCCTGACCAGCACTACCTTTCTCTATTAGAAACGTACTTAGCACGCAAACACAGCCCTGCGCAGAAAATGATCGCCGCATATCAAGCAGGTGAAACGCTGACACAGGTGCTCACACAAGGGTACAAAACGCTGGATACTATCCCGATGTTACAACCTTGCTAAAGTCTCTAGCGGGTAGCGCTGTGCAGCGCGATAGTTCCGTCACAACGTACTTTACAAAGGTTGCGGGAACTGTTGCACTGCAAGAAGCCTGCACACAATAAGGTTGGGACGTATCGCGTTTAAGCACCGCTCGATACGTGCTTACCTGGCCATCAGGAAACTGGCTATCAGGAAACTGGACAGATAGTTCAATTTGGAGCGTGCTCTCTTCCGATGGGTCTGACTCGCAACGGTAGCTTACGGCAGCGTCTAACCAAGACCACCCATGTTGCAATAACAGCCGCTGCTCTAAAAATTGCACCGGTTGGGGTAACACGCCCCAGCCACGATAAACCGACACGATCTGTTCGATAGGGCCTTGACGATTAGCGATCGCAGCCAAAGCCTCCACCGTGAGCCGCCCATAATAGCGACCATCTGGCAATGAAATCGCCGTTGGTGCAAACCGATGCCCGCCAATGTGGCTCACTTGCCAGGTACGTGTGTTTGGCAACTGGCCCAGCTTAGCCAAATGCTTAGCCTGCCGGTAAAAAGGCTGACCAAAGCGGGCACAGCACATATCTCTCATGCCGTGGGTACAAACCAAAAGATCCTGTGTCTGAATAACATTCGCAACCTGTTTTTCTTGCTGCCAATAGGCCTCTACACAAGGAATCACTTGCTCCAGGCTATCAACCTCAAATTCATACCCCACATATCCACGGCTAAAGCCATTGCCATCAAGGGTTTTTAGCGCAGAAAGCGCAGTCCGCTCAGCATGAATAGCGTGTTCAGCCTTCTCATATATCAACACCTTAAGGCCAGATGTGATCGCAGTATGCTGACCAGCGATGCACAAAAACTGTACTGACCGTTGAGCCTTTGTCGCCTTAATAAACTGGCGCAAGGCAGAAGGCATACCCTTGGACGTAAAAGCATTCACCGGCCAAGGCTTAGGGCATTCAATGAGCACATAAGCATCGTAATGGCTGGCGGTGCCAACGATACGTTCTCCCGCTTGTTGCGCTGCAACAGTACAAAACATAGGTGATATCTTCTTCTCTGGTTACGTGGTCTCTTCCAATTTCATGATGGGTATACGATTGCCTATGCCATCCTTCTTCTACGGTAGCGGCGATCACGGCATCGCTGCTGTTGATACGTGAATAAACACTTGCCATGGATGAAAACATTGACACGGCGCGTCAGGGTCTAGTTCCTTACGGCGAACATAAACGTGCCAGCGGTCTGTGGAAATAACCGTAAATACATGCTGCACAAAGGTAGGTAAAGGGTCAGAAAGAGTCATAGTGGGCTGCCTCCAGGCAAGCGGCGGAGTAGAAAAATAGGCTCAGAATAGATGCTTGAGATAGAGGCTTCAGGCAAATATTTGAACGCGCTACATCACTCATGAGGAACACTTTTGTTAGGCATATAAGCAAAAGCTTTGGGGTGGAACTGAATTGTTAACAGTTACAAATATTTCCCATTTCATAACTAGAAGGTAATTTCAATAGGGCCGGATGCAGCCCGATAGGGGCGTGATCCGTCATGTTCGAAAATAGCGGTGCAAAAACTGTTGATAATCGTAGGTTAGGCACAAAATTTGATAATTCGGCTGCCGTGCCTAATGAGATTTTGTGTCAATCAGAAGGCTTAAACTCAATATTTTCAAGGGTTTCAGAGATTGCCTGTTTGGCTATACTCTAGCTATAGAAGGGCAGAGCGTGAACTACGAACGCTCTGGTCGCTGCAACTGTTTGAGGAATCTTTCCATGCCCGTATCATCTGCTGTCATTACACCGTTTGGTCAAGTTGCTGACAATGTACTGCTGCTCGAAAAGTCTATTACTGAGCCTGTATGCGAAGGGTTGAATCTTGCCCTAGCGAGCCTTCAAGGGCTATATGTTCAGTATCAGAAGCATCACTTTGTTGTTGAAGGTGCTGAATTCCTCTCTTTGCATCAGTACTTTGAAGAAGGCTACGACGCCACTAAAGGCCACGTACATGATATTGGTGAGCGCCTAGATGGCCTGGGCGGTGTCCCCGTTGCCAGCTTTACTAAGTTGGCTGAGCTGTGCTGCTTTGAGCAAGAGCCAGACGGCGTTTATGGTTGCCGCACCATGGTCGAGAATGATCTAAAAGCAGAACAAGCTATTATTCAGGTTTTGCGTCGTCAGGCTGCGCAGGCTGAGAGCTTGGGCGATCGCGCCACTCGCTACCTATACGAAGGCATCTTGCTAAAAACAGAAGAGCGAGCTTATCACCTAGCGCACTTCCTCGCGAACGATACGCTAGTCACACTGAACTAATTTCAGGCTGATAGAAAAAGCATGTGCGCGAGTGAATCCAGCACGTTCACGTCATCTGTCTAGTTACGTCATCTGTCTAATTAGGCAGTCCAATCAAACAGCCTATTCAAGAAGCCCCTGACTTAGTTTATATCAGGGGCTTCTTGAGTCTGCAATGTTGTCACAGCAGTGTTGAAACGCTTTTTGAAACACGATTTTCTCTTGTTTGTTCCACTGAATCAATCCGTCCTGCTCTAAGCCCTTCAGTAATCGGGTCACCGTTACGCGGGTGATACCAATAGATTCACCAATCTCTTGATGCGTGAGCCGAAGCAGGCGGCGATAGCATTTTATGGACGCACCATTGACGGGAGCATTCTCCATTTGGCAACCATTCGACAGGCAGCCATCGGAGGCGCAGCCATTAGATAGACAGCCCTCTAAGTGAGCGCCATCTGTTTGAGCGCCGTCTGTTTGAGCGCCATTCTGCTGAGACGCAGATAAGGGACGCTCTATCGTAGAAGGCTTACCAAAGCGTTGAGCGGCCCAGCACAAAAAGCTCAGTAATCGCATGTCTGCATTACGGCAGTGTGAAATTTGTAGCAGCTCATTAGATTGTCTGACTTGAGCCAGCACATCGCATTTAGAAAAGGCGTAGTGACTGCCCAGATATTCGGCAACGACGGGCGTCAGGCATTGGGCTTTGTAAGGGTTGGCTTGAGCGATCGCGCAACCAATCACATCACCCGTTTGCCAAAACCCCAAGGGCGTAAATTCACCTTCAGCATTCCACGTTAGCGTCCGCACATATCCGCTTTGGATGCGCCACAGTCCATTGTCTCGAAAGTGCAATGAATCATGGCGTTTGAATTTGAACAGTTGGGGCTGATAAGAGAGCGATCGCTGAGGGTCTTGACCAGAAGAGAGCGCATGGGTGCGGTAAGAAGCTGTCGTAGGAGCAGAGAGCATGGCGACCATTTGGGCTAATCGGCTAAATGAATCAGCGGAGTGAAATCTGTCAAAATGTTGTGGCCTAAGAAAAGACCAGCAAGAGACGACCAGCAAGCAGTAGCGATAAAGAAAATGTCCTCACCTAACAGCATTAGGCTAGCTGAGTAATGCGGTGACTCACAGAACGCTGCTCCACTGATGACAAACATCTTGATGGCGCTGTCTGCTTAGTGTCTTGCCAATGAGTGCGCATCATTTTAGCCACTTCCGCCGCATGGTAAAAGTGAAAAAAGTGATTGCCACCGGGGCAATGCCAAAGGCGAGAAGCTTCACTGGGAAAAGGATTAGTCTCGGGTGAGGGGTCATCAGAAGACAGCACGTGAGCACGCCAGCGCTGCCAGTCCCCAGCATCGCGAGGACCAGCGATCGCATCTACTTCTCCATTACAAACCAGAACAGGCACACGCAGTGCGCCAGGCGCTATTTGAGTATGGTGAGCCAGCGAGTGCAGCGTAATATTGCTATCCAGGTCATTGGCCAAAAGCTGAGAGAGGGCTTTAGTAAAGCGAGCAGGCTGCTGACCAAACAGCAACCGAGTCATTTGAGCCAGAATCATCGCTCGGCTACAAGGCAACAACTGCCTGAGCGCATAGTAGTGAGCCTGCCAATTCACTGCGGGCCTAGCCGCTACTGACAGCAACGTTAAAGATGCAATTTGCTCAGGATACTGCTGCGCATACAGCAGCGCGATAATGCCGCTCACCCCATGCCCCGCTAAATGAATCTTGGCAGAGGAGTTGCCAAAGCTTTTTTCTAGGGCCGAGCGATCGCTCACATAATCATGCAGCGCCTCAACCATAGACTCAATGCAGCAAGGTTCATCAATGCTCTGGCAATATTCCCAACGCCTCAGCGTTGCAGTTTTAGTCAGCTGTGTAGTGACCCCCAAATTTAGGACAGCGGCTAGAGAGCGTAAGCTAAAGTCCATAAAGGTCAAGGAACATGGGAAGCAAGCAAAGAAACTACAGCAGTGAATTTAAGGCAAAAGTCGTCCTGGAGGTGATCAGCGGCCG